>CAZRBG010000086.1:0-18138 GCA_964598225.1 uncultured Pirellulales bacterium
AAATCGAGTCCTTATTTTACAAGGACTTACAAACGCAACTGACGAACATGTGCTAATATTCTGGTGCCGGACGTCAACTGCTTCGCCGGCCGGCTTTCATTACGTGAAAAACAGCCGCAAGCGCAGTTCCCAGCAAGATCATGCCGAGGCCGAGTAATTGCGATATGGTCAGCCCGGCGAATTCGTACGGATTGTCGTCGCGCAGGAACTCTACGGAGAACCTGGAAATACCGTAAAAAACGAGCATCAGGGCAAAAACAGAGCCCGGCCTGGTAAGCAGCCCGGCCGAACCGGCGGAACGCTCGGCTTTCCGGGACCTTCTCCAGAAAAGATACAATATCGCGCACCACAAAGCCGCCATCGCCGACGAATACAGTTGGGTGGGATGGACGGCCAGGCAGCGGTATTCGCCTCGCGTAACCTGGATCTTCTGCTCCTCGGTCAAATAGCTCCAGGGCTTTAGACCGGTGTAGAAATTGCCCTCTTGGTCTTCATAGCCGAAATATTCCTCCGGCAATTCCAACTGCGGCTCAGGACGATTTCGCTCGGGGTCGGGCTGAGTCTGGCTGAGATAGGCAAAAGAGTGGTATGGAAAATGCACCCCCCAGGGCAGGTCGGTCGGCTTGCCGTAACAACAGCCGTTGAGAAAGCAGCCGATCCGCCCGAACACTAGCGCCAGCATCAGCCCGATTGCGAGAATGTCGAGGTACTTGCGGACGGGCAGCTTGTGATAGATAAGATAGAAGATGATAACCGCAATAGCCAGTACAACGCCGCCAAGAAGTTCCAGACCGCCCTGCCATATATAAAAGATCTCGATCGGGCGTTTGGCGAACAATTCCCAATAGTGAATTACAAAAAAGATGCGCGCCCCTATCACGCCGCCTATCAGCGAATAGAGGGCGGCGTTGGTTATCATTTGCGGGTCCGGCGTGATCTTGGCGCTGAGGCGTCTTATCACCGTAACGGCCGCGAGAAAACCCACGACCATCATAAAGCCGTAGCTCTTAACCGACAGGTCAATAAATGGTATCTCGAAAAGTTCAGGATACATATAGCGCTTCCGATTTCCGATTCCCGGGCTCAGCAGCAGCCGATCAATATTTGCGTACTAAGCTCGCCGGGGTTATCCCGTAATGTTGTTTTTCTCGTCGAGCACGACGACCTTCGGCTTGAAATCTCTCGCCTCTTCAGGTGTTAGATAGGCGAAGCTCATAATAATCACGATATCCCCGACTTCGATCAACTGTGCCGCAGCTCCGAGTATTGAAATTTCTCCCGATCCTGCTTCGGCCGGGACGACATACGTTTCCAGACGGTTACCATTATCTAAATCCGCTATCAAAACCAGTTCGTAAGGTAAAATGCCCGCCGCTTCCATCAACTCAGAGTCTATCCCGATACTGCCGGGATAGTGAATCCTGGTCTCCGTGACCCTTGCGCGATGCAATTTACTTTTCAGAATCTTTACAAACATAAAGGACGATCTTCTCAAAAATCAACGAATCCCATATCAAAATCCAAAATCAAACGTCTACCTCGAAAGAAATCAAGCCCCAGCAAACCATCTACCATCGCGCTGGGAGGGAGCGTATGACACAGCATCGGGAAATTCTCTATGGTTCTTCCTGCTACTTCTATCATAGTATGATTGCGGCATCATCAGGTAATTGGCCGATGAACAAAATGGCGGAATGACCGGGATGTATCTCTCTTGCCTTTCGATATACTTCATCTCTATTCTTGCTGTGCCACAACACTTTGCCCTGCTTAACGTTCAAATTCTCGTCGGTTTCAGGATTTTCAATAAGCACCCATTCCGAATCAAACTGTTCTTCAATTTCCGAAAGCGATAAAACCTTGTTGTTCAAAGCCATGATATGGCTCCTATCACATTTTGTATCTTCACATTAGCCCGTTTCGGCTGAGTAAACCTCGGCATAACCTTATTTTACAAACCTACTCGCCGGCGTCCACGATAATATTGTCGATCAGCCGGGCCGGGCCTACTTTGACTGCTGTCGCGGCGAGGACTTTGCCGGTAGTACGTTCGAGGTCCTCAAGCGTCTCGGCATCAACAATGTTCACATATTCAACCTGGGCCGCAGGGATACGTTGGAGTATCTTTTCCATCCCGGCAACAATTTGTCGGGCATCCTTCTCCCCCGCCTCGATCATTTGACGGCATCGCTGAAGGGACCTGTAAATATACGTTGCATCTGCCTTCTGTTGTTCGCTGAGGTATTGATTTCTGCTGCTGACGGCCAGACCGCTCGGCTCGCGGACGGTCGGGCAGACAACAATCTCCAGCGGCATGTTCAGATCGGCGACCATTCGTTTGATGACTATCGCCTGCTGAGCATCTTTCTGTCCGAAATACGCCGCGTCCGGCCCGACGATGTTGAACAGTTTCGTGCAAACCGTGGTCACCCCGCGAAAATGCGTTGGCCTGCCCCTGCCGCAGAGGCCGGAAGTCAGCTTTTCAACGGTTACCCAGGTAAGATTTTCGGCCGGATACATTTCTTCGGGTGTGGGAGCGAAGACTACATCGACTCCCGCTTTACGGCAAATCTCAAGGTCGGCCTCGAACGGCCGGGGGTAGCTCTCCAGATCCTCTGCGGGGCCGAACTGCGTGGGATTGACGAAAATGCTGACCACAACAAAATCGCAATCCTTCGTCGCCGCCTCGATCAGGGAGATGTGCCCCACGTGGAGCGCACCCATCGTCGGCACGAGCCCGGTTCTTCCACTATTTGCTTTCGCTCCCGCCACAAGGTTTCGAACAGATTCGATTGTTTTCGCCACTTTCATTTCGGATTCTCCTTCGGGCTTGTCATTCCCGCGAAGCCGGGAATCCACTTAGCAACTATCCCAAAACGGCGAATGTCATTGCTTCGTCGCTGCGCTGCTCGCAATGACGAGTCTCGTCGTAGTTTTGAGATAGTTTCTTAAGCCCATGAGTTTTTGGATCCCTGCCTTCGCAGGGATGACAACTCGACTGGATCGCGTACTACGAATTAACCGTATAGTATCGTATCTGATTTGCGAGGCTGTCAACATCGAGTTGCTCGCATTTCGGCACGCGGATTACAGGACACGTTTTCCAGTCCGCGAACAAACGCCGGTAACCATCGTGTAAGGCTTCGAGGTACGACAACTCTATCTTCTGCTCGTACGGGCGGTTTCTATTGTGGATTCGCCGGAGGCAATTCCTGGGCGAGTCACACATATAAATTACCAGCAGGGGAGGTGCGACTTTCGCCGCAAACGGATGGTACACTTCCTCGTACAGTGAGAATTGACTCGCATCCAACAACCTTCCGGCATAGATAAGCTCTTTATCAAAAACATAATCACTGAGCCGGAGTTGTCCATTTCCCAGAGCTTGGGGTCTTAACTGTTCAGCTCTTGCGGTGAGAAAAAATAACTGACAGTCGAGGGCTACTTCACTCTTGCCAGCGTAGACTTCCGGCAGGTACGGATTCTTATCATAAGGCTCGAACAGTACTTCGCAATGCAATACCCGAGCGAGCTTCTTCGCGAGAGTGGTTTTCCCTGCTCCTACATTGCCGGCGATACTGACTAATTGCGGCGATTGCGGATCGAGTCCAAAACTCCGGCCATTCAGCCTTCCGGCCAATTCAGCGACTGACACTTTGAGTACCGGGTGGATCACATCCCCTGCTATCTGAGAGAGACCCGTGAGCACGAAGGAGCGCAGATGCATTTGGGAATGCGGAACGGTAAGTTCCGGGCTTTCGATGATCCGGTCCCCGAACAACAGCAGGTCCAGATCGATTGTCCTGGACGACCACTTCGCCTGCCTGACTCTGCCAAGAGATGTCTCGATGCCGGACATCACGCCGAACAAATCTTTGGCGTTGAGAATCGTTTTAACCTCGGCAACTGCGTTTAAATACCGGGGCTGGTCTTCATATCCGAGTGCTTCGGTCTCTATGATCCCGCTCGTACGTTCGACTTTGATCGATTCGTTTTGATCGAGCATCTCAAGGGCGCGATCTATATTGCTTTTTCTGTCGTCCAGGTTTGCACCCAGACCGATATATGCCGTTGTTTCCGTCATCAGGATATAGATTTGATGCGACTTAAAGCCTCTTCGACATTTTCCGGCTTGGCAAATGCTGTCAGGCGGAGGTAGCCTTCTCCGGCTGAGCCGAAACCCGCGCCGGGTGTGCTCACCACGTGAGCCTTAGTGAGCAGAGTATCGAAAAATTCCCAGGAACTCACGCCGTCGGGAGTTTTGACCCAGAGGTATGGAGCGTTGACGCCCCCGTGGACGGGGTAGCCGATTTGACTCAGGGTCTCGCGAATCAGCGTGGCATTGTCCATGTAGAGATTGAGAGTGTCTTTGACCTGTTTTTTGCCTTGTTCGGAGTAAACCGCGGCGGCACCGGCCTGTGTAACATACGAGACGCCGTTGAACTTGGTGCAATGGCGCCTCTTCCAAATCGGGGCCACCTCTATTTCTTCGCCGGCCCCGGTCTCAGCTTTCAACTGAGCGGGCACTACTGTGAACGCGCATCGGACGCCGGTGAAGCCCGCCGTTTTTGAGAAGCTTCTAAATTCCACCGCTACGTCTTTCGCCCCTTCGATCTCATATATAGAGTGCGGGATTTCCGGATCGGAGATGAACGCCTCGTATGCTGCGTCGAAAAGAATGATCGCTTTGTTCTCCCGGGCATATTCAACCCATTCGGCAAGCTGCGCTTTTGTCGCCACGGCACCGGTAGGATTGTTCGGATAACAAAGATAAACCAAATCAACCGCTTCATCAGGCGGCTCGGCTACGAAATCATTCTCTTGGGAACAGGGCATATATACGATTCCTTCGTACCTTCCCTGCTCCGCCGGCCCGCCGGTCCTGCCGGCCATAACGTTCGTATCTACGTATACCGGATAGACCGGATCGGAGACGGCGACTACGTTGTCGAGCCCGAAGACTTCCTGAAAGTTGCCGGTGTCGCATTTTGCTCCGTCGCTTATGAATATATCATCTACGCTGATATCAACGCCGCGGGCTTTGTAGTCGTTGTCGCAAATGGCCTGTCTCAGGAAATCATATCCCACGCCGCCGTCGTCATAGCCTTTGACGCCTTCCGGTCGGCCCATCTCCGCCGCCGCCGCTTTCATCGCCTCGACAACGGCCGGCGCCAGGGGTTGTGTAACGTCTCCGATACCCATGCTGATAATCCGGGCATCCGGATTGCCCTCTTGAAACGCTCTTTTCCTTCGCCCTATCTCGGGAAACAGGTATCCCGCCTGCAACTTCAGATAATTTTCATTAATTCTTGTCATAGAAACCTCAATCGCTGACTTTCAATTCTCGGAATTCGCCGCCGCAGGACCCGAGCCGCCGACCCTGCCGGAAAAACAGGCATTCTATTGAGTCCGGCGTATGCCGTCAATGCCCGAGATGAAACCCGCCGCAACTTTGCAATGAAGTTGCCCAAAATGTTTATCGGAGTTTAAATACTTGTCAGTGAGACAATTGCATATTATACTGACCTACCCTGTGGTCACTTGAAAGGTTGTGTATGGATTACAATCTGGAAGACTTGACGGACGCGGAACTTCTCACCCGCTACGGCGACGGTGACGAAGCCGCGTTCCGTATAATCGTAGATCGCTATAAGAACAGCCTTTATGCCTTTTTACGCCAGTTCCTGAATCGCCGTGACATCGTCGAGGACGTCTTTCAGGAGACGTTTCTACAGTTGTACACGAGCCGGGACAGTTTCGACAAGAGGCGACCTCTTCGCCCGTGGCTTTTCACAATCGCTGCCAACAAGGCCAAGGATGCCCTGCGAAAATGGCAGCGCACCTCGGCGGTTCCGATCGGCACAATGGGCGATTCTGAGGAACTGTCGTTCAACGATATGCTCAATACCGTAACTTCCGACAGCACACTGCCTTACGAAGAACTCGAACAGCAGGAGACTGCCTCGCGGGTCGGGAAAATTATAAACGATATGCCCGATAATCTGAGGGAAATTCTGCTTTTGGCATATTTCCAAAAATTTTCTTACAAACAAATGGCCGAAGTACTCAGTATACCTATTGGTACGGTAAAGAGCAGACTACATACCGCTGTGGGCCGGTTTGCGAAAGATTGGAAAGCATCAGTTGGGAGCAAAGAAAGCAAATGACGCGGTTAAACGAACAGCAGAAAGAGTTGATTTTCGACTATTGCATGGGATTGGCTGATCCCGAAAAATCTGTTGAAGCCCGTTCACTCGTCTCCTCAAACCAACAAGCCAATCAAATTTACTCAAATCTCAAATCCACTCTCCATCCGCTCGAAAGTACCGAGAAGGAGTTGTGTCCGGACGAGTTGGTCGAGCGGACTGTTTTGCGAGTAAACGACGTTGCCCGATCGAGCACTGAGCGCCTGCAGGAATTAATCGCAGACGAACAAAACCGTACTCCTGAGACCGCGCACTGGAGCTGGTTCGGCACGGTGAGAAAGTTAGCTACGGCCGCGGTCTTTATTATTGCCGGAAGTGTTCTGTTCACAACGTTCAGTTACATGCGATACGATTATCTCAAGCAGCGGTGCCAACTACAACAAAGCGGATTCTTCAGCGGCCTGAGCAACTATATGGCCGACCACGACGGCAGACAACCGGCGGTTGCGATGCAGGCCGGCGCACCCTGGTATAAGATCGGATATCAGGGCAAAGAAAATCAATCCAATACACGCCGAGTCTTTCTCTTAGTCAAAAACGGATACATCGATTCCGATTCTCTTGTTTGTCCGGCCTGTGGTAAAAGCCCGAAGAAACTCACATCCGCACAAATAGAAACCCTGAGAGATTTTCCCGACAGAAGATATATCACGTACAGTTTCCAGATCAACTGCCGCAAAAGCAGTAGCGGCGAGTTACATTGCCGCAAGGTACTTCTGGCGGACCTGAGTCCCCTGTTCGAAAACCTGCCCGATGATTACGGCAAGCCTTTCGAGTTGCAACTGAATAAAAGGCTGCTGACGATCAACAGTATTAATCATAAACGCAAAGGACAGAATGTTCTGTTCGGCGACGGTCACGTGGAATTTATGGAGAAACGCTTCATCGACCACTTCTCAACCGACGACATTTTCACTCTGAGAAATACTGACGTGTATCGCGGTTACGAAACCCCCTCCTGTACGACCGACTTTTTCCTCGCCCCTTAATTCGAACGGCACTTCTTGCACTTCTTGACGGTATCCGAATAATATTATCCACTGAGAAGGCCGTATTCCTGTAGTGTCTGCCTGAGCGTAACTCTCTTCTCTTTTTCCAAAGGCGTCATTGGCAGACGCAATTCCTCCGGCGCCATATTCAGCATTGACAGCGCAGCCTTGATCGGTATCGGATTGGTTGCCAGCGTCAACATGCTCTTACACAACACAAAGAGTTTCTTATGCCATTGCCGGGCGGAAACCAGATCGCCCTCGAGAATCAGGTCCGTCATGGCCTTAACATCCGCCGGTACAATATTGGCCACGACGCTGATGACTCCCTTGGCGCCGATTGAGGCCAGAGGAAGCGTTAGTGAATCATCACCTGAGACAATCGTTATGTCACAGCGCTGAGCTATTTCACTTGCCTGGTCCAAGCTGCCGGTTGCCTCTTTGACGGCTACGATGTTTTCGATCTCTGCCAGCCGCGCGATCGTCTCCGGCGTCATGCCGGCTCCGCAGCGGCCCGGGATGTTGTAAAGCACCACAGGCAGATCGACCGCCTCGGCTATCTCCTTGAAATGCTCGTAAAAGCCCGTCTGGGTCGGCTTGTTATAGTACGGCGTAACCTGCAAGGTGGCATCCGCTCCGGTCTTCTTGGCGAATGTCGTCAGTTCGATTGCCTCGGCAGTGCTGTTGGAGCCGGCGCCGACTATCACCGGCGTCTGTCCGGCAACGACGTCGACAACTCTGGCCATAACCTTCTTCTGCTCGTCATGGCTCAAAGTACAGGACTCGCCCGTCGTGCCGACCGGGACGATTCCATCGATTTCGCCTTCCAACTGCAAATCTATTAGTTCGTCGAAGGTCTCAAAATCGATTTCTCCATCCTGAAAAGGCGTTATCAGCGCCACCATTGCCCCTGTAAACATCGTCAATCTCCTTCAAGGGGATCAGATTATCAGGACATCAGGGTGAAGGATATCGGGATATCAGTGTGTCAGGAGCCTACGTTTCCTGATAACCTGATTCCCTGACAACCACTTCCTGATATTCCGATTACCTGATAACCTAATTTCCTGATTTATCTATCAATTCTATCATCTCGGCGGTCGCCCGCTCCATGCCGACGAACACCGCCCTGGCTACGATACTATGACCTATGTTGAACTCGGACAGACCGTCGATCCGCGCCACCCCGGCGATATTGCGGTAAGTAAGCCCATGGCCGGCGTGGACAATCAGCTTATTCTCAGCCGCCAGGTCTTTGCCCGCCGCAAGCTCGACCAGCCTCTTAGCGGCGGATTTTTCTCCTCGCGCGTTCGCATACATACCGGTGTGCAATTCCACCGCGTCACAGTTGGTCTGTGCCGAGGCGATGATTTGGTCGCTGTCCGGCGCGATGAAGGTGCTCACGAGTATGCGTTTGCTGTGCATTCGCTTAACTATCTGTGCCAGACGTCTCTTGTGTTTGGCGCAGTCCAAGCCGCCCTCGGTGGTCAGCTCGGCCCTTTTTTCCGGCACTAACGTTACCTGGTCCGGTTTGATCTTCTCGGCGATCCGTACGATCGGCTCGGCCATGCACATCTCCAGGTTCAGCTTGCACGCAACGGTTTCCTTGAGCAGGCGGACATCCCGGTCGCTGATATGCCGCCTGTCCTGGCGCAAATGCACCGTTATCCCGTTGGCGCCGGCCAGCTCGCACTGCACCGCCGCCCAGACCGGATCCGGCTCATCCGTAAGCCGGGCCTGCCTGACAGTGGCCACATGATCTATATTGACGTTCAAAACAGCCATTTCTCGATTCCAGATTTCAGATTCTCGATGAAACAAGAGCCACAAAGACACCAGGGCACAAAGAAATAACAGATAAATAATGTTAGTGTCTTCGTGTCTTTGTGGCTGATTATCGAGAATAGAGAGTGGATTTTCAAGCGAAAAAATCCTCGGCACTAATTCGGTTGGTGTGGCGCGCCCGGTTATTCTTGAACCAGAGGCCGAATTACTGCTGCGTTCTGTCTGCGTGGAATGACTTGGTGAAAGACTCTCCGATGTTTTTGATGAGAACGCGAAGGGCTTTCAGATTTTCAGCCGCTATTAAAGCGACGGCAGCTCTGAGTTGAATAATAATACTCCTAAACATTTTCCACCCCTTTAGCATGGCCGTTTTTAGCATTCTCATTGCGTTAGTACAATCACAGACGCATAGCAAGGCCTGTTTTATTGCAACCATCGGAGAATGTTGTGAAAATTCTTTGCAAAATATGGCGTTTTACGCAATTCTTTGAGAAAAACTGCCCGCGAGTAGTCCGAATATTCTGCTTGACGAGAATGTGGGCAATCTGGTATAAGTACAGGGGTAACTATCTTTGGAGAACTATGGTAATCTTAGTGTAGAGACCGTTACCGGTCATTTAACCAAACTCACTCATCTACTATTGAAGGAGGAATATTATGTGCGGCAAATCGGTTTACTGGATTTCATTTGTTTTGGCGCTGGGAATTGTCGGGGCAGGCCCGGCTCAGAGTATTGATCCGTCTCTCGTGGGCTGGTGGACTTTCGACGAAGGGGCCGGCAACGTCGCCAAAGACCTCAGCGGCAAAAGCGTCGAGGGTACATTTTTTGGCGGACCGACGTGGGGCTCCGACGGCGATCACAGAGGCGTACTTGTCTTCGACGGCGTCGATGATTACGTATTCATCGACGGACATTTCAACCTTCCGGTCTATACCATGACCTTGTGGTTCCGCGTCGACAACGGCTCAGGGCAGCGAGACATCATATCGGCATACGCCAAAGGAGTACAACACGGCATACTCCTTGAACTGCAAGCCGACGGTACACTCCGCTATTTGCACAGATACCCCCTGGGAACAGGCGGAGGTACAAATATCTTCACGACCACTACATACGACGATGGTGCATGGTACCACGCAGCGATGGTCAAGGCCGAAAACAAGATAACACTGTAACCGTTCACGGGAAAAAGAGCCGTTATTCGCTTAGAAATAGGATTTTGATCTAATGTCACCAACTTTTTCCAAGTGACAACTTGATAAAAGCTGTATTCTTGCCTGATTAACAGCGTTTTTTACCTGTGAACGGTTACAAATAATCAAAGATAAACAATTAAATTCTATCTCATTTTGCGGATCCGAACTTCTATTTCCCTGGAATCCCCGAGCAGATCGACCAGCCTGCTCGGATCGGTTTGGCCGTAATGGTAGGGATACAGAATCTTCGGCTTGAACGCTCGTGCCGCATCGGCCGCCATTTCGGGCGTCATCGTGTACGGCAGATTCATCGGCAGAAAGGCAACGTCGATATCTTTGAGCTCCTTCATTTCCGGTGTGTTTTCCGTATCGCCCGCCACGTAGACTCTCTTATCACCAAATGCTATCACGTAGCCGTTGCCTCGACCCTTTGGATGGAACGGCTGGCCGCCGGATCGTTTGTGAACAATGTTGTACGCCGGAACAGCCTCGATCTTTAACCCGGCAACAGTCTTAACGTCTCCGTTTCGCATGACAACTCCCCCGTCCATTCTTTCGGCGCAAGCTTGAGTCAAGACCACCTTGGTTTCCGGCCTTCTAATTTTACCAATAGCCTTTGTATCGAGATGATCGCCGTGTTCATGAGTTACCAGTATGAGGTCCGCCTTGGGTAAAGTAGAGTAATCGGCCTCCCTGTTCACCGGATCAACGTGGATAACCTTGCCGTCAAACACAAACATCAACGTTCCGTGTCCTATGAAAGTTGTTCGCAGATCTCCACTGCCCGTATTGATAAAGTCTTCCTCTAAGCTATGACGTGTAACGAAGGTGCCGCCCTGGACGCCACTCACAGTGGTGCGGACCGAATATAGCGAGGTCCTTGCCGTAACAAACAGCCTCTTTCTATCCTCTCCGCCGAAGCTGACGTTGGCCGGGCGCTCGGGAACATCGACGGTCTCGATCTTCTCGCCGTCTTTGTTGTAGACCGCAACCGCACTTGTCGTCAGATAAATATTACCCTCGTTATCTATTGTCATTCCGTCGGAACCTTCAGGAGCGAAGAGTTTCTTGTCCGACAGAGTTCCATCTTTATTGATAAAATAAGAAAAGGTCTTTCCGCCGCCTTGATCGGCAACGTACAGCTTCTGTCCGTCCGGCGTGCCTATGACTCCGTTCGGTCTGACCATGTCGTCGATCACCCTGATGAGCTTCTCGCGGTCGGGCGAGAGATAGTAGACGTGCTCGCCGCCCAGTTCCATGTTGTCCCTATTGCCTCCGTATCGCGGATCGGTAAAATAGACGCTCCCATCCGGAGCGATCCATAGATCGTTGGGGCTGTTGAACCGCTTGCCTTTATAGCGTGCGGCCAGCACCGTCACCTCTCCCTGCGGGCTGATCGAAACCAGTCTCCGCCGCCCTCCTTCACAGGCTAACAGATCCCCTTTCTTGTCGAAGAAAAGCCCGTTGGCGCCGCCCGAGTTCTCTCTAAAGGTCGAGAGCTTTCCATCCAGCGACCATTTGTGAATTCGTTCGTTGGGAATATCGGTAAAGAAAACGTTTTTCTCGGCGTCGGCGGCGGGCCCTTCGGTAAAAGCGAATCCACCGGCGAGCTTCTCCACGCCGGCTCCCGGCGCAACAACGCTTTGTCGATCAGCGCCAAACCCCATCGTTGCCCCAATCAGAACGAGCATTATCAAGCCATATTCTTGTGTTCCCATTTCTATTCTCCTTTCGCTTTTTCAGGCCCGAGGCGTTAGAATCGCGTCGGGCGTTTGTTTGCCGACGATTGTATAATAATCGTCAAGGATAAGGTAAGACATTTTATTATGAAATCGGAGCTGGATAATGAAGAACTTCTCGCGGACCGCTTTTTTGACAAGTTTGCACGACCGAACCTTTCGTGTTTTCGGGAACATGTTGGTGTCCGGATTAATCCTTGCCTCAGTAATGGCATCCGCCGCGGATGCGGGCGGTTCGGTGGCGGCGAAATATCACAACGACCTCGGTATTGGCGATGACCCGAACGTTATCTTTTTCGATGATTTCAAGTCATGGAAGGCTGACGGCACACGTCCGCCATCCGGGAAATGGAGCGTTCGTAAGAACAAGGTCAGCCGCACGCATGTTGTGCCGGGCAAGATTAAGGACGGCGTGCGTTTCCGCCGCGTTCCAAACTTACGAATAACATTTTTCTCGTTAGAGACGTACTATCATGGCCTGCCGCAGGAATACGGCCCGGACAACCCCATCGAAGTCTATTTCGACAACGTAGTGATCGCGAAAGAATACGTCGGACCGATAAATATGCTGAATCCCAAGAAGTAAGCCTGTCAGCAAACGGCTCAAGACACTGATTCTTTCTTTTGACCGGTTGCACAATTGGAGTATCATGTAGCGTGGAGTGCCGTTATATTTCTTTTGAGGGCTGTTAATCGATGCTGGAGCTGACAAGTTTTAGAAAAGCCATCGACTCATTAAGTGAGGCGCTGGACTGGTATAACAACAAGAGCACCGCCGCACCCTCTGAAATCCTGAGAGATTCGGCCATACAGCGCTTCGAATATACCTACGAATTGGCGTGGAAGATGATGAAGCGATGGCTTGCGGATAATGTAGGCGCTGCTTATGTGGACGGCATCTCCAGAAAAGAGCTTTTCCGAATGGCGGCCGAGCAGAAATTGATCGATGATCCGCTGAAATGGTTCAAGTATCACGAGGCGCGGAACCGGACCAGTCATATATACAACGAATCCCTGGCGCAGGACGTTTTCGACGTGGTTGAGGACTTTCTTAACGATGTGCGGAAACTCCTCAGGGCGCTGGAAGAACGAAATGATTAACATATCATCCGAACATGAAGACATTATCCGCTCGATTCTTGACGAGTATATCCCGGATCGAAAGGTAATGGCTTTCGGTTCGAGGACTTCACCGGAGTCCAAACCTTATTCGGATCTCGATCTTGTGATAATGGGCGACGAGCCCCTTGGGTTGGACGATCTGGCTCTGATAAAAAATGCCTTTGCCGAATCGGATTTGCCGTTCAGGGTAGATATAATTCAATGGTGCAGAATCAGCCCGGAGTTCAAAAAAACCATCGAACCACAATTGCAGCCGATCAGTTAGTCAGGTTGACAGCAGGTAGCTTCTGGTTGGAATATATCAATGGCTCATCGCGCATGCCGTCATTCCTGCGCAGGCAGGAATCCATTTGTTCAAGCGTTTCCGGATTCGTGCCTGCGCAGGAATGACACTGTGCAATATGGACCCTCGCGACCACTATAGTCCTCACTTCGCCGCCGGCTGCAATTGCGCCAGCTCGTAAGTATCTTGGGCGATTGCGGCCTGCTCGTTCGTCGGGATGACGAAGACGGCTACGCCGCTGGTCGCGGTGCTGATTTTGGTTTCCTTTGTCCCAGTCTGCTTATTTGCCGCCCTGTCAAGCTCGATACCTATCTGAGCCATATCATCGCAAATCTCGCTCCGCAGACCGGCGGCGTGCTCTCCGATTCCGCCGGTGAAGACGACGGCGTCGACCGAGCCGAGCACGGCGGCGTAGGCGCCGATATACTTCTTGATGCGATAGCAAAAAATGTCGATAGCCAGCTTTGCCCGCTCATGGCCTTTTTCGGCCAGTTCCACGAGATTCCGAACGTCGTTGGAAGCGCCCGATATCCCGTACAGACCGCTTTGCTTGTTGCAGAGCGTCTTTAGCTCTTCCGCGCTGTAGCCCTTTTCGGCAAGATAGAAAAGTATCGCCGGGTCGAGGTCGCCCGAGCGTGTTCCCATCGGCACGCCCTCAAGCGGCGTAAATCCCATCGATGTATCCACCGACCGGCCCTTCTTGACCGCCGTGACCGAGCAGCCGTTGCCGAGATGGCAGGTGATTGCGTTGATCTCGTACTTGTGCTTACCCATTATAGCGGCGGCACGGCGGGCCACGTACCTGTGAGAGACGCCGTGAAAGCCGTACCTGCGGATATGGTATTTCTCGTAAAGCTCATACGGCAGAGCATACATGTATGCGACCTTTGGGATAGTGGAGTGAAAGGCGGTGTCGAAGCAGGCCACCTGCGGAACGTCGGGAATCTTGCCCTGCACGGCTCGAATATCGGCGAGGTTGGGGGGATTGTGAAGCGGTGCAAGATCGGCAAACTTCTCGATAGAGGCGATCACTTCTTCATCGATAATCACCGAGCCGCTGAATTCCTCGCCGCCGTGAACGACCCGATGGCCAACGCCGCCGATCTCCGAGAGGCTCTCTATCGCCCCAACGTCTTTCCTCACCAAAGTCTCGAATATCAACTCAATCGCTTGCGAGACATTTGCTACGTTCGTTGGCTCGGCGCGTGTCTGGTCTCCGACTGAAAGTCTTAGCTCGGCGTCCTCATCCCCGATTTTTTCAATCGCCCCGTGCGCCAGAACCTCCGCATCCGGCATGTCATACAGATAATACTTCACCGAAGAGCTGCCTGCGTTAATCACAAGCACTTTCATAATCCACCTGTCCTTTCGCTGATTGCAGCTCCGACTTTTCTTCATCGGGATACTCGGCGTCAATTAGCTGCGCTAAGGTCAATACCGCCGTAGATACGATATCCTTCACGTTCGCTCCCCTCGAAAGGTCTGTTATGGGTTTTGCAAATCCCTGGAGGAACGGCCCTATGGCTTGCGCGTCGGCCATGTACTGTGTAAGCTTGTAGGCGATGTTTCCCGAGTTGAGATCGGGAAAAATGATAACATTGGCCTTGCCTGCAACGGCGCTTTCGCCTCTGACTTTTTTGACGGCGACTCCGGGCACTATAGCTGAGTCAACCTGGAACTCGCCGTCGATGGCCACGTCCGGCTGCCGCGCCTTGGCGATTTTCAGAGCCTCCCTGACTTTGTTCACACTTGGGCCGGCAGCGCTTCCCCGCGTGGAAAATGACAACAAGGCTACGCGAGGCTCCTTGCCGAGAATCCTCCGTGCGCTTAGCGCAGAAGCCAAAGCTATATCCGCCAGTTGTTCGGCGGTCGGGTCAATATTGACGGCACAGTCGGCAAAAATGAAAGGCTTGTCTTTTTCTCCGAGGAAGTCTCGTATAACCATGAGAAAGTAACTGGAAGGGGTTTTAATCCCCGGAGCCAGACCCACCGTCAGGACGCCCGCCTGGATAAGGGTTGCCGTCGCGCTGGCGACTCCGCCGACGGCTGTGTCGGCGTCACCACATGCCACCATCATGCCTGCATAATACAGTGGTTTGACGACGATGCGCCTGGCGATCTTAGCCGGGACATCACTTCTTCGGCGACTGTACTGCTCAGCATAGAAATCGGCCCTGCCGCTTGTTCTGGGATTTATGACCTGAATGCCGTCGATACTGACGCCCGCCCTTTCGACCGCCGCGGCTATCTGCTCCGGCCCGCCAAGCACAATCGGCCGGGCAATTCCCTCGTCCTGAAGCCTCCGGGAGGCACGAATCACCCTCTCATCCCTGCCCTCCGGCAAAACAACCGATAAATCCTTCCCCCTGACTTTTTCCGTAAAGCTGCTGACAATATCCATCCTGTAACATCCCTGTTCCAAATGAATCAAGACATTTTCATAATAACTGAATGTACATCAGAGACTTAGATTATTCAACCACGCAAATAGGATTTTTCACCATTTGGGCTAAAAAACCATGTCCGATATCACAATGAATGCATTTCGCTGTGCGGTGTACACCTTACTATCTTCCGTTGCTGATAAAAAGTCTTGTTTATTACCGTCAAAGGAATTAGCATATAATTTGTCTAAGTAAAGACGAGAATTGGAATATACAGCAATGGAATACGACGATCTCGAACTCAAGATACCGCAGCAATGTCAAGACTACGATGAATGTTCCCAATTCGTCATTACATCTATTGAAAACATAATGCAAGATAGTATAGATTCCAGACGGAACCAGATCATAATCAATACGAACCTCCGATACGGCTTGCCAATGGAAAACGTCAACAAAATCGCCGGCCCGATTGTGGAGGCTTGGGCATATGAGACTTTTTATGAGGGGATGGAGGACAAGAACAACAAGTACCAACTTATCAATGTTGAGGCCCAGCAACGCCTTCATATGGCCGATGTCATTCTCCAGTTCAAGAAGGAGCGGAAGGTGGAATCTGGCGTTACGGCTGAAGTCGACGTCAAGGCAACCTCCGAAGATTTCGAATCCAGCGGCAAGTCACCCAACATAACGTCTTTCAAGAGGATCAGAACTGCCTATGTAGAGGACCCTGACTACATCTTTATCATTTTGTCTCTCAAGCACAGAGTCTACTCAACGAAGAATGCAAAATCCGGCCTGATGGATGGGATCATGGAGGTTGTCTCTCATAATGCCTATGACCTGAAGTTTTTGTCAAGCAGAGATTTGAGCTACAACCCGGCCTTGGGCAGTGGGCAACTCCAAGTTCGGGACATTCATTATGTAAAACTGACCAAGCGGACCACATGGCAATTCTGTCAACTTCTTGATCAAAAATTCATTAATTCCCGAAAAGGTTTCAATGAATGGATAGAATTAGCGAGAAAGAACGGATGGATAAAGAGCGATGACTGATATTGAAATCATCACAAGGGATGCTATCGAGGAATTAGGGGAGTTGGATACAGCCTCCGTGGATTTGATTGTGGCGGACCCACCATATAACCTTGGCAAAGATTACGGCAACAACCATGATATAAAAGGATTTCAGGATTATCTTGTCTTCTCACGAGAATGGCTTCGTCAAGCCAAGCGGATTATGAAACCTTCCGGAACGATATACGTATTCATGGGATTCAGATTTATTTCGTACCTATACGACATTCTAGATCGAGAATTACGGATGTTTTTCAACAGTTGGATCGTTTGGCACTACACCCAGGGCATCGGAAGAACAAAAGGGTTCTCTCCACGGCACGACGACATTCTCATGTTTACAAAGACGAAAAGATTCAAGTTCAATTTGGATAATGTTAGGATACCACAAAAGTACTACAGGGATCGAAACAACATGAGAGGAGCAAACCCCGGCGACGTGTGGGAGTTCTCTCACGTTCACTACTGCAATGGGAATCGCCAAAGTCATCCCACACAGAAGCCAGAGGGCTTAATCGAACGTTTAGTTCTGGCCTCATCAGATGAAGGCGATTTGGTAGTAGATCCGTTTTCCGGTAGTGGCACAACACTCCGTGTATGTCAGCAACTTAGCCGAAGGGCTATCGGCATCGAGATAAATCCCAAATATGTCACAATGACGAAGGATCGATTGGCCTCCACTTTCACCGGGTTCGACAGCGTCGATCCACGTATGGAGCGAGTCCCGAGAGACTTACGACGTGTGGACATTCGGGAAGATTACCTCAACAAGCATAAGCAATGGTTCCTCAAGCGCCATGAAAACGCTCTGAAGAAATTCGAAAACTCCGTAGAAAACATGTACGGGAACCCTGGCAACCCATCTCAAAGGCAACTCACGTTTCTGGAAGAGTTGTAGTGTCATTCAATCCTTTGATTTTCGTTGTTGATCGGGACGAAGCCGCGGCGCATTGTATTTTCCGTGACGGCGCGCGGGTCCATGAACTGGAGCAGGTAGTCGGGGCCGCCGGCTTTTGAACCGACGCCGGACATTTTGAATCCGTTGAAAGGTTGTCTTTCCACTAATGCGCTCGTGCAGCCGTGGTTGATGTAGAGGTTGCCGAGTCGATAATATGCGGCACGGCCTCATCGAGATCGGCATCGTCGTCTACGATTACGGCGTTCTTGCCGCCCATCTCGGCGTTTTTGGCACCCAACTTCAGAACGGTTGGCACGTTTTCGCCCTTGGTGAAATATTCACTGACATGCTCTGTGAGCATCTTGCCGCTCGTCAGGCAGGGCAGCACGTCTACAAAGCGAAAGGGTAGTGTCAAGAATCTTTCGCACATTTTTGTGTAAGCTCTCTCAATCCGGTTA
>CAZRBG010000087.1:0-17983 GCA_964598225.1 uncultured Pirellulales bacterium
TTTGTCGTCAAATTGCCCATTACGCCTTTAAATTTTCAACTTTGCAAAAGTCCAGTTATAAGTTTCCTTCACTTAGATGTCCTCTATTTGCCGGAGTACCTCATCTTCGGTTTCAAAACTTTCACTAACGGCGGTATTCTACAGATACGGTTAAACAGTGTCAAAAGTCAATCGACATCGTGTCCCTGCCGAAATCTCCGACAGCATCAGTTGGCGTAAAACCGAAATTCCTTCTTGCACAATCCTCGGATTTGATTTATTTTGGCTATAAATGATTTGTCAATCGAGATTTATCAATGAGTGAACAGGTCGAGATAGAATTATTCGATAATCCGAAACCTGATCGCGATTACAAAATCACGATCAGATGTCCCGAGTTTACGAGCCTTTGCCCGCGGACGGGTCAGCCGGATTTTGGCGAGATCATCATAGAGTACTGCCCCGGCAATCTGTGCATCGAGTTGAAGAGTCTGAAATTCTACCTTCAGCAATATCGCAACAAAGGAATTTTTTACGAAGCCCTGACAAACGAAATATTGGATGATCTGAGCGGAGCCTGCAAGCCTCGACGGATGAAGGTTACCTCTCGATTTACTCCTCGCGGCGGGATAACTACCGAGGTAGCCGCAGAATGTTCGGCGGGCGAATAGTAAGTGAGCACAAAAGCATAGCTAATAATTATATTTGAGCTAAAAAAGAGGTACTAAGATGGCGATTGTATTTCATTGTGAACATTGCAGCAGGAAGATAGAGGCCGCCGATTCAGCCGGTGGTAAATGGGGCAAATGCCCGGCATGTCACAACAAAATATACGTCCCGCGCCCGGTTTCCGAAGAGGAAGAGTTGAAACTGGCGCCTATAGACGAGACCGCCGAGGAGCGGGAAAAACGCCTAATGGCTGAAACATATAAACTTACGCAGGATATTCTTCAGGAAAGAGAGGTTCCGGACGGACCTCGGGAGGCCGGCGGCGCCGCCTACGATATGAGCGACAGCGAGCTGCGCAAGAATGTCATCACCTATCTGAGACAAATGGCCCAGGGAGAGCTGGACGAAGCTGAAAGCACCGGAGCACTCATAGTTCCTTACGGCAGTCGCGTAACCAACATCCTCGACAAAATAGCGCTCAGCGAGATACCCGAACCCGAATTGAAGGATATCCCTCAGCAATTACTCTCCGGAGCAATAAGAGCGCTTCGCGCCAGAGTAGGTCAGCGTTGAACGTTAACGGACAACAGGAAAAGTCTTAACTCCTCTCAAAAACAGCATATTTTTTAGAATCGCCGCTACTGGACCCGGTCCACCTTCCGACAGACCTGCCACCTTTTTTGTTCATATCCAAAGCGTTTTGTATAGTTTATGTGGAAACAGTATAAAGACGACCCACAACACAAAATCAGGTGCAACTTGGCGGGAAGCTCGCTATGGCCGGGAAGACAACGGCGGTGCACGTTACTCACGAGACTGTCAACAAAGTCGGCGGCATAGGCGCGGTTCTGCACGGCTTCTTCCCCTGCCAGACCTATCTTGACAAAGTCGAACGCTCGATTCTCGTCGGCCCGTTGTTCACAACAGAAGGCCCCATAAGCGGCCGTCTCGGCGAAAACAGCGAGCTCCTTTACTCGTCCATTGACGGTTTTGTGAACACAGGTTACGCCCCGGCGTTTCACAAGATAGAGCATCATTACGGCGCGGGAATTATCTATGGGACCAGGACCTTTGTCGATGAGGAAACGGGCGTAAAAAGCTCGCCCGAGGTCGTTCTGGTTGAGGTTCGGCATATGGAAAGAGAACTCGTCGCTCAAAACAAGACTGCGGTTCTGTTCGTTCTTTCGACCGAAGTCGCGCAGAGGCGGAGCCAGGATATTTACAGCATGGAGGCGGCTTACAAATGGCCTGTTGCACATTGCGAAGGCCAGGTCGGTTCGGAAATCGAAGAGCTGATCCGGATCGACCGTAAGCTCCGGGATTATATCGAGGCAAGTCAAAGCGAAAAGGTAGCAATGCAAATATGCTCGCGACTTCCGAAGAACGAGGCGGAACTCGAAAGTATTATTGAAACAGGCTACGACCTCGCGAAAAACATGAGCTGGGACGTAGTAGTCCGAAACTACCTTTTACCCATCCTGGAGGCGTCTCCTCAACCGGCAGGTATATTACAACCGAACCTTTATACATTCTAATCGTACAACAAGTTGAGATACGGTCGGTTGTGCCTGCATCAGAGAGTCGCTTGACAGCTAGGCGCTCTGAGTTTACCCTGCTCATTCATGGGCAAATTCGGCGACAAACCGGTGATAGGCATAATAGGCGGAATCGCTTCCGGCAAGAGCACTGTTGCGGCTGAGTTTGCAAAACTCGGCTGCAAAGTAATCGACGCCGACAAAATCGTTCACAGGCTCCTGAAAGAAGACGCCGTCAAGCGGAAGATTGCAGCCTCCTTCGGCAAAGAAATACTTGACTCCGAAGGCCGCATCGATCATAAAAAACTGGCTTCAAAGGCATTTTCCGAAACCGAAAAACTCGCCTTACTCAATAAGATTGTTCACCCGTTTGTCCTGGAACGGGCCGAGGAACTCATTGAGCAATACAGTCAGGACGACCGAGTCAAAGCTATCGTTCTGGATATGCCGCTATTGGTGGAAGTCGGCTGGGCAAACCGCTGCGACAGGTTGATTTTTGTCGATTGCAGCGACGAATTAAGAGCTTCCAGGGCCAAAAAAAAAGGTTTTGACGAAAATCAATTGAAAATTAGAGAAAATTTTCAGATTTCTCTGGACAAGAAAGTTGCCATCGCCGATAATACGGTTGTAAACAATTCTGGCTTCTCGGCATTAGTCAGACAGGTCGCTGATATTTTCTCTGATATTACGGATATTGGGTAAGCGGGGTTCATCGCAGATCGCCGGTTTAACGGTGCTACCCGTTTTTGACATATTTGGGTTTTTATTCTACTGTTCTAAGTCCAAATCTTATTAAATTCCTGCGGGAAGGTTATTCTGTAGTGTAGTGCCTCTGATGCCTGCCATCGGCGGGCACAGGTTCCAAAAAAGGCATTGACACTGTTTCACGAACATATAAGGAGTAATGATGGCTAAAGCTGCAAAGCGTACAACTAAGAAAAGAAAAAGTACAAAGAAGAAGGCGGCTAAAAAAGCGCAAGATGTTGTCGCCGAATTGGAGGAGCAGGCGCAGGCTGAAAACAATCCCGATACCGACACCGCTACAGCGGTTGAGACAAAAGAGTCCGAGGCAGATGCTGAGGTCAAGGAACAGGTCGAGGATGCCGAGGAATCAGTACAGACCGAACCAACCGAGGATGAATCCACTCATGCGAAATATGAGAGGATCAAAAAAGGCAACCTCTATTTGACCGACCTGCAAAAGCTCACAGTCGCAGAGCTGCACGATCTTGCCAAAAACGAAGGGATAACGGAATACAGCGCCCTCAAAAAGCAAGATTTGATCTTTAGGATTCTCAAGGAGAGAATTCGTCAAAGCGGGCTGATGTACGGCGAGGGTGTGCTCGAAGTTCTGCCCGACGGCTACGGCTTTTTGCGAAACCCCGACTATAATTATCTGTCTTCATCAGACGACATCTATGTGTCGCCGTCTCAGATCAGGCGATTCGGCTTGCGAACCGGCAATGTCGTATCCGGTCAGATTCGGCCGCCGAAAGATTCCGAGAAGTACTTTGCCCTGCTTCGTGTCGAGGCGATCAATTTCGAGGATCCCGACAATCTCGCCGAGAAAGTGGTCTTCGCAGACTTGACTCCTCTGCATCCGGAGAAGCGTTTCGTTCTCGAGACCACGGCGGAAGAATTGAACATGCGGATTATCGACCTGGTCACGCCGGTGGGTCTGGGACAGCGCGGGCTGATCGTCGCTCCGCCCCGAACCGGCAAGACGATCCTGCTGCAAAAGATCGCGAATGCACTGAGCGCCAATCACCCGGACGTAAAGCTGATTGTTCTGCTCATTGACGAGCGGCCGGAAGAAGTCACTGAGATGGAGCGAAAGACCGCCGACGATGTCGAGGTAATAAGCTCGACATTCGACGAGCCGGCCTCGCGCCACTGCCAGGTTGCGGAAATCGTCATAGAAAAGGCCAAGAGATTGATCGAGTACGGACAGGACGTTGTGATTTTACTGGACTCGATAACCCGTTTGGCCCGTGCATACAACACCGAGATGCCGCACTCGGGCAGAATCCTCACCGGCGGTGTTGACGCAGGTGCGATGCAGATGCCCAAGAGATTTTTCGGAGCCGCCAGAAATGTCGAAGAAGGCGGCTCGCTGACTATATTTGCCACGGCACTTATCGATACCGGCTCGAAAATGGACGAGGTCATATTCGAAGAGTTCAAGGCGACCGGCAACATGGAATTGCACCTCGACCGGCGCCTGGTGGACAGAAGAACCTGGCCGGCCATCGACATCAGCAGGAGCGGGACAAGACGGGAAGAACTTCTGCTCGATCCCAAAGAGCTTCAGCTCGTCTACAGACTCCGAAGGGTCCTGAGTGAATTGAATCCGGTCGAAGCCGTCGAATTGCTCAAGAGCAGACTCTCAAAGACACGGACAAACGGGGAATTCCTGATGACGATGAACCTCGATTAGAACATATTGACACAGGGCAATAGCATCTTATTCGAGTTTATTTGTTTGCTTTACTCTGGTTTGTATTTGAATTAGTATGAGATTCCGGCTACCGTATTGGGCCGGAATTTCTTTTTAGGGGCTTTTATCGAGATTTGATGAGCAATGGCTGAAGAACTCTCGAAGATTTACGAACCCAAGACAGTTGAGCGGCAGGTAAATGATTTGTGGTCTTTCCGCCGGTATTTTCATGCCGAGCCTCAGACCGACGGCGATGAAAGAGAAGCGTTCACAATCGTAATACCGCCACCTAACGTCACGGCGCCTCTTCATCTTGGTCACGCACTGAACAATACTCTGCAGGATGTTCTCATTCGTTTCCGTCGGATGCAGGGACGTAACACTCTGTGGATGCCGGGCACCGACCACGCCGGAATCGCCACACAAACAGTTGTAGAGAAGCGAATCCTGGCGGAAGAGGGAAAACGGCGCACCGATTTCGAACGCGAAGAGTTTGTGAGCCGCGTCCAGGCATGGAAAGACGAGTATGAAGCCCGCATAATCGAACAGTTGAAGGCGATGGGCTGCTCCTGCGACTGGGACAGAATCCGCTTTACGATGGACGAAGTCTGCGCCAAGGCCGTACGCAGCACGTTCTTCAAGCTCTTCAAAGACGGCCTGATCTATCGCGGCAAGAGACTGGTTAACTGGGATCCGGCTACACAGACCGTACTCGCCGACGACGAAGTAGAGCATGAAACCGTCCAGGGACACTTCTGGTATCTCAGATACCCGCTAGTCGAGCCCGTCGAAATTGAAGGAAAGTTGCTTGAATATGTTACAGTTGCCACGACTCGGCCGGAGACGATGCTTGGAGATACGGCTGTGGCGATGAATCCGAACGATCCGCGTGCCAAATATCTTGTAGGCAAGCAGGTGCGCCTTCCGATTGTCGGACGACGTATTCCGATTATCGCCGATGAGCACGTTGTGCCGGCGGATCCCGAGAGCGAGGACGAAAAGGCGAGATTCTCCACGGGATTCTTGAAAGTCACACCGGCCCATGACCCGGACGACTGGGAGATCGGGCAAAGACACGACCGGCCCGTTATTAACGTCATGGCGCCGGACGGGTCGATCAGCGACAAACACGGCTGGGAGGATGTGAGTGAGCCGGAAGCACAGTCTCTGCTCGGCATGGATCGTTTCGAGGCGCGCGAGGCAATCGTAGAATGGTTCCGCACGGAAAATCTGCTCGAAGACGTTCGCGAGTACGCCCACGAGGTCGGCCACAGCTACCGCAGCCACGTGCCCATCGAGCCGTATCTGTCCGATCAATGGTATATCGCCGTTAAAAAGCCCATCGAGCACCTGAAAGACAAGTTCGGCGAAGGGATCATCGAGGGAACGGACGTCCCGGTCAACTCATTAGCCGGTCTTGCTCTCAAGCCTCTGCTCGACGGCCGCTTGCGTTTCGTCCCGGACCGTTACGCAAAAACCTATCAGACCTGGCTCGAAAACCTCCGCGACTGGCCCATAAGCCGCCAGCTCTGGTGGGGACATAGGATACCGATCTGGGCGGGACCATGGAAAGACTTGTGGGAAATTCCTGAATTTGTCCTTGGCCTTCGGGCAGCCCGACTTTTGGGAGGGCAGGCTTTTAAGCTATGTGTGAAAGATATAGAAGTTGTAGTAACAATGTCCCCGGATGGGGAGACGGCATACGTATCCACGCCGATTACAAATAACGCACTCGAAGAACTGCTTGCTAACAATGGGTTTGTTCGGGATACGGATGTTTTGGATACGTGGTTTTCCTCGGCGCTTTGGCCGTTCTCAACGATGGGGTGGCCAGATGACACGCCTGAGATGAAGACGTTCTATCCGGGCAATGTGCTTTGTACGGCTCGTGAGATTATTACGCTGTGGGTTTCGCGGATGGTGATGATGGGTCAGTATTGCGCGGGTGATATTCCGTTCAGCGACGTTTACATTCATGCGATGATACAGGACGGCCAGGGGCGCAAGATGTCCAAGAGCCTTGGCAACGGCATCGATCCGCTGGTGGCCATCGACAGCCACGGCGTCGATGCGATGCGGTTCACGTTAGCCAGTATGACCACCGATACACAGGATATCAGGATGCCGGTGGCGGAGATGACGCTGCCGGACGGGCGCAAAGCCAATACATCGCCGAAGTTCGACATTGGGCGGAACTTCTGCAACAAGCTCTGGAACGCCTCGCGCTTTGCCCTGATGAACCTCGAAGGGATGGACGCCGCCGGATTCGACGCCGGCAAGATGGACATCACCGACAAGTGGATTCTATCGAGGCTGGCACAAACCATTTCCGAGGTGACGGAATCTCTAGAGAACTTCAAATACAGCGAGCCTCTGTCAGCCCTGTACAGGTTCTTCTGGAACGATCTTTGTGACTGGTATCTGGAGTGGGCAAAACCGAGGATGCAGGATGATAATTCAAAGCCAATCGCCCAGAATGTACTTGCTTTCGCACTGGATCAGGTTTTGCGTCTTCTCCATCCTTTCGTTCCGATAATAACCGAAGGAATCTTCCAGAAGCTCAACGAAGTCGCTCCTGTCAGAGGCCTCGAAGATCTGGCGGAAGCAAAGGGCTCCGAAGCTCTTGTTATCGCCGAGTGGCCGAGACGAATAGATTCCTTCCGGAAGCCTGAAGCGGAAAAGGAGATTGAAACCCTTCAGGAAATTATCAGAACCATCCGGGATATCAGAAACAACAGGAATATTCCTCCCAAGACTCGTTTGGTTGTTTCGGTGAAGACCGATCAAAATAACGCCGAGATGCTCAATCAAAATTCAGAACTGATAAGCACGCTGGCGGGTGTTAAGGAGTTTCATTCCGGTGCGGACATCGAAAAACCGGCTAATTCTGCAGCCACGGTGGCCGAAGCGGCAGAAGTCTATGTACACGACGCTGTCGATCCCGAAGCGGAAAGGCAGCGGTTCGAGAAACAAAAAGAGCAGATATTAAAGGCCAAAGGCGCGGTCGAAGCCAAATTAGCCAATGAGAATTTCGTCAAAAAGGCCAAACCACACGTCGTTTCTCAGGCAAGAGATAAGCTCGCCCAGCTGACCGAACAGCTAAGAACTGTTGACAAACACCTTTCGGATTTGGATAATGGATTATAAGCAGGCTCAGGCCCGCATCTTTTATGGAGAAAGGTGGCGCTGAAATGGAATTAGAAGCCGAACTATCGCGGATAATCATAAACGAGATGTCCGATCAGCAGGTGATCGTCCTGAAGGAGCTAAACGGCGAGCGCAGTTTCCCTATAGTGATTGGAATAGTAGAGATTTTCGCCATCGACCGCCGTCTCAAAGGGATCAAACCGGCGCGTCCGATGACGCATGATCTGCTGGCCAGCGTTATTGAGAATCTCGACGCCCGAATAGAGAAGATCGTCATAAACGACCTGCGGCATCACGTTTTCTATGCAAGGATACATCTGGGTATGAACGGGCGGACAATCGAGATCGATTCCCGCCCTTCCGACGCTATCGCTCTGGGGGTGGCCACGAGCGCTCCTATTTTTGTGGCCGATCATGTTTTCGAGCAGGCTGCGCAGTAGAAAAGCTCGATATGATAAGCAGCCCTACCCCGATACAGAGCAAAGCATCGGCGACGTTGAAGGTGTGCCAGTGGTAGTCGCGATAGTGCATGTCGATGAAATCCCGCACCCGGCCCTCGTTGAAAGCCCTGTCGTATAGATTCCCGCAAACACCCGCAGCGAATAATCCCAACGCAATGTTGACGAGTTTCTGTCTGTGGGCTCCGAACAGGAAGACTGCGAAAATCACCACAAGGGCAATTATCGAAACGGCAGTCAGGAAATACGCTTTACCGGCAAAAAGGCCGAATGCAGCGCCGGTGTTCTCCGCTCGGACAAACTGTAGAAATCCGTCTATGACAGGCAACACCTCTCCCGGTCTCAATCTACCGAATACGGCCTGTTTCGTCCACAAATCCAGAATCAATCCGCCGATCATCAGCGACCAGAAGATGAAATGCGCCCGTGCGTTGGGAAGCAGGTCTTTCAGACCGTTTATTGAAAACCTATTCGCGTTCGTTTGTTCAGTGTTTTCTTTCGTCTTTTCACAGATCATATTTGTCATTTACGTATATTAACCATCCTGGGCGACCACTGCTCGTCTGAATTGGTCGGTGGGCATTATATCAGGGCAGGCCTGCCTGTCAAAATCCTTTATTGCCTGAGTCGATCTCCGACATAATAATTAGGAAATCTACTTTGACACATTCAGGCTAATCCGGTATTATGCCGCGGATTAGATTTGACCATGAAAATGCAGGCGAGGCTGTGCCTCGTCTTTATTTCTATTGTATGAAAGGTTTCCTTCATTATGGCCAATGAAAAGGCGACTTTGAAAAGAAAACCGTTTGCGCTGATAATCCGCGATGGCTGGGGCCACAACCCGGACAGCTCGGAAGACGAATACAACGCTATTAAACGTGCGAATACTCCGGTTGACGATATGTTAATGTCCGAATTCGCTAATTGCCTTATCCATACCTACGGCAAGTACGTGGGTTTGCCCGACGGGACGATGGGAAATAGCGAGGTGGGCCATCAAAACATAGGCGCCGGCAGGATCGTTCCACAGGAATCGGTAAGGATAAGCAAGGCCATTCGCGACGGCTCATTTTTCGAGAATGAGAAGTTCCTCAAAATGATCGAATTTGTCAAGAACAGAAACGGCAAAATGCACGTGATGGGATTGTGCAGCGATATTGGAGTGCATTCACTGCTGGATCACTTGTATGGCTTGCTTGAGCTGGCTAAGAGACATGACCTGGAGAAGGTGTTCATTCACGCTTTTACTGACGGCCGGGATTCGCCGCCGGATAGCGGAGCGGGTTACATCTCCGATATCGAGAAAAAGGCCGCGGAAATTGGGGTCGGCAGGATCGCATCGGTAATGGGCAGATTCTACGCGATGGACCGCGACAGCCGATGGGAACGCGTGCAGGCGGCATACGAATGTATGAGGATCGGAAAGGGCAAAAAAGCAAAGAGCGCCTCTGACGCCGTTGCCAATAGCTACGCCGATGAAGTAACCGATGAATTCATCGAGCCTACGAGCATAGTAAATGAGGAAAACGAGCCGATAGCCACAATCGACGACGGTGACGGTGTCGTGTTCTTCAACTTCCGCGGCGACAGACCGCGCGAAATTACGCGGGCGTTCGTGGAACCCGATTTCAACGAATTCCCTCGAACGTCCAAACCGGATATATATTTCGTCTGCATGACCGAGTACGACTCAACGCTGCCGGCGCCGGTGGCGTTTTTGAAGCCCCCGAAGATGAGGAACATACTCGCAGCGTACTGGAGTTCGCTCGGACTCAAGCAGTTCCGCTGTGCGGAAACGGAAAAATACGCACACGTTACCTTCTTTTTCAATGATTACACCGAAAAGCCTTTCCCCGGCGAGGACAGACAGATCGTCCCGTCACCCCGCATCCGCACGTACGACCTGAAACCGGAAATGAGTGCTTACGAAGTCACTGATGTTATC
This sequence comes from uncultured Pirellulales bacterium, assembly GCA_964598225.1. Classification (GTDB taxonomy): domain Bacteria; phylum Planctomycetota; class Phycisphaerae; order Sedimentisphaerales; family Anaerobacaceae; genus SG8-4. Next base: position 10,174 of record CAZRBG010000087.1, read on the forward strand.
TTGGAAAGGCTCGAAACGAACGAATACGATGTTATCGTGATTAATTTCGCCAATCCTGATATGGTGGGCCACACAGGCGTACTGTCGGCTGCGATCAAGGCCGCTGAGGCGGTCGATGAATGTGTAGGCAGAATACTCGACAAAATAAAGGCTCTGGGCGGATCGGCTATAATAACGGCCGACCATGGCAACTTCGAGAAGATGATCGACGAAAACCCGGATGACCCGCATACGGCACACACAATCGGCGACGTTCCTCTGGTCATATTCGATGAACGCTATAACGAAAGCAAGCTCCGCAAAGACGGCACACTGGCCGACATAGGTCCGACTCTGCTGGAAATGATGGAATTATCGCAGCCGCAAGAGATGACCGGCCGCAGCTTGTTCAAAGCTTGAGTTAGAATCAGCCCTATGCATGATCGGATGAGTACGAAGAATCGGCCAGGGCCTGAACTTTCCGTGCGGCTTCCTCGCTCAGGCAATACTCGGCACAGTTTTCATCGATTTCGGCGGATACATCTTTAATAACAACAGTCGTCTGGCCGCGCGTAAGTGTGACGGTGGTCCTGCCTTTATGTGTGTGGCCTTGTTTGCAGATAACACATTTCACCACAAACCCTTCATAGTAGCTGCCAGTTTGGTTGTGTGCAAGTCACAAGTTATCTGTGTCAGGTTATATAGTTTCTCATTGTTTGAATTAAATCGCTGAAATTACACATGGAAATAAGTACAATCAACCGACTATGGGACAAATAAGAAATCTTGACCGGAATATGATAAATATGATCGCCGCGGGCGAGGTGATCGAGCGGCCGGCGAGCGTGGTTAAGGAGCTGATGGAGAACAGTATCGACGCCGGGGCTGCGAAGATCGTCGTGTCTGTGGAGGATGGCGGCAGAAGGCTGATTTCGATCACTGATGACGGTCGCGGTATGGATGCTCAGGACTTGGAGCGGGCCTTCGATCCGCATACCACGAGCAAGGTCAAGGACAGCTCGGACCTTAAAGCCATACTGACGCTCGGCTTCAGGGGCGAGGCTCTGGCGAGTATCGCCTCGATCGCGCAGGTCCGAGCCGTCAGCAGAACCAGAGACTCCGCCGGCGCCAACTCTATTGAGATAGACAGCGGTGAAAAAGGCGATGTCAGCCCGGCCAGCGGCGATTACGGCACGACTATCCAGATCAGAAATATCTTCTACAAACTCCCGGCCAGACGAAAATTTCTGCGAACCGCCAATACTGAAATGGGCCACATCAGCGAGCAGTTCGCACGTATCGCACTGGCAAACGACAATCTTGACCTGACTCTGATACACAACAGCAGAGAGCTGCACCGCCTCCTCGGCAGTCAAAGCAAGCGCGAGCGGATTTCAGAACTGTTTCCCGGCCTGTCGCTTGACGCCGGCGCCGATCTGATCGAAACAGAGAGCGATGAAAAAGGAATGCAGATCACCGCCCTGCTCGGAAAGCCGGGTATCTCGAGATCGAACAACAAGTTTCAGTACGTGTTCCTGAACGGGCGCTTCATCAGGGATAAATTCATTTCTCACGCTATTAAAGAGGCATATCGCGGGTTGCTTGAGCCGAACAGGTTCCCGGTAGTCTTTTTGTTTATCCGGATGTCTCCGGAGGACTACGACGTCAACGTGCACCCCACGAAGACCGAAGTTCGTTTCTACAACGCCAACCTGGTTCATTCACAGGTTCTCGGCGCTCTTCGCGAAAAGCTCCTCGGCACGGATCTCCAAACCGACGCCAGGCTGCCGCAGATCGAGCGAAGCGGCGGAGGATCGGCACAAGTCGGACCGGCGCGGGACCAGAGAATCGCCGACGCAATGGCGGCGTTCTTCAAAGAGCACAGGCCTTCGCAGAAACAGCAACGGCTGAACTTTCGCCCGCCATCCCGTACCCGGAGGCCCGTCCCGCAACCGCAGGAGGAGAAGCAGGAACAGGAAGAATACGAAAGAGTTTTTTTGCAAATACATGACAGTTTCATCGTGGCGCAAACGGCGGAGGGTTTTGTCGTCGTCGACCAACATGCACTTCACGAGAGCCTGATATACGAGGACCTGTGCAAACGTGTGCGCAACAGCAAACTTGAATCGCAGAAGCTGCTGATCCCGGAAAGTTTCGAGGTAAGCCTGTCCTGGTCCGATGCGATAGAAAAAAATGCCGAATTGTTAGAGAAGCTGGGAATCGAAATCGCTCCGTCCGCCCCGGGAGTAATGACCGTTCACGCCTTTCCGACTCTTCTTTCGGGCGTCCAGCCGGTTGAATTTGTACAGGATCTGTTGGACATATTAGACCATGCCGATGTCGGTGTGGACGCCGAGACACTACTTGACGATGTCCTGGATATGACCGCGTGTAAAGCGGCGATCAAGGCCGGGCAGAAGCTGACCGACAGTGAAATCGAGCAGCTTCTCGCCGACAGAAAGCACGCCGAGTCTGTAACCAGATGCCCGCACGGCCGGCCTACTACTATCAAGTTTTCGATAACCGATCTGGAAAAACAATTCAAGAGAACGTAATGAACAAATGGTGTTGGCTGATAATCGGATTTGTCTGCTGGATGGCAATTGGCATTGTCGTCTCAGGCGGTCAAGAGACACGTAGCGACAGCGAGCCCCCTGAGGCTAAGACCCGGGCGGGGAGAATTGTCTCGCTGGCCCCGAGTCTGACGGAAATCCTGTTCGCACTCGGGCTGGACGAAGAAATCGTTGGTGTAACCATTTTCAGCGACTACCCCCCTGCCGCGGCAGAGAAACCGAAAGTCGGCTCGTTCTGGACGCCGAATATCGAGGCCGTAGTAGCCGCAAGACCCGATCTGGTAACAACACTCGGATTCAATCAACACAAAAGGTTTGCCGAACGCCTCGAACGGATCGGCTACAACTGCCTGACGGCAGACATTGAAAAAGTCAGCGATTTGTTCAGAGTAATCGGTGAAATCGGAGTTGCAACGGATAGACAACGCCAAGCAGAAGAGTTGGTCGCAAGTATTGAGAGCAGACTTCAGACTCTCTCGGATATTGTGGGAACAGAGGAAAAGGTCAGAGTGTTGTGGATCGTACAAAGAGAACCACTCCGGGTGGCCGGGCGAGACACGTTCGTCAATGAAATGATCGAGCTGGCCGGCGGCGAGAATGCAATCGGGCCTACAATTCACAAGTATCCACCGATAGGTGCCGAGCAGGTCATCGCCTCCCGTGCCGAGGTCATAATCGAGCCTTCGATGGGACGAGAAGACCTGGACGCCCAGCGACAGGAAGCAAATAGATATTGGAGTAAGTTCGGGAATCTTCCCGCCGTGGCAAACGACAGGATATACGTCATCCCCGGCGATACCGTGTCACGCCTCGGTCCGCGGCTGTACGAAGGGACCGAGACTATCGCAAAGTGCCTGAGACCGCATCTTTTCAAAGACTGAGACCATGCAGGGACTGTTGACACCGAAGAAGCTGCTTATCAGAACCGGAGTGGGGCTGCTTGTGCTCATCATGGTCATGTTGGCCTGCGCTGCGGTCGGTACCACACGCATCTCACTAAGAGCCGCTTTCAACGGACCCGGCGAGCAGGCGACGGCAAATCCCGATTACGAAATCCTCGTCAATATCAGACTGCCGCGAATCTTGCTTGCCTGTCTGGTCGGAGCGGCGCTGGCGTGTTCGGGCGTCGTTTTTCAGGCGCTGCTGCGCAATCCCCTGGCCGATCCTTACATACTCGGCATATCAAGCGGCGCCGGTCTGGGAGCGATGATAGCAGTTGTCGCCGGACTTAACTGGACACTCTGGGGGAGGTCGCCTATCGCCGTTTTCGCCTTTGCAGGAGCATTGGGCACAGTCTGGCTCGTCTGGTTCATTGGCCGACTGACCGGAAAGTTCCACGTCACCGGACTCTTGCTTGCAGGAGTCGTTGTGAATGCCTTCTTCTCGGCAGTGATTATGTTGATCACGTCCATCGCGCAGGCTGACAAAGTCTACGCGACGATTTTTTGGCTTATGGGCAACATGACGGCGGAGGATTTTCTTACTATTTGGATCGGGGCCGGATTTGTGCTTGCCGGGATAGTGGCGCTGTTCTTTATAGCTGCTCAGTTAAATGCCCTCAGTCTCGGAGCCGACAGTGCCGTAAGTATGGGTATAAATATCAAGACAACCCGGACAATTGCTTTTGGCGTCGCCGCCGCTGTAACTGCTATTGCGGTGAGTCTCAGCGGTCTGATCGGATTTGTGGGGCTTGTAGTACCGCATGCCGTCAGGCTCGTGTTCGGACCGGACCATCGCCAGTTGCTCCCGCTGAGTGCAATCGTCGGTGCAATCTTTCTGATCGCCACCGACACTCTGGCGCGGGTAATTATCGCGCCGGCTCAATTGCCGGTCGGCGTAGTGACGGCCATTGTCGGCGGGCCGGTTTTCCTGGGCCTGCTGGTCAAATACAGCAGGCAAGTAGGTTGGATGAAATGAGCAGTATAATAGAAGTCAACAATCTGAGCTTTGCCTACACCGCTGAAAGGGATATTCTGAAAAATATCAGTTTTCGCGCCGATACCGGGACATTTCTGGCGATTGCCGGTCCCAACGGAGCGGGCAAGAGCACTCTGCTGAACCTGCTGTGCGGTCTTTTGAAGTCTGATTCCGGTGTGATTAAAGTTGATAGATCGCCGGTCGGCTCGTACGGCACCGAAAAACTGGCGGAAAAGTTTGCGATTGTGCGGCAGGAACATGTGCCGTCGTTCAGCTTTTCGGTAATCGAGATGGTTCTGATGGCAAGGACAAGATACTTCGGATCGATGGGCTTCGAGAGACGGCAGGACAGGGAGGCTGTCGACGAAGCGCTAGAAGCCACTGATACAACTCAATTCGCCGCACGTCCGTTGTCGAGTCTCAGCGGCGGCGAACAACAACGGGTCTTCATCGCTCGCGCGCTCGCTCAAAGCAGTTCTATCCTGTTGCTCGACGAGCCGACAAGTTTCCTGGACCTTAAACATCAGGTAGGTATATACGATCTGCTCAAGGCCGCTCAGCTCGAAAAGAACAAGACAATCGTAGCAGTGACGCACGATATCAATCTCGCAAGCCAGTATTGTGATGAAATATTACTCCTCGGCGCCGATGGGAGCTATTACACAGGCCAAACTCAGGAAGTACTGTCAACGGATCGCATCAGGGAAGTTTTCGGAGCCGAGGTTTTTGCAGGAAAAATCGGTCGGGAAAGATTCTTCATCCCTCTGGGAAAATTAGCCGTAGACAGAGACAAAATCGACAAAAAGTTACCTTAACTCCGCATCTAACTCTTTACGCTAAAAATACTTGCTCCAGGCACCAATTCTGCTTGATAAACTGCATATTTTCAATTAGAATACAGGTTTTGATTCAAAATTGCAATTGAGATACGCCCTGCAAAATTGCCGTCGTATTTCAAAATAGGTAACGTAAAGTAATTTTGCAGCAGAAAGGTAGACAAAGACGTGGCAAAACGTAAAAAGGTATCAAGGAAGCAAGTTAGTTCCACTCGGAAGAAGAAAGGCACCATGACAGCAGCCGACAGGAAGCATTTTCGAGAGTTATTGCTTGAAAAACGAAGGGAAATCCTGGCGAACGTGACGGAATTCCAGGATGAGGCTTTGAAGAGATCTCGGCTGGACGCCACAGGCGATCTGTCGTGTATGCCGATCCACATGGCCGATATCGGGACGGATAACTACGAACAGGAATTTGCGTTGGGATTGATGGATAGCGAAAGAAAGTTGCTGAGAGAAATCGACGAGGCGCTGGCCCGGATTGAAAACAAGACTTATGGCACATGTCTGGCTACCGGCAAGCCCATAGGCAAGGCCCGGCTCGAAGCCATGCCGTGGACGAAACACTGCGTGGAATACGCTCGAATGCTCGAACAAGGCCTCGCGACAGAAAACGAAGAATAAGCGTCAAAATGAAACACAGATGCCCGGTCTGTAAAAAGATACTGACAAAGTCGATTGAAGAACGAGCCCGCCACGAGAAATTCTTCCCCTTCTGTTCCGAGCGATGTAAGCTTATCGATCTCGGCGCCTGGCTGAATGCCGACTACCGGATTGCCTCCGGACCGGAATCAGAGGAATCTGCGGAATCGCCTGATAGCGACACGCCCTCCTCCTGACGCGCAAAAGACGTCCCCGGCTGCCGAAAATAATCTTACAGAAGTAGTTGAAATCGACCGATACTACGGTATATACTTGCGTTCACTTTTGGGCAGGCTATCGGCAATTTAATCTTTTTGAAAGGAAATAAAATGGCCGGCGGTATGGATTCTATCGGTCCTTTTGACGATCTTCTCTTTCCGAAGATATTCCAGACTTTCCGCATGGCCATCCAACCGACCAAGCTGATTATCGCTTTTCTTGCCGTTGCGATCATCTGTCTGGCCGGCTGGCTCATGGACTTCAGCAAGACAGTCGTTACCGATGAAACCGGCGAGATAACCGAACTCACCCGATATATGACGTCGAACGAAAAGATTGAGTCACACATCAACAAATTCGAGGACACGGGAAAACGACAAGGAGTATTTTCGACGCTATGGCATTTCGGTTCCGATAAGTTCCACATGGCGCTGCGGCAGTTGTTCGAATTAAACTTTTCAAGTGTTTGGGATAACATCCGTGATTGCTTCACGGCACTTATGTGGGCGTTTAGATATCATTACGTTTACTGTCTGGTCTTCGTTATCATAGTTCTTGCCGTGATGTCGATCAGTGGCGGCGCATTATGCCGGATTGCCGCGCTGCAGTTTGCTCAGGGCGAAAAGCCCGGTCTTACCGAATCGCTACGCTTTAGTATCGGAAGATTCACGAGCTTCTTCGCGGCGCCTCTGACGCCCATCGGGATAATTGCATTCATGGGATTATTCGTCTTTTTGCTTGGGCTTGCCGGCAATATTCCGCGGGCCGGCGAGTTGATTGTCGGACTGGGTATGCCCTGGGCATTGTTTCTGGGCGCTCTGACGGCGGTCATAGCCGTAGGCGCTGTTGTGGGCTTCGGCCTGATGTTCCCGGCTGTGGCCTATGACGGCTCGGATTGTTTCGACTCGATAAGCCGCTCGTTCAGCTACGTATACGCTCAACCGGCGAGGATGGCTATTTACACCGTCATAGCGGCGGTATACGGCGCTATCTGCTATATAGTGATTCGCTTTTTCGTGTTCCTGATGCTCTGGATCACGCGTTTCTTTCTAGGGCTCGGTGTCTGGACAGAAGGCGGCACCGAGGGTGTGAACAAGCTGACGGCAATCTGGCCCGGGCCGGAAATGATGAATCTGCTCGGCTCTTCGGACCCCGTAACAGCCAATTCGACGGAACTGTTGGCCAGCCGTTTGGTATATTTGTTCGTGCTGATCGTCATCGGATTGATGGTCTCCTTCATCATCAGTTTTTACTTTTGTGCTAACACCGTCATCTATTCACTCATGCGAAACAGAGTTGACAATACCGCCTTGGACGATGTCTGCACTCATTTCGACGAAGCGGAGGCGGATTTGCCGAGCGATAATGCCTGAAGCAGGCGCCGATGCCGCGTAGAAGGTGTTTAAGAGCTGTCTTATAGTAGCATGGGCATCTTGCCCATGTGTCGCAGAGCCTGCCTTGAGCTAAGCCGAACGGGGCCATCCACTCGACTCTGCTCTCCCTTGGGGACGCCTTTCGGCGGGCACAGGCTTGGTCTTGCAATTTGTCGCCTTCCACGGGCCAGACGCCCGTGGAACTCACAAGCAGCACCTAAGGATCGTGCACGAAATAACTTCCCGATTTCATGGGGATAGTTCCGTCGGA
>CAZRBG010000088.1:0-17959 GCA_964598225.1 uncultured Pirellulales bacterium
GTGGCTCAGTCTAACTGAGCACAGATGGGTCAGTTCTGGTGAACGCTATAGCTCCAGCTATTGGCCGACGGCATGATATACATTGTGAATGGAACTAACGGCGATCTGTGGGTGGTAAAGCCCGATCCTTCAAGATGCAAAGAAATCTCAAGAGTCAACCTGCTTATAGGTAAACATATTTGCCGAACGCCGGCTCTGGTCCACGGCAAACTGCTGCTCAGAGATCGGACAAAGCTCCGATTCGTTGATGTAAAGGCAAAATAGAAAACGAGAATATTCAAACATCTACCTCGTTGCGCCCTGTGTCCCCCTGTCAGAACCATTGGATAACAAAAAGCCAAAAGTGTACAGTGCGACCCACAGGCTTTTTTTAAAGAACTTGCGAGCTTCCTATTTCTCTATCCGTCTTTACGATAGTTGGTAAACTGATTCAATATTGCTTCTGCAGTCCATCGGCTTGCTCTTGCGACTATTTTGGGACAGTCACCTTGACCTGCATTGCGGACATCTTTACACAAGACAGTTCCATAAGTTTCCTTAAATTGTTCATAGACCCTTCGAACTAATTTATGAGCTAAACGCGTGTTTCCAAAGGGGCCTGTTCCGCACAAGTAACCAATAATTATCCCGGAACCCGTAAAGGCCCCACAATTCTGTATGCCGGTTGGAGTGGCTCCGCCATCCAAACAACAGGCGGCTCTGAAGATGGCCTGGTTCTTGGGAATAAACTCAATCGCATTTTGCAGAGCGGCAACGGTGCACCTGCAACATCCCCCATGTTTCTTCTCATAGTCATGCCCAAGTCTATAAGCCTTCGCTATTATTTCCTTTCCCCTGTGACCGACATCAATTTGGGTGGCCTTATCGAACGGCTGAAACGGTACCTTGCATGTTTCTACCCCTTCACCTTTTTCGGCCACTAAGCCAGTTAATAACCCCGCACCTGATAACTCAAAGAATTTGCGTCTTTGTTCGGAGAATTTGTTATCCATAATTACCACATTACGCCCCACTGGTTTCTGGATTGTCAGATTGTTTTGTTGGTGTTAGTAGCCGTAACACGCCGTGCTAATCACGGATTCAATCACCTACTAACGGTTCTTCAACTTTCTTACCGATCATCTCATGTCGCCTTAGTTTGTTTCAGAGGGTTCTGTGAGCGGCACGCCAAGCCGTCATTCCCCGATTAGGCTGAAAACATGCTCATAAGCCACAGACTTCAGGAAACTCCCGGCAAGGTCAGGCCGTCCCACATCGCCGACGAACAGCAGGTCACCAGTCAGAAGTGCAAACGCCTCTTCAGAACGCCCATGATATGTAACAGCCAACGTGACGGAATTCGGGGTATGCCCAAGGGTTTCAAGGACTTCGAGTTCTGCAGACCCAAATCGAAAGTGTTGCCCTTCATGCGCGGTCTGGTAGGGATAGTCCGCCTCAATGGCTGGATGGACATGAACGGCTGCGCCTGTCCGGGCGGCAAGCTCCGCACTGCCCGTGATGTGATCCGCGTGCAGGTGAGTGTCAAACATATTTGTGATCTGAAGTCCGTTTTCCTGAGCCGTATCAATGTACCGAGCAAGGTGCCGTTCCGGATCCACTACGCATGCCGTTCCATGCGCCGGACAGCAGATCAGGTATGAATAGCAACCCAGACCTTCAACCTTGAATTGCTTAAAGAACATAATCGATTTCCTCGTTTATCCTCTTCGATGAAGACTGCGGGCGACTATTCTTGCTTGCCGCCCGCAGCGGGGATGTCAACGGCTTGGATACATGCCGTCTATTTCCTGCCATGCGGACACTTTTTCAGGCATAGGAACCAGTCAAGCACCCGGGTGTCGGCAGAGGGTTTCTCGACGCGCTCTTTGGCACTACCGCACGAACCCGGAGGCGGGACAATGACATCATCGCCAATCTGCCAGTTGGCCGGCGTAGCGATATCGTGTGCGTCACTGTGCTGCATCGCGATCAACAGCCGTTTGATTTCGTCCATATTGCGTCCGTTACTGAGCGGATAATACAAAATCGCCCGCACGATCGCTTTGGGATCGATGATGAACACTGCTCGCACAGCCTGTGTGGTGCTGGCAGATGGCTGCAGCATACCGAAAGCTTTCGAGACTTCCATGGTAAGGTCACTGATCACCGGGAAGGTCACATCGAGGTTTTTCATGTCCTTGTACTCGATCTTCTCTTTAATCGTCCGCAGCCAGGCAATATGACTGTAGGTACTGTCAATGGATAGCCCCAAAAGCTTACAGTTGAGCTTCTCGAACTCCGGCTGCATCGAGGCAAAAGTCATGAACTCAGTAGTGCAGACAGGCGTGAAGTCGGCCGGGTGAGAAAAAAACACAATCCATTTGCCTTTGAAGTCGTCTGGAAAGGTGATGGGACCCTGGGTGGTCTCGGCTTTGAACGACGGGGCCTTCTCGCCGATCAGGGGTAATCTGTTTTCATTGCACATGTACGATACTCCTTTCATTCGAATTGGTCGATCTGTTCAATACTTTTTTATGTTGTAATAGGCTCATACGGAGGTAGCCTTTACTCTTTCTTCTTGTGGCATCGATGCAAGCTTTTCGACCTGCTTGACATCCACCCCCAATCCTTTGGCGACCCGTCGGCCGTAGTCCAGATCGGCCTTGAAGAACAGGGCCGTCTGCCGAAGCTGGATATTCTTTTGTGCGTTGCGCAGGTGAGTCACAATATTGCCGACCAAGTGGTCGCGATCTGTATCTGTCATGACTCGCCGATAGAGCTCGCCAGGTTGGAAGAAGTCATCTTCGACAACTTCTTGCCGATATCGTGCGCCCTGACCTTCCAGTTCAATTAGCGGCTCGGCCACTGTCGGGTGAGGCGACGGTCCTCCCATCGAGTTAGGCCAATAGTTTGGCCCGCCGCCGCCATTGTCATCCAGCCTCATGTAACCATCCCGCTGGTAATTAACGGCCTCGCATGCCTTCGGCGCGTTGATCGGTAGAAGCTGATAGTTGGGACCCAGGCGATACAGGTGGGCATCATGATAGGAAATGATTCGCGCCTGGAGCATTTTGTCGGGCGAGGGCCCGATGCCCGGCACGAAGTTGCCAGGGCTGAAAGCCGACTGTTCAACTTCAGCAAAGTAGTTGGCCGGATTGCGGTTGAGCGTCATGCGTCCGATCTCTATGAGCGGATAGTCCGCATGAGGCCAGACTTTGGTGATGTCAAAGATATTCCAGCGGTAGGTTTTTGCATCCTTAGCAGGCATGATCTGAACGCAAACTCGCCAAGAGGGATATTCACCCTTGTCTATAGTGTTATACAAATCCTTCGTGGCGTGGTCGGGCTCTTCACCGGCCAAGCCGATTGCCTCTTCTCGCGCGAGATTCTGAATTCCCTGTTCGGTTTTGAAATGATACTGTACCCAGAATACTTCGCCTTCACCATTATACCATTTGAATGTATGACTGCTGTAACCGTTCATATTGCGATAACTGCGGGGTGTGCCGCGGTCAGAGAACAGAATTGTCACTTGATGGATCGATTCGGGGGTGAGCGAAAGGAAGTCCCAGAACATATCGGGATCAGGAGCATTTGTAGCTGGATTGCGTTTTTGGGTGTGTATGAAATCAGGGAACTTTAACGGATCGCGAATAAAAAATACGGGTGTGTTGTTGCCGGTCATGTCATAGTTGCCCTCTTCGGTGTAAAACTTCACTGCAAAACCGCGAGGATCTCGGGCGGCGTCAGCAGATCCTTTTTCTCCGCCAACCGTTGAAAACCGGGCGAAAACTTCGGTCTTTTTGCCTGCCTTGGAGAGAAATTTAGCCCGCGTGTACTGACTCATGTCTGCAGTGCATTCAAATACGCCATGGGCACCGGCGCCTTTGGCGTGAACCACCCGCTCTGGGATACGCTCGCGATTGAAGTGAGCGAGCTTTTCCATCATGTGTATATCCTGCATTAAGGCTGGCCCTTTAGGCCCTGCCGTCATGGTATTCTGGTCGTCGTCGACCGGCATTCCCGACGCAGTAGTTAAATTCTTAATCTTCTTTGGCATTGCCAAGCTCCTTAAAATGGTCCATACTTTGTTATATCTGATTTTATCGTCCAGTCTCATACGGCTATCATGCTTTTCGATGCGGCACTTTTTTCTTGCCCTTAGAACACGTCGAGCAAATTCCGCGGACCTGTACCTGAAGAGTGCCGATTTTGCCCAAGGACTCTACAGACTTGGGAATCGGAAGGTTATCCAGTCGCGCGCTGTAAAAATCGCATACCTTGCCGCACGCCGTACAGATGAAATGGTGGTGATGATCCATATTCGCGTCGTACCGAGATCTATCAAATAGAGATTCCACCTTTCGAATAAGACCTTCCGCCTCAAGGGTAGAGAGGGTTCGATATACGGTGTCACGGGAAATGCCGACTACGCGTTTGGACACCCTTTGATAAATAATATCTGCATCGGGATGCTCCACACTTGCTGCCAGTTCCCGAAAGATCTCCATCCGTTGGTGTGTAATCTTCATTCCGATCTGGCGACATCTACTGACAAAGCTCTGGATTCGTAGATCGATATCTGACTTGAGCAAGTTCATTCTTAGGTTCTATCCTATATAGTAATTATTCTTATTTAGGCGCGCAATACTACACAAATAAGCTGAAGGTTCAATATTTTTTCAGTTCTATTCAAATATTTTTGCGTGTGTTCAGGTTTTGAGGAAGGGTTCTATGACAAGGTCTGGCTTAATGTTTAGTCCGTGCGGAGTTTCGCCCCGGAAAATTGCCTGCGACCGGTCACACCCAGTTTTCATCTACGGCGTTCGTGGAAAGAACAGCCAAGTCTTTGTTCCAGAATCAAGATTGTAAGACCGGCGTGGTTTCCTAGCCGGTAATCGCCGTATTGTGCCTGTTCAACCAGTCTCTGCTTGAGCGCGGCAAATTGACTATATGTTTCTTCTCAGTAGTGCATTTTGCCCGGAATCACGCCTCTTACCCCACCTTTTGGATTTCTCACATCGCCCATTCGCCTGGGAATCAGATGGATATGTGCATGAAAGATTGTCTGCCCGGCAACCTCACCACAATTCATGCCAACGTTGAAGCCAAGCACAGAGCCATCCGACTTACAAATGCGGTCTCGCATCAATCCAAGCAATTCTTCGGCATCAGTTCGCTCTTGAGCGGTCATTGAGAAGAAGTCGGGTGTATGCCGCTGAGGCAAGATAAGCACATGACCCTCTGAAACGGGATGCCTGTCAGCAATTGCAAATGCCGATCCATGCCGTTCAATAATATGCTTCGCACTATTTGGTAGACAGAATGGACAAGATGGTTCTATTTCAGCACCTGTTCCTCCTCTGAAGCCTGTTGTATGATTTTTGCCTTTCATGGCTATTTCTTCGTCTTAAGGGCTCGATTCAGTACTTTTCTACCTGCAAGTAACTGCCGTAAATAACGGATATGACGGCAAGACTTCACGTGAGCGTCTTGTCAATCTTACCGTCCGGCAGCATATTGTCCGGATGAGATAGATCTTGCTCTTCCAGCTTGTAACGCCTGCACTCCTTCCACCTGTTGTTTGACTTACAGTATCGCTCGGCCCAACTCAGATCTATCTTGCCTTGTCTCTCGTACCGTCTAAGCGGGCAAATAGAGTACCACTTGCAGGCCATCATTGCCCCTTTGTTCTTGATCGATCCACTCAGTCTTTGTCAAGTATTTCAATTTCCTTGAAGCGAATAAGGAGCTCATCGCGGCTGTGCAATTGCAACGCAAATTTTCCCTTCATGCCTACATTGCAAGTGCGATGTGTCTCATCATCTAAAACACCGGTTGCATCATAATCGGAAACGACGTTACCGTTGATTACAGTCCTAATCTTCATTCCATCACAGATCAGTTCCAGGGTATTCCAAGCATCCGGGGCATCGTCTGCATATCTTAACTTGGTATGGTGGGCGGCGGGCGGCGCTTTTGCGGGCACCATTGTCGAATTCGCCAAGGAAGGATGTATCCACCTTCTTACTCCCAGAGTCTCGTCATAGATCAAACCGGTTCGCAGAGGCATAGGCGGATGGATATCAATTTGTGGTCCATTTAACCATCCCCTGTGAGGAACGGAGTCCGACTCTTCGTAGCGGCTTCTGAACTGCAAACCACTATTGCCCGTGGAAGATTGAAAGACCTGAAATTTCATCCGGAAATGAAAATCAACAAATTCCTCCTGTGTCATAAGCCATACATAATTATGTTCCGGCTTTCCGATTGAGTCACATTCTATGGCTCCGTCATTAACTTTCCAGAACACCTTCCCACGGTCCTGTGGAAGACATTTGACTTCCCAACCGGTTAGGTCCTTTCCGTTGAATAAGCTTCTCCGACCGTCGTTTTGCGACAAAGAGGTTTTGCTTTTCACCAGGTACTTGCCTACCATCTCCCCATCGTCTCTGGTCATAGTGAGAGTGAGTCTGTCATTTGTCGCATCTACCCGAATGACGGTTGCTTCTCCATCTTTGGGACCGCCGCCTATGACCATAGGATAATTACGAACGCCTTTTTCCGGCTCAACGATCCTATGGCTGTGCAGATGCGCCGATATCATCAGATCGATCTTACCTTTATTCAACAAGCGTCTCCATTTGTCGTAAAGGTCATTCGGACCGTGCCATTTCTCCGACGGCATAGGAGGCATATGCACGAGCACTACCCGATATGTGGCTTCTTTGCAGGCTTGGGTTTGAATCTCCCTGTCCAACCAAATTCTCTGTTTCTCTCGGTATTGGTCGAAAGCTGCCAATCCGCTATAAGCCCAATGGCTATCTTCCTTGTCTTCGCCCCCGTCCATCACTATAAAATGCACAGAACCGTGGTCGAAGGAATAGTAATACCTGTTTTTGGGTGTAGACAGGTAGTTGGGCAGCATACGGGCAAACTTTCCTCTTGCCTCATGGTTTCCCCGAACATAGATGAATGGAATCTCTTTAGCAAAAAGATCAGAGCAAGGTTTAAGAACGTGATGGATGATCTGTGGCTCACCCTCAATGTGTCCCAGGATGTCCCCATTGAGAAATACGAGGCTATACGACTTGCATGCCGACATTTTGATCAAAGAGGCCAGAAGGTCGTCTCTCTGGTGTATGTCATTGAGCACAATAAAAGAGATACGCTCCTGATCCCTGGACAACGTTGTGAACGCATAAGTATCTCCGGTGATGGTTTCTCCATATGTGACTTTGTACGGCTCGAATTTCAGGATTTCTTTGGAGCACACCCTATAGGTGTATTCCTGCCCGGCAGAAAGGCCTTTGATTGTAACGCGGTGAATCGTCTGATCGGCATCGATCAGTCCATGCTCACTGTGTAAGGCTCTTTGATCGAGACTATCATCTGCTCCGTATTCAACCCAGCTTGTGCACTTCTGATCGGTAATCCACAACACAGTCATAGAGGATTGAGACGGATTCTGAAGATACGGACCGGCAACAATGCTTAACGCATAACAGGGGGATACGAAGCTAAGGACACCGAATAATACTAATAGAGACACCCTCTTTGGCATATTCACACCTCAATAATATACTTTCAATTCGGTTGCCAGAATAAAAATATTGCCTTTTAGTTCTGAGCATTCGTACGCTCGCAGAATAATCTTCGAAAAAAGGAGTGTCAAGATATGTGAGCTAGCCGAAAAGTTTCATTTTTGTGGTTTCAAACATCACAATTCACTTATTCCGTTTTTGTGTCTATCTAAAGTTGGGCGCAATCCAGTTGTGGGCGTAGTTGTTGTGCGTCATATAGATTGCATCAGTCGCACTGAATTTTTCAACATGGCCATCAAGATATCCTGCGTTCAATTTCAGCTTGGTCATGTTCTTGGGCAGAATATCGGAGAATTCCATCTTGAGCCCATAATAAGGTCCTGCTCGCAGAGCACCGGTAAACGGATGGCAGCTATAGTAGCTGTAATATGCATCGGCAGGATTAGGATACCAGGACAGTTCCGGGTTGCTCTCCAGATACATCAGTGTATCCTGAATTACCAGGGTGTTCTTGTCCGCCATCGTGTTGGGAGCGTCAAAAGCTTTCGATCCGGCCGCCGGCGGGTTGTACCCTTCAAAACTCCAGAGCAGGGCATAAGTACAAGGCAGGAAGGGATAACGCCCGCTTCGATAAAATTCGCCGTAAGTCCCCGCTGCAGCACCGTACGGAGGCCAAACGTCATCGTCTTTGATGCCCGACAAGGGACAATTGAAGACTTTGCCATCCTTGAGAATATCGCCCAGGTACTTGCCCACATAATGATAACGGTCTTTAACGGATTCCATCTCTGCGTCCGTAAGGCGTCTGCCGACAGACCAGAATTGCTGCATCCAATTCAAATCATTGGGGCGATGCCATCCGCCCCCATTGTCAGCGGAGCTGGGCGGCAGTTTGGAATCATTGTCTTGAGCATAAGTTGCAAGCGCCAGGATTACCTGCTTCTGATTACTCGCACAAGATATCATGCGCGCAACTGCTCTGGCTTTTCTCAGAGCCGGCATAAGTATGCCCAGTAATAGCGCGATGAGGGCGATTACTACCAGGAGCTCTATTAAGGTGAATCCCCCCAATTTGCATTTCCAGTATAACTTCATAAGCTGCACTCCTACGAACTACAGCTTCCATTATAGCACAGTATGCAGTTCGATTTCAACGCCTCGGGCGCTCGTGTTCGAGAGTAATTGGCAGATACCAATGCCAGGCGAGCGGACGTCTACAAAGCCTGGCTCAAGCCAGAAAAATCAACGAGTAGCGAGGAAAACCAGCACAAATTGAAGTTGTTCAAGAGTGACATAGCACCTTCAAAACCACCTTTTCCAGGAGCTCAGAAAACACCGACAAGGTATAGTGACGTCCTGTATCCATTTTGTCTCCACAAACCTGGATTTTACGCCAATTGAGTCCTATAATATATTGATACTTTGCTGAAATGCGCGTTTTGCCTATGAAAAATAGTACGCCATCGGATTCAATGCACAGCATCAAAAATGAAAAGCAGACGACTCTTTCGAACTGTGAACAGCCACATAATGTCTGGAATGGTTTCAGGCACCGGATCACCCGCTCTCTTTGCGATTGAGAGAAAGAGAACCGGGGGGTGACGAGAGTTGCAGTGGGCCAACAGTCCTATTAGGGAAGTCCGTTGATCTCCAGGCTCACTGCAGATAATATATGAGTGTCTGATTTGTGCTCCGGTCATGGGATCAGATCGAAAGCGACCGACGTGACGATCGATCCGAAAGTTCAGAAGCAAATCGATAGGTTCCTCAAGAAGCGCAGTGTCACACAGGCGGGCTTGGGCGTCAGTAACATGGGATGTCGGCACGAAGAGGGCAAGGCCAAAAGGGTGGAAGTGATAAACCATGTGGGAATGGAGCGACAAACTCAAAATCGGCAAGTCGTCAGCCTTTGTCAAAAGGAATCTTCGCTCCCTGCCACAAATGCAGGTGGACTTCGAGGCAGATTTCTTTCTCGATGCAGCATCTTACAACGAGCACCATGAATGTTGGATAGGGCTGGTCATTGAGAGAATGTTCGGTAGCGTGCTGGCAATGGAAGAGGTTCAATTCCCGCCACCCACAGTCAACAACCTTGCAAGCCTATTGGCTCACGCTATGCTGCAACCCCTGGATGGGGGGGATCGTCAGCGGCCTCGCACAATATATCTTCGGAATCGTCCGCAGTGGCAAGAATTGCTGCCTCATCTTCGCCAACTTGGGATTGAAGTCGTCTTTTCTGAAGACCTACTCAGATTCAATGAGGCGGTCATTGACTGGATGCGGCACACGAAAGCGAAGCGACTGCCCTCGACAGATCAGATCAAGACAATCCTTCGGAAACCCTTTCCAGAGAGAAAGCCGACAAATATCACGGATGCGCTGGATCTCATGGAGTGGGTGGATGCTATGTCCAGAAGAGCATATCCATCCCGTAATGTTGCTGTCCCATCCTATGATCCGACGACTGTCGTACCGATCCATTTGGCAGCCGATGAGTTGAAGTTGATCCTGACCCAGACCACGATTGCCAGGGCAAAGAAACTGCGTCCACGCTTGGAAACAATGGCTGCTAAGGACAAGGACGTCGCGTTAAACATCCACGATTGGAGTCAGGTTCTATTGGCCTTATGTGGAACGAGAGTAGAAGAAGAGCCGATCCGCAAGCACTCGCTGAGGGTCGCCAGAAAAATCGCCACCCATCTTGCCGAGGCATTGGGAATTGACGCTCCCTCATTGCGAACTTAGAAAGTGCCCGTCGAAAATCATCGTATGAAAAACCGAAAAGCCCACTTTCCCCCTCTGTTTGACCCAAGCCTCACCTTCTCCTCGACCAAGCCAGACAGCGAACCCTCAAGTTCACCCTGGAGGAGATGAAAGAGTTCGCTGGGCCATGTCGGGTTGCGATTCCCAAATCGCCCACCGACATAGAGCACAACTCTCTACGCCACGTAGTAGATGCCGTCATGGTATCCTCTGTGCTGTTTTTTTCTCTTGAATCGCTACGCCCCTGGTGATATACTCACTTGCGTTTATTGAAATCAGATTTCCTATTACTGGGAACGAAAGGCAAAAGGTAGCTCGACAAAGGAGTGAGGTGCTTGAGTAACAAGAGAAAAAGGACGCTCATCAAAAAACGCAAGTCCGGCAGGGTAACAAGGGTACCGGCTCGTCAGGCTAGATTGTCAATACAGGATCGTGAGCAGAAGCTCTCGGAACTCATCAAAGATATGGCTTTGTCGCTCCTGAAAAAACCTGGCGCCACCCCATCGCCACCAGCCGCACAGGCAGCGCTGACGCTGGCTACTGTCGCCTGGAATAGTGCGGTCGGCGATACCGTGCTTCCAGACGACTATGGCAAGGTCATAGAGCAAATCAACCGGAGGGAAGCGACTTTCTGGGCCGAGCTGCGCTCCCAAAACGCGGACCAACTCATTGCCGAACTCGTCAGGCAGAAGCGAGAGCGTTTTCCCAATGACCTTCGTCGAATCGTCGGGACCGAAATGAGCCCAGAGGGTAACGTCCGCGTTCACTGGGTCGGGCAGGAGAAGATCATCACCGCCAATTTCGGATCGACGAGCAGCCAGGCAAACACCGTCAGGGCGAAGAGTGGCCACCCCATCGCGGACAAGCTCGTCAGGGAGATGAAGAAGCACACCCACGGTAAAGTCATCGACTTCAAATCTATAATGGTGGGTCGCGACCACGCCGATGAGCTTCAAAAGACGGTAGCGACCCAAAAGGAACTCGCCAATCTTCATCCTGCGCACGCGATCTATGTCTACGCCCAGAACCAGGTCTCGGTGATGTCGGAGCAGTTGACAGGGTTGAAGGAGATGGAGCGGTTCGTCAAACTCATCTCCAAGGCCGAAGACGAATACATGCCGAGCGGGCCGCCGATAAGTCCGCTTACGGCGTCCTTCTTCACTTGCTGGGCGTTCTTCGATGCCTGCGTTGGGCAAGCCGAGGAAACTATCGGCACCACAATTATGGTCGTGGGTGCTGCCTTTGGCGTGCACGACGATTTGGTGCGCGTGATCGGGCTAATGCAGGAATCGAGAATGGGCGTCTACATACACGAGGGCACCGAGAAAAACGCGGTTGTGCTCCGCGAACTTGTGACTGACAAGGTATGCAGAGCAACCGTAGGGTCCGGATACCGCGGACGAAGAGGAGAGCTGTGGTACGTGCGTGTATTTCCGCCACCACTGCCCGGCCTCACCGAGCATGTGGTCTTCACCACGCCGTATTTGCTGGTTCGACCAAGTGAGAACGATTGGCAGGCCTACTTTCGCAGGGTCCTGCCCGACGCTCCTATGGAGGATCGCATCGTCCGGTACAAGCATCACATGAAGTTCGGCCCATCCCGGAATTACTGGACCGAGTTCGTATTCGAGGCTTATGTGAACCACCGTACGGACGTCATCTTTCTCGTTGGATTGCCCGACGTTCCCAAGAGCCGGCCGCACTCGAGGGTCAACAGTCGATGAGACAGCTCTCATTCGATAGCACCGCTAACGTAGGCGACACTCTTACTTGTGGATTGACGCCGAGCGGGCGTATTGACGTTCGCGCAGGCTCACCCGAAGACGGCCCACAGGTATCTGCCGCGGTTGCGCAGCGCATCCTCGACGCGTTTAACATTGACCGCGGGCATGGTGTGCTTCACCTGGGAGCTGCAGAACCGGGCACAGAGCTCCACCCGACGCTTTCGTACTGGCGCGATATCGGACAGGCGCTCGTCGCCAGAGTCTGCGGCTCGCTCGATCCGACCGATCCGAAGTCGCTCGTGATGCCGGACCTTAGCTGGGACGAACTCGAGGCCTACGCCCAGTCAGCACCTCCTATGCAGGGCGCCGAGATGATCACACCGGCACTTCTCTCTGAGCTGTGGTCCGACATCGGCGAGGCCCTGGCTGCCGAGGCTGCGAGGTACGCGGACGGGGTCCAGGGTTATCTGAAAAAGCAGAATTCGGTCTGGAACGTGGTCGGTCGCGTCTGCCTTCATCTGGTGGAGAACAAACGCGACCCTTCGTTTCCCTTTGCCTTTATGGCGACGTATGTGCACAAAGTCTCGAAGCAGGCCAAACCCCAGCACCTGCCGCTCGGGCGGGCGCTCAGGGACTACGCCGGGGCGAGGAACCGCCAGAAGTTGCTTGCGCTTCTGTCTCCCCTGTCGCGTGCGGCCGAACAGAGCGAGTTCATCCGCGAGTTGGTCGACTCCGGCGACATCTACCACCCGTTGTCGTGGACACCCAGAGAAGCCCACCGGTTCCTTTGCGAGAGCGATCTGTACGAGCAGGCCGGGCTGGTCATACGCATGCCCGACTGGTGGAGCAAAAGCAGTCGTCCCCGCCCCAAAGTCTCTGTCTCGGTCGGCGGCAAGGCCCCATCCAAGCTGGGTATGGATGCGCTTCTGGACTTCGACGTGAAGCTGACTCTCGACGGCAGGAACCTGTCTTCAAGGGAGATCGAGACATTGCTGGCGGCCGGCGAGGGCCTGGTGCTGATCAAAGGAAAGTGGGTCGAGGTGGACCGCGACAAGCTCTCAGAAGTCCTCGATAAATGGCGCGACGTTCAGAAGCAGGCTCAGACGGGCGGAGTCAGCTTCGGTGAGGCCATGCGCATGCTGGCCGGCGCCCAGTTAGATGCTGACGATGAGGATGGTTCCGAGGACGCCCGGCCACAGTGGTCCGAGGTCATTGCCGGCAAATGGCTCTCGTCACGGCTCGACGCGCTGCGTTCACCCGAGCTGCGGGCCGAGATCGAGGCCGGCGCCGGCCTCAAGACCGAATTGCGTCCCTACCAGAAGATAGGCGTACAATGGCTCATGACCCTGCGGGGCTTGCAACTCGGCGGCTGCCTGGCCGACGACATGGGCCTGGGCAAGACGATCCAGGTTCTCGGCGTGCTGTCCATGAGCCGGCGCAACAAGGAAGAGGGCACCGACCTGCTGGTGGTGCCGGCCTCACTCTTGGACAACTGGCGTCTGGAGATCGAGCGTTTCGCTCCCAGGCTGAAGACGCTCATCGCCCACCCGTCGCGTATTTCCTCGACGGAACTGAAGAAGCTATCAAAGAAGAAGGTGAATGCCCATGATGCGGTGATCACGACCTACGGCACCGCCATGCGGACCGAGTGGATCAAGTCGTACCCCTGGCGCAACGTGATTCTCGACGAGGCCCAGGCCATCAAGAACCCCAGCGCCAAACAGACCAGGGCAGTCAAGTCGCTGAATTCGAGATGGCGATTAGTGCTAACCGGCACGCCCGTGGAGAACCGTCTCGGCGACCTGTGGTCGATATTCGACTTCTTGAATCCGGGGCTTCTGGGATCGGCCAAGGCATTCAACAGCTTGTGCAAGTCCATGACGTCAGGCAAGCAAGACTATGCGCCGCTGCGCAGGCTGGTGCAGCCGTACATCCTGCGCCGGCTCAAGACCGACAAGAGCGTCATCGCCGATCTGCCCGACAAAACTGAGGTCAATGCCTACTGCCTGCTGAGCAAGCGCCAGGCCGCCTTGTACAAGCAGTCAGTCGATGAGATGAAGAAGGTCATCGAAGAACTCGACGGCATAGAACGGCGTGGCGTGGTCCTGGCCTTCTTGATGCGCTTCAAGCAGATCTGCAACCATCCGTCCCAGTGGCTGGGTGACGGTAGCTACGAGCCGGCGGACAGCGGTAAGCTCTCACGGCTACGAGAGCTGTGCGAGTCCATCGCCGCGCGCCAGGACAAAGCGCTGGTGTTCACCCAGTTCCGCGAGATGACCGAGCCGTTGGCTGGATTCCTGGCAGAGGTCTTTGGCTGCAGTGGTCTTGTGCTGCACGGTGGAACACCGGTCAAGAAACGCCAGGGGCTGGTCAAGAGCTTCCAGGAGAACGACCGGGTGCCGTTCATGGTGCTCTCCCTCAAGGCCGGGGGCACCGGGCTCAATCTGACCGCCGCCTCGCACGTTATCCACTTCGACCGATGGTGGAATCCGGCGGTGGAAAACCAGGCCACGGACCGAGTCTTTCGCATTGGCCAGAAGAAGAACGTACTCGTTCACAAGTTCGTCTGTCGGGGCACGGTGGAGGAGCGTATCGACGAACTCATTTCTGGAAAGCAAAAGCTCTCCGATGAGATCCTTTCAGGTAGAGCTGAGTCGGCCTTGACAGAGATGAGCAACGAGGCGTTAATATCGATGGTGTCGCTCGATTTGAGCAGCGCCATGGAAGGATAGATAAACAGACAAGGCACAAGCAAGTGCCTCATGAGATTGAATGAGGTGAGTTCATGGGCAGCTACTCCTATGGCAACTGGCGGCCCTATGTCTCGGTGGCCGAACGCCGGTACAAAGCCGCGAAGAAAATCGCCAAGATGAAGAAGGCCGGGCGCGAGATCTCGCCGGTCGAGATCGCAGGCCGAAAGATTGTTACGACTTTCTGGGGCAAAGCCTGGTGCGAGAACCTCGAGGCCTACAGCGACTACTCCAATCGCCTGCCTCGCGGACGAACCTACGTGCGCAGCGGATCCGTGATGGATTTACAGATTGAGGCCGGTCGTGTGCGCTCGCTCGTCAGCGGCTCGGAAATCTACGAGGTGGACATCAAGATCAAGCCCCTGACGAAGAAGCGATGGACCGATATCAAGGGCAAGTCTGCAGGCCAGATCGACTCGCTGATCGAACTGCTGCGGGGCTCCATCTCCAAGGGCGTGATGGAGATCGTAACGCGCAAGGGCGAGGGGCTGTTTCCATCACCTCGTGAAATATCGCTGACCTGCTCGTGCCCCGACTGGGCTACCATGTGCAAGCACGTGGCGGCGACGCTCTACGGTGCGGGCGCTCGCCTTGACCATAAACCAGAGCTGCTATTCACCCTGCGTGGCGTGGACCCGGCCGAGATGGTGGAGGCCGCCGTCGATCATCCGCCAACCGCGCGCAAGTCCCGGAAAGGGCGGGTGCTCAAAACCGACGAACTGTCGTCGGTCTTCGGTGTCGACATCGACATGGACGAAGCGTCCTCGGAAGATGTGTCGGCGCCAACCAAACCAGCCAAGAAGGCAAAACGCACCTCGCAATCTCGAAAGAAGTCAGCCGCCCGGACAAATAAGAAGACCAAGGCAAAGCCAGCGGCGAAGAAGCCGACCACCAAGAAATCGACAAACAAGGCCACTGCCAAGAAGACCACCAGCAAAAAGACCGCTGCAAAGAAAGCCCCTACCAAGAAGGCCACTGCCAGGAAAGCCACCGCAAAGAAGACTACAACCAAGAAAGCCGCCTCCGGAAGAAAGACGTCCACGGTTAAACCTGCTGCGAAGAAAACACGCAAGAAGGCTCAGAGGTGACGACATGAGATGGCGCAACCGAAACTGGCCAGAGAGAACTCCGCGACGCAAGGCGGTCAAGCTGCCGCGAGAGGCTACGCAACGACTGCATGCTCGCGCAGTGAAATTCGTAGAGGAGTCGCTCATCCTCCGCGAGCTGCTGGATAACCTGCGGCTCGTCCGAGGGCGTCTCTACCTCTGGCGCGGGCCCGACGATCTGATGGCGAGGATTACACCGCTTGGCCCTCGGTCGATGCTGCTGGAGTCTCCTCGTGGGAACTCATGGACCGAACACAAACGCGGTCAGCTCGCCACTGTGCTAAAAGTCCTGGAGGGTGACACCAAGAGAACCTTCCATGGTCTCGGCTCACTGGTTGCGAAGCAACGCGGAGGCAGGCCGCCGGTGCAGGTCGTCCTGCGCCGGAATTTCAAAATACCCATTCGTGTCCTTGCCGATCCCGGGTACCGGTACTCGATGCATCGCAAGCCTGCGATCGCCGAGGCCAACGACGTGAAGGACCGCGTGCTCGTCCGCTTCGCCGCTTATGGAATTTTGGGCCCGTTCCACGGAACGTGTCTCTATGCTCTTCGCGACGGTGAGCGGGGTTGTTAGCCCAGTGCCTTAGAGACCATCTCTTCGGCAGAGACGTGGCTGGATAAGCGCAACTGGAAGGAGTGGGGCTGATGCACAGCGCGTGGGGTGCAAATATTATTCCCACATAACATCTTATACGACAATGACATAAGGACGTCACGGATGAAAGTGATTGCCTCTTGAAGGAGGATTTCGTAGTGTATCTGGACTATGAAACAGAAAATATGGATTACACTGGTTACTTATCTGGCCTATTGCATCGACAAGGAACTCTACCACGCTATTGACTATCTCCGGGAACAGGTACGAGTCCTTGTGGAGCATCAGGAAAAGCAAAACAAGCGTATACTGCTGACCAACAGCCAGCGTATGAGGGTAGCAGCCAAGGCCAAGCGGCTCAGTCGAAAGATGCTGGATCAATGTACAGAGTTGTTTACGTCAGACACAATCATGCGGTGGTATCGGGAACTCATTGCCCAGAAGTATGATGGATCTCAGAACCGAACATCACCTGGTCGGCCACGAATAGGCCAGGAGATTGTCAATCTTGTGATTCGATTCAAAGAAGAAAATCCTCGCTGGGGATACCAGAAGATCACCGACCAAATCGTTTATCTGGGCCACAAGATCAGCAAATCCAGTGTAAAGAATATATTGATTGAAAACGGTTATGATCCTGAGCCAGACTTAACCGTCAGATCCACCTGGCACGAATTCATTCAAAGTCATTGGGATGTATTAGCTGCCTGTGACTTTTTTACCATTGAGCTTCTTGTGGATCGCAAACTAGTGCGATGTACAGTGTTCTTTGTTATAGAGCTTGCTACCCGGAAGGTCTTTTATGCTCCTATCAAACTTCAACCGGATGGGGCCTATATGAAACAAGTGGCAAAGATTCTTACCGATAGTGAAGATGGCTTTCTGCAAGGAAAACGGTATTTAATCCATGATCGTGATCCGCTGTATAGAACCGATGGATTTCATGGGATACTGAAGAGCATCGGTGTGAAACCGTTGCGGCTTCCTGCACGCAGCCCAAATTTGAATTCCTATTCGGAAAGATTCGTGAAAACAGTAAAATCTGAGTGTTTGGATCACTTGATTCTGTCCTCGGTAAAGCAGCTTGAATATGCCCTTGAGCAGTTCGCTCTGTATTATCATCACGAGCGAATTCATCAAACGTTGGACCGAATCATTGAACCTAAACATATAATCGATGACAAGGCTGAGATCATTTGCATTGAGCGCTTGGGCGGTTTGCTGAAGTCGTACCATAGACTCGCTGCTTGAGCAGGGGAGGGGGCGCAACTCTGGCAGGTGAAATTGTGATGGCAGGTGTGTGTTCTGTGTCGCCAAAAAAGTACCAACCCGTGTCACTGCATCTGCAAGCAGCCGCAAATGCAGTGGAATATCTATGATGAAACGAATTGCATCCTTCTATGGTTCAAGACTTTATGCCTGGATGAGTTTTTGCACCCCACGACGTTCGTTTTGCAGTAACATCCGGGTCTAACTCGGCATAAGGCCAGGGAAAGAC
>CAZRBG010000089.1:0-17930 GCA_964598225.1 uncultured Pirellulales bacterium
TAGTTATTACGCCAGACCATATACAAATCGGGAAGTTATTTCATGCACGATCCTATGTGGCGCCCGAACCGACGCTATTGCAAACCAGAACAACCGGGAGAAGAGCATATAGATATCTTTCTTTGTTCATTTTGATCGGCACCTCATCTTGACAACAAGTGAACGCTTGAAATCGGGCAGGGAAATCCTATCGCCTTCAGTGGCGCCCTGCGTCCAACGATTTGACCATGGATTGTAAAATTCTACGTTGCCGCCGTCCAATTTCCTGCCGGAATTGCTGATTGGAATAGCCGCCCCGGCAACAATATCAGGTCGCTTACCTTCTGCCAATTCGGTCTTCCAGGTATTCTGCTTGTCCCTGCACCAGGCAAGCCACGTTCGTGTGCCGCTGAGGACGTATATGCGCAGCCGCGGATGGTCGATCATTGATGGTTCAAACGCCTCAGCAGTCGGGTCGATCCCTTTTATCGCCTCGGCGAACCGGTCGAATTGAAACCAGAGATTGTTAGCCGCGACGTAATGGTCCCAATGCCAGTTCTGACCCGTGCCGGCGGCTCCTGCGAAGAACGGAGCAAACAGTATGTCGTGCAAAATAATACCGGCTTTATCCTTCTTGTACAGCTTGAACGGTCCGCTGTGGCCCGGCTCGACGGCGCCGCTCTCGGCAAGAATAATCGGCTTTTCCGGCTCGAAGTTCCGCAACTCTCGTATCGCACCGGCAGCCAGAATATCCACGGGACCATGGCATATTTCCAGAGACGCGCCGAGGTCCAGATAACGGTGCACGTTGGCGTAATCATTGTCTTTCATCAGGCTGACCCTTCGATACCGCGGGCGCTTACTTGCATTGTCGAAACTGCCCAGGCTTTGTGTTACAAGGTTCTCCGGGAAAGTCCGTTGTAACTCGGCCAGCATCTCCTCGGTCCATTCCATGTATCCCTTGCCGCGCACAGTGTCCATCTCGTTCCACAGTTCCCAGGCGAAGATGACCGGATCGTCACCGTAGCGGTCGGCGTACCAATGGAGCTTCTTTTTGAACTGCTCGCGGCTCTCTTTGCCCTGAAAGAAATCGTCCATATCCTTCGCAGGGCCGCCGCGCGAAACGTGGTGCACGGGCTTGGCCGCCCATTGCTGTCTGTCCCTGAAGAAATGGCGAAAATGCTCGATGGTCATTTTGACCCAGACCTTGTTTTGCCGGGCCATTTCCAAGACCGCATCAATGCGTTTGGCTTTCTCGGCATCGTACTGGCCGCTCTTTTCGTGCTCGATGTCGAAGAATCTATGACTTAGCCACAGGCGAATGTAATTGCCGCGATTCTCCGAGAGCGCTTTGATCCACTGCTCCATCCTGGCCAACGCCTCTTTCTCGTCGCTGCCCCACGGAGCAATCATGTTTAGCCCGATTGGAACAAAAGGCTTCCCGTTCGAAAGCTCGAAGTAGCGCTTGTCGCCGGGGCAGACCTGAATAAACGAGTTGCTGTCGCTCCTTTTCCACGCGCGGACATAGTCGATACTGTACGTTGACGGCAGGTCGCTGTCTTTGGGCAAGCCAAACCAGTCAGGCATCGTCTCGCTGTCGAAGTTCAACGTCAGCGGCTGATGCCAGTGCGTATTCTCGATTCGCCGGACGAGAACCCCGCCGAAGTACCATTTTAGCTCATCCCGGTCCCATTCGAGAGCGTATGTGTGAAAATTGTCCGCCAGATTCGAGGGCGCAACCCACGCTGCGTGTCTGGACCAGTGCTCTTTCTCGGTGGGAGTCTTGAAAACATGGACGTTCATGTTGTACTTCTTCTCGAAGCCGGGTGCGCCGCCGCCGATCTCGAAAACGTCGATCTCCGTCCACAGATTCGGCTCATTGTTGTAGAACCAGAACGAACTCGAGCCGTGAGATTTCATGGGTTTGCATTTGACCTCGAAATAGCCGTACTTGACGAGGGTTTTGCTCTGAACCGCGGCGGAAGTATATGTGTGATAGCCCTTGTCCTTCGGCATCTCCGGGACTTCCTGCTTTCGCATCGCCAGATTCAGCTTGCCGTCGCTCACCGTGACGTTGCCCGGATAGAAATACGCCGGCTTTCTGCCCAGCCATAGCGGATTCTTCGGCCACCATTTATCGGCGTCAAGCTCGCCTCCCTCGAATTCGTCACTCATCAGTTCATATTTGATCCAATCGCCTCGATTAGCTTGATCCGACAAAGGATAATCCGTCGTAACTCGCTTCGGTAGCTTGCCCAATTCGCCGGTTCTCACCCAGCCTTTGCCCGGCCTGTCCTTTTGGCCAAGAGCCCGGTCAATTCCCATAGCAATCAACAAAAAGCACAAACAGATTTGTATGATCTTTCTCTTTGTCATTTCATAATCCCGGTAGAATTACACTCTAGCGTTTTATCATGTTTTATTTGCTGACTTGTCATTCCCGCGGAAGCGGGAATCCATAATCGCCAGCATCCTGGATTCCGCATCAAGTGCGGAATGACAGCCGACACAATAAAGATTGGCCGACGGCCGGGCCAGGCAGAGTACTCTTCTTACAAACTCCAGCCATTGCGATACTCCGTTCTGACGTATTTATTTGCTGCCGGCAGATTTGTCACCTCCATCTTTTCGGCGTCCCATTCGATCCTTGCGTCCATGCGGCGGGCGACGTTGCCCAGCAGGCAGACCTCCGTCAGGGGTCCCGAATAATCGAAATCGGCGCCCGCTCTGCCCCCGGTCTTGCATGCCCGGGCCCAGTCCTGCTCGTGCGAGCCTTTCACCCTCGGGATCGTTTTGGCGGGCTGCTCGTACGCTTTCATCGCACTTTCAGGTATCAATCGCGGTCCTTCGCCGTAGACGCCGGCGACGAGCTTGCCCTTAGTCCCCTTGAACAGCGAGCCGCCCTGTGTATGGCCCATGCGCCTGCCGTCTTCGAGCTCTTCCGGTCGCGGCGCGCGAAGGCCGTCGTACCACGTCAGCTTGACCGGAGGCAAATCGCCGCGCGCAGGAAACCGGTACGTAACAATGGATGCCACCGGATGCGTATCCGGATTAAGGTCCAGCGAACTGGCTTCCACGCTCGTCGGATGGCCCAACTTCAGCGCCCGAAAGACCGGATCGAGCGTATGCGCCCCGCGATCCCCCATCATGCCGCAGCCGAAGTCCCACCAGCAGCGCCAGACGCCGGGATGATACGCCGGGTGATACGGCCGCTGCGGCGCCGGGCCCAGCCAGAGGTCCCAGTCCAGCGTTGCCGGAACGGCGGGCGTGTCCTTGGGCCGTCTACTCCATTTGCTGGACCACCACGCATGGCCGAACGGATAGTAAGACAGGCTGCACCAGGCATCCACCTCGGTGACTTCCCCGACCGCGCCGTCGGCGATCCATTCGCAGATAAGCCGCCCGCCTTCGGCCGAATGTCCCTGAATGCCCATCTGTGTCACAACACCCTCTTCTTTCGCGGCTTTGGCCAGCATACGGGATTCATACACATCGTGAGTCAGGGGCTTCTGACAATAGACATGTTTGCCCTGACGCATCGCCGCCATGCTGATGACTGCGTGCGTGTGATCGGGTGTCGCTATCACTACGGCGTCGATATCCTTCTGCTTATCGAGCATCTCTCGAAAATCCGTATAGGCCTTCGCCTTTGGATATCGCTTGAACACCGGCGCTGCGTACTCATGGTCCACGTCGCAAAGTGCAACGATGTTCTCGTTCTCAAGCTGCCGCAGATTGCTCTTTCCCATCCCGCCAACGCCAATCCCGGCAATATTGAGCTTCTCGCTCGGCGGATTGTGCCTTGCTCCTGCCAAAACATGTCTCGGCACAACACTAACGGCGGCAACCGCCGCAGAGCCTGCAAGGAAATTACGCCTGTTGGTATACTTTGTCGACATAGCAGTTTCTCCTGAGTTTTGTACTATCACACCAGCATCAAATTCACAATTGTCTATACTAACAAATCCTCTGGAAAATGACAGTTTCAATGCTATATGGTTCTAATAGGTTTCTCCGCTCGCTTCGCTCGGTCGAAATGACATGGTAGGCTTCGCTCGGTCGAAATGACATGGTAGGCTTCGCTCCGTCGAAATGAAATTGCAAAAATCATCGAACAGAATATCATTGTGGGTATTGATTGCTCTTAACTTCGCCTTCCGATGTGTCGGTTGATATGAAGGGTCTGTTATGGTACTCTAATCCAATCATTATAGGCAAACCTGTAAATAACGAGGTGAATATGAAACGTCGCAATTTCTTGAAAATGATGGGGATGGGCGCCTTCGCCTTGAGTCCTGCGGGCTATTTGATGGCTGGAGAATCATCGAAAAGAAAGCCCAACATCATCTTCATACTAATAGATGATATGGGGTGGCGGGATCTGGGGTGTTACGGCAGCACTTTTTATGAGACGCCGAATATCGACCGGCTGGCGGCCCAGAGCATGGTGTTTTCCGACGCCTACACATGCGGGCCTAACTGTGCGCCGACTCGGGCGAGTTTGATGTCAGGCCAGTATACGCCCCGGCACGGCATAATCACGGTCGGCAGTTCGGAGCGGGGACCGAAGCATCTGCGAAAGCTCATCCCGCAGGAAAACAAGACTGTGCTCGATGCCGGGATCACTACGCTTGCCGAGGCGATTAAGCCTGCCGGATACGTCAGCGCCAGCATGGGAAAGTGGCATCTCGGCAACGATCCGGAGCACGGGCCTGTCGGCCAGGGCTTCGACGTGAACGTCGGTGGTTATGAAGCGGGACATCCGAGAAGCTATTTCAGCCCGTATAAAAATCCGGAATTGCAGGACGGGCCCAAAGGCGAGTATCTGACAGATCGGCTTACAGACGAAGCGCTGAAGTTCATTGAAGCCAATCAGGATAAGCCGTTCTTTTTGTATCTGCCGCATTATGCCGTGCACACGCCGCTGCAAGCAAAGAAGGAAATGATCGCCAAATACAAAGCCAAAGAGCCGAGCAGCGGCCAGGGCAACCCGACATACGCAGCGATGATCGAGAGCACCGATCAGGGAGTCGGGCGAATGATGGCCAAGCTCGATCAGTTGGGCCTGGCCGATGATACGATAGTGATCTTTTCATCCGACAACGGCGGCGTTGGCGGTTATAAGCCGCTCGGCATCAAGGGCGGAGAAATTACTTCCAATGCACCACTCAAAGGCGGCAAAGGAATGCTCTACGAGGGCGGCGTTCGCGTGCCGTTGTTCGTTCGCTGGCCCAGCGTCGTTAAGCCGGCCAGCCGGTGTGACGAGCCGGTAATTACCGTCGATTTCTATCCGACGTTGCTGGAAATGACCTGGGCGGCCGGACAGGTCAATCAGCCCCTCGACGGAAAGAGCCTTATGCCGCTGCTCAAAGGTTCCGAAAGCTTCAGTCGCCAAGCGATCTTCTGGCATTTTCCAGCGTATCTTCAGGGCGGCGGCGGGACCTGGCGAACCACTCCCGCCGGGGCCGTCCGCGCGGGCCGGTGGAAACTTATCGAGTTTTTCGAAGACCCAAGCATAGAGTTATACGATCTCGTCCGGGATATAGGTGAAAAACACAATCTTGCCGGGAAGATGCCGGAAAAAGCAAAAGAACTACACAATCTGCTCAAAAAATGGCGAAAATCGGTAAATGCCGAAGTACCCACCCGTCAAAATCCGGATTACCGTGCCGGCGACAAAACATAAACCCGGAAAAAAGAAAATTTCGCCAAGATTATTACCTTGATCTAATAGCACATTTCAGTTATTGTTATGCGCAGATTTTGATAGCCGATATCAGACTTTCTCGAAAGGCTGAACATGAATGGGGAGTTAAATGCACTTGTAGTTACGGCAGGGAGCCTGGCGTTCTTTCACACGCTTTTCGGCCCGGACCATTATCTGCCGTTTGTCATGATGTCCTGGTCGCGAAAATGGTCCGGACTCAAGACCGCATGGGTCACGTTCCTGTGCGGCGTCGGCCACATAATCGGCTCGATTGTGCTGGGTATGTTGGGAGTTACGGCGGGAATTGCGCTGAAGAAGCTGACAATCGTGGAATCCTTCAGGGGAAGCATCGCCGCATGGCTTCTCATCGGATTCGGCCTTGTCTATTTCATCTGGGGCCTGCGCCGGGCGTACCGCAACAAACCTCACAAGCACGCGCATGCCCATCTCGACGATGCAATGCACTCGCATACTCACGTCCATCATGAAGATCATACTCACGTCCATAACGCCGGAACCGCAACCATCGCGCCGTGGACCCTGTTTATAATCTTCGTTTTCGGGCCGTGCGAGGTTCTGATTCCGCTTTTGATGTACCCGGCTGCGGAGATCGGTTTCTTCGGCGTCGGATTAGTTACGGCTGTGTTCGCCGTTACCACAATCGGCACAATGGTTGGCACCGTTCTGATCGCGCGAGCGGGAATCAATTTCATACCTATGGCGAAAGTCCAACGCTTTACCCATGTTATCGCTGGTGCGGCAATATGCTTCTGCGGACTGGCGATCGAACTGTTGGGCCTGTAACACAGATCACTGACGACTTGAAACCGTTAATAAAAGTGCGAAAGTCTCCCTGTGTATCCTGTCTAAAAATCTTTTCTACTCGATGCGTTTTCGGTAGAGGCGGGTTTGGAGGGCGTGTTTCCAGGCGGTCCAGTTTGAGTCGCTTACTTCCTGGTTGATCGCTTCTGTCACCTGGCTCACTTTTGCGTCGAGGTCGTCGATGCAGTTGACCATGAAGGCTTCCGGCGTGGCGGGCAGCTTGGGCGAGCCGAATTCGTACGCCCCGTGGTGCGACAGGATGATGTGGCACAACATGTCCAGGACTTCCTGATTAATCTGTACGCCCCTGGCTCTAACGGCGGCGGCTTTCTCGTGAATCATCAGCAGGCTCTTGGCTACGTGCCCGATCAGTTGGCCGGAATCGGTGTACGAGAAGGCCATGTCGTAGGCAAGTTCATCAGTCTTGCCGATATCGTGAAGAAATATGCCTGCAAGGACCAGGTCGGTCTGCATGAACGGATAGAACGGCAGCACCGCAACCGCCGCGCGGAGTATATTATGCGTGTGTTCGAGCAAGCCGCCGATGCAGGCGTGGTGGAGTTTCATCGCTGCCGGTGCGTTGCAGAATTTTTCCATAAGCTCGGCATCAGCCAGGAACTCCTCGACAAGGGCCTTCAACTGCGGATTCTCTATCCGGCCGACGATTTCCTTGACTTCCCGGAACATCTTATCGACGTCCTTTTCCGTTTTTGCAAGGTAATCGTCGATCTGCACTTTAGCCGCATCGACTACGCTGACGTTGTTGACGATGATTTGCAGGTTGTTCTGGTAAAGTTCGCTGCGGCCCTGGACGTGTATGAAGCCGGGTTTGGGCAGCGCCTTGTATATCTCCTCGGTCGCCTGCCACATCCGCCCGTTCAACTGCCCCGTCCGGTCGGAAAGGAACATTGCAATATAAAGATCGCCGCGAGAAGTGCTCCTGAGGATCGGATTATTGACAATGTAGATATCGTCGATGGCTTCTCCGGGTCCGATCTGGTTGATAAATGTATGCGGCATTGCGATCTCCATTGCATTCGTAAGGTTTCTGTTTTTCTATTGATAGCGACGGAGACAGACTTTAACATAAGCGAAAGAATTCATCAAGGAAACCTTATACCGACTGGAGATAAAGATGGTAAATCCAAAGCGTCACCACACAATTCCGAATGGATTGAAATCCGTATTTGTCGTACAGAAGGTGTATTTCTCTTTTGCGATCTGCTTAATAATCGCTTCTGCTGTGGACGCGCAGGATTTTGTTCCTTTTGTGATTCCCGCAAAACCAAATCTCGATTCGCCGATTGCTGTTAGCTCTTTCGAGCCTGTCTCCGTCAAAGATGAGCGTTTGCGCGCTGCCGATGGACATTTTTATCGCCGAACCGCGCGCGTTCGTATCTGGGGAGTCAATCTGTCTTTCGGAGCGAACATGCCCACACATGCCGACGCCCCCCACGTAGCGGCCCGAATGGCGGCGGCGGGCGTTAACAGCGTCAGGTGCCATCACATGGATACGGCCCGCTGGCCTCGCGGTTTGTGGAATTCCAGAGACGGCAAGACAATCGAGCCGGAGGCTCTCGACCGGCTGGATTATTTCATCGACCAGTTGGCCCGCCGCGGCATCTGCGTCAACATCAATCTCCACGTAGGCAGGGCACACAGCGAGTATCTCGGCTTGCCTGAGACCAACCGCAAGTACGACAAGATCACAAATATATTCACGCCGGCCCTTATCGAGGCCCAGAAAGATTTCGCCCGGAAATTGCTGGATCGCATCAATCCTTATCGCAAAGTACGCTATGCGGACGATCCGGCGGTGGCGTTCGTCGAGATCACCAACGAGAACAGCTTCTTCATGTGGGGCAGCGAAGAAACACTGCGGACACTTCCGCCATACTATGCGGACATTCTTCAGAAGAAGTACAACGCCTGGCTCCGGCAGAAATACGGCTCGGACAAAAAGCTGCGAAAGGCCTGGTCTGCCGGCGCTGAGCCGCTCGGGGCGAATATGCTGAAAAACGGCGACTTTAAAGTTTCCGGTTTGCGGGGTCAGGGTCCGCGTGCCTGGCAGCTTGAGCAGCATGGGGAATGCAAGGCTTCGGTTTTGGCCCGTAAGTATCGGTCGCGAGATACATTACGCTTCGACATCCGCAAGGCGGACTCAACCGAGTGGCATCTTCAATTCAAACAAAACGGTCTCTCCCTGAAAGAGGGCCGGTATTATACGGTCATTTTCGATGCCGCGAGTGAAAAACCGAGGAATATCAGTTGCGGCGTAAGTCAGGCGCACGAGCCGTGGCAGAATCTCGGTTTGTCGAGACAGGCGAACCTCATTCGCCGGTGGAAAACGTTTCGTTTCGGCTTTGTCGCCAGAGCCGATGACGAAAACTCTCGGCTGAGTTTCGCATTCAGCGGCAGCGATGTGCCGTTCTATATTGCAAACGTCCGACTTCGGCCGGGCGGAAGGACAGGCCTGGGTGAAAATGAATCCGCTCAGGACGGCAATGCCCAGCTTTATGCCGAGAGTGAAGGCCCGCAGCGCACAATCGACAGGATGCGGTTTCTCGCCGAGACAGAGAAAAGCTATTTCGACGATATGCGCAGCTTTATCAAGGACGATCTCGATTGTGAGGCGCTCGTTACCGGCACGATAGTCTTCGGGCCGCTGGGACTGTACGCTCAGAGCGATATGGATTTCATCGACTCCCACGCCTATTGGCAGCATCCGCGCTTCCCCGGCAGGCCCTGGGATCAGGGCAACTGGCTCGTCGATCAAAAGCCGATGGTGGATTATCCCGATCAATCGCCGTTGTTCAGGTTAGCCGCTCAGCGTCTGAAAGGCAAACCCTACACCGTCAGCGAGTACAACCACCCGGCGCCGCTCGATTCTCAGGCCGAGTGCGTTCCGATGATCGCCTCGTTCGGTGCTTTGCAGGATTGGGACGGTATATGGCTGTACACGTATTCGCACAGCTCCGATGCCTGGGACCGCGAGTCCATGAACAGTTTTTTCGACATAGACACAAATCCCGCCAAGTGGGGCTTCATGCGGGCCGGCACAGCTATTTTTCGTGATGCTGGTATAAGGCCATTCGGCGGACGTTTGACTGTGTCCCTGACAAAAAGCGTCGATTCTCTCACAGATTTGGTTGACCTGCACCTGAAGCATGATCGTGACACGTGGGACATCGTCTCTGAGACTTCGAGTGCGCCGGCGCGAGCAGAACTGAGCCGGCGGGTCTATTTGTCTTTCTCCGGCAAGGCCGGGACGGCCTCGCGACTCAAGGGCGGGACGCCCTCGCCACGACTTACGTGGTCGGTAAATGATGCTAAAGGAGTTTATATGGTGGGAGGCGGCGCCGGTGTGCTGGCCGGACATACGACCAGGTTCGAGCAGGTTTCGGACGAATATGCGAGCATAAGCAGCCCTGAATACGCGGTGATAACCGCTACACCTTTGGACGGCGTACCGTGGCCCCGGAGTAATGAGATTCTTATAACTGCTTGCGGTCGTTGTGAAAACACCGGCATGGATTTCAGCAAAGATCGCAGAACCGTCGGCCGCGAGTGGGGGCGCGCGCCTGTACGGATCGAGACGGTCGAGGGCACAATTATGATTCCCGT
The DNA here is from genome assembly GCA_964598225.1 of uncultured Pirellulales bacterium. Classification (GTDB taxonomy): domain Bacteria; phylum Planctomycetota; class Phycisphaerae; order Sedimentisphaerales; family Anaerobacaceae; genus SG8-4. The sequence goes on from CAZRBG010000089.1 coordinate 10,133, forward strand.
CGGACGATGGCGATGCGACGCTCTGTCGCCCGATGGGACGGTGAAAGAGAACGTAGATGTTCGAGCGATCGGCGATGCGAACTATGTGGATTTGTCTCCGAAATACGCAACAATGTGGTATTTGATGACAAGACTGTAGGGTGGGGCTTGCCCCACCATTGGCCACGCGGTGCGCAAGCCCCCACCATACCGGCTATAGGAGAAGCCCTATGTCAAAAAGGTGCAGATTTGGTTCAATAATTCTTTTACTCTTGGCCGCAGCGAGCGCAGCAGCTTTCAACGGTCATGTTGTAACTCAGGGCCTGTTGACGTTGAAGATAGACGATGTCGACGACGTAACCGAATTCGACATGCCGCGAGAAGTCAATGTCACCCTTGTCAATAATGGAAATGCCACACTGTCAGTTGATTTGTCGATGACCGATCTTGTGGACGAATGGTATGCGGTCGGGCAGTCAGAAACAAATGTCAAAGTCGCGCCGGGCAAAGAGGTCGAGGCTACGTTCAGAATAGCCGCGGCCGAAGGTGCGTGTTCTGCCCTGTATCCTGTTCATATTTACGCTTATTTCCGGCATCAAGATCAGGATATGATGGCGCATGCAGTTCAGGTCTTCAGCTCGAATTTTGTCCGGTCGGTTGAGTCGTCCGGGGAGCCGCCGAAGATGCCGGTGAACGTTGTGCCGGCCAATGGAACGTTGCCTCTAACAACGCTCAGAACTCATCGCGTGGCGTGGAGATTTTACGACAAGCCGCTGGTGTACATGCCGATTGGCTGGCGGGGCTCATCGACAGAATCGCTCGCCAATGTCTCCTTTGGCCCGGTTTCCCGCGGAGCGACCAGACAGTCGATTACTATGCACCCACCCTGGAGAGCCGGTGGAGGGACAATATTTATCGAATATCTTCTCGATCTTCCGGACGTCACCCCGATCAAGCTGACGTTCGCAAATGCAATTCGCGACAACTCGGCAAGCGAGCCGCCCAGCGATGGCGTGACGTTTCGAGTTTGGGCGGGCAAAGAAACGCTGTTCGATCGCCACACCGACAGCAAGAAATGGTTGGAAGGCGAAGTCGATCTGAGCAGGTTCGCCGGTGAAGAGATTCTGCTGCGGCTGGAGAGCCACCCCGGTCCCGACAGAAATACCGTCTGCGATTCATCGCATTGGGGCAATATCGTCGTCGTTGCCGGCAGAGCGCCTGAAGGACTGTCAGATGCCGAGAGAGAACGATTTCGCGAGCAAGCGCGGGATTTGGTGAGGACGGGAGAGGGGAAAGGTTTTCTATTTTCGCTTGATGGAGATTATCGAGCGGTGTTGCTGCCATGCGCACAAGGGATCATTGATCCAGTCCTGGCAATCGGCAACAGAGAACAATGTGTTGTTTTCGATGGCTTGAGAATTGCCGTGTTGGGTCGCCGGATTGACAATAGGGCTTACGGAAACAGCGAGCACGTTATTGAATCCTGGGATAGCGAATCCGGAGTACTTAGAATCAGACAGCCGTTACAGCTTGGCGATGACGAGTTCGACCTGACGGTGCGTATCTGGTCGGAAAAACGCGGACTGCGGATGAAAGTCGCATGCCCGAAGCGAATAACGGATTTAACTCTCGGACCTGCAGACCAGAGTGCGCCGCGCGTCTATTACGGCCACGGCTATTGCATCGAAGAGCCAAAGGCTTTCAGGGCAAGCTTTGGCGGGCATAATCTCTCGACCAGCCACGTCGGATTCGACTTCGAGGACGGTTTGTCGCTTCTCGTATCCAGCGACAATCCGCCTGACTATTTAGAAGTTAATCCGGCCCAGAAAATATATGCGCTTCATACGCACCTCGACGCCACTTTGACGCTCGTTCCAAGCGATGATGGCGCTTTCGACTGTGCTCGCAAGTATCGGCCGTTATATGACAAGAAGGCCTCGCCGGGATTTGAGCGCAAAGCGGGGCGGTTCGTCTTCGACATTTGGGGCGGGCGCTACGCCGAGATCGCCGATACCATGAAACGCATGGTGGCTTACGGCCTGACCGATTCGCTGCTGACAGTGCACGTTTGGCAGAGATGGGGCTACGACTATCGCCTGCCGGATATTTATCCGCCGAATCCTCAGTTTGGCTCAATCGACGACATGCTGAAGATCGCCGAGGTTTGTGCCGAGCATAACGTCCCGTGGGGTCTGCACGACAACTACATCGACTTTTATCCTGACGCCACCGATTACAGCTACGACCACATCTGCTTCACCGAGCAGGGCGAGCCGGTCAAGGCCTGGATCAACAGGGGCCGCGATGCCCAGAGCTATCGCTGGCGGCCGGACCGGATTATGCCGTTCGTTCAGCGGAATCTGAAACTGATAAAGCCGAATCTCAGGCCCACGCACTACTTCATCGACGTTTTCACATCTTTGCCTTGCTTCGATTACTATGACAAACAGGGCAATTTCCACTCCATGCTCGAAACGAGAAGAAGCTGGGGCGAGGCTTTTGCCTGGATACGCGACTATCTCGGCGGCAACGCTCCAATGACGTCGGAGGCCGGTCACGACCAGCTTACCGGCTACATAAGCGGCTCGGACTGCCAGCATCTACAGATCACACCCGAGCCCGGACGGTTCTGCATCAAAATCAACTGTAAGGACTGGGAGCGCGTGCCGTGGTTCGACGCCGTTCTGCACGATAAGTTCAGCCTGCACGGCGTGGGTTATTCGGGTCGTTACCAGGGGGGCCGCGAGCGGTTCGACAGCGGGATCGAGAGCGACGACTACGTCAGCGCCGAAATGCTTGAAGGACACGCTCTGATGATTGACCGCCGGGCGTTCGGCCGCGGCGCCGTGAGAAAATATTGGCTTGCGCAGGATTTTATCCGGAGCATCGCTACTGGCCAGATTGAGGACGTGGAATTCGTCGGCGGAGATATACACAGACAGATCGTCTCGTGGAAATCCGGTGCGAAGGTGTATGTCAATCGCGGCAGCAAAGATTGGAAGGTGGCCGGAAAGATTTTACCGCAATACGGATACTTCGCAAAGAACGGCGAGATCGAGTCCAGTATCGAGAGAATCGACGGCGTAATAGTCGAGCAGTCGACCGGGCCGTTCGGACCATATTTCAACGCCCGGGGATTCAACAAAGACGGCAATACTCGGATCCGTGGTAGCGGTCGCTGGAACCCGGACCGAACTTTGATCGATTTCGGCCCCGTTGTGACTAACGGCGCATTTCGCTGTCAGCCTGATGACGGCAAACTAATTATCACGCCGCTGCCCGATATCGACCCGTTCTCGGTTGAGGTGCATTTGAGCAAATTTCCAATGGAGCAAGTCAGAAAGATAAAATCTGTGATAGCGGTCGATGAAAAGGGTGAAAAGAACCGGGACGTTCGATTCATGAGCGAGGCCGGTGTTGCAAAGTTCGAGACGCGGAGCGGAGAGTTCGCATACATTCTGGAATGAAAGGAAGGCTGATAGATGTACAAGATATCGATCATCGTCGTAATCTTCGCGTTGACGTCATTGTCTTTTGCACGGGAGTCGGAGGCCCTTGTCCTCTTCGATTTTTCAGGTGATTTCGACGTTGATTCCGGGGTTGCGAGCGACGCCGAAGTAACCCGCACGCGGGCGGGCGCGCTGCGTATCGAGACCGGTCACGAGAAAAATTGGCCGGGGATAACGCTCAAAGCGCCGGATGGAAAATGGGACCTCTCGCGATTTGAGTATGTTTCTTTGGATGTTAAAAACGTGTCAGACGAACAGGTCACTGTTTACTGCCGGGTGGACAATCCCGGTGCCGACGGCAGGAAGAATTGTGTCACCGACAATATCAAGCTGTCCGGTCGTCGGGAGGGGACATTGACTGTTCGATTACACCCGACGCCCTGGAGGCTCTCCGGGCCTCTGGAGTTGATCGGAATGCGCGGGCACCCGACCTACTCTGACAAGATCGATCCGGCCAACGTCACTCAGTTGCTTGTCTTTGTCAGTTCGCCGCAAAGCGATCATGTATTCGAGATAGATAACATTAGCGCCGGCGGCCACGTGAAAGTTCTCGATGCAGAGACCTTCCTGCCGTTTATCGACAAGTTCGGCCAGTTCATCCACAGAGAATGGCCGGGCAAGACTCATTCCCTTGAGGAGCTGAAAGCGCACGGCAAGGCCGAGAGTGAAGACCTTGCCGCGAATCCCGGCCCGGACGACCGCAACAAGTACGGCGGATGGACCGCCGGGCCGAAACTGGAGGCGACGGGATACTTCCGTGCCGCCAAATACAAGGGCAAGTGGTGGCTGGTCGATCCGGAGGGACGGCTGTTCTGGTCGCACGGCATCGATTGCGTCCGCAGCACTAATGCGACTCCAATCACGGACCGCGAGAACTATTTCGCCTGGCTGCCGGAAAAGGATTCGCCCTTTGCTGAGTTTTACGGCACCGGTTCGTGGGCGCCGCACGGGTACTACAAAGATCATTCGCCCTACAGGACGTACGATTTCAGCCGGGCGAATTTCCTGCGAAAGTACGGCCAGGATTGGGCGGATGCGTTCGCCGGGATAACTCATCGCAGAATCAGAAGCTGGGGGATGAATACCATCGCCAACTGGTCCGACAGCAAGATATTCCTGATGCGGCGAACTCCCTACACAGACAACGCAAGCTTTGACGCGCCCCGCATCGAAGGCTCAACCGGATATTGGGGCAAGTTTTATGATGTGTTCGATCCGGCTTTTCGCCGCAATTTTATCAGGCGCCTCGAGGGCATTAAAAACACTTCCGCCAACGATCCCTGGTGCATCGGGTATTTCGTCCATAATGAAATCGCCTGGGGCGATGAACTTTTCCTGGCCCTTGCGACGCTGGCTTCCCCGGCAGATCAGCCCGCAAAAAAAGCCTTTCTATCCGACCTCAAGGCCAGGTACGGCACAATCGACGAGCTTAACGCGGCGTGGCAGAGCGAATATCGAACCTGGGACGACCTGCTCGAAAGCACCGATAAGCCCGACAAAGAAAAGGCTTACGATGACCTTGCAGACTTCTACGACAAGATCGCCGATACTTACTTCAAAACCATACACGATGAACTGGAGAAAGTCGCTCCGAGTCAGATGTATTTCGGCTGCCGGTTTGCCTGGGTGAATGACCGGGCCGCCCGTGCCGCCGCTAAGTACTGTGACGTTGTATGTTACAACAAATATTCATACAGTGTCGCCGATCATCGCCTGCCCGACGACATCGACAAGGCGATCATCGTCGGCGAGTTCCACTTCGGCGCGCTCGACCGCGGCATGTTCCACACGGGTTTACGAAAGACTGCGAACCAGGAAGATCGCGCCGACAAGTATCGCAGCTACGTGCGAGGAGCGCTGAAAAATCCGTATATCGTCGGAACCCACTGGTTCCAGTACAAGGACCAGGCCACAACCGGTCGCGGCGACGGCGAGAATTATCAGATCGGATTCATCGACGTTTGCGACAAGCCATATCCTGAGATAGTCCGGGCCGCTCGCGACGTGGGATACAACCTGTATGAGTACAGGCTCAGTTCCGGCGATTAAAAGGCTGTGGCAAAACCTGATTCGTCGTTCCGAGCGCAGCCGGGTAATTTGGTGAAACTCAAGAAGATTTTGTGACAGGAGAAGAATCAATCATGAATCGAAGGGAATATCTGAAGATGACGGGTCTCGGGCTTGCGGCGATGGCCGTGCCGGGATTAAAAAATGTCTGCGGGCAATCCGCCGGCAAGCGTCCGCCCAACATTGTTCTGATCGTATCCGACGACCAGGGTTACAACGACTTAGGTTGCTACGGCGGTGAGGAGATCAAGACGCCCAATCTGGACCGTCTGGCCGGAGACGGGGTCCGGCTGACGAGCTTCTACGTTACCTGGCCCGCCTGCACGCCTTCGCGCGGCAGCCTGCTGACCGGGCGCTATCCGCAGCGTAACGGCACGTACGATATGTTCCGCAACGACAAGGTCGATTACGACTACCGCTACGGCCCGGAGGAATACGCCGTGTCGTGGGAGATGGTCGGCGGCATGGATGTGCGCGAGGTGCTCATCCCGCGAGTTCTGAAAAAAGCCGGCTACGCCAGCGGCATCTTCGGCAAATGGGACCTGGGACAGTTGCACCGCTTTTTGCCTCTCCAGAGGGGCTTCGACGAGTTTTACGGCTTCACCAATACCGGGATCGACTACTGGACGCACGAGCGTTACGGCGTGCCGTCGATGTATCGCAACAACGAGCAAACGACAGAGGACAAAGGCACTTATGCAACCGAGCTGTTCAAGCGCGAGGCCCTGCAATTCATCAACAAGCACAAGGATCGCCCCTTCTTCTGCTACATCCCGTTCAACGCACCGCACGGAGCCTCGAATCTCGAACGTCCGCGCCCCGGCGTGCAGGCGCCGCTGGACTACGTCCGAATGCATTACGGCGAGTATGATCCCGAAGATAGGCGCCGGGCCAGGCGAATGCGATACATGGGGGCCGTAACGTATATGGACGAGGCGATAGGGCAGGTCATGGACTTGCTCACCGAGCACGGCCTTGAGGACAACACGGTAGTCATATTCTTCTCCGACAACGGCGGCAGCGGCATCGCTGACAATACGCCCCTCAGAGGCGGCAAAGGCCGGATGTTCGAGGGCGGGCTCCGCGTGCCCTGCATCGTCCGATGGCCCGGCGTCATTCCTGGGGGAACAGTCTGCGATCAATTCCTAAGTTCCATGGAGATATTCCCGATGCTCTGCAATGCTGCCGGGACTAAACTGCCTCGCGGCGTCGTCCTTGACGGCTTCGATATGAAAGGTGTGCTGAAAGGCGAGCAGGAATCCCGCCGCAACGAAATGTTCTGGCAGCGCCGAGCCGACAAAGCCGCCAGAGTCGGCAATATCAAATGGGTAGAATCGTCCCGAGGCTCAGGATTGTTCGACTTGTCAAAAGACATCAGCGAGCAGAACGACCTCTCGAAAGAAAAGCCCGAACTGCTACAAAAGATGAAGTCACGTTTCCAGGCATGGAAAAAACAAATGGCCCAAGCCGACTCTCGCAGACCGTTCAAGAATTTCTGAAAGAAATAGATGTCCACAGATAACCATGTTAAACAATGCAATTCATTGTCATTAGTATGATTCTAATTCAGAAGGCCACATGATATCAACAAAGCCAGATAGCCTATAGAATTCTTCTAATGGATGGCTTCTACATATATCCTTAGTAATACGTTTATTCTTACTGGCGCAATAATGGCAGAGGGAAAGGCTGAGCTTTACTGTTTGATATTTCTGAGATGTATTGACTGAAAAACCACCAACTCCAAGAAGAGGAATCGTTACTATACTAGCAGCAGCCCCTGATAGAAGAACAGGCCAATTCACTTTAGGGTCTCCCTCCTTCTGGCACATAAGGAAATCATGAGATTCAGATGGACTAAATTCACCACAAATATGACACATTTTGCTGCGAGCAGATAAACGATTGAGTTCAATATCAATTGCATCTGATGGTTTAAAACTGTCACTTAAATTGAGACGATCGATTAGCATGCTTCTTGCAAGAGCTATAGCGTCAGGACGAAGTCCTTCACCAGCGAGCAGGAAAGTGAGCTCAACATTGCTCATCTGTTCGTATTGATTCTTTAGTTCATGCTGAGAATCAATTGAATACAACCTCTTAATCCATGATGTAATTTTCTTTAAAGACATTACTTAAGATTGTGAGAAACTATTGACGGTCAGTCTGAGGAAAACGGAAAAGAACAAGAGGTATAACCGAAAGTTGTGGATGGACAGATGATGAAAGCGGCGTACTCTAAA
>CAZRBG010000090.1:0-17530 GCA_964598225.1 uncultured Pirellulales bacterium
TCCGACGGAACTATCCCCATGAAATCGGGAAGTTATTTCGTGCACGATCCTTAGGAATATGGAGATTACCATGCCGACACGTACATCAGAAGCAATTTGGAAAGGAACATTACAAGCAGGCGAGGGAACGATAAATCTCGGCAGCGGGACTTTCGAGAGCGGTTATTCGTTCAGCTCCCGTTTCGAACAGGGCAAAGGTACGAACCCCGAAGAGTTGATCGCCGCAGCTCACGCTGGATGCTTTTCGATGGCCCTTGCCCACGGACTGGAACAGGCAGGCTACAAACCGGAACAGGTCAAGACCGCTGCCGACGTCACTATTGACAAGGTAGGCGATGGTTTTCAAATCACCAAAATTGATTTGAGGACTGAAGGGAAGGTGCCAGACATTGCGGACAAGGATTTCCAGCAGCAGGCAGAAACGGCCAAAACAAATTGTCCTGTTTCAAAAGCCCTGGCCGGAACGGAAATTACCATGAAAGCCGAATTGGTTTGAGCGCAACTTTCCAAAGTGAGATCTAACGGCTTATCAATATCTATCGGCCACCGATGCATATTTGAAAAGGGGATAAAATGTTTACCATTATTGCTTTGATCTGTTTCGCCGCAGCCGCACTTATCGGAACTGCGCTGGCGGTTATGTACAACAAAGGCAAATTGTCGCTGAATCTGGCTTATGCGCACGGGGTTTTCGGAGCCGCCGGTTTAGTATTTCTCATAATACCAGCGGTTCGAGGAACGATATCTTCACTTGGGATCGCAGCTCTGATAGTCTTTGTCGTTGCGGCGTTAGGCGGTGCGGTTTTATTTGCAAATCATCTTAAGAAAGCTTTACTGCCCAAACCGCTTATCGCCATCCACGGCGCAGCAGCGGTAATTGCATTTCTACTGTTGCTGGTCGGCACGCTAAAATAATCCACAATTGAATGGGAGGGAACATATCATGAAGACAATAAGGTTTCAAACGAATCTCCAACATGTGAGGCATACAAGCAGCCGTTTCCTGCCTCGAACTCGCTTTTTTCTAAGCAGTCTGCTTGGCGTCCTGATCTTTCTTGCCATCTCAACCTGCCCTCAGGTATCTGCTCAGGGACCTATTCACTTCCCTCCTCCTCTGAACGTGGATGAGTTTTCGGAAACATTACCCCCTTTGGAAGCTCAGGACATAGACGGAACATTTCCCGTTGACGTAGGAACAACCGCCACTGACGCAATGTTGGGCGGAGAGCGGGACGTGCTGCTGACATTGGATGGTGTTGAAGATCCGGGTGACGGCGCCTCTTTTGAAGTTAGCGGCGGCAGCGCTATTTACACTCAGGACGACACGAGCACGGGCAACGTGCTGCTGATATATGACGGCGTAGATGGTGATCCGGTTCGGACAGTCGCCAGTGACGGGCTCGGCGGTGTCGATCTGACAGACGGCGGCGATTTAGATGGCATAGAAATCGAAATCGCCAGAAACGACCGGCCTCTCAAAGCCGCTGTGGTTGTCTTTTCAAGCATTGATAACGCCTCTGAATCAGTGCAAGATATCCCGGTGACCGATGAGCAGATCTCGGTTCGGTTTCCATTTTCCGACTTTGAAATCAGTAGTGGAGGGGGAGCCAACTTGTCTCAGGCTAAAGCCGTTATCGTGCAGATCGGTGCGTTAGGCAGCGCGGTCGGCCCGGCCCACACCGAGATAAACGGCATAGCCGCGACCTCGTCTCAACCGACTCCGAGCCAGCCGGGTGTTCTTCATGACCAGATAGACCAATTGCCGAGCAGCGCCGTCTGGTCGGTTGACTTTCCCGGTGATAATCCGTTTGACGCTCAGGCGGCGGATGATTTCACCGTACCACCCGGCAGTTCCTGGACCGTGCGACAGGTGGAATGGGCGGCGGAATGGATTCCTTTTCCGCCGAGCGAACCTACAGCTAACGTCACTATATATGAAGATGCCGGGGGCGTCCCGAGTGATCCGCTGTTTACGGAAACGAACCTGCCCATAGTGCCAATAAATGACTCCGACCAGAGCTGGCGTGCCCCTCTGCCGGGGGGCTGGCCCTTGGGCGAAGGCACGTATTGGTGTTCGGTTCAAGCCAACGTCCCTGTGGGCTCTGAGATGCTGATCAAGGAAAGCCGTGTCGCCCGTGGTGCGCCTTCTGTGTGGCGAAATCCCGGCGGAGGCTTTGACACGCACTGTTCGGATTGGACTCCGAGCATCGAGTGTGTGGGACAGGAACGCTCTCTTGCATTTCGCATCAACGGCGATGCCGAATCGGTATCCGAGTTACCCGATCTGATAGTTACCGACGTGACACATACACCTCAATTTCCGAGAGACGGAGAGCCCGTCACGATCGAAATTACGGTTCAGAACACCAGCTTCGAAGAGCAGACCAATATTTCCGTCGACTGGTTCCCGAACCGGACAACAATACCGGATCCACTCCAATTCGGACCCATCGAGCAGCCTATCCCCGAATTGCCACCCGGCGGAATATATACGGTTGAAGAATCTTTCACTTACAATGTTCCCCGATGTTACACCCCTCTCGTCCGCGTGACAAACTTCCAGGAGCCTGGGGGAGTGAACCGGGTCCACGAGCGTGGCCAGATATGCATCGCCTTCAAAGGGCCTATGGCATTCTGGTTCAACGTTCTTCAGATAAACGACCGACTCATCGTGACCGACGAACGCGAAGTGAAGATATTCGACTTGGACGGCGAGCAGATTGCGGTTGTCTCTACTACCAACCAGCCTGCAGTGCGGACTGCGGGCGACCGGATTGTCGTCGTCGATGGCAATGAAGTCAAGCTTTTCGACCTTGACGGCAACCAGGTCGGTTCAACCGTCACCGCGTCGAATACGCCGAAAATACAAATAAGCGGCGAACGCATTATCGTGGTTGACGGCAACGTCGTGACCGTCTACGACCGGGATGGCAATCGCATGGGTTCGCCTATAAGCACCACTGATGTCCCGACCGTGAAGACAACCGATAACCGGATTGTCATCGTCGACGGCAGGGAAATCAAAATCTTTGACAAAGACGGCAATCAAATTGGGCCGCCCATAACGACAACAAGTGATGCTGAAGTTCATACCAATGGAAACCGAGTTGTTGTCGTTGACGGCAACGAGGTAAAAATTTACGACCGCGACGGCAACCAAGTAGGCCCGCCCATCAGTACCACGAATTCGCCTGAAATTCGTGCCGCGGAAAATCGAATCATTGTGATCGACGGCAACGAAATTAAGTTTTATGACAAAGACGCAAACCAAATCGGCCCCTCTATTACAACCACGAATCAGCCGGTCATCCGCACCGCCGGAGATCGGATCATCGTCGTAGACGGCAACGAGATCAAGATCTACGATCAGGACGGCGACCAGGTCGACGGTCCGATTACTACCGCCAGTCCGCCCAGAGTCACCACGGCGGGAGATCGGATCGTTGTAACCGAGGAAAATCAGATCAGGATTTTTGACAAAAACGGTGAGCCCGTCGGATCGCCGATCATAACCGCCAACGAGCCGATTATCCGTACCACTGACGACCGCATCCTGGTCATTGACGGAGACGAGATGAGCATCTACGACGCCACTGACGGCAACCGGCTCGGCGGACCGAAGATGCTCAATTCTCGCAGTTCCGAACTGATGCAAAGCGATATCCTTTTCCAGCCGGGTGAAATCGAGAAGGTGGTATGGGTTCCTCTCGCCGGTTCGGCATCGATCGTGCTGGAAAGTGACAAAGCACTGAGCGCCGAAGCCTATGATCAGGATCGGAATCTGCTTGACTCGACCGGCTTACCTCAGGGCGGACTGATGCAGCTGCAGGCCGATTTGCCTTCGGAAGATTACGTAGTGGCGCTATCCCGGCCGGACGTCCTGAGCGACACTTCTCAAAGCGTCGAGGTAGGGATCCAATTCGACGATCCACGGGCCGCGTTTATGGAAGAAACCCCCTATCGCGAAGTTGTGATCTTTTCTCCGTTGAGAACGTTCCCCGGAGGTACGGACGTATTTGAACTGCCGGATGGATCGCCTTATTCCACCTTCGACCAGTTCGTCGAAACAGAATACGCTTATTCGCCGGAGCAGGGTATCGCCGGACTCCAATGGCTCGTTCAAGAGCAACTGCTCCATACGTTCTGTCCGCCGGCGGGCCATCCCGGCGCCAGACCGCCGACCGGTTCCAGCCATGACGACAACTTTTGTGGCATTAGCGCCTTTATCCATTCTATGCAGAGGAGCTTTCCCGGCGCGCTGAAAGCTGACGTGGCAATCAACTCCCAATCGTGGGATGAAGTGGGCGACAACCTCGACCACTCCTGCTGGTTTGGGGTACGAGGCGAGAAAATGGTAGAGAACGTGAACAGCAACTACGGCGGTGACAATCCGGACACGCAGGACGGCAAGAGCTATTGTGCAAGCCGGATACGAGATACCAGTCCGGCAAATTTAGCCGCATGGGCTGAAGACTGTGACGTTAAGGTCTTGATATATGACATCCCGAATATATTCGGGCACTGGGCCGACGTGCTTTCGGTCACTCCCGATCCCACTGATCCATCCAGGGGGACGTTGAACCTGCAGGATTACGAAGATAATTATGATGTCTCACTTTCAAATTCTGCCTCTGGGGATCAGGTCGATTTTTCCGGGGCTCCGCTCGACAACACAATGCGAGGGAACTTCGACCAGAGCGATCCCGTAGCCGGAGACGCCACCGCTACAGTCGCACTGAATCCGCGCCCCATGCCCGGGGAAGAGCCAAAATTGACAGAAATCTCCATCGAGGCGGTCTGGTTCTACGTCGTCTGCGAGTGTGATCCGGATACCGGTGGAATGCCAACGTCAACGAAAAGCGGAAAGAAATTAAATCGATAATGCTTTGATTCTGACGAGCATGCAGGAAAAATGCTTGCGTCTCCGTCATGTCGGGATTCACTAAAGCTCGTAAAGTAATAAGTCGAAAGCAGGATCGCTGCCTGTGTTATCTTGTGTTCCCCCCGTCACACTATTATATCCAGGTCCCATGGTGCTCTATAGGTTCTGGTCAGGAGCTTGTTGGCCTCTTCATCGTCGAACTTTTCCTTGTCCGGGTCCCATGCGAGTTTCACTCCTCTCTTTATGGCTATATGCGCCAACTGTCCCAGCGAGCAGGTGCGATGGCCGACTTCCGCGTCCGCCATGGATTCTTCCGGAGCGTTGTTCTTGATACAATAGACGAAATCTTCTTTGTCCTGGCGCTGCGGCAGGCGAATATCCGAATCCTTGAATTTTGTGCGGAAAATCTTTTTGTCGTGCGCGGTCAGGCCGCCGGGCGAATGCCAGTGTGCCTCTATCCAGCCGTCTTCGCCTTCGACACGGATATAGGGCACATCCACAAAGTAGTCGAGCACTACGCCGTTGGCATACCTGAACTGGGCTTTGAAGTCTAACAGAACGTCCCAAAGTCCCGAGTCAGGTTCAGGATATCGGCCCGTCCCCTCGACGCACACCGGGCCCGTTCCTTCGGTATCGTTAATCTGCTGAGCTACGTCGAGCAGATGCGTGCCCCAGTTGGTTATCATGCCCTCGCAGGTATCGCTGCAGCGCATCCAGCCCGGCCGGCTCAAGGATTTTGGTGGATGAACGCGATCAACGGTATATTTCTTCTGCGGTGCAGGACCGAGCCACATGTTGTAATTCAGTTCTTCCGGTACGGGCATAGGATCGGGATTTCCGCCGGGTTTGTCGCCTTTGGGAACACCGACTTCGATCCGTTTGATTGGCCCCACGTAGCCGTTGCGCGCCAGCTCAGCGGTCTTGTGCATGTACGAGTGCGAGCGGCATTCGCTGTCGGTTCGAAAGACTACGCCGTGTTTCTTCGCGACGTCGGTGAGTACGCGGCCTTCGGCAATGCTCAGCGTTAACGGCTTCTCGCAGGAAACGTGTTTTCCCGCACGAATTGCCGCCAGCGATATGGGTACGTGCCAGTGGTCCGGCGTGGAGTTCATTACGGCGTCGACGTCATCTCTGGCAATTATCCGGCGAAAGTCGGTGTAGCAGGAGCAATCCTTATTCTTATACTTTTCATTGACGATGTCACGCGCTTTGTTCATGCGCCAGGCATCCGGATCGCACACGGCGACAACCTGCACCTCGGGTATGTTGACCAGAGTCCTTAAGTTGGCCTTAATGCCCTGACGGCCTGTGCCAATCATAGCCAGCGTAATGCGGTTAGACGGAGCGTTTTTTCCCAGGACGGAGTAGGGGATTATACTTGGCAAGCCTATAACCGTGCCGGCGGATGCCATTGACGCAAGCATGCGGCGTCGTGTGATTTGCATTTCTTGTGATCTGTTCATTTCGATTACCCTTATTTCTAATGTCACTACAAAATCCTATATTACGGTTGCGAGAAACAACTCAGGCCTCCATCTTCTGTTGAAAAATGAAGCCGCCCGCCGGCCGCCGCCAAGCCGTCCCACACGACAGGGCTTTCCAGTGAGTATTTGGCGAGTTCGTTTTCGCCCGTTTCCGAATCGTACACCCGAATATTCCCGCCCAGGCTTCCTTCGTATGCGGCATGGAGATCGTCAACCGGCACATCAATAGGCATAGTTGCCACGAAAAGGTTATCTCCGGATTTAAGCAAAGCTCTCGGCCGTTCCTTAAGTGTTCTGGTCCAAATATACCGCTTCTTCGGACTTTCGATCTTCTTCTTGAAGAGCTTGTACTTGCCGTTGAAACGCCGGCGGTTGTCCCTTTGTACTCCCCACACATCCGTTTCATCGAACACAAGTATCACACCGGTTGGATTATCGCTTACGTAAGGAGCTTCTCCGGAACGTTCCTCCAGATGAGCGCGCGAATATCCTCCTTTATGCCTGCTGGCGGGGAGTCTGTCGTAGTCGCCCAGGCCCAGTCCCCAGTCCAGTCTGTGGTGTTCCGAGTCGTCAAGTAAGCTGAAAGTTGAGAAAAGCTGTCTGGATGGGCGGACGAGCTTTTCGAGTTTTCTGTTGAACATAAGATGCCGCATGAAGACATTGCTTCCATCGCTTACAAGAACATCAGAGACACTTCCCGTTGTTGAAAAACTATCGCTTTCATCGGGCTGTGAAAAAGTTTTGTAGTCTGTCCACAAATGGCCTTTTAAGTGAACTGCATTAATTTCGTCGCTTTCGGTATATTGAGGATGCTTATTTTGCATCTGTCTGTGATACCGAACGTCTCCGGTTTCCACGTCCAGTCCATAAAGATGAATCCCGCGGTCGAGCCACGTCGAACGGCCGGCGGCAAAATACGCCGTCCCGTCGAGGACAAGCACACTTCCTCTGACGGGCCATAGCGATTCAACACGGTTAAACGCAACGCTTCTCAAATCAGACGGAGCGGCAAGAAAACGCCACACCGTCTCCCCGTCACTCAATCTAAGAGACCTTACGCTGCCGTCAGCGCTTCCGAATATGACCTGACCGTGATATATTGTAGGCGGTGAATCCACGCGGCCGCCCGCGATATATTGCCATGCAACCTTGCCGTTTTCCCGGTGTAAGGCATAGACAATTCCCGAATCCACGTCGGCTACCACAACGTAATCGCCGGATACCACCGGCTGTGTTAACTTACTTCCAGGAGAAGTCTGCCACTTACATTCAAGCTCTGCCGGAACCTTCGTAGAAGCTATGCCGCGCCTCTGTGAATCCCCGCGGTAAGTCGGCCATGATTGTGCTTCATTAGCTTCGGCGCCTCCAACCTTCCCGTAGGCAGGCCCTTTTTCAAGCCTTGTATTGTTATCGACTCTCTGTTTGCTAATCACAGGCTGTTCGGGTGCAAGCGCCCAGAAGCCGTGAAGCAATGCTTCCGTAAAACAGCCGCATGAGTTGGGTGGAGCGTAGATGAGTCCGTTTGCGGGCAGAATCCCATATTGGCAGGTTCCGCGAATCCAATTGTTGCGCGAGTGAGTAACCCCATCTACAGCCATCATTTCAATGCCGCGTTTGCCTGCAATAATGAATCGCTCTGTGGCTTTTGCGCGATAGCAGCGGAAATGATGGCCCGGTGTCAAAAGATTCAGAGCGACACGATCTTTGACCTTCAACTCTCCCGTAAACAGATCCCTGGCTTCACGCATATCCGGCGGAACTCTCATGGGATCCATTTCATGGGCTACCTTCTGCCAAACGAGGCCGTCGATAACGAAGACGTCGAGAGGTGCGTGAAAAGACGTGCCGGCCTGGTAGCTCCACAGCTTTCCCCCTTTTTCGGCCGAAAGCGCTATTAGTTCGTCACCCATGTTAAAGACAACGACACCGCGTACCGCAACGAGCGTCCTTTTGCCGTACGAAACGGAACGCTTAGCACTCCGGCCCTCGGGTCCGTAATACCATCCCTCCAGACCGGACTTTAGATCAATGGATATAACGCCCCCTCCTGCGATGCACATGTATGCATTCTTCCCGTCAGATGCAAGCGTTTCAGGCACAGGTTGTCTTTCGCAAGACCATTCCCACAGCACGTTTCCTGTTTGTGCGTTAACCGCGATGAGTGACTTCCTGTTCGGAAACTGGAATTTCTTTTTTATCTGCGGATAAGAAAACGCCTGTTCGGGCGCAGGTTCGCCTTTCAGCACAAGGAGCGTTTTTCCAGTAAGTATTATTTCCTCGGCCCCTGCTGTTCGAGCAAACGTGTCAACGCTTTTTCCGGAAGCTGCATCCAAAACGACAATCGGACCGTCTACACTCAGCGGCGTGTAGAGTTTGTCTTCTGAAGCAACAAGAAGTCTCGTTGCCTGCTGGGGGCCCGAGCGGAATCGCTTTTTATGATCTATCCATGACGTCATCTCTTTTTCCCACAGCGTTATTCCGTTGAAAGCGCTGCGTGCGACGATCACCCATTCGGAGGGAACGTTCAAATTCGCCGCCGTGGCTTTGTCGACGATATAGAACAGCCGCCCGGAAGCGGTAACCGCCGAGCTTATACTGTTCAGCCAGTCATGATGGCGGGTCCAGCGGGGACCGCCTATCCACTGCATGTTTCGCGGCGGTCCGACGCGGCTGTCATTGGCGACGGCGTTGTTGTCGGGACCGTGCAGATAGTGCGTCCATTCGTCGATGTCCCTGGGAACCGGCTTTCTTTTTGTAATCCACCCGCCGTCCGCCTTGAGGCAGGCGACACCGCCGGGAGCTAACACCCGCATCATCTCATCTTCTTTCGGTTTGCCCCCTTCTTCAACCACGATCAGGTCGACAAGATTGTTGATATAAGGGAGGCTTTCGCCGTTCCAGAGTTCCGCGGAGACTTTGCCGTAGAGGCCCTTTGATTGAATGTGTTTCCGCGCGCTTTCAATATCGGAGACGTCCGTGTCGAGGCCCTGCACGATGAAACCTCCGCTTGCGTACAAAGAAGCCGTCAACTCGCCGCCGCCGCAACCCGTGTGAACCACTAGCCCTCCTTCTACGCCGGTTGTCTGCAATATCTTGCGGGCAATCTCCTGTGGACTGTTACCGTCTCCCATCCGACTGGCGTAGGTTGACCGACACAGCAAAATAGATGTTACGATCAATGCGAAAACCAGTCTGCGAATATGCTTCTTCGATTTATTCATTTTTTGAATCGCCTTGCAGGACAATGTGAGTCAAGTTTAGATTCATAAGCAATGCGTTCGTTCGTGTCTACTTTTCAGCCATACACACGATGCTCCCCGACTCCGTGGATATATAGATTCGTTCGTATGCTGCGGCCATGCCGTCGAAGACCGGCGAGCAGCCGACGTCATGTTCGGCCAGAAGATCTCCGCTGACGGCGGAGACAGCAAGCAGATTTCCGCTGCCTTTGGATCCCAGCGCCTCGGCAAAAGGATCGGCATCGGCCGGCTCTTTGGGAATTCCTTTACTCTCAACGGGCGGACCGGCGACGAAAAGCGTATCGTCCGCCAACACCATCGCCTTTACCACCATCGGGACCCGGCGCGTCCAATCCGGCTCAGTCGCCAATTTTTTCGGGGCCTGGCGACGCGATTCGGTGCCGGATTGTCTGTTCAGCGGCCGGCGGAAAAGGCGGTATGAAGTCCAGCGACCCTCCTCACGACCGATGGGGCCCCAGACGCCGTCTGCGTCCACTCCCACGTGAGCGCCCGGAGTATCGTACTGGTTGCGGCCGTAACCGAATACACGGGGCCCATCAATAATCAGCAGCCGCCCGGCGGGAACTTTCTTACCGGCTTTCGACCAGCCGCCCCAGCCGCTGCGCATCGTTGTGCCGAACTGCCAGTATGTGCGATGCCACCAACTATCGTCCAGGAAACCGACGGAGCTCCAAAGGTGAGGAACGTTGTCTTTCTGCCTGGCCAGGTCCAGGTCGAAGCGTGCCTTGCGCATGAAGATAGAGTCCCCGTCGGCGGAGAGAACGTCGGGCAGGTAACCTCCGGAAGCAACACCCCCATCCCTTTTCTCCTTTCCGATCCGGAGCTTCCGGACGTTTATCTCATTTCCGGTCGATGCGTCTAATTTGTAGAGCACCATTCCACCGTCGAGGTAGCTGTTGCGCCCGGCTGCGAAGTAGGCGGCGCCGTCGACAACAAGTATGCTTCCGCAGACAGGCCACGGCGATTCGAGCTGCCCGTTAACGACGATTCGACGATCTGCCGGAGCTGCACGGAATTTCCATATCACCGCTCCATCGGTCAGCCGCAGGCAATAGACGCAGCCGTCAGCCGAGCCGAACAGCACCCGCTCGCGGTCGATCGTGGGCGGCGAGTCGATACCACCGCCCGCCGCGTAAGACCATATCTTTCGGCCGGTCCTCGCGTCCAGAGCATGGACGTGATGGGCTTCTGTTTCCGCAACCAGAAGTAAGCCCTCGGCTGCAACCGGACTTGTCAGTTTGTCGCCGAGTTCCGTCTTCCAGGCAATCTGCAGATTTTGTGAAACGCCCGTCGATGTTGCACCGCTTCTGGCGGCATCGCGACGGTAAGTCGGCCAGTCGTTACTGTCGCCATCAGGAGTATCCGCGGGAGTAAATCCGTATGCAGGCCCTTTTCTCAGATGTAGGGTGGGGCTCGCCCCACCGAATGCCGGGCGCGATGGCGGGGCAAGCCCCGCCCTACCGGTTCCGGCTTTGCTCTTAGGGGCCAGCGCCATCAAGCCGCTCTTGATCATATCGGTTACCGAGCAGGCACAGGAATGGGGAGGAACGTACAACAGGCCGTTGGCGGGCATGACGCCATATTGACAGATGCCCCGGACCCAGAAGTTGGCTACCATATCCCCCGTGCGGAGGTCGACGAATTCTACGCCTCGCCGTCCCAGGATAAGAAATTCTTCGGTGGCCTTGGCCCGGTGACAGCGAGCATGGCCGATGCGCCCCAGGAACTCCCGGTCGGACGGTCGCTGCCGACGGACTTCGCCCGTCTTCGGGTCGCGGGCTTCGGTGATGCCGGGATCGTTGCCCCAGGCATAGCGGCCTGTCCAAAGCAGGCCGTCGGCGATAAACACATCGACCGGAGCGTTGAATCCTTCGTATGCGGAACAGCTCCATAGTTTCTCGCCCGTCTCCGCGTTATAGGCGATCAATTCGCCTTTTACGTCTTCGCCGCGTATGTACTGGTGGTAGCCTCCGCTGGGGAGCCAAAGAGTCTCGCCTTCGGTTTGCGCCGCCCTGCGATCTGCGCTGAAGACCACGCCGTTGCAGGCAACGAGTGTCGGCGTGGACCAGGCGAGTCGTGTTCGCTGTACGGGGCGAGGAGTCTTCCACTGCCGCTTTCCCGTTGCTGCGTCCAGGCATACGACGGCGTCGTAATTCTGAAAATACACGCGGCCGCCAGAAGCCGCGAGAGTCGAAGGCATCATTTCGCGTGTGTAAGGCTCCGAGTTCTTCCAGAGCATTTGGCCGCTATCGACATCTACAGCCATTAGACGCATTTTGTGGGCCGGCGGGGTGTATTTCTCGAAGGGCGGGCTGTAATCTGTTTGACTCACGATCTGCTTAGCCTTCTGCGCCTGCCAGTCCTTCTTGGGTTGGCCGAGCACAAGCAAAAGCATATCGTCGTAGTACAGAATTTCCCGACTCTCCTCAGTTCCGGCGTAAGTCAGAACCGTCTCGCCTGTTGCGGCATCCAGAGCGGTGACGGGTTTTCCGTAGCCAAGCGTTACATAGACGCGATCTCCGACGGCCACAAGCCGTCGGGAGATATCCGCCGGTCCGCTTCGAAAGTCTCTAAGGTGATATTCCCATGACGGGATTTTGCGATCCCACAACTTGATCCCATTGAATGCATCTCGGGCGACCAGCCGCCACCTGGGGCTGGCCCCGGCAAATGCGATTGAGCCGGTGTCGACTATATAAAACAGACGGCCGCCGGAAGATACAACAGCGCTGACGCTCGCCAGGTGGTCATGACTTCGTGAAAATCGCGGCTCGCTTATCCACTGGAAGTGATGCGGCGGGCCGACAACCCTGTCTTGCGATACCGCATTATTGCTCGAATCGTGTAAATAATGCGTCCACTCATCAATATCTTCAGGCCGGGACTTGACTTTCTTCTTCCATTGCCCGCCTTCTTTTACGTACGCTGCTCCGTTCGGCGCCAGTACCCGCATTACCTCGGTCATCGGAACCTTACCCAGATTCTCGGCCACGATAAGATTCACGAGATTGTCGGCGTACGGAAGCTGCCTGCCATCGAGCGTGTCCACAGACACAGGGCCGTAAATGCCCCGCTCTTTAATGTATTGCCGTGCTTTCTCGACATTGCCGGCTTCGGTATCAAGTCCGTGAACCAGATAGCTGTCGTTCGTACGCAGCGCCGCCGTGAGTTTGCCGTCTCCGCAGCCAATATGCACAATCAGTCCGCCCCCCTCGGCAAGCTCAGGGCAAGCCTTGATTCCGGCGGCATCCAGAATCTGCGAGGCTTTCGGCCCGTAGTCGCTCGAATGAGACAGCGCCGGAGCTGAGGTACACAAAACACAGATAAGAGCGAGAAGCATCAATCGAACCGATATTGGCATTTTCATTTCATTTCCTTTCTATAGACTTACGGCCAAAACCAATACTCCATTATAATGGATAGGGTAACCGCCGGCAAAGGAAACATCGTTGAGGCAAATGGTACAGGCACATGCCTACACGTACGCAACTTTGCATCGTTTACGCTTTCCAATCAAAGTCAGGATGACTACAGTCAGAGTATGTAGAAAGCAGGGGTTGCATTGGCTACAAAAGAATTCCTGAAACTTTGAAACTCAAGAAGGATTCTTGCTTTCTTGTTACTATCGTGTATCCTCGGGATCGAATTTCTTAGTGAACGTCCACTTAGCTTAGTGTGAATTAGGATTCCGAGCGATGGCCTATAGTAGTCTGAGAAAGCATTCGGTTTTTGCCGTATTTGTCCTGGAGTCTGTATTGTGCTTTGCGGTTTCTGCAAGAGGGAATGCTTCGCAAACTCAATTGCCGGAGACCGGAAGCGGACTTTATCAGGTTGCCTGCGCGGCTTGTCACGGGGCGCACGGGCGCGGCGCTGCTCCGGGGATGGTCGGCTTTGATACGCCGCTTCCCGATTTCACTGACTGCAACTTTGCCACGCGCGAAGCGGATGCCGACTGGGCGGTCGTTGTGGCCGAAGGCGGTCCCGCTCGTGGTTTCTCGGAGATCATGCCTGCCTTCGGTGATGCTCTTTCGGATGAGCAGACCGGCAAAATTTTGTCGCACGTTCGGACGTTTTACGATTGCGACGAATGGCCAAGGGGAGAACTCAATCTTCCGCGGGCACTTTTCACGACTAAAGCGTATCCGGAAGATGAACTCGTTTTTCACAGCGATATCAAAACGGAGGGATTGGACAAGATTTCCAACAAGCTCATCTACGAACGCCGCATCGGAGCGCGGGATCAGGTTGAACTTGCAGTGCCTTTCGGCTGGAACAGAATCAGAACCGGCGGCGCGGGCGGCAACACCGAATGGACATCCAGCGTCGGCGATGTGACTTTGGGCGCCAAGCGGGTTCTTTTTCACAGCGCATCGTCCAACTCGATATTCTCGGCAGGCGGCGAAGTGCTGCTTCCCACGGGAGACGAAGACGAGGGCTTCGGAAACGGCACGACCGTCTTCGAGCCTTACTTTGCAAGCGGGCATTTGCTCCCGGATGATTATTTTCTTCAGTTTCAGGGAGGTATGGAACTGCTGGCGGACGACGATCACGTCCAGGACGAAGCGTTCTGGAGAATGGTCGTGGGGCGCGCGTTAGCCGTTGGCCGTTATGATAGCGGCTGGTCACCTATGGTCGGGATATTGGGATCGAAGAATATTGAAACAGGAGATGATGCGCATTGGGAGATCGTGCCTCAGTTGCAAATCGCCCTGAACAGGCGGCAGCATGTCAGGCTGGCGTTCGGAGCTCGAATACCTTTGAACGATACCGACACGCGCGAGACCCTGTTCGCCGTCTACTTGTTGTGGGATATGTTCGATGGAGGTTTCTTTGAGGGTTGGTAGGAGTCTATCCGTGAAGTATATCGTTTATTCAGTTATAGTCGTCTTATCTATGTTTATCTTGTTCGTGCCGCCGACAGCCGCTGAAGAAGTGGCGGAATCGATGTTCCTTACCTCCGACCGCTGTGTGGCCTGCCACAATGGGCTGGCGGACCGGTCGGGGAAAGACATTTCCATCGGCATTAACTGGCGCGGCTCGATGATGGCTCATTCCTCGCGCGATCCCTACTGGCATGCGGCGGTTCGCCGGGAAATTACCGAGCACTCCGCCGCTCGTGGCGCCATCGAGGATAAATGCGCATCATGTCACATGCCGATGTCGCGCTTTATGGCAAAAACGGCGGGAGAGAAAGGTCTGGTGTTTGCGCATCTGCCCAATAAGCCGGCTTTGTCTAACGCGGACATCTTAGCTGCTGATGGTGTTTCGTGCACGATGTGTCATCAGATTTCCGAGCAGGGCCTGGGAACCCAAAAGAGCTTTACGGCCGGATTTGTTCTGGACACGCAAACACCTACGGGCCGGCGAGCCGTTTTCGGCCCTTTCGACGTGGATGCCGGCCGCACGCGAGTAATGAATTCCGCGTCCCATTTTGTCCCGACCGCCAAAACACATCTTCAGAACTCCGCTTTCTGCGCAACGTGCCACACGCTCTATACTCATGCTCTGGGGCCGGACGGGGAAGTTGTGGGCGAATTGCCGGAGCAGGTGCCCTATCTGGAGTGGCGCCACAGCGCCTACCGAGAGACTCGAAGCTGCCAGTCCTGCCATATGCCGCAACTGCAAAAGGCCGCCGGTATCTCGTCGGTTTTGCCGGTTCAGCGGGAGGGATTCTCGCGACATGTTTTCAGGGGAGGGAATTTCTTTCTGCCGAAGATGTTCAACAAATATCGAGTTGCATTGGGCGTCGAGGCCCTGCCGTCCGATCTCGACAGAACTATCGAGGAAACCTTAAAACATCTCGAAACAAAGACGGCACGAGTCACGATTCAACGTGCGGGGGTGAGCGATGACCACTTGCAGGTTGATGTGTCAGTGGAGAACCTGGCCGGACACAAGCTTCCGACTGCTTATCCATCCCGTCGCGTTTGGCTGAATCTCACGGTCAGCGACCGGGAGGGACGGGCTGTGTTTTCATCGGGCAGGCTCCAACAGGATGGTTCTATTGAAGGCAACGACAATGATGCCGACGCCAGAGATTACGAACCGCATTACACTCTGATCGAAAACGAAGATCAGGTCCAGATTTATGAAGCTATCATGGAAGATAGCAATGGACGGGTTACGACGGGACTCCTTTCTGCCGTGAGGTACGTCAAAGACAACAGAATACTTCCAAAAGGCTTCGACAAGCGGACGGCGGACAAAGATATTGCCGTTCAAGGTGAAGCTGTGACCGACGCGGATTTCACCGACCGGGGCCATTCAATAAGATATTCAGTACCGGTCGATATTTTGCAGGGTCCGTTCTCTGTGAAAGTCGTGCTGCGCTACCAGCCAATCGCTTACCGCTGGGCTGAGAATCTGTCCGGCTATGAGACGGTGGAAACCAGACGTTTTGTCGGATATTATCGCCGAATGTCTCACGAATCACATGCGATATTGGCTCAAACTGAAAAGACAGTGGAGTAAATAAGAGGCCGCTGATTCACTTCGCTGCCGGTCTGATCACTCCTTCTCAACTCAATCCGCGCTCATCCTGGAACTATACAAGAAATCCTGTCAAATCCGGCTACCCTGTCAAGAAACTTTCTTCCATGTAAACCCCGTTTATCATATTAAAAACGCGGTTTTTAAACTTTCCTTCAAAAAATCCAAAATTCAACGTCTACATCCGGCCCCTGAAAACGCCTTTATATATAGAAGAGCTTATTATGCCCGCATAGTACACTCAGGATTTTGCTGTAGTTTTCGACGCCACATAAACGTCTCTCGGCATATTGTGGTAACTACGTATTTTTCATAAGATTATATACTTTTGTTTGACACAGGATCCAACAAAAAGGGTACCATTCAAATATGAGAGCAATGTCTGGGACGAGATAAAGATGCAGGAGCTTTTTGTATATGCAGATATAGCCGCAGGTTCTTCTAAAGACGACATTGGGATTGTAGAAGCGCGAAAAAGGTACCGGATCCATTCAATTTTCCTGAATTGTAGGCTACAATGGACAGTGGTAAAGTAAAGTGGTTTAACCCAAAGAAAGGGTATGGTTTCATAGAAACTGATGATGGGATAGACGTCTTTGTGCATTATTCCGATTTACAGATGCCTGGTAAGAGAATTTTAAGGGAAGGCCAAATAGTCAAATTTTCACGGGTCCAAGGACCTAAGGGTACAAAAGCCTGTTCTGTTGTAATTACATCCCCGGACAAAGAAAACTGCAATAGCTCCCCAGCAAACCGAGCTCCCTTTGGGAGTGTTGTCAAATCATTTGTACGGGACAAGGGCAGAGTAAACTCGTCAGAAAAATCACGAGGGGAAATCCAGCCTGACACAACTGATAGTAAAATTGTGTCGGAGGACTTAGAACAACTCAATACAGGGAGCGTGAGCAAAAATATTCTTTTAGAAATATCGAGATGGAAACGCGAGGCCAAATCGGAAGATAACGATCGGTATTTTTGGCACGTGCGAGAGGTAGATGAAATTGATCGAGGAGACAAGTATTTTGTCATAGGTAGGAAGGGCTCTGGAAAAACTGCTATTTCCGAATACTATAACCGTAAACAAGAACACGGCGTCTTCACAGAAAAACTGACTTTTAAAAACTTCCCATTTAATGAACTCTATTCGCATAAGAACAAGAAATATACACCACCAAACCAATTTATCACCCTCTGGAAATACCTTATTTATAGCACTGTCTGCAGGTTGATGTTACGAAATGAAGGGGTTGATATAACTATTAGAGAGCAGCTTGCAAAGATTTATGGTCAGAATACTTCTCTGCAACGTCGTGTTGGTGAATGGGTTGGCAAGGAATTTGGCGTTTCATTGTTTGGCCTTTGTAATGCTTCCGCCGAAATTGGACATTTCCTGAATTTGAATTAGTATGTAGCTC
>CAZRBG010000091.1:0-17506 GCA_964598225.1 uncultured Pirellulales bacterium
TGGCTTATAAATCATACCGTGACAATTACTTAGACATGACAGTGCCATTGGTATCAGATCCCTGAATCTGCGCTAAGAAGTCTGCCGCCTTCCTGGCGCGAGAAAGATCAAGTCCTAAAGGGGATCGTGCGATCAACCTCTACAAGAAAGCTTTGTGGATACACTCAAATGTTAAAGCTTTCACAGGAATCAGACTGGAAGGGAATATTTAATCAGGATTCATCAGACAAGGAGAAAGACCACGAAAAAGAAAGATTCAAGGCCACTTTGCCCAATGGCGTCACGGTGAGAATTGTTGGCATTTGTAAAGATCCCAATAAGGAAGGTCAGCGATGGTGGCTACCGAATGGTATAGCGATGGAGGAGCCAGAATATGAGCCGTGGGATGAGCGGTCCTTCAAATATCCCGCTTTTGGCTACCTTCTGAAGTTCTCGCCTCATGCAAAGTGAATTACAGAACCAGCATCAATCCCGACTATCTGTTTATGAAAGCCGGCGCAATAACAGATGAAGGAAAAGCCGTAGTGATGCGGGGGGAAAATGGCCAGCCGACAGAGCCCCTCCCCGATCATGCCGACATTTTTGTTGAAATAGCTGCGGGTTCTTGGCAAGTGAATGGCCCGGGGAGATACGACATATATGATGAATTCACTAATCTCCCCGACAAGAAGGTCATTGTCTTGTCTGGCTTGCGGATCAACCCTAAAGAGCGAGCAATGGTCAAGACCTTAATCGAAGCTACAACAACGTCTCTTCTCGTGGATATCAAGCTCGAATGCATCACAAATGAGGGCAAGACTCACGAGTCGTGGCACGAGAGAACATTTACATCAAAAGATCAACTCAAACAACACACCTTCGGATTTACCGTTCTTGTTGATCAGATAGAAAAGATCAATGTAATGTATCGCCCATACCATCGAGTCGAATTCAAAAACGTATCTATAAAACCAGGCAGGAATACCGATGTACAGATTGAAGTTTATACAGATCAGCATTCGAGCGAAGGGCGTCAAGGCCGCAGTGGCAGTGACACTAAAGTACTACAAATGCTGGAGGCCGAGCGAGATGCCATTCGTACAAGGATGGACGACTATCAGATAACGATCCACCATATAGAGCAGGAATATGGTGGCATGAAAGTCTGGGAAGGTCGTCAGAAGATGTCTCTTCAGCGTGCCACAGGTTTGCTCAAAAGGCTTACTGAGCAAGAGGCCAAAAGGATGGATCTTGAGGTACAATTGAAAAAGGTTTCAAAAGAACTCCCGCCAGGGTCCGAAAAACTCGCCGAACTACGGAGTGAATTAGAACAGTCACGTGTTTACGAGAAACGTCTTCAAGAGGCGATTGACAAGGAAGATATCGAGACGGTCAAGACCGGTCGGAAAATGCTGGAGCTTGTGGACTTGGAAGATCGCCTGTCGCGAACCAAAGAAAGGTATGATTCGATCCTACATCGCATCCGGCAGCTACAAAGCCGGCAGAACGGTTCTGTTGGCCAATAGCGGTGAATTAGGCTGATTTCTTCGTTTCTTTTGCCGTGGATTTGGAAGTTTCGCTCGGTTTGGAGTCTTTGGGGGTAGCTTCCTCTTTCATTCTTGTGGTATCTTTGTGGGCATAATCGAAAGCATAGAGTACCTTGCCAAATAATGGAGAATCAGGTAACTTGGTGGTCATGCAGAAGACCGTATATATTGAAACTTCTATCATCAGTTACCTGACGGCACTTCCAAGCAGAGATTTACGTGCGGCCGCGTGGCAGCAGATTACTACGCAGTGGTGGCAGCAGGAGCGGGCCAAATATGAACTCTGGACTTCAGCCCTCGTCATCAAGGAAGCCTCGCAAGGAGACACCGAAGCCGTGAGGAGGCGACTGCAAGTCCTGGCGGATTTGTCTGATGTGTAAAGATGAGATCATCGCCGAGGTATGGCGGAATCGTGATGCGTACGTCGAGCAGCACGATCACGACCTGAAGAAGATCGTTGAGGATCTGCGCCAGTGGGAAAAAGAACATCCGTCCAAAGTGGTGGACCGCCGTCGGCAACTCCGTGGATGACACCAAGGAAATGCAACATATACCCCGCGCTTGACGAGAGCCCTGGCGCAAGATCGTGCTATGCGGGCTTTTTCTTCGATTCTTTGGGTTCTGACCTGGTCTCAGACTTTGCTTCAGATTTTGTGTCAGACTTGGCTTCCTTTTTCTTCTGACCGTCCTTGCCGGTGGTTCCACCGGTTTCGGCCTTGGCGGCATTCTTGTAGCTTTCGCTTCTGTAGTCGGTTTGGTAGAAGCCGGAGCCTTTGAAGATTACGCCGGCACCGGCGCCGATAAGCCTTTGAAGTTTCATTTTGCCGCATTCGGAGCACTTTTTGATCGGTCTGGCGGTGATGCTCTGGAACTGCTCGAAACGGTGTCCGCAGTTTTCACACTCATAGTCGTAAGTAGGCATGGCAATTACTCCTCGTTCTCAGCCTCCGACTCGTCGGCTTTTTGGCTTTCTTCGGCCTGCTCTTCGGCCTGTTCACCTTCCTGCGGCAGTTCCTTCTGCTCCGTAACTAATTTATTTACGATTACCTTGCTCGGCCTGATTACCCGGCCGTTTAGCTTGTACCCCTTCTGGAATTCGTCGAGGACGGTATTGTCCTCGGCTTCCGGCTCGGATCTTTGCGTCATCGCCTCGTGCATGGCCGGATCGAACGCTTCCCCTTGCGCCTCGATCTGCTCTACATTGTGCGATTTGAGCACGTAGAGCAGTTGATCATAAATGATTCGAATGCCCTTAACGAGCACATCCAAATCCTCTGCCGAATGGGCGTTTTGGAGAGTGTGCTCGAAGTTGTCCAGCACCGGCAGCAGCGTCTTGATGATGCGTTCCTTTTCATAACCGACCGTATCGGCGATCTGTTTAGGCGCCCGCTTTTGGTAGTTTGCAAAATCGGCGCTTACCCGCTGGAGCTTTGCAAAGATTTCGTCCTTCTCTTTTTGTACGCTCTCCAGCGTTTTCTGGAGTTCTTCCAACTCGCCCTTTTTGTTTTTGTGCGAGTCTTGGCTCTTGGATTTTTCTTTCTTTTTGCTCGTCATTAGTGATCGAAATGTTTTTTCAATTTCTCAAAAAAACTTGCGGACTTGGGAGAAACACGTTTGTTCTCGGTCTCGGCAAATTTCCTCAGCAGTTCCTGCTGCTCGGCATTGAGCTTAGTCGGGGTCTCGACGGTCACCTGCACAAGCTCATCGCCGGTCCTGTGCGTACGCATATCCGGCAAACCCTCGCCTTTGATTCGGAAGATGTTGCCGTACTGGGTCCCCGGCGGGATTTTGAGTCCTTTTGTCCCGTTGAGGCTCGGCACCTCAATCTTTGTGCCGAGCGCCGCCTGCGTGAAGCTGATTGGCACAATAGCTACCAGGTTGTTGCCGTCGCGCTGAAGGAACTCGTGCGGCTTTATCCTTACATAGCAGTACAGGTCGCCTCTGGGCCCGCCGCCGCGACCGGGCTCGCCTTCGCCGGAAACTCTTATGCCCTGTCCCTCGTGAACGCCGGCGGGAATCTTGATATTCACGGTTCGCTTTTTGGGAACCTTGCCGGTGCCCCGACATTTCTTGCATGGATTGGTGATTATCTTGCCGGTACCGCCGCACTGACGACATGTAGAGACCATCTGGAAGAAACCGCCGCCCCGCGCCGTCTGTCCGGTGCCGCCGCAGGTTGGGCATTGCCCGGGAGAGCTCCCTTTCGCGCTACCGCTGCCTCTGCACGAGTCACATATATCCTGGCGTGTGAACTCTATTGTTTTCTCAGTGCCTTGGGCGACTTCCTGCAACGACAACTCGACCGTAGTTTCCAGATCGTATCCCCGGGCGGGTCCGGCTCGACGACCTGTTCTTCCGCGGCGCCCGCCGCCAAAGATGCCGCCGAAGAAGTCTTCGAAGCCGAACATGCTGAAGATATCTTCGACGTTCATCCGGGAGAAGTCGTGCATACCGGTCCCGCGCAGGCCTTCATGGCCGAACTGGTCGTACTGCTGGCGCTTTGTCGGATCGCTCAGAACCTCGTAGGCTTCCGCGGATTCCTTAAACTTTGCTTCGGCTTCTCTGTCGTCCGGGTTTTTGTCCGGGTGGTATTTCATCGCCAAACGCCGATAAGCGCGCTTAAGGTCATCGGCCGAAGCATCTTTGCTCACGCCCAAGACTTCATAGTAATCCCGTTTAGCCATAATCTCGTACTTGCGTGCTTAGTACTGCGTTCTGCGTCAAAGCGTTTGTAAGAGCTTTGACGTCATCCTGCAGATATGATAATCTTCAAATAACTGAGCCGTCTGCCTTTTGTCGAGGTATTCCAATTCCTCTGCGATAATCAACTGGGTTTCGAGTTCTGCACAACTGCCAAGATATATATAGAGAAATTGTTTGAACTCATTATTGTGCTGGCGACGAAAGCCCTCTGCGACATTCGACGGTATGGAAACGGCCGAGCGTCTCATCTGTGATGTCAGCCCATACATCTCTTCTTTAGGCAACCTCGAAGTAACCATATACACTTTTTTACAAGTTCGATTGCAATCTTCCATATCTTGAGGTCCTTGAAATTGGATACACCCTTGGCCATAACACTTAACTCTATATTATCTTACCGTTTACCATCGCAGAACGCCGAACGCAGTACGTTATCGTACCGATCCGGCTATTGGCTCTTCGTCCTTTTCTTCGTCTTTCAACTCTGTGACCAGGACGTTGGTGGTCAGCATAAGCCCGGCTACCGACGCGGCCATCTCCAGCGCCGTTCGAGCCACCTTCGCCGGATCGATAATGCCGGCTTTGAACATATCGACAAATTCACCGGTGTTGGCATCGTAACCTATTTTTTTGCCCTTTTCAAGCAGTTGGGCAACAATTACGTCACCAGGCTCGCCGCTGTTGTCCACTATCTGCATGGTTGGCCCCTTAAGAGCCTTTACCATAATGTCGAAGCCGATTTTTTCGTCGCCTCTGGCTTTTGCTCTGGCTTTTTCCACTTCAGGGATTGCATGCAAAAATACAATGCCGCCGCCGACCACAACACCTTCCTGGACTGCGGCCCTGGTTGCGTGAAGCGCATCGTCCAGCAGGTCTTTACGTTCTTTCATCTCCGTTTCGGTTGCAGCCCCGGCGTTTATGACAGCAACGCCGCCTGTCAGCTTGGCAAGACGTTCCTGTAACTTCTCACGATCGTAGTCGCTGGTCGTCTTTTCGATCTGGTTGCGAATTTGATCGCATCTGGCTTTAATGTCCTTCTTCTTGCCGGCGCCTTCGATTATTGTCGTTGAGTCTTTGTCAACGACGACTTTTTTGGCCCGGCCAAGCTGCGACAGCTCGATGCTTTCGAGCTTAATGCCCAGATCTTCGGTAATAACCTGACCGCCTGTCGAGATACCTATGTCGGCCAGCATGGCCTTTCTGCGGTCGCCGAACCCCGGAGCTTTGACCGCGCAGGCCCTGAGCACTCCCTGCAAGCGGTTGATAACCATTGCCGTCAGCGCCTCGCCTTCAACGTCCTCAGCGATAATCAGCAGAGGTTTACCGACCTGAGCAACCTTCTCGAGCAGCGGTATAAGCTCTCGAACGTTGGAAATCTTCTTCTCGTGAAGCAGGACGTAAGCATCTTCGAGAACAGACTCCAGCGTGTCGGCGTTGGTCATGAAGTAGGGGGAGATATAACCCTTGTCGAACTGCATGCCCTCAACGACGTTCAGTTCGTTCTCCATTCCTTTGCCTTCTTCGACCTCGATGACGCCGTCGCTGCCGATCTTATCTATCGCATCAGCGAGTATATCGCCGACCGAAGCATCATTGTTCGCACTTATGGTCGCGACTTTTGCGACGTCGTCGTGTCCTTTGACGGGAACGCTGACTTCCTGGATATACTTTGTCGCAACTTCGGCAGCCTTACTGATTCCCCGCTGAATCGCCATGGGATTGGCGCCGGCGGTTACGTGCCGCAGACCCTCATTGAAAATTGCTTCTGCAAGAACGGTTGAAGTCGTCGTCCCGTCGCCAACCACGTCGGAGGTCTTGCTGGCGACCTCATTTACCATCTTGGCGCCCATATTCTTGAATGGTTCGGGCAGATCTATTTCCTTGCTCACCGAAACGCCGTCTTTGGTCACCTTGGGCGAGCCCCAGCTTTTGTGCAGGATGACGTTCCTGCCCGTCGGGCCGAGTGTGACTTTGACTGCGTCCGCTAACTGGGAAAGGCCGTCATGAAGCTGAGCCCTTGCCGTATCGTCAAACATTAATTGTTTTGCCATTTTTATCTTCCTCTTTCCAAGTTTTTACTATATTCTGTTTCTTTCCGTAAGGCCAAGAATTGACACCAACCTCTTATTTTTCGACGATGCCGAGCACGTCGCTTTCTCTGAGAATTATGTATTTTTCGCCTTCAATCTCCACGTCGCTTCCGATGTATTTTGCGTAAATAACTTCGTCGTTCTTTTTCACCGACATTTTACCTCGCTTACC
The DNA here is from genome assembly GCA_964598225.1 of uncultured Pirellulales bacterium. Classification (GTDB taxonomy): domain Bacteria; phylum Planctomycetota; class Phycisphaerae; order Sedimentisphaerales; family Anaerobacaceae; genus SG8-4. The sequence continues at coordinate 6,492 of CAZRBG010000091.1, forward strand.
GTCGTCGAGTATCTTGCCGGGACCGATTGCGACAACCTTGCCGATCTGGCGCTTTTCTTTGGCGGTGTCCGGAAGCAGGATTCCGCCTGCGCTCTTGCCTTTAGCTTCCGACTGCTTAATAACGACTCGATCATCCAGGGGTTTAAGTTTCATAACTCACTCCTTGTCTATGTTAGGTTCCAGTTACCGAATGCTTATTTGTCTTTCATTTCCAGTACGATGACTGTGTTGATAGGATCAGGCGCTCTGTCAGGCACGTCAACGATAACCTTGCCGCCCTCACGAGCAAGCCGTAGTTTGTTACGTTTCTTAGCCAGCAGATACGCTTTCTTTACGTCGTCTTTGACCTCCGGAACTTCAAGTTTGCCGTTCGCCGGCCAACTGAAGACGTGCAGATAGAGCTTGCCAGGCTTGGCAGTGCAGCGTCCCCAGGGCACCTTTCCAATCGGGCTGGCGGCTGTCCCGTATATGCTCTCGCCGTTTACCTCCATCCATTCGCCCATCGCGGCCAAGCGCTCAACGCTGGGCCCCGGAATCAATCCCTCTGCCGTAGGTCCGACATTCAGAAGGAAGTTGCCGCCTTTGCTCGCGATATCCACCAGCTTTCGCAGCAGGTCCTCTTTGGACTTCCAGTTGTCGTCGTAGTGCTTGTAGCCCCACGTGTCGTTCATCGTCATACACGATTCCCAATCCACTCCGGGCAGCCCCTTAGCGGGTATCTGCTGCTCGGGAGTGCCAAAGTCGCCTGCATACTCCTGGTCGCCCTTATTGAGGCCTTCCATTCCTTTGCGTCCCTTGCCGACACGATTGTTAATAATAATGTCAGGCTGCAGGGAGCGAACGTATTTGTACAGGTCTTTGCCCTGCGGCTCGGTCCAGTCTTTAATCCATTCACCGTCGAACCACAGCACTCCAAGCGGTCCATATTTGGTTATGAGCTCTTTTAGCTGCGGCTTCATATAGGTCTCGACGTATCGGTCGAAGTTCGAATTCGTGCGATTTCTACTGTTGTAGTTCGGATAAAAAGGCGCCTGAGCATCCGGATGGTGCCAGTCCATTATGGAATAATAGAAACAAAGTCTTACGCCGTGTTTCTTACAGGCTTCGGACAGCTCTCCAAGGATATCTCTGTCGAAAGGTGTTGCGTCGATGATGTCGTAATCGGTGACCTCGCAATCCCATAGGCAGAAGCCGTCGTGGTGCTTGCTGGTGATGACTATGTACTTCATACCGGCGTCCCTGGCGATTCGCACCCACTGGTCGGCATCGAACTTGACGGGGTTGAACTGTTTTGCGAGCTTCTCATATTCTTCGACCGGGATATCGGCTCGTTCCATGATCCACTCGCCTATGCCCCCGATCCGCTCGCCTTTCCACTCACCGGCTGGTATTGCATACAGGCCCCAGTGGATAAACATGCCGAATCGGGCATCACGCCACCACTCCATCCGTTCGTCCTTTGTCAGTTCAGAGGCGTTAGAGGCGGCAGCTCGCTGACAAACTGAAAAAATCAGCACACATAATACGGCAACGATTGCCGCTTTACTTACAGTGCGTTCGTGCGCGCCTTTTCGCTTTGCTATTCTCTTGTTCATTTTCTTAGCCTTCCTTATAACGGCTGAGATACCATTGGCAAACGTCATGGTGCATGGCGCTGACTTTACATCATGCCGCCCATGCCTCCCATACCGCCCATGCCGCCCATACCTCCCATGCCGCCCATACCTCCCATGCCGGGGGCGCCGGCGGGACCACCCGGAGGCGTTGCCTCCTCCTCGGTCGGCTGCTCGGCAACGAGACAATCCGTTGTCAGCAACAAGCCGGCAATACTTACGGCATTTTGAAGCGCGATCCGGGTGACCTTTGCCGGATCAATCACGCCGGCTTTAATGAGATCTTCGTAGGTGTCGGTATTGGCGTTATAGCCGAAACCGTCCTTTCCTTCGGAGACTTTGTTTACTACGATGTTCGGAGTGGCGCCCGCATTATAGGCAATTGTGTTGCACGGCATAGTAAGTGCCTTGGCCAGGATCTGCGCACCGGTCTTTTCATCTCCGGTAAGCCTCAGCTTATCGACCGCATCGATGCAGCGAATCAAGGCAATGCCGCCGCCTGGAACGATTCCTTCCTCGATGGCCGCTCGTGTTGCGTGCAGTGCGTCCTCGATACGGGCCTTTCTCTCCTTCATTTCGGCTTCACTCTCGGCGCCGACGTTAATCTGGGCGACTCCGCCGGTAAGTTTTGCCAGCCGCTCCTGAAGCTTCTCACGATCATAGTCACTGGTAGTGACTTCAATCTCGTTTTTGATCTGCTTGATTCTGCCATTGATCCCTTCCTGGCTGCCGGCACCTTCAACGATGACGGTTTCGTCGTTGTCGATGGTTATTTTCTTCGCCTGACCGAGCTGCTCGATGCCGATATTTTCCAGATCGACTCCGAGATCCTTGAAGATCGGATCTGCTCCTGTTAGTACCGCTATATCCTGGAGCATGGCCTTTCTGCGGTCGCCGTAACCGGGAGCCTTGACAGCCGCTATTTGCAGTATGCCCTTGAGTTTGTTAACCACGAGAGTGGCCAGCGCTTCGCTCTCAACATCCTCGGCGATGATGAGAAGGGGTCTTTTTGCCTTGGAAACTTTCTCCAGCAGCGGGACGAGCTTGCCGACATTGCTGATTTTTTCTTCGTGAACGAGAATGAAAGGCTTGTTCAGGTCGCAGACCATATTGTCGGTATCCGTGGCGAAATGCGGCGAGAGATACCCTCGATCGAACTGCATGCCTTCGACAAACTCTACAGTCGTCTCAAAACTCTTGCCCTCCTCGACGGTTATGACGCCGTCTTTGCCGACTCGCTGAAAGGCCTTGGCCATAATCTTGCCGATCTCCACATCGTCGTTGGCCGAAACCGCTGCGATATTCACGATGTCGTCTGTCTTTGTGATATCAATGGGCCGGGCCAGAGAAGCCAGCTTTTTGGTCACTGCTTTTGACGCCTCGTTCATCCCGCGGGCGAGCGCCATAGCATCCGCTCCGGCCGCCAGATTCTTGAATGCCTCTTTAAACAACGCCTCGGTGAGAATCGTTGCCGTGGTTGTTCCGTCGCCTGCGATTTTCGAAGTCTTGCTTGCGGCTTCCTTGACCAGTTTGGCGCCGAGGTTCTCGTCTTTGTCTATGAGATCGACTTCCTCGGCTACGGTCACGCCGTCTTTTGTAACTGTCGGGCCGCCCCAACTCTTGTCGATCACGGCATTTCGACCTCTCGGGCCGAGCGTTGGCTTAACGGCCGCAGCCAGTTTCTCCACACCGGCCAACAACCCTGCTCGCGCTTCCGATTCAAATGCCAATTCTTTAACTGCCATAATTGCTTGCCTCCATTAATAGTCTGCTTGATATTTGATTCAATCTTTAATCCGTTGTTATTCAATGACTTACGTCGCCATCAATCAAGTTTTATCAAGTTGGGGGCTTACCGCCCTTATTGTTACAACGCATACCATTCTTGCAAAAGGTATACCAGCTATTACCGCTCCGGTGGGTTATTTGGGTTGCGTTGCCGTAAATAGTTGACTGATAATACCTTACATCGAGTAAAAAACGTATTTCTCGGCACCACCGTCTGCACGACTCAGGCAGAACATGCCAATTTTGGCACTGATACGGGGCCTTTTACGCCAAGTTGACAGGGAATCAGCCGGACTTACTATTTGGAGGCTTACGGAGACCGTGGTGATTCCGCTGCTTGGAGTGGCAAGTTACTTATCGAGCCGTTTCATCGAATGAAAAAATAAGGAAACTGCTGACTGTCAGGCCGCCAGGCCCCTGAATTTGAGTCCTGATGCGATTAACTCAACCGTAAATCCGACAGTACATGTGACAATGCCTACGCCTAACTGGTCTCCCGCGCGGATAAGAGTCATGAACGCCAGAAGCAATCCTATGAGTGTTATGAAAAGATGCAAAAGCGATATTTTGTACAGCAGGCTCTTAGGCGTAATGAAAACCGGAATAATGGATATTAACGCGATGGCGAAGATCATCCAGCCGAGAGCGCCCGTGTGGTATCCCGCCTGGCCAGCCAAATTCTGGTTGAAGATATCTCGTATGCCTGACATACCGGGCATATTGGACAGACGGATACGCACCCAGGGCAGGAAAAAGCCGAGGATCACCAACGCTACGCCCGCAAGAATCGCCATGTCGAGATTGGAAAACTTGTCCTGTCCCCTCAGCGCACTCGACTTGCCCATTGCCTCGAGCAGTTCGCTTCCCTCCTCGGCGGAGATTTTGCCGTCTTCTACCATTCTGAGGATGCGTGCTCGCTCCGGGCCGGCGGCCTTCGGCATCGTGCCGACCTGCTTAAGCAAAGGAACGAGGAATTGGACGAGCAGAATCAACACACACGGAAGGGCTACGGCAAACGTCCAGGCTACGTATTCTTTCAGATCCACAGGATTCATGCGAAGGATGACAAACCGGTTATTTACAAATAGAAAAAGGAATGTCAGTCCCGCCACGCTAAGAACCGAGAAACATACGGCTGTCAGCAGTTTCAGCTTCGTCCTGGATCGCAGGATGATGTATGTGAGCAGCAGTATTATGAGTTGTGCGATAAACAACACGCCGTATTCACTTGGAAACATCTCTGACATTTCTTCCTCCCTGTTTATTTGCGGGTTTTCAGGATTAACGTAGCGTCTTTGACGCTCATTTCGCCCCGCTCAATCGAGTCGAGGATTTCTTTTCTGGTAAGTGGTTTTTCATCGGTGGTTCCAATTGCACCCAGCATTGCGTTGGTGCTGTCGAGCATCTTATTGATCGTCGGATATGAGATGCCCAGCTCTTTCTCGACCGCTTTGATGTTTCCTCTGTGTCTCAAAAATACGACGATAAATTTCTGATACTCGGCGGGCAGAGCCATCATCGCGTCGGTCTTGAACGATCCGTTGATCTCACTGCCGCAGCTTTTGCATTTTATCTGCCTGACCTCGATCGCGCCGCCGCAAAGCGGGCAACCAGACGGTAAATTTAATTGTTTAATATTATTGTCCATACTATCTCATATATTGATATGTATGACCAAAGTAACCAATACTTTTAATATATCAATAAAAATATTTAATTCTACTAAAAAAAATCGCAAAAATCTGTAGAAGGGCACGGGCGATTTTGAGAACATCTCTTGATATGTTACAATAACATGTGTCGTTTCACGTTCATAACCTCTGGAAGCAGGATCTGGAAGGGAATAGCCGGAACTAACATGAGATATTCGAACAAGATTGTCTTTCTGATTGTATTAATCGCGTTTTTCTGCCGTGAAACGATCACCCGAGCACAGGCGGGTGTCCGGATAAGCGAGTTCATGGCGGTTAATGAAACCGGTCTTGACGACGAGGATCGAGACGAGTCGGATTGGATTGAAATCCACAATGCCGGGGCGGATACGGTTGACCTGATGGGTTGGTATCTGACGGATGATGTCAATAATCTTGCGAAATGGACTTTTCCGGAGGTTATCCTCACACCTAGTGAATATCTGATTGTCTTTGCCTCCGGCAAGAACCGGCGAGACCCATCGGCCTTTCTGCACACCAACTTTAAACTCACCGGGGACGGCGAGTATCTTGGACTTATCGGCCCGGATGGGCGCACGGTAGTTTCGGAATTCTATCCCGCGTATCCGATCCAGGCGCCCGACATTTCGTACGGTTTCAGCGCGCTGGATACGGAAGCGACGCTGGTAGGTCCCGAAGCGCCGGCCAGGGCGCTGGTTCCCCGCAACGACGCACTGGAGCCGAGCACGTTGCAGTCGCAAACGCTGCGTCCCTGGACGCTGGAAAACCTGGATGACTCACGCTGGCAAAACGGCGCCACTGGCGTAGGTTACGACTATCCGGCTCTGGTCGGTCTGGACATTTCCGGGATGCGCAACGTTAATCAGACCGTATATATCCGAATACCGTTCGAAGTCGACAATCCTTCTTCGATTCAATCTTTGACATTACGCATGCGCTATGAAGACGGCATGATCGCCTACGTCAACGGGCAGGAAATTGCACGAAGCAATGCACCGCCCCCGGCTACTGAGACATGGGATTCGGGTGCGCCGGCGTACCGGCTCAACCGGGTCGCCGTTCGTCCGGTGGAATATTCAATACGCGAGTTTGACTTCCTGCACGTCGGCACGAATATGTTGGCCGTCCAGGGGTTGAACCATGGCGTTGATAGCCCGAACCTTCTGATTTATCCGGAGCTTCTTGCAAGGGTACACGTTTATCGCGATGCACCGCCGCAATATTTCCAGGCGCCGACTCCGGGCAAGCCGAACAATATCGGCGTATATAAACTGGGGCCCGTCATCTCCGACATCCAACATTATCCGGAAATTCCCGGCGAGAATGAGGACCTGCTGATCAGAGTGCGGATCGACCCTTCTTCCGATCCCGTGGCTGAGGCTATGTTGCATTACCGAGTCATGTTTAGAGGTGAAGTAACTGTCCCTCTCGCCGACGACGGAAGAAACGCCGACGGCTTGGCAGGCGACGGGGTATATGGTTTCCGAATATCGGCTGAGACTTTCAACGCCGGGCAAATGGTGCGCTGGTATATTACCGCGACGGACACTGCCGGTCGAAGATCTCGGCTACCTGCGTTTCTCGTTTCGCAGGATTCCCCCCAGTATTGCGGCACGATTGTTCGCGACCCCAGTCTTTCGAATCCACTGCCCGTGCTGCATTGGTATATCGAGAACCCGGGAGCTGCGAAAACCAATAGCGGCACCAGGTGCGCTCTCTTCTATGACGGCGAGTTTTATGACAACGTCTCGCTTGACATTCACGGCCAATCCAGCCGCAGCTTTCCAAAGAAAAGCTACGACATCGACTTTCACCCCGGCTACAACTTCAAATGGCAAGAAGGGCAGCCGCGTGCCGATGACATCAATTTTATGACGACCTATCCCGATAAAGCGCAAATGCGCAACATACTGGCTTACGAGACATATCGGGATGCGGATTGTCCTTACCATTGGGTCTTTCCGGTGCGCGTCCAGCAAAACGGCGTTTTCTGGGGCACGGCCCACGTGATGGAAAACGGTGACGAGGACTGGCTGATTCGGATGGGGGTTAATGCCGAGGGAGTTCTGTACAAGATGTACAACAGATTCAACAGTCCCAACCATGCTACCAATGGCGCCGAAAAGAAGACTCGCAAGTTCGAAGATAATTCCGATTTGCTGGCGCTGTACAACGGCGTGAACCTTTCGGGCGAGGCGCGCCGTCGATATCTCTATGACAATGTGGACGTGCCGCAGGTCGTCAATTTTCTGGCAATACGTGCAATCACAGGCGACGTGGATTGTTGCCACAAGAACTACTACCTTTATCGTGATACCGGCGTCAGTGATGAATGGCAGATGTGGCCCTGGGACGTCGATCTGAGCTTCGGACGAGTTTGGAATTCTTCGGAAAAATACTGGAACGAGAATCTCGTGACAACTACCGGGCTGTTTGTCGGCAGGAACAACAGTCTGCCGCAGGCGATCTTCGGCACGCCGGAAATGCGACAGATGTACCTGCGGCGTGTGCGAACGCTCATGGACGAGTATCTAATGCCGCAGGGAACGCCGGAGGATGCACTTTATTTCGAGCCGCGTATCGACGTACTTGCTGCCGCGATCGGTCCGGATGCGGCCCTTGACGCCGCCAAATGGGGCTCGGACTCCTGGGGCAACGGCTCAACCGCCCCGTGCTGTTCCCAGACTCTGTACGAAGCCGTGGACGAGCTCAAATACTACTACCTGCCCGAACGACGGCGGTTGCTGTACAATCGGATGGTCTCCGGATCCAACGAAATTCCTGATTCCCAGGGGGCGCGAACGGTCATTAACTTTGGCACTGTCGAGACTGGTCCTTTAAGTGGTAATCCGGAGGAACAGTACATCCAACTAAAGAACCCCAACTCATTTGCAGTAGACATTTCCGGCTGGACGTTGACCCGCGAGGGGGATTTCGACGCTCACCTCTTTACTTTCCGAGGCGGCACAGTTATTCCCGCAAACGGGACTATTTACGTCGCCGCCAACCGCTTCGCCTTTCGCTCGCACAACGCCGCCACCAGAGGCGGCCCGATCAAGTTCGTTGTTGGCGATTTGAGCGGCAGGCTTGTGGAAAAAGACGAAACAGTGCATCTGACCGACCGGCAGGAAGTAACGGTAAGTACTGTTATAACCGCCCAAACCGGCAGAAGGCGATGAATGAGTAAAATCCATTGTACGTGTTTAGCGTGGAAATAGCCGGCCCCACGTGGCGAGGGCATCTTGCCCTTGTTCTCTGCTGCGGGCAAGCCTGTCCTGATCGCAGCTGGAGGGATGCCCGCGAAACTCAAGGCCGGTACGGCCTCGCCACGAACGACAATCGCCAATGAGGCTGCCACCCGAAACATTGTCATTCCTGCGCAGGCAGGAATCCATTTGTCCATGAGCTACTGGATTCCTGCCTGCGCAGGAATGACACTATGGGGCTGCGCACAAATTAAAAGGCTTGGTTCCATCAATTCAAAGCCGCATACGGCCTCATGCTCGTTACTTTATCAATTTCGCGATCTGTCTGAATTTGGGATGCTCGGCTGTTCGGAGGAGTTCGAACAGGGCCATCTCGACGCAGGTTATTGCTGCGCCCGAGGCGGCCATCCTGTCTATCCCGATCTGCTTGTTTTCGTGAGTTCTCGAGGATATCGCATCGGCAACGACGTTTACGACTAAGCCTTTTGCCAGCAAATCGACGGCGGTTTGATAGACGCAGACATGAGATTCGATCCCGCACAGCAGGACCTGGTTTCTTTGCATTGTGCGGAGCTTGTCCTGGAATTGATCGACGCCGCAGCAACTGAAAGCCGCCTTATTTATCGGCTCGATGTCGGTCAGAAGCTCGGCTATCTCGGGGACAGTCGGGCCCAAGGCGTGTGGAACCTGCTGACACCATAGAATCGGCATGTCAAGGATTTGAGCGGCCCGGATCAGAGTTGGAATGTTCTTGAACAATGTTTCCTTGTCGTGCATCAACTGTGCCAGCTTACCTTGCACGTCTACAACCGCCAGACAACAATTCTCTATATCAAGCATCCCTACCTGCTGAGTATAATCGTCAAACGTATGGTTTTATCTTCTTGCGCCTTATCCGACCGATCGGGTTTGCGCGGGCCGGTGATGATGGGCTTTGGTATGGATATCCCTTCTGCGGACTCGCCTTCAATCGCCGCAAGAATCGTTTTGCCGGGCAAGTTCTCGTCCGCAGTATTAAGCAGGTGGAAATCCTTCGCCAGTTCAACGCGCTTTTCGTTGCTGTCCTGATCTACGATTTCTGCAATTTGTTCGGTAGTAACCGATCTAACCGGAACTTCCCTGCCGAACACTTCCGTATCAAGCACCAGCTTCGCCGATTCGAGCCTCGGCCAGATAGAATCAAGGCTTGCAATTACAGATTTCAAATCTTCCCTGCTGCATCTGAGGTAGTGAATCCGCTTGTTGGGTTCGCGGATGCTTTCAACTGTGTCTGACAGTCCGTTTTCTTCTATCGTTGCCCCGATGACAGCACCAACCTCGGCCGGATAATCAGTCTTCAATTGCAGCTTCCCGGTAAACGCCAGAGTTGGCGCTGCGGCCGTATCACTTTCTGCAACCACCGGCGGCCCTTCTGTCGGCGGCTCCGGAGCCAGTATAGTGTAAATCACTGCGCCAAGCAGGGCGGCCAGCGCCAGCATAGCTGCGGCAGACATTGCCTTTCTGACCAACAGGTGAATTCGCCCGGTGCGCAGGTCGTAACCCGATCGGTCGTGAAGCCGTGCGGTCGACGCCACGGAGGCCTGCAGTCCCTGAAGCACCTGAGGCGGCGCTTCGGCGCACGGCATGGAACCCAGCAACGCCCGGCACTTCTTCAATTGCCGGAGCCGCTGTTTGATTTCCGCGTCGTTGGCGATCAGGCGCTCCACCTCCGTGTGCTGTCTGGCCCCCAACTCATCGTCAATGTAGCCGTTGAGCAATTCATCGATCCTCTCGGCGCCCGAGTATGCATTCATATTCGGATTCTCTTTCATCTCGACATGGCCTCCAAAATATCTCTCAGCTTGCCCCTGGCTCTGCTAAGTCGACTCCTTACCGTTCCCAACTCAATATCCAGCACCTCGGCGATACGTGCGTAGCTCATACCTTCGATGTCTCTCAAAGTGACCACCGCTCTTTGCGACTCATCCAATCTCAACAATGCCTTAGAGGCAATTTCGTACAACTCCTTCCTCTGAGCTATGTCCGCCGCGTCGGGCGAACTTTCGTCGCTCAGATAGTTTTTCAGAACCTGCCTTTCGCTGCTTTCACATTGCGCCTGCTCGGCATCAAGCGATCTTACCGAAAGCCTGCTGCTGCGCTTGCAGTGATTCAGCGTCAAATTAACTGCGATTCTGAAGGCCCAGGTATAAAATCCGCTTCTGCCTTCGAATTTCCGCAGATTCTGTAGTATTTTGACAAATGTCTCCTGAGTAAGTTCCGCGGCATCTTCCGGATCGGCACAGATTTTCAGCACAACGTTGTAGATGCGATTCTGATACTTGACTATGAGACGCTCCATAGCCACAGAATCACCCTTCTTGCACTGCTCGACAAGCTCCGCATCGCCCAGACTGATATGCTTTTCCGGCTCCTGCGGTGCCTCGATATCTGTGTTTGCCGCTTCAGCCACAATCTTTCTCCACATTTAGACCAATACGGCCTCGAAAAGTTCCCGTAAAAACAGGTATTAACGAGGCCAAGCAGGGAGACATAATCGCATAACTGAACTTTAAGGTCAATTGAATTTCGGTTGCGCTATCGATTTGACGTGGATTCGACCATATCACTGTATTTGCCGATTCCTGAGCTGATCGTCTCAGAGGGTGTCTTAGAAGTAGCACCGGCATCTCCCTACGGGACGCCTTAGGATCGTGCATGAAATAACTTCCCGATTTGTATATGGTCTGGCGTAATAA
>CAZRBG010000092.1:0-16934 GCA_964598225.1 uncultured Pirellulales bacterium
CCCCTGTCAAGCGAAAAAAACGAGCTTTTTCCACTTTATCGGCCTGGGCATAGTCTTTGTTGTCCGATACCCCTTTTGCCTTCATTCTCGGACCACTATTTCTAAAGCTTACTCTGCACAGTATTTACAGACAGCGTTATCGGGTCTTTGTATCACTGAAATGGGGCATCGGTTTATCTCCAAAAGAGTCGGTTTCGCCGGCCCGCCCTGCGAGCCGCGCGATGGGCTGCTGGTCAAGCACAATGTGCCAGCGACAAGCTGTCCATCTTAAGAGTGGTCACCTGTCCTTTCCGTTACAGCAAGAAAGCTAATCGAACAGTCCTGGGTTATCGGTTATGGCAATCAGATCGATATGCATAGACTCCCTCGGTGCGAGTTTCAAAACATGTTCGCCTGCAGTTAGTTCGAATCCCTCGAGACAGATAAGCGACATTTTGCTGTTGTGAGCGGTCATGGACCATGCCCATGATGCGGAGCTGCGCAACTGCGACCTGTCCAATGTTCCATTATCTATGGCGAAGTACAAGGAATCGTGAGAGCTGGCCGGCTCGTCGGATTTGACGCGAAGAAGCAGGAAATATTTGCCGGTTTTTGGGACACTGAATCGGTACTCTACGGGGATCTCTCTGGCAGGGCCACTCAGTAGGAGGCAGCTTTCTTTTGATGCCTCAGAATCGGTAACAATATCGTAAGTTTTCTTGCTATCAGGTGTTTCCGCTTCAATGTATGTTACCCAAGTATCTTCGCTTGTCGGCTTGATTTCCGGGACCACATCGGTCTTGGCATAAACCATGACCGGTCGGGAATAGCCGTTTTCCAGTCTGATTAAGAAGGCTCCTCGGTATAGCGTCTTTTCGGTCATTTTCTCGGGACGAAGGGTCACTGTGAATGTTATCGTATTGCCCGACGTCAGAATACTGGTTTTCGGGGTGACGTTGAACCAGTCGAACGCATCATTCTTGGCTATACGATAACGACTTGAGAACGCCCCACCTCGGACCGTCGCCGAGACAGTCCCGGTCCGGGCCGATTCAACGTCCGATGCAGAAAATATCAACTGGCAGCGATCGAGCGTGACCGGGATCGGGCGTATTGGCAAAACCAGGTCCGATCCTGCGGGGATGGCTCCCATGTCGGGCCTACCGTTTACACCGGGGGCAAAGTTGTCGATGGCTGCTCCACCGCCCACTCCATCCGATGTCCGGTGTAGGGCAAACAAGCCGGCGTCGGCGTCAACAAAATCAGGTCTTCCGACTATCCCATGCGCTTCGTCACCCGGCTTCCCCGTAGACAACAGGTTGTAGTCACATTCCGATTGCGGGCTTCTCTGACGTCCGGCAATAGCACTTCTGCCGGCAAAGATGTTGTTTTTCGCCACGATGCGGAGATTATGGCGAAGATTCAGGTCGCGCGACTCGCCGTAGCAGGTGTTGTTGAAGATGAAAGACACGGCACTGGGACCATTGGCATGTGATGAGGTTTTGATAGTCTGCCCGGCCAAGCCCCGCTCATCGCCCATGTTCACCAGAAGATTGCGAAACACGTATGACGGACCCGACATACAACCCTGGATGCTTACGCCGCAGAGACAGCCCTCGAACTTGTTGAGGAAGACTCTGACATTTGTCTGACCGCCGTCGATTTCGAGCGCATCATCGTTGGCGAAGCACATCATGTTGCCGTAAACGTCTCCGTCCCGGTCGAAGCCGCCGTCGAGATGGAAGTTCCCCGCGCCCTCGACCGCGTCGTTCCAGCGATGCTCGTCGCTGCCGATGAAGTCGTTATATCGCAAAACGGTCGATCTGGATTTGTCCATACCCACGGCCTGCGGTCCGGCCGGGTGCGAGTAGTACCACGAATTCGCAGTGCTCACCGGGTCGTGGATGAAGCATCGCTCTACCACGGTTCCGACGCTCTTGCTGACGAGGACCGCGCTATCCCAGTTGATTGCGCGGCCGGCTTCGGTGTAGTACTTGCCGTCACGGTCGAAACGTTGCGTGCCAATACGGCCCCAGCCGGAGATATCACAGTTCACGACTCTCACGTTTTCGCACCTGACGATACTGATGGCCTCTTTCAAACCGCCGCGTAAGGTAAGGTCTTCAAGCAAGATATACCCGGCCTTGTACAGTTCAATCAGCGGCCCCTTGCGGTCGTTCCGTAACACGAATCCCTTCTTAGCAGTTATTTTGATCCAGCCCTGGGGAGAGCCGGACTCCCGAACGTTGAGTTGTCCTGTGTAGGTTTCCTCATCGAGCATGATGGTTTTACTTACAGGAACCTGGCTGCTCCAGGTGCGCCATTCCTTTTGAGCCAGTACGTCTCCATTCGCAGCGGTTATTCTCAACTCATAAGGCGTGTCCTCATCGAGACTGACAATGCTGCCTCTGTACATGCCGTCTTCTTTAACGTACACGGGCGAATAAGCTTTCAGCCAGGAACCGTCCTTTTTGCGGTAGACCACGACCAGACCGTCTCGGCGTGGACTCCTGAAGTAGAACGAACACGTATTGAAAAGCGGAACGATCTCAAACGGCTCTACATTCAATCTCACGTTTCCTCCGGCCTCCCGGTTCTTAATGAGATTCTCTTCTTGTTGTGTCAGCCGTTCGGCGAATTTGACATACTCGTAAGTGATCTGTTCTTCATTGCCAATGGCATAAAGACATGTTTCGACAGCCGCCGATCCCTTCCAATCAAACCGGCTGCGGATGTCAAGGGCGTAGAGGCCGGGTCTGTCTATTTCAATCGCCACCCGCTTGTCATACGGTTCCTTGCGGATGAGTTTGACCGTCCCCCGGTCAGACACGGATGAAACCTTAACAACAAAGAAAGGCATCTTGTCAACGTCTATCGAGAATGTCTTACTGACGGTGATCCAGGCTGGGGACTCCCGTCCATCTTCCAGGTGCAGTCTTCCGGTCTCCGTTGAGACCTTGCCCGGGGTCGACGCAAAGCGAGTCCACCCGCCCTCTGAGAAATCGTCAACGATTCCAGCGTAACCGGTGGCGACTGACATCGCCAGAGATATGATTGTGATAGATAGCACTCTATTCATCATTTATTCCTTTGATGCATTGACTTAATTTATAGTTCGATTTAATCAAATACCGATCGAAATCCGAGGCGACGTTCAATCCATCAATCCCTTCCGCAAATTCACCTATGATGTGGCGATTCGGATCGTCGGGACTGATGCGCCACATGTGAGTGCCATCCTCGAATATATGAAAATAACCCTGCGTTCTCAGCTTGAAGTAAGGTTTGTGGCCTTTGACCGCAACATAGACTGCAATCAGGTCGGCACTATGATGATAGTTGCGATTCCATCCTTTCAAAAATACATCGTATGCCTCGCGTACGGGGTCCGAACGTGAGCCTTCTGTTTCAAACAGAATCTTTCCGGTTGGAACGGCGTTGGCGAAACGTCCGCCGGTGGTAAAGATGATCTTTGTCGGCCAGTCATTGGTCACGTGTCGGACCGCTTCGGGATCTGGCTTGAAATTGCCCCACTTGCCTGGATTCTGTTCGAGAGGGTATCTTCCCCCCATGCAGACGAGATGTTTCACTTTCTTTGCCACCAGTTCCTTTCCGGATAACGGGCTGTCCTTGTCGGCGTCGGTTCTCAGCAACCTGGAGAGATTGGTCAGATAACCGACAGTAACGATGACCACACTACTGTCGGTTTGTCCACTTAGAACCTCTCGGTAAATCCGATTCGCATCAGGTGCATTTTCTCCCAGCCCGATGTCTTGAGGATACTTTTCCGAAATTGTCCTTGCATACCTGGAATTGCGGTAAACGCCCAAGGTCTTCACGTTGCCGATCGGGATATCGGGCCGGCCATAATACGTGTTGATCACGTCAATGGTAGGGGCCGACCACGGATTGAGGCTCGAACTGATTGTCGCGAGGATTTCCGCATCGCCCCGGTCGGCAAAACCATGGAGCATTGCCAGAGCCCCCACGTCATCGACATCAGATTCCATATCGGTATCGAATACAATCTTCGTCGGCCGGGCGACAGCCGGAAGAGAAAAGCAAAATAACGATAAAGCAACAAACACATTTCTCATTTTATTATCACTTTCGACTAAAATCTTCTCCGTATGATTATTTACTCACTGCGCCAATCCGGCATTCTCACCGCGGTTATCTCCACCGGCCAGGTTGCACGCGACGCGGATTCATATAAGCCGATGCGTTTGAATGGAATCGGCTTAAAGCACATCGTCTGAAAGAGCCTGGCATCATTGCGCAGACGAAAGTCCCCGTTTTCTGCATCTACAAAACCTGGATCCTCCTCGAATACGCCGTTTTGAAACTGGTCGATATTAGCGGTCTGTGTGGCCACCATGCCGCATTTATAGAAGACATTGCGCCAAAGATGGTTTATGCCCGGCTCTACGAGCATGGTCGCAATCTGAGGATAGCGGGAAAGGTAGAGTTTGTTTTGATAGAAGCCTGCCGGCCTTTGGCCATCGCGCAGTGCGGTCCACACGCTGTTGCCCCGGCGCCAGCCTCCGCTTATTCCCTGCTTGCAGTCTATGAAGGCATTGTTGTCTATAAGGTTGTCGCGACCGCTATTCATTTGTATGGCACCGAAATTACCGTTTGCGCAGCGGCAGAAGACATTTCCATAGACCAGCATACCGCTTATCGCGTCGTCGAAGCGGATCGCGGCCTGGCCGTGTACGGAAGCCTCGGTGCCGGTCTTGCCTATATCGTGCAGATAGTTATGGCGGAATATCACGCCTCGATAGGTCGGATTGCGAAACAGTTCCATCGCTCCCTGGTCATCCGATTCCTGGACCATGCTGTGGACTTCGTTGAACTCTATTAGATGGTCGTTACCCTCGATTCGCATGGCACTGCTGGGTCCGTTATACATCAGGTTGTGAGCCACCCGGTGCCCGACGCCCTCCAACTGGATCGCAGGAGTGTATGTCCGATCAATGCGCCCGAACTCATGTATCCGGCAATTCTCCACAATATGACCGCCCGGCGTCAACGTGGCGCGGTCTCCGCCGATGACTTCGGTCGCCCGCCTGCCTATCGTGTGAACATCGCAACCGATGAGCCGATTTTCCTTTCCGCCGTGGATCATGACGCCGTTACCCGCCATACGGCTGACCGTGCATCCGATCAGCGAGAAGTTAGTGCAGTCTTTCGCCACGATGCCGTTGTATCTTGCAAGGTCGAAATGCAGCCCTTCGATGCGAACATTTGAGACCTTGTTCATGCTTATCATGGGTGTCGAGAGCATCCCGATCTCGACAACGGATGTGTCGAGTTCGGACGGCGGGTACAAATAAAGGATGCCTGTCTTACGCTCAAGATACCACTCGCCCGGGACGTCTATTTCTTCGAGCAGATTAAAGGCGTAATACTGAATCCCCTGCCTGGTGCTCATGCCGCGACCGCCGTAATTGTATGGTTCGGCCGTGGTCAGGGTCTTTTTCGACGGATCGATCTTGCCGATCTTGATCGTCGCATCGGCCCACAGGAAATGAAAATAGCCGAACAGCCATCCATCGCTTGCATTGATCCAGCGTTCATGCCGATCCGAGTCATACTCGAACACGGAAGGCTCGCCGGAAGATTTTGATCCGGCTTGGATCAGCTTTCTAATGCCGACGAATCCCTCATTCGGCCACCGTGCAAGAGTCATGGCAGCACCATCGACATAGAGCTCCAGTGTGGGCGGCGACTGCGGCTGGGCAAAACCGCGAACCTTGAGTTGACCATAATCGGTAATGCCATGGGCCTTGAGATCGCACTGTTTTACTTTGCCTCTGGACCGAAGCGGCAGACGCCGGAGTATCGCGTTGTCGGTAACCGGTTCAAAGCCGGACAGGCGGCGGCCGCCGTAGAAGACTGCTGTTCCCTTCTTCTGCGCCCGGTAAATGACAGGCCCGGTGACGCTGGCGGAATCTTCAGGGTCGAGCACCAATGATTCTCGCACATCATATCGACCGGGCATAACCGTAACTGCTATTGCACCTTCGATGCCCTGCCTTCTCATAGCACGCATCTCATCTCGTGCTCGGGCAAGGGTGGCAAATGGATGCCGCATCGAACCGGAATTGGAATCATCACCTTCAGTTGACACGAACACCTCTGCTGCGGGCACTCCTAGATCTCGAACTTCTGTTTGAGTAAGGTTTGCACGGCAAGCTTCAGGGCCCTTCGAAGCAGCCTCAAGTTCATTGGCGCATACCGTTGCTTCGGTGCGATGAACAGCGGGGTAAGACTCCTTTTTTGCTATGTCGAGATACGTAGTTCTTGCCGCGCTGCGATTGCCTTGCTGCAGGTAACTCTGGGCTATTCGCAAATGAGCATAGCTTCTGAAATGGGCTGGAGCATCCGTCGAGTGAACAAGCTCTCGGCACAGATTCCGCACCTTATCATATCTGCCCCTGGCCCATTCGGAATTAACATCTACAAATGTCTTCTCCTGGTGAATCCGCTTCTTGGCATCCACAATTTCTTCGGATTCAACAACTCCAAATGTGCCTTTGAGCCTTTCAAACTCCGCATCTACTTCGTCCGCGGTTAATGCACTACGGTATATCTTCACCTCATCAACGAGTCCCCAGTAATTTTGCCAACCACTGCCCACGGTCAATTGTCCGTCCAGGACGAAATCACCGTCAAAATAATCTGGTATCCTGTTGCCATCGGGGCAATATCCATTTACATAGACCCGAACAGATTTCTTCCGGCGGTTGCACACAAGGGCAATGTGAGACCATAAGTTCTCGCTTAATGGAATGCCCGAAGATCCGCCGGTAGATATGGCCTTTCCGGCTGAATTCTTGTAACAGAAATAATAGCTGAGATACCCCGTACCCTTAATATCAATTACAATATAGGCATCGGGGTACTTTCCAAAAGCAAAGAGCCGGCGCTGATTCTGAGTGCTGTCAATGCCGAACTTAATCGGTTTGAGCATTGCCATGAAAGTCCAGGATTCCTTGCCGAAGCGCATGTCTTCCGGAATCTTGGCTGTGACAACGCTTTTTGACGTCCCATTCATCATTGCAGCCCGGCCGACAGGCGACTCCACCCGGGCGGCGCCCACGGTCCCGTCAAGCCCGTTTCCGGTCAGGTCCCTTGCCTTTCCCGGTTCGCCCTGATCGAAGTTCCAGTAGACGAGCAAGTCGTTCGCGGCTACCGCGGGTGTTTGGACTATAGTCATTAAGAACAACGAAGCGGCTGCTATCGCAAAAATGTCTGCACATCGCTTATTCATCAGCGGTTCCTTTGTATAATGCTGTTAATGATTACTGTCTTAAAGTTGTGTAGTTGTAGGTTGCCATCCTACGTTCTCATTGAACTAAGTGAAGTCCTATTTTCTGCATGGCTTTCAAATAATACTCATATCTCGAAGCGTCCGAATATTGACATTGGATATGCACGAGCCTCTGCAATACTTCAATCCATAACCCGCATCGCTCACCATCTATGAGCCAGGATAAGGCCAGTCTCATCGAGTTTATGAAGAAGATCCCGGTTTTTCCTGGCAAGCTCTTTCAGCCTCCTCTTCTTGTAGGGTTTAATCTCAGCAACCTCCAAAACAATTCCCGCAAGCTCCGCGACTTGCTCGTTGCCTGATGCTGCCAGCTTTCTAAGACGTGACATGTTCTTATCGGAGATGTGTGACTGAGCTAAGTAGTTAAAGATTTCGTCTGTTTGTTCAATTTCTTCCCTCTTTTGTTTGGGCAAAAGCGCACATTTCTTACAGACATGTGTTCGGTGACCTTTGCCGGAGAACGCCTCGTTCGGTTTTCGGTCGCCACAGATTCTACAATAATGTCCGCGACGCTTGTTCATGATCTTCTCGGGATAATCATACAAGATTACGCTATTCATTTTGCGTGTCTCAAAGACGAATTTCAAGAGAAAAAGCACCATCTCTCGTCGACAAGGGCAAGCGACAGAGAATTGTTTTACGTTTTTGACAGAGCCGAATGTTGGGAAGTGAGTCATGATATTGGTAAGGCTTTTTTGCGTTCACTGAACCTTTGGTGGCAAACGTTACAGTACAATCGGCGGATGGCCTTATCCTTTCCCATGTGTTCGGCCACCGATAGATTGCCGGCACCAAACTGGTTGAAAGATGCACAGTCGGGGTTGGGGCAGGCGAAATACTTAAGGGGAAAAGCCCTCCGGGAGACTCTTCGCTGATTGGTTTTCGTCGCTTAGGCATCGGCGGCCTCCTTGCCAATCTTGGTTATCTAACACATCACAGATCGGCAAAAAGGTGCCAAATCGGCCAATTTCAGCGTTTGTTTTTACCAATATCATGAGGCTCTACCAAATATCACGAGAGTGGCCAAATCTGTCAAGTTGGCAGAGGAGAGTCTTTGTTGCTGAGCTTTTGGCAGGGGAGGCATATCTGGCAGTGCGCCGTAAGAGTTTATATTAAAAGCAGTTATGTGAATGCGGCTGCTTCGACAAGCCACTGGCACGGCATTTGCTCAACATCGGACGAAAGGATGTATGAATATGGTATCGAACCTTTCAAAACTTGAAGAAGTTAACGTTCTGGCCAGTGGAGCCGACTGGGCCTGGCCGGAGGCTCTGCGCCGTATTTTCAAGCCCAGAGGGGTGAATTTGTTAGTCGCGGAGGATGCGACCGAATTCGTCAATATTATCCGCGGCAGGCGAATTCATACGACAATCGTAGATATGGACTCGGCACATTCCGACGGTCTGGCGACGATCAAGATCATCCGCATGGAATACCCGCTGCTGCCCTGTATTCTGCTTTCAAGTACGACGGGAAGGGAGTTGCTGGGTAAGGCATTAAGGCTCGACGTCTTCAGCGTGGTGGACAAGCCCGTTGATATGCTGATTTTGCAGGAGTTGCTCAACAGATTATTCCTGAAAAAGTATGACAGCAGCATATTCGGTCCGGCCGATACGGACCGCTACCTGAACGGGAACACGGGTTTTGCACCACGAACTTCTCAATCATGAACGCGACGCCGTTTGGCGATGAATTAAAATCAGTAAGAACTATGATGAAAGGCTTTTTGAAAGGAGTATGAACCAATGAAAATCAGACCATTGGCAGACAAGGTGCTCGTAGAGCGTCTCGAGGCGGAAACCAAGACAGCGGGTGGGATCGTCCTGCCGGACAGCGCCAAAGAAAAACCACAGAGGGGCAAAGTGGTCGCCGTCGGCGAGGGCAAGGCGCTCGACGATGGATCGGTAAGGGAGTTGCAGGTGAACAATGGCGACAACGTACTTTTCACAAGCTACGCAGGAACCGAAGTGAAGATCGACGGCAAGGAATATCTGATCATGAGCGAGTCGGATATCATGGCAATCATTGAAAAGTAAGGAAAGAAAAGCGATAAGGCAAAGATTAGGAGAGAAACTAATATGGCAGCTAAAAAAATAGCTTTTGGAACTGACGCACGCGCCGCCGTCCAGAAGGGCGTCAAGCAGCTCGCTCAGGCGGTGAAGATCACGCTCGGGCCGTGCGGCAGAAACGTAGTTCTGGAGAAGTCCTTCGGCTCGCCCGTCGTGACGAAAGACGGCGTGACGGTTGCAAAGGAAATCGAGCTTGAAGAAGCTTATGAGAATATGGGCGCTCAGATGGTCAAAGAGGTCGCCTCCAAGACCTCCGACGTTGCCGGCGACGGCACGACAACCGCGACGATTCTGGCAGAGAGTATCTTCGACGAGGGTCTGAAGAATATTACGGCCGGAGCTAATCCGATGCAGGTTAAGCGCGGGATCGATGCCGCCGTCGATAAGATTACCGATGAGTTGCTGGCGATGAGCATACCCATCGAGTCAACCAAACAGATCGAGCAGGTAGCAACCTGCTCGGCCAACCAGGACACCGAAATCGGCAAGAAGCTGGCCGAGGCAATGGAAAAAGTCGGCAAAGACGGCGTCATCACCGTCGAGGAAGGCCAGTCGCTGGAGACAGTGGTCGAGTTGGTCGAGGGCATGCAGTTCGACAAAGGTTACCTCAGCCCGCATTTCGTCAATAATCTTGAAAACATGTCGGTGGTGCTGGAAAAACCCTACATTCTCGTACACGAAAAGAAGATCAGTTCGGTTAAGTCGCTCGTCCCGCTGTTAGAGAAGGTCGCCAAGCAGGGCAAGCCGCTGCTGATTATCGCAGAAGACGTCGAGGGCGAGGCGCTTGCGACGCTGGTGGTCAACAAGCTTCGCGGCATACTCCAGGTGGCCGCTGTAAAAGCCCCGGGCTTCGGCGACAGGCGCAAGGCCCTGCTCAGTGATATAGCCACCCTTACCGGCGGCGATGCGATTTTCGAGGACCTGGGTCTGCAACTCGAGAACATCGAGCTGGGCCAGCTCGGCCGGGCCAAGCGTGTTACCGTAGACAAAGACACTACGACAATCGTCGAGGGCGGCGGCAGCACCGAAGCTATTACCGGCAGAATTGAGCAGATCAAGAACGAGATCGAGGCCTCCACCAGCGATTACGACATCGAAAAGCTGCAGGAAAGACTTGCCAAGCTGTCGGGTGGCGTAGCCGTGGTCAACGTCGGAGCGGCAACCGAGGCCGAAATGAAAGAGAAGAAGGCCCGAGTCGAGGACGCACTGCACGCCTGCCGCGCAGCCGTCGAAGAAGGCATCCTGCCGGGCGGCGGCGTAGCCATGCTCAGAGTTTTGCCCGCGCTGGACAAAGTCAAGGTGACCGGCGACGCCAGGATCGGCGTCGATATCGTCCGCAGGGCATTGCTCGCGCCGATCAAGCAGATTGCTGCCAACGCAGGCTTGGACGGCTCGATTGTGTGTCAGAAAGTGATGGAAAACAAAGACAACGACTTCGGCTATGACGCGCTTCGTAAGAAATACGGCGATATGATAAAGGCCGGAGTGATCGTTCCGACCAAGGTCGAGAGAGTCGCATTGCAGAACGGCTCTTCGATAGCTTCGCTGCTGTTGACCACAGATGCGGTCGTCAGTGAGATTCCTGAGAAGAAGGAAGCTCCGCCCGCACCTCCCGGCGGCGGCGGGATGTATTAAATGACCGAAACCAAAAAGCGGGTTCCGATACGGGACCCGCTTTTTTCTTGCCGGATGCTCGATTATTGCAATAATCGAGTAACGGCATGCTGTATATGGCCTAAGAGACACGAAAATGAGCTTTCGTTTTTATACAAATACGATATCCCAGGCCTCCAGAAACTTCGCGGCCGGTCTTTTCATCGTTGGACTGCTGCTGATCGGTTTCGGCTTTCTCGTCTTCATTCTGCGGGACTTGTTTGCGATACTCTTTGCGGCCGTCTTCTGCATCGCCGGTGTCGGCTGTGGAGTTACAGCCGTCAAGATATTCTTGTTCCAGAGAAAGCTGGACCAGGTAGACCAAAGCGAACCTTACAGAGACAACGTAAGAATCCACATCGAAGAGCATCCCAGGGAATAACCGCTTCTCATTCGATGCTCACCAAGATTGAGTATCAACACTCAATTCTACTTTTCTCCAATTCCTTTCGCGCCTGTTTGACTTGTTATTCGACGTCTTGATTCAGACTTAGCAGAAATCAGGCATCCGCATTGTGAGCCGCCTGGAAAAGATGTTGACATAACTCCGACGTAAATGGAGAATGCCTTGGATGTTGCTGGATGACCCTTTTGGTGCGGTATGGCATGGGTTTACTGCAGTATTCTTTTGATAAGAAAGCATGTTATTTCGGGTGAATCGCAATGACAGTCTACAAGAACTATATAGCAGGCCGATGGGTCGAGGCCGAAACCGGAGAGACTTACGTTAAGCTGAATCCGGCTACCGGCGAAGAGGTCGGGAGATTTCCGTTATCAAGCTCCGAAGACGCGAAAAGTGCCGTCGAAAGCGCCAAAAAGGCGTTTGCTCAGTGGAGCAGCGTTCCCGTACCCGTACGAGGCCAGATCGTGCGTCGTTTTGCAGAACTGCTGACAGAGCACAAGCAGGAGCTGGCCGAAGGTGAAACCCGGGAGATGGGTAAGGTCCTCAAAGAGAGCCACGGAGACGTGCAGGAGGGTATCGACACTGCCCATTTCGCTATCGGGGAATCACGCCGTCTTTACGGCAAAACCGCCCCCTCCGAACTGCCCGACAAGCTTTGCCTCACCTTGCGAAAACCCGTAGGAGTGGCCGCCCTTATCACGCCGTGGAACTTCCCCGCTGCCATTCCATGCTGGAAGGTCATACCCGCGATTCTTTCCGGCAACACGGTCGTCTTCAAGCCCTCGCGACAGGCGCCGTGGACTGCCACCAGGCTGGTGGAGCTCTTCCTCGAAGCCGGCGTTCCACCGGGTGTAATCAACTTGTTGCACGGTTCTGGTGAGGTGATTGGGAACGTCCTGTCCAACCATTCTGATGTGGGGGTGATAAGTTTCACCGGTTCGGTTGCGGTCGGCTCGGAGGTAGGTTCTGCCGCAGGTAAGCATCTCAAGAAGGTAAGCCTTGAACTCGGCGGCAAGAACGGGGTGATCGTGATGGATGACGCCGACCTGACATTAGCCCTTGAGGGAGTCCTGTGGGGTGCTTTCGGGACCACCGGGCAGCGCTGCACGGCCACCTCGCGCCTCATTTTACACGAGTCTATCCACGACGAATTTGTCCGCATGCTGGTGGATCGGGCAAACCGATTGAAGATCGGCGACGGCCTTGACGAAACCGTAGAGATGGGACCGCTGGTCTCTGAGAACCAGCGGGAAAAGGTCCAAAAATACGTCGAAATAGGCAAAGCCGAAGGAGCCACACTGGCCTGCGGCGGGCAGTTTCACTCGGGCGCAGGCTGCGAGAAGGGTTACTTCTATAAGCCCACCGTCTTCACCGATGTCACTCGCGATATGCGCATCGCCCGGGAAGAGATTTTCGGACCGGTCCTGGCGGTTTTGAAGGTCGGCAGTCTGGAGCAGGCCGTTGCCACCATCAACGACAGCGACTATGGTCTTTCGGCCTCGATATATACCGGTAATGTAAATGCCGCGATGAGAGCGGTGCAGCAAATCGAAGCCGGCGTAGTCTACGTGAACAGCGCCACGATAGGCGCCGAGTGCCACCTGCCATTCGGCGGGATGAAAAACTCCGGCAACGGACAACACGAAGGTGGATGGGCTTCCTATGATTTGTTCACCGACGAGCACGCCGTCTATGTGGATTACTCCGGAAAGCTTCAGAGGGCTCAGCTTGACACCCAGTTAGAGGAGTAGGTACGATGCAGAATCTATTGGCGGCTGCCGGCGAGCATTTTCAGATGGAGGACGGCTCGTATCTCGTTGTGCCCACAAAGAACGGGCAGGCCGAGCAACTGAGGCAGAGCATGATCGACGGGGACATATTTTTCTCGCTGTCGCGAAATATGGACAGGTTGATCGGGCTGCTGCGTCCCGGCCGCGAAAAGGTAATCGACTGGGAGATAATCGGAGGCGCAGCTTCCGTCGTCGCGTTCCAGTTGCGCAAAAGAAGGTTGGTCTACGACGATAAGCACGAGAAATCCTACCGAATCTTGTTTTGCGTACTGCCGTGTACATTTCATCTTTCCCTGTCGATAAAGCCCGCCTCCAGACAGTATTTAGAGACCCGGTCCCTTCGACCATCCGCAAGGAAACGAGTTGCGCTGGCATTGACGGAGGAAATCAAGACCAGCATCCAAAACGGCGACATCCAGCGGGCTCTGGAAGAAAGCGATCAGGTGCACTCACTCGAGCCGCGTTACCGAAAGATGATCGTCGATGGTATCATTAACGAATTCGTTGAACTCGGCAAAGAAATCAGCGAAAGCAAGAGATTTTATCTGCCCCGTCTGCTTGCGGCCCATAAATCCTATCGCGCCGTGCTGAACGAATTGAAACCATACCTGCAGGCCGACGCCCTGCCCTCGCCCCGCACCAAGGCTGTGCTGGCGTCGGTAAAGGGAGATTACGGCCAGGGCAAGGACGTCGTGGCCGACGTGCTGGTTGCCACCGGGCACATGGTGATAGATGCGGGCTATAATCTCGAACCATCTGATATTTTGAATACCGTCAAGAAGGAGCAACCGGAGTTGCTCGTGATCACCGGTCTGGTGCCGGTTTCTTTGAGATTGGCTACCGACGTACAAACAGAGGGTAAAATAGCAAAAAAGGCAGTCAGAGAGCTGGTGAAATTATTGAAACAGCAGGAGTTGTATAATAGCGTCGAAATCATACTGGTGGGATTTGCATTCGATAAGAGATTCGTAAAGACTATCGGGATTAAAACGTTGTGCATGAGCCTCTGGTCGCTGTTCCAGGAGTTCTACAAAAGATCTACGAATAAGCAGGGGAAATAGACATGTTGGCAGCCGTGATGAAATCCCTTAACGAACCGCTTCAAGTCGAAGAAGTGCCGACGCCAACGCCCGGAGCCGGCGAGCTGCGGATCAGGATCCAGGCCAGCGGCCTTTGTTCCTCCGATCTGCACTACATGAAGGGCGATTCTCCCGTATCGAAAATGCCGATCATTCTGGGACACGAGGTGGCGGGTATCGTGGACGAAACCGGGCCCGGAGTGACCAGGGTCAAGACCGGCGATCGTGTGGCCGTTCATTATCTCATAACCTGCGGCAAATGCGAGCTGTGCCGGACCGGCAACGAAAACTTCTGCAGCGAGTGCCGGATGATCGGCAAGACAATCGACGGCGGCTTTGCTCAGTATATCGTGGTGCCGGAGGCCAACGCTATTGCGGTTCCCTCGGATGTGCCCATCGAATATGCCGCCCTGGCCGGTGATGCTATCGCCACGCCCTATCATGCCGTCAAACTGGCCTCCGTCAAAGAAGGCGACACGGTAATGATACTCGGGCTGGGAGGACTGGGGGTTCATGCGGTTCAAATCCCCGAGGTGTTCGGCGCAGCAAAAGTGATCGCCGTGGACGTCTCGGAAAGCAAACTGGAGCTGGTCCGGCAACTCGGTGCAGATCACACTGTAAATCCTTCCAGCCAGGACATGGCCGAGGAGGTACGACGAATTACCGGCGGAAAAGGAGTGAACGTAGCCATCGAGCTGATCGGGCTTAAAGACACCCTTGAAGCCGCCATCCGCTCTCTGGCGCCCCGTGGACGCATGGTGGTCGTAGGAATCTGTCCCCACAAGATCGAAGTGGATTCGTACAACGACATCCTGCTGAAGGAGGCGGTCATAACCGGCAACTGCGATCACCTCGCCACCGACATTCAAGAGATCCTGCCGTTGATAGAGCAAAAACGTCTGGACCTTTCCCGTTCGGTCAGCCGCCGCATCAGCCTGTCGGAGATCAACGAAGGATTCCGGACACTGCGGAGCAGAGAAAACGACCCCGTACGAATTGTTATAACGGAGATGGAGTGATGGCCGAGGAACGTGCGCGGGAAATCCGGGGTGGACAATACGCGCCGCTCTCACCCCGAGACATCATGAGAATTCACAATGCTTCGCTGGAAGTCCTCGAGCGAACCGGGATCAAATGCTCGAATCCCGAGGTCATTGAGGCTTACCGCCGGGCCGGAGCGCAGATCGGCGATGATGGACAAATCCGTCCCAGCCGCTGGCTGATAGAAGATGCCATCTTCCATGCCCCTTCACGAATCCGCCTGTGCGGGCGAGATCCCGCACGCGATTTGATGCTCGAAGGCCATAGGGTGTACGCCGGAACGGGAGGGTCGGCTCTCAACGTCATCGATATCGAAACGGGAGATCGGCGCCCCGCCTGCCTGACGGACCTGGCACGCTGCGCCCGCCTGGTAGATGCGCTGGACAATGTCGATTTTTTCATGCGGCCGCTTACTCCCGGGGACGTGCCGCGGGAAACCGTGGACATCGTCAAGTGGTACACCGCTTTTCAAAATACGACCAAGCACGTAATGGGATCGGCTTTCTTCTCCGGTACGGCAAAGGAAGTGCTGAAAATGGCTGAGATCATTCAGGGCGGTCCGAAAAAGCTGAAGGAGCGCCCCATCCTTTCCTTTGTCGTCTGCGCGATACGCAGCCCCCTGACTATGACCGAACCCAACGTTTCCATTCTAATCGAACTGATCAAGAGAAGGATCCCGGTGGTGTTGTCCGCGGCACCAATGGCCGGAACTACCGCACCGGTCACTCTCGCCGGCACTCTGGTCCAGATGAATGCAGAACTGCTCGCAGGCATCGCAATGACGCAGATGATCTCTCCCGGTTGCCCGATACTTTATGGTGCGGTGCCGGCGGCGGCAGACCTGCGAACGATGGCTTTCGCAAGCGGCGCGATTGAAACGGCCTTGCTGAATGCCGCGGCGGCTCAACTGGCTCATCACTACGAAATTCCGGTCTACAACACAGCAGGTCTTACGGACTCCAAGATACCCGACATCCAGGGCGGGTACGAAAAGGTCTTCGGATGTGTTGCGGCGGCTATGGCGGGCGGCAACTACATACATGATGCGGCTGGAATGTTGGAATCTACATTGACCGTCAGTTACGAACAGTACGTGATCGACAATGAAATCATCGGAATGTTGAAGCGGATGCTGCGGGGGATCGAGGTCACGCGAGACACCATGGCTGTCGATACGATCTGTTCTGTGGGCCCTGATGGAAATTACGTCTCCGAAACCCACACGGTCGCTCACATGAGAAAAGAGTTCTACTATCCCACGCTGAGCAACCGGCAGTACTATGAAGACTGGCTCGTCGGCGGAAAAGAAGACGCCAGAGCCAGAGCCAACAAGATCGCAAAAGACATACTAACCTCCTACCAGCCCCCGCCTCTGCCCGCAAAAGCCGTCCGAAAAATAGAGAGCCAATTTGCTCATTCCCTTGAACCATACCAAAACCAGATGAAGGGAATAGAGTAATGGGAAGTCCGGATATCAGAGTAAGGCCCGCCCAACAGGTTTTATTTCTGACCTGCAGGAGATATGAGTTACTAGTCCCAAAACAAGTGTAGATTGAGCCAAAAGAGTAACATTAATTCTAGAAA
>CAZRBG010000093.1:0-16927 GCA_964598225.1 uncultured Pirellulales bacterium
AGAACGCTGATTTGACCTTGAAAGTTATCCACGAAGTGACGAACATGTGCTAGGCGTGTTGCTCTCCAGGCCGGGACCGCCCGGTGGTCGGTGAAACGGCCGGTTTGGCCGGTTTTTTCGCCGTGACCTGCTGCGTCTCGGGCTCGGGAGCAGTTATTCTGTCCATGAGCCATAGCTCGCCGAACATGATAAGCACGGCGGCCGGCATCATCACTATCCCGGCGAAATCGTGGAAGAATGTCTCGGCCATCTCGCTGCTGGCCAGCAGAAACAGGATAGCGGTAACAACAAGCCGCAGGATATTGCAGATTACCGCAACCGGCACGCTCGACAGCAGCAGGACGCCCTTCTGCCAGCGCGGGCGCTTGACCATGTAGGCCATGAAGGCCGCCACGATGATAAAGGCCGTGAGCATTCTAAGGCCGCTGCAGGCCTCTACGACGGCCATTGGAATTTCGCCGTTCAGGGTTACCACGTTCCCTTGGCGGCTGACGCGGATGAACGCCTCCAGGACGAATACCGCTCCCTGCGTGGCCATTGTCTGCAGCGGCCCGCTTATCGTGTTATGGACCTTGCCGGGGAACGGGACCATTAGAAACAGGATCAGGACTATCCAGAAGACCGTGCGAAAGACCTGCAATCCCGCCACCAGCAGAACCAGAGCCGCTATTGCGAGCACCAGCGAATACCGCTGAGCCGATTCGAACATGAAAAGCAAGCCGTACGCCCGAGCCGCCACCGCCAGCAAAAGTACGGCAAGGGCGGGCCAGAACGGCTTGAGCGTACACTCGGCCAGATTTTTCCTCTCGCGCCATACCAGGAAAATCGCAACAAGCGGAACGAGCTGCCCCGCCGAATAGTCGTCGTTTCGCTGCCATTCCTTGTACAGATCGAAGATCGTAAACCAGTACGACCATACAGTTACGGCTATCAGCCCCAGGGCAATCAATCCAAGCCAGAGACGATCATCGCGAGCGCGGCTCTTGCCGGAAGATTGCACGTTATGTCTATGAGTGATACGCTTTTCAGTCACGTTTGTTAGCCTCGTAATAATGCGGTTTGCTGCAGAGAAACAAGAAGATAAGAAGATAGGAAGATAAGAGGGCCGGCTACAAGGCCCCGGATTTTTGTTGAGCTCCATAACAGAACTTCTCTGACTTATTCTCCATTGAGGTGAGCATTCCTATGATTTCCTCATATTCCTGATCCAACCGAAGGAAAATGTCCTTTGAAATGTATCGGCAAGCGAGTGCGAATTCGAGCCAGCATTGGGTTTCTGAGGCTTCCTCCATCGAATCTGTCATCTTATTACAGAATACAGGCTCGTATTTCCTTTTCCGCCACCCTTCAGCGATGTTGGAGCATACCGACCGCGAGGCTCGGCGCATCTGGTCTACCATGGAGTATTTCTCCTCGCTCGGAAAGCTCTTCGTAATCTCGAAAATCTCCATCGCAGCCTTAAACGCTCGCCTATAAACCTCGAGATCCCGAAAATGCCTGATGTCCCTCTTTCGATCCACCTCTTATCTTCCTATCTTCTTATCTCCTTATCTTCCTATCTTCTCCTCTTCTCGCCCTTGCTCGAACAGCCTCAGCACCGACGAAGCTGAAAGGGCTGCAAAATCGTAAACCGATTCGCCCGCAGAGTTTAAGTCCTTGTTCGGCGTTACAGAAGCAGCAATCTGCACCTGGGCGACGTAGCCGACTGTGCCCGAGCCGCGCCACGCCTTTGACCGCAACAGTGAAACATCGTGCGAATACTCACCGTCCACGATATAGTAATCGAGGACGATAACTCTTTCTTTGTTGAGCGTGCCGCGAGAGAACTGCATGACGTTACACGGCAGCTCCGTCCCGTCGCTCAGGGCCAGCTCCGTATCGCGGCTGTCAATGAGCGTCCAGCCGGCGCCCGTATAGCAGACCTCAGGTCGGTGCGGCATCAAATCACGCGCTCTGACGCCGTAAGCAATGTAGAACCATACGGAATCCAGGCCGCCCGCCCTCGCATACCTGCGGCTGACGTGAGCATCGGTGTCGGTGGCTTCGACGATCTCTTCGGCCAGCGGCGCTTCCCGCCCGGTCCAGCCGCCAAACTTCGTAGGAAACCGCGCTAACGCCTCATCGGATATTGCAATAGTATCCACCGGAGCGGCCAGCCTGGCCGATTCAATGCGATATCCTATGCCGGTCGCAAGCATCACGCTGCCTGCCGCTATCGCGGCAAAGAGCAACGGTCGCCTTTGTTGTTGTTTCTGATTTGTCATTTGCCGTGCTTTCATTTGCTGCCTGCGCCGAAGCTTCGGCAGGACTTTTTTTTCAGCCACAGATTCCACAGATTTCTCAGATTTGTATTATTACAAGATCATTCGTTTTACTTCAACTGACCGGCCGAAATTGATGATTAAGCCCACTTCCAATCCATTGGCTTTCAAGTAGTTAAGCAATTGTGCCTCGAAAACACTGGTGTAGCTTTCAACAGCTTTAATCTCAACTATCACTTTATTTTCAACCAGAAGATCAAGGGAAAAATCGCCGACAACCTGACCGTCGTAACATACCTGGACAGATTTCTCATATTCTACGTTGTAACCTCTTTTAGCAAGCTCTATGAATAGTGACTTGTGATACACCTTCTCCAGGAATCCATACCCAAGAGAGTTATGAACGGTATGGGCCGCATTAATAATCTTGCTGGTAAGTTCTTTGTATTTATACTCAACCATATTTTTTACAGTGTAATCTGTGAAATCTGTGGCTAATACAAATTGCTATACTATATATTTCGATTCTTCCATGTTTGCTCTGCCCACACAGTGATATTCGATCCCGGCCTTGCGAACGTACTTGGGATCATACAGATTGCGGCCGTCGAAAACAACCGGGCGGGCGAGCTTGTCGGCAATCAACCCAAAATCCGGATTCCTGAACTGCTGCCAATCCGTCAGGACGACCAGCCCGTCGGCCCCTTCGAGCGTTTCATAGAAGTCCTTGCAGAATCTCACCTTATCATCCAAGAGGGCTTGCGACGTCTTCATCGCCTCCGGATCGTAAGCTCTTACGGCAATCCCCGCTTTGAGAAACTCTTCGACACAGTAGATCGCGGGTGACTCACGAACATCGTCGGTGCGGGCCTTGAAAGCCAGGCCCCACACAGCCAGAGTCGTTTCAGCGGCCTTCTCCCGGTAGTAGTCCAAGATGCGGCGTGCGAAACGCTCGCGCTGCCGCAGGTTCACATCCTTGGCCGCCTTGATGATTTCCATCGAAATGCCATTCAAATCGCCGGTGTGTATCAAAGCTCGGACGTCTTTCGGGAAACAACTGCCGCCGAATCCCACGCCGGCATACAGAAAAGCCGTGCCGATCCGCCCGTCGCTACCTATTCCGGCGCGAATCAGTTCGATATCCGCTCCCACCTCTTCGCAGAGCACGCTGAGCTCATTCATAAATGAGATGCGGGTCGCCAACATGCAGTTGGCCGCATATTTGGTCAATTCCGCACTGGTGGGATCCATGAAAATCATTCGGTCGCCGCGGCGCATCAGAGGAGAGTAGAGATGCCGCATGATTTCCCGCACCTTCGGATCATCGGCCCCGACGATCACCCGCTCGGGCTTCATGAAATCGTCAACAGCCGAGCCTTCCTTGAGAAACTCCGGATTGCTGACGTAATCGAACGGCTGGTTGGTATTCTCAGCCACGACTTTGCTGACTTTCCTGTGCGTCCCCAGTGGAACTGTGCTCTTGGTAATGATAATTCGATATCCGGTCATGGCCTTGGCAATGTCTTCAGCCACGGTAAGTACGGCCGATATGTCGGCCGAGCCATCATCGGCGCTCGGAGTTCCCACGGCAATAAACAGCAGCAGCGATTTGTCGACCGCTTGCTCCAGCGACGTCGTGAACCGCAGACGCCCGGTGGACCGCGTCCTTCTAACAATCTCGGTCAATCCGGGCTCGTAGATGGGTATGATGCCGTCGTTCAGATCACGGATCTTGTCCTCATTATTGTCCACACAAATCACATCGGTCCCGGAATCAGCCAAACAGGCCGCCGTCACCAATCCGACATAACCAACACCAATAACGCCAACTTTCACGTGATCGAACCTCCCAAACAGGTTACTTGCAAGTAGCACGGGCGTCTCGCCCGTGAAAACGATAGATTGCAGGGCCAAGCCTGTTCCGAGCAGAGTCGAGGGGATGGCCGTGCGAATCATGGGCAAGATGCCCATGCTACGGCATCGTCACTTCTCAAACCCCTCTTACACAAAGGATGTTACAGCAGACTTGGATTTATCACAACGGCAAAATTGAAGGAAGCCTGATACAATAATGGCCGATGAACATCTAATTCCCGCTCGCGCAACCGCCAGTACACAAGACGGGCAACATGTGCCCGAGGTACAGGTGCCTCAGGTTCAAGTTGCCAATCCTACCGTTTGTTCGTTGTCATTCCCGCGAAGGCGGGAATCCATATGATGCCGCGCACTCATTTTACGCTGCGCATTCCTCTTCGGTCCTTCAGTTTTAGAACGAACATAAACAGCCCTAACACCGCGTACGGGAGGAAATACTCGAGCATATTCCCCTCGCGTGAAGGATCAGACAGCATACAACCGCCGCCTCCACCTCCGCTGCTTGAACTGGTGGTGCTGCTGGTGGCCGTAGTTCCCCCCAAGGCATAGTACGGCGTCAGGTGTGTCGTTGTGAAGCGAAGGGCATGAAGATTCGAGCTTATCTCGATGATCTCAATATTGTTTATCCCCTGCCGGCTCATTGCGCCGGTAACTGAGTTATACCAGTACGGAGTCGGCGTGACGGACTCGCTTGCAACCTCGTACGGCAGCGTTATCGTCACCGGCGAGTTGAACTCCATTCCGCTCGGACTGAATTCAAACCCGTTCAGGAAAGACAGCGTGCTGTCGTGCGGGTTCTCAACTCTGCTCACAGAAATCGTAGCATCATACGGGCACGCACCCGCAGGCAGGGCTACGGACACATCGTCAACACTTGTTATGCTCTGTTCATCGGCTGTTCCGATTGTGCCGCCCGAAGAAGCATCGATCAGGCCGGAGGCCAGTGCGGTCGATTCGGCACAGGTGCTCGCTGCATAATAGATAGCGCTATTCGTGCCCCGATCGTCGGTCCAGACGATATAGGGGTAGCCGGATTGGTCTATACATATTGCAGGCTCGGTCTGGTTCGAGTTGGTGCTTCCGTCGCCAACGAACACGTTCGTGCCGGAGCCGGAGTCAACTTGAACCATGTAAATATCCGTATCGCCCGTGCCGCCCGCGACATTCCTCTCATCCTGCCAGCAGGCAAAAACATTCAGGGTTGCGCCGGTTCCGGTAACTGCCACGGAAGGCGATACCTGAGCCGCACCTGAAGTATCGTCCACAAAGTTGCTTCCCGCTAACGGGCTGGCCGGCAAACCGCTTGAAGAGCCATAGTAAATATCGCCGTTATTCGAAGCCTGATCGACCCACAATATATGCAGCACCGAACCGGATGACTCGACCGCAATTACAGGACTCGATTGATTTGCAGCTTTGGCAACTACCGGAACGTTCGTCCAGGGGCTGCCGGCAGCACCGTAAATATCGGTGCCGTTGGCGGTGTTCCTTGCGTCGGTCCAGAGCAGATAGACCGCATTGGAAGAATTCACCGCAATCGCCGGTTGCGTCTGAGCGGCAGGATCGGAGGTTACCTGGGATATGGTATTCGTCGCAAAAGCATCGCTGGACTCGGCAATGTAGATGTCATAACCGCCCGCACGCTCATCCTGCCAGGCAACATACGCACGATTGGGAGATTGACTGCCTACCGCCACTACCGGATTGGTCTGATTGAAAGTCTCCTGCTCGTCCGCATCGGCTATCCGCCGCTGGGTGGTCCAGTTGGTCCCGTCCGCAGAGGTCGAACCGTAGATATCCCAGTTTCCACGCCTGTTGTCCTCCTCAGGGAGTCCCCAGGACTGCCAGACGACGTGAAGCGTGCCATCCGAGCCAACTGCGATTGCCGGATTGGCCTGATCCGTAAGGTCGGTTGTGAGTCGAACGCCCGCGCTGAAACTATCCTGCCCCGCTGCGAGCTTGCCAACAAAGATATCCCTGTTGCCGACAGGTCCGACGTCCCAGGCAACCCATATATTGCCGCTGCTGTCGCAGGCCGTTGCGGCTGTGTCGTTGTCGAAACTTTCCAGTCCGGAGCTGACCTGCTTGTTCGCACCGAAAGAACGCATCTCCGTACGGAACGAGTAGGTCTGCTGGTCCATCACAACTCCACCCAGGTCCGCAGCATTAACGGCAACGGTCTGAAGCTCATCGTAGTCAAAAGGCTGATCCGCCTGGAATGCGTACGTGTAATCGTTGATATTGCCCGTCCTGCGGCAGGTACCGCGCGCGCTGTCGTAGCTTGACACATCGCCGTTGTGTATTACCACGTCATGCAGCCTGATCTGAACGGTGCTCGCAGCAACGCCAATCCCGGCATCGGTAACATGCAGAATCACCAAACTATCCAGCGGCGCCTGAATCGACCCCGCAGCCGGCGAGAGACCGGAAATCGTCGGAGCAACTCCATCCTGCCGACCGAAATTAGCCGCAAGGGTATAGCCTGCATCCACCGTAACCGTCGTGCTTGCCGAATTCGGATTCGCTACTTTGCCGGCGTTCACCGCCGTCCCGGTCCAGTTCACGAAGTAGTAATCGTTCGCCGGCGTCGCCTGTACAGAGACGTTGGAGTTATAGTCGTAGGTAAAGGAGCCCTCTCCGGGACTACTTACCGAGCCGCCGGTCGTCGACGAAACCGTCAAAGTATTCTGATCGAGAGCGAAATTCGCCTGAATCGAATAGGCTGCATCCATCGTAACAGTAGTGCTCGCCGAACCGGCGTTGGCGACCTTGCCCGCGTCAACGGCGGTCCCCGTCCAGTTCACAAAGTGGTAATTAGCCGACGCAGCGGCCACCACAGACGCGGAAGCCCCCTGATCGTACGCATAAGTCCCCTCGCCGGGCGTGGTCACAGACCCGCCGGAGTTCGACGACGTCGTCAGGTTGTGCTGATCGATTGCGAAATTGGCCACAAGCGTATAGTCGGAATCTATCGTCACCGTTGTGCTGGCCGAATCCGGAGCAGCCACCTTACCAGCATCAACAGCCGTTCCCGTCCAGCTCATAAAGTGATAATTTGCGGCTGGTGCCGCCTGGATCGACACGGCAACCTGGTCGTCGTACAAATAGGCCCCTTCCCCGGGAGCGGTTACAGAACCGCCACTTGTTGAAGAGACCGTCAAAGTGTGATAGTCCGTATCAAAATTCGCAACAAGAGTATAACCAGAATCCACCGTTACTGTGGTACTGGCCAACGTAGGATCCGCAACCTTACCATTGTCCACAGCCGTCCCAGTCCAGTTGACAAAGTAATAATACTGATCGGCCGCAGCCTCGACCGCAACATCAGTAGTATCATCATATTGAAAGTAATCTTCCCCCGGAGCAGTAACAGAACCACCCGCCGTAGAAGAAACAAGCAACGAAGGCCCCGGCACAAACTCATAAGCTCCAATATCCCAACCACCCCCCTGCGGCCGCGCAGTACCTTCCATATCCTTCCTTATGTCTATACCGTACAGATTATAGAAAGTGTCATATACACTGCTTTCTATTCCTGCATCCATTGCTGGACTTGAAGATTGTATGTCAAAGTTATTGTTTGAAGGATTTATAAATTGGGGGTCTGCTTCTATACTATTTGTTCCTTGGCCTGTCCCAAACTGGAACTCAGATACACTATTATATACTGGCCCGTCCCATTCGATATTTATCTGAGTATCATGATTGTAATACAAATTATGATTCGCTTCAACAGGCCCAATAACATTATCATATCCGCTAAACCTTAGATGCCTATTAGTAATATCGCTAAAGATATTGTTGTGAACATAGAATTCAGAATCCTGATTGGGACGCCAATTATGATCATAAAAACCATTGTGTGCATTAGCCACCACATTATTTACAAAATAGACCGGCTTGGCATGATAGAATGTTTGAAGGCCTGAGCCAGCATAATAAACAGAATCAGTGTCTGGAGATGATATGTCATGAATAAAATTTCCAATTATATATACTTCCTCAACTGGCCCGTTTACCCTATACCCATTACCGGTAATATTATATATCTCATTAAATAAATGCCAGGTTGTTTTTTGCTTTGGATATTTCTCAGTTTCGTGCTCTGTTTGGATTACTGCTGCAGAGCCATCGGAACCAGGGGCATCATGGATGTCATAAAAAGTATTTTGTGAGACAATTGAATTATAGGCAACTTTGGAATCATACGCGTTTTCTCTGCAATAATGTATTTCGTTTCTTCCAATATATGTATAATTCGGAGGAAATTGCGTAGCATCATTAATGTTCCAGGCATTAAGATGAACTCCATCACCATCAACATTATAGATATGATTGTCAACCACCCAGGTTTGATGCGCATTATGATGAACATATACTCCAATAGAATCCCTGCTGGAATCACCAGTATAGTCTCCCATCCAATCCAAATAGCCGTAATCATGAATTGTGTTATTGTAAACAACAACATTTTCAAGCAAGGTTGTATCGCAATACTCCGGGTGGTTATCACAATTTCCATGAGGCCATCCCAAACCAACCCCTGTCCCTCTTGCTCCATGTTGTCTGTGAAGATCCGAATTCCTGATAGAAAGATAACTATTCTTCATATTTCTTATACGACCTCTTGGCCGAATTCCAAATCCAACAGCTTCAAACCCCTCAATTATTAAGTATTGGCCTTCAACGCTCGCCCCTCTATCCAATTTAGGATTATTAATGCCTCTAATAAAAACAGGCCTTGACTGAGTTCCGCTTCCAATTAATGGAATAACTTTATGTTCTCCAGAATACATGTAATCATACGGTCCTCCATGAACCTCCACAACACTTCCGGCAGGTAAATCGACAGGGATTGTCACTCTTGGCAGGTTTTGAGTACCATACGGATTATCGGAATCTGTGGCGTCCGGATGGGTATTGTCAACGTAGTGCGTATAAGGTCCATTTCCAGCGTCTCGGTATGGTTCAGAACCGGAACCGAAGTCATAGGTCTGCCCCTCGTACATGGCGTGGATTTCAAATACGCCAAATTCCGGCGCAGGAACCCCTATGGGTGCTTGCCACACATCGAAATTTGCAGTGATTGATTTGTCGCTATCCATCGTCAGATTCAAGACAAGCCTTCTACCTTGTGCATCCCCTGCCCAACCGGAAAAGTAATACCCAGTATCCGGCTTGGGTTTTAGCTCCACTATCTCGCCTACAGCATAGTCCGCTTTGTCAGGAGTGGCTGTTACCGAGCCGTTATTTGCAGTAATCGTCAGAGTAAGAGCCTGACAATCAGTAGTGAAAGCAAAAACAATAATTGCAACTGCAAAAGCCAGTATAAAGGCGGGAATTCTGCGCTGATAATTAACTATTGAAATGTGAAATTTACTACACGACATAGCCCTCTCCCCCGATATCACAGTGTAATACTCTCGCAAAGCAGCCATATTGAACTTGCTAATCCATAACTATCTGGCTATAAATATCCATATCACAGGAATAAACGCCCTGACGCCCCATAAACAAATACGTTTAATTATGTGCCGTCAGCGGACATATTCGTAACGGTTATTCTTCTCTATAAAGACTATACGAAATATCTTTAAATTCTACAAACTTGCCCGGTTCTAATACCGCATGTATAGACGGGATAACAGGATGAACAAGGCGCTGTCCCTTCGACCGGGCTCATGGCAGGCTCTGGATTCCGCATCGAGTGCGGAATGACACCCCAAGTGATCGAAGTTGACTGTCCACTATCTGTCTTCTGCTTCCCGTGGAATTCGCTGGTCAACGTAAATAGCCTTACCGCCTGGAGTTAAGGGAATGCTTTCAGTCAGTTCAATCGAAAAAGTGAGTTGGCTGTCAAGTTTGCGGCCAAGGTTGCGTTGTATTCGTTCAGCATCATTTTCAGCAAAGCCGTCAGCCGGCACTACACGCAGAATAGCTTGCCCCGGCTTTTCCTGGAGGAACTGAAACTGTCTTACGTGATTAAACGTGTCATCGTGCATATTTAAAGAAGTCCACGGTATTTCAGAGCCATCTGCTGCTATCAGCACTTCCTGTGTTCGATGGCCTCGAATATCACGAATTATAGTATGCTCGCGTCCACATGCATCACAACGATTAGCAACATAAGTAGCCCAATCGCCCGTTCGGTACCGAATGAACGGCATGACAGTATTAATGAAGCTTGTTCCCACAATTTCCCCACGCTCACCCGGCGTTGTAACCAAATTGCCATCTTCATCCAGAAGCTCGAAATAGCCGTAAGTGGGCCATACGTGATAATCATTACTATGCTCGCAACCAGCGGCCAGAACAGCTTTTTCAGATTGGCCATAACAGGCAAAATAGGAACATTTGAACACATCCTCAACCATCTTTCGCTGCTCGGAATACACGATTTCCGACTCGGCGATAATTCCGTTTATATTTGGCGGTACGTTAA
Organism: uncultured Pirellulales bacterium; assembly: GCA_964598225.1. Lineage (GTDB taxonomy): Bacteria > Planctomycetota > Phycisphaerae > Sedimentisphaerales > Anaerobacaceae > SG8-4. Next base: position 10,579 of record CAZRBG010000093.1, read on the forward strand.
CTCCGCTCCTAAGGATAAAGCGAGCAAGTGCTGATACAGTAGAGGGATAAACGTGCAGAAAGCACGGTCCAATTGTAGCTATATGCTCGAGATAACGCGCCATGTTCTCATCAGATATATGAAAGCTGCTGTAATAGTGAAGCCGAAGAATGGGATCGTATTCATGGCGTAATCCACTTCGATCAGGCAAGATGATTCGGCCTCGCAACACGGCCATAGGCATACCAATCTTGTAACCAACTCGCTCCCAACTAGCTATCAAGTAGCTATATTCTACAGGAGATCGGTCAACATCGATGTAGAAGTCCATTGGTATCCCGCCCGTTCCGCCAGTGGAACAATAATCTGCATTCGGATTTTCCGGGGATACCGTTAACATCTGCTCCAAATGCATCGTAACCGTTTGCTTGTTAATGGTCGGAATCTTGGAGATATCATCCAGGGAATTCAGATCTTGAGGGCTGATACCGATATCGTCAAAAACTGATTTATAGTACTCAGTCTTATCGTAAGCCGAAGTGCATAATTTGCGAATTCTTTCGAGACAATATTCTCGGCTGGTACTACAAGACCACCATTGGCAATTAACAGCGAAGCCCAAACTTGACCTGAATTTCCTTCCGAGGAGAAGACTTTGAGGAGCCATTTTGACAAACGGCCCAACTATCTTCCGTACTGTCCGCGGCGCATTGTTCCAAAGCTTATTACGCCGGGTAAACATTGTTGACATGACTTTGCTCGGTTTTTTCTTAGTTGATTTGTCGGAATACGTAGTTTCGACGCACAGATTATTACGTGATTCCGATTTTACAGCCACATCAGCAGGCACTCCTCTGAGGTCAGATAGCTTATAGTCGCTACCGTCAGCAATACCATCTTCGATGTACATTCTATACCAGCATTCGAGGGCAAGAATGCTCCATATGTGCAGCGCATAATCCTTACGTCCTGAAAAGTGATCCCCCAGCACACTTGAAACACCTTCATAGCTCAACAAGCCGGAACGTTCGATGTTCTCCTTAGAAAGGAACTCACAGACAAAGCCTCGCAATTGATTTTTAATCCACTGACCAATTGGTGACTCAAAACCTACTTTCTTTCTATTGGCAATCTGCTTAGGAATCCATTGTTGTGCGATTTCTTTGAATATGTGCTTGCTACGTCTTCCTTTAAGGCGATATGATGCCGGCAGGGAAGTCGCAAAATCAACCAGACGGTAATCACAGAAAGGTGAGCGGCATTCCAAACCTTGAGCCATAGTCATACGATCCATATAGGTAAGTTGATACTCCGGTAAATATCCTTCGACATCAAGGCTCGCCGCCCGATCAAGTACGCTGCCATTGTCGGCGATTAAGTAAGCACGTAGAAATTGTTCGGCTACCGGATCTTCGACTTCGGCTTTCACATTAGTGGATATTAATTGATCTCGTACGTCCCGACTGAAAAGACTAACCCATCGGAGATAGGCTTCTTCAGTAGAAAGTTTTGAACCAGCCACAAAACGGTGAGCACGCCGTGCAAACGGTTTTCCCTCAGGTAGCTCCGGCATGTTTTGGACAATTCTGGCGATCACCTGCTCTCTGATTAGTTTGGGCAGTAGCTTGTAATATTGCAGCAGGTTAATTCCAAGGTGTCGGGGATAACCAAAAAATAACTCATCTCCTCCTGTGCCCCCCAATACAACCTTGACCTGTTTTTTTGTGAATTCCGAGAGCAGATAGACAAGCGTGGAAATTGGCTCGCCATGAGGTTCATCGTAATGCCATATAACATTTGTTAACAAATCCACACTGGAATATGGGCCAATAATTAACTCATGATGCACGGTACCAAGTTCTTTGGCCATCTGCTTTGCGTATTGGAGTTCATTGAAACCGGTGGCATTTCCTTCGTAACCTACAGAGAAGGTCTGAACGGCAACGGAGTGTCTGCGCATCAGACTCACGATTGCCGAAGAGTCCAATCCTCCACTCAGGAATGCACCTACTTCAACGTCGCTTTTGAGACATAGTTTAATCGTATCATTCATTAAATCAGATAACTCGGAGGCTGCTTGTTTGAAGGATAGTGAACTACCACCTGGACGGCTACGTGACCAGTACCTCTTTATATTAACCTTGCTGTTTTCGTAGATAAGGATGTGGGCCGGCGCCAACTTCTGAATACCTTGATAGAAAGTGTTGGGGACAGACAAATACCCCAGTGCAAGAAACTCACAAACTGCTTCCGGATTAACGTTTCGCTTACAACCTCTCTGCAAAATAGCTTTGATCTCAGAACCAAACAGGAACTCACCGTTGATGTGTTGGTAGAAAAGAGGTTTCTCACCTATTCGATCACGAGCTAAAACCAGTCGTTTTCGTTTAGTATCCCAGAGGGCAATTGCAAACATGCCCCGGAGATGCTTGACAAAGTCCAGCTCGTACTGTTCATACAAGTGGACAATAGTTTCAGTATCAGAAGACGTGGCGAATGTGTGTCCCTGGCGCTTCAGTTCCGCTGTAAGTTCCTGGTAATTGTATATCTCACCGTTAAAGACAACTTTGACAGAGCCATCCTCATTTGTGATAGGCTGATGTCCGGTCTTTAAGTCGATCACGCTGAGTCTGCGCATCGCCAGTCCCACCCCTGGTGCTGTAAAAAAACCGGAGTCATCCGGACCGCGGTGCGTTAGAGAGGCGCACATCGCCCGCAACAGATCGGGGTTATCTAATCCCACGTACCCGGCTATCCCACACATTGATTGATTTCCCCGTTCATTATTGTTTCTTCACACCAAGACTCAAAGACACAAAGGAAAGCTATTTTTCTAACCACTAATCTTCACTAATACTCACTAATCATTCTGTTTTCACACAAAGCCGCAGAGACACGAAGAAAAGCTTCTTTTAACCACTAATTTTCACTAATACTCACTAATCTTAAAAAAATAACTCAACTTCATTAGTGTGAATTAGTGTGGATTAGTGGTCCCTAATTTAACCACTAATCTTCACTAATCTTCACTAATAATAGATTCAATTCATTTATAAATATTAGTGTCCATTAGTGATGATTAGTGGTGCCAATTTCTCCTTGTTGGTGTCAATTAGTGGTTCATTATGATTCTTTTCCATTCGAGTTTTTCAGTACACCCGAAGTTTAGCAAATAACCTACCGGCTTCTCCGTTGCTCTGAGATAATTCATGATTTGAGCAGTGTGCTCATCGGCGAGTTGTTTGATAGCTTTTAATTCAGCAATAATTCCGTCATAGACATACAGGTCAGGAACATAGTATTTTTCCAGTTGTTTGTTTTTGTAGCTCAAGATGACTTTTGGACGGGATTGAAAAGGTATGCCTCGCAACCTTAGTTCAATCTCTAAGCATTCCTGATAAACTTCTTCGAGGAAGCCGTGTCCCAGTGTATTATAAACCTCAATTGCCGCACCGATGAGATTGTATCCTTCCTGTTTATACATTTACATAACCGCTATTTAACCACTAATCTTCACTAATCTACGCTAATCTTGAAAAAATAACTCATGTTCCTTAGTGTGAATTAGTGTAGATTAGTGGTTCCAACATCTCTTTGTTAGTGTCAATCAGTGTAGATTAGTGGTCCGTTTAACTTTAACCACTAATTCTCACTAATCTTCGCTAATATAATAGATTCAATTCGTCAACAAGTGTTAGTGTCAATTAGTGCCGATTAGTGGTTTTGATCTCTTCTTTCTCCGCGGCTCCGTGTCTTTGTGTGAGCTCTATATGTCCCTTCCAACCGAAATGAGGCTTGAACGCTTTACCGACTCCATTCCACCCGGGCAAAGCTCCATCATACTGTGGATCAGATGACCTGCAAACAATGCCCTCGTAACCACACGTAATGAGTGGTAGACTGTGCTCTTCAAGTGCCCTGAAAAGAACAGGAGTCTTCCGATAATCAAAACCCATGATTTTTGCACAAGCCAGGTCAACGGCTACAGGATTCATACCAGCCAAGACCGTTCCAACCTGTTTCGGAGTCGGATCGAGCGGGCCGTTGCCCTGTCCGCCGACAATACCGTCGACTATGCAAAGCAGATTCCTTGCGGGGTTACTTTGAATATCCCCGTTGCTATCGGCGTATAGAAGTATCCGATTCAGATCTATGACCATCCGCCAGGTCGTATCATTGCCGTACCAATTACCAGAGCGAATAGTAGTTGTGTTCGTATCGCCGAAAATTCTTTTACCAAAGGATTTTAACGGCTTAGCCATTACTCCTCGAAACGGCCCCAACAAAGGGAAGAGCCTCCTGAAAGAAGCCATACATGATCTTTCAATTCGATGAATAACACCATCGTCGGCGAACTGATCTCCCCCTTGTGACGGCGTGCCTAACCTGTGGTGTGGAAGCCAATTCTTGTTGCCGTTGATGCCCACAAGGTTCTTCATGCACGCCGTAATGCCCGTCTTCTTGTGGGTCTTGAGCTTAGGGAGGTTGATAACGCAGTCGGCGTCAAGGACTGTTTTGGAGACAAGGTATTCATGGACGCCGCCCGTATGATGTCTGCAAATCTCTTTTGTTTCGTATTCCGAGCCGTAGAGCAAGTGACACAGATCCTCGACTTCGGCAAACATGGAATGACGACCGAGATCCACCTTGACGTAGCCGGCAGGATCACCGGACAGATGCACGTGATCTACTATCACGCCATCAACCTTCCTTGCTCTCTCAGGGCGAAGATCAATCACTTCTATCTCAAAATCCGCATGTTCGCGGTAAAACTGCTGGATCTCATCCAGTCCGGCCATTCGCCGGATAGCTCCAAAATCAGCATCATTCTGCGGAGCGTCCGCTATGACGATCCTGCCTTTACCCTGCAATGCAATATAGACATAATCTACTGCCGCCCTGATGACAGAACCGTGAGTTATCAAACAGTCCTCGTGACCAGCATGCGTCTCGCGAAAATCACGGATGAGGTTAGGTTTCAGGACGACTACATTTCCCGGATTAACAATATCACCTAACGGATTCCAGTCTTTCCGGCCGTAGTTATCCGCGTCGAGGTTCAATTGTCGCAGCGCGTCACGTACACCATTATACACATGATTCGGCCTTTTTGTCAGGGTCTCAGGCCCAAAGGGATACTCAGGGTACGTGCCGCACGGTGAATAAGGCAACACTGACGGATATCCCTCATTACCGGCGGCAATCGCAACGTTAGATGAATTCAATACTTCTTTCAATCCAGGATTTCCTCTCTGGGCAAGCCAGAAGATTCAGACACAATTCTGCCAAGATGATTTCGCCACTTCCCAGAGACCACCTCGATTTCACATTGCGCCCTCGCATCTTTGATTGCTCTTTTTGATTGTCTTTCCCACAGGTCTTGATGTTTCAACAAGGACGCGACTCGGTTGGCATATTGGCCGATGTTATTCGGTTCAACAAGATAACCGTTCTTACCATCGACAACCAGATCGCAGAGTTCGCCAACATCAGCAACTACTGGGACGACACCGATACTCATAGCTTCGGCCATTGCAATCGATAAACCCTCTGAAATTGACGTCAACACAAAAACCCTTGAACGAGCTAAGATCGCTTCGACATCTTCTCTTTTACCAAGAAACTCAATGTTCCCAGCTAAACCTGCGTGATGCACCTGGGACTTCAGCTTCTCCATCAGAGGCCCCTCGCCAACAATTACAGCTTTCACAGATGGTAGGACCTTAGACACCTGTTCGACAACCTCAATCAGTTGATGAGGCTGTTTTGTTATCACTAGTCTCCCCACAAACACTATATCAATATCTCGAGAACTGCTATGCATCTGCTTGGAACTGTCAACGCTTCCCGTAATAGCTGCAACAGAACCATTCATACACTGATTTCTAAGAAATTCCTTTGCCTTGTTCCCACGAACTACAACAAGATCGAACAATCTGGTGACTTTAAGTGCCAGGCTTTGTATTACTCGTGATGGACTGCCAAGCATTGAACTGAAACTCCCCGAAGCCTTGAAACCACCTCCCACCACTTCAACCGGACCAGCAGTCATCTGATAACAAGAGGGTCTGCCAATCAACCTTCCTGCTATAAGGGCTGAGCAGGCTCCAGGTACAATATAGTAGCCCATACAAAGGTCTGGCCGATAGCGAATGGCGGCGTAGACCATCCAGAGACTCTTGGCACCCGCCCGACTGATCAGCTTTGCCAGGCACTTGGGCGGACATATAAATCGAACGCCATCCATCGGTTGTTGAGGCTTATCAACAACCAGAATCACCTCGCCAAGGCCGCTGTGAACAAGAGGCGTTATGTGTGAAAGATACCAGTTTGGATTAAAGAAGGTTCCCGTGATCAGAATTCGACCATT
>CAZRBG010000094.1:0-16917 GCA_964598225.1 uncultured Pirellulales bacterium
GTCCAATCTGGTTTTACCCATCGGCTCCGCGACGGGAAAAACCATATCTATTGTTAGAGCCTCTTACATTTCGCGAAAACTATCAATTGACAGGCCTGGGATCGTCGGCGCCGCACCAGTATCGTGCCGTATTCTTGTTTCTGTGCAACCAGTCGGCGTGGCCGTCGAAGAAGAGATTGTTGCAGCCCTCGCCGCGGTGGCGACCTGCCGCGATACGGCGGGTAAGGTTGCTGCCCTTGGTGGTTTGCTCGGAGGCCGGCAGATGTGTGCTCGACCAAACGTCAAGGTAGTTGAATTTGGAGAAAATATTCAATTCGTATCTGTTTCGGACAACCGGACGCCATTCTCCGGCTGAGTTGTCGGCCATATAGATACGCTGAGCCGGCGATTGTATATCGTTCAATTTGGTCGGTTCATCCATCTGGTTTCCCCGGTTTCCCGTCGAAAAACCGGGATCAGACATGTTCCAGGCATTCACAACGTAATCCACGGTCTGTTCGGAGTTGCGGTTGCCGTGCTGGCCCAATCCATCCCGGGGAAAAGACGGACACTGATAAACGTCAACCTCCTGGTAATTTTCAATATCCTCGTATTCGTTGCCCAGGTAAGGAATAAAAACCAGTATCCATTTGACATCGTGGTCCAGAGCCCTGGGAATATAATCCTCGTTATCCAGTGCATAAGCGGTCATTGCTATCCCGATCTGTTTCAGGCTGCTCAGGCAATACACCGTCCGGGCCTGTTTGCGGACCCTCTGCAGAGCCGGCATCAATATACCCATCAATATTGCAATAATGGCAATAACAACCAACAGCTCGATCAATGTAAATGCTTTGTTTTGTCTATACTTACCGCCCATGGCTTAACCTTTCAATTTTCCACTCCGCCTCTCGGACACCCCATCAGGACTTGGCTCCACATTAACTTTTCGACCGCGGATACGCTTAACATACCACATTCGCACAAAAAAAACAAGGTTTATCAGGTCAGGAATGCTTCTTACGGTCTTATGCTCTTTATCTCCGGCATTTGAAGGGACAGCCCAGATACAAACATACGGAAAAAATGTTAAATTTGGAAAAAGCGTTACATTTGATACAAGGCATGGCACTAATACACAGTTTCAGGATGTTTCGCACTTCACGGATGAAGACCAGATAGCGTAGTGGGCTTACGCTATTTAAACGCCCCTGCTTTAACCATTACCCTCCTCCTTAAGGCAGGGGCTTTTTCTATCGAAACCGGTCATGCCCACTGGAAGCTCGTTCTGCTCGGAAATGTGTTTTTCCTTGTCGTAGAGAACCCGACAAGATATATCTTTATAACGAAAAGTCAAAACGAAAAACGGAATGACATTATTCGCACAGAGGGCACTAAAGTGCTTGCGTCATGCGGGATCAGACAGAACAATCAGAAGCAGCCCTGCAAGCGCTCGGCGGGCTGCTCGATGAGTTGCGAACCGGAAATATAGCCGACAGAGAGTCCGAGAGCCGTATCCTGGAGCATTACATCGGGAAAATATCAGCAGAATTGGACCGCAAGTTTCCAGGCTTCCCGAAAAAACGCCATCCTTACTCCTCGCTGCGAGGAATTCAACGCAGAGGTGCGAGAGACAAGTATTTGAAAGAAATCCTGATAAAGTCCTTACAGGATCCGACGCCGGGCGAGGATAAACAAATAATTGTCAACCCCATTTGCGTTTTCGGCAGACACGCCAGAGATATTGCATCACACCTCAACGGCTTCAGAGTCATAGCGACTGATATCGATGCGAGATTCGACCGCCTTTACAAGCGTCTGCCGGGAATAACGAATCCCGACAACTACGAGTTTGTCCAAGACAACATTTTCGAGCCGAAAGTGAATGTAAGACCCGCCGCCGTCGCTTTTTTCGGGGCATGCGGCTCACTCTCGGACGCGGCCATTGACTATGCGATCAATCTCAAGGCTCAGTATTTGTTTTGCCGAACCTGCTGTCATGAGAACATCGGCGGAAATACGAAGATCGAAAAACGGTTCAATCCCACAAATTGGGCGTTCAGACTAAAGAACATCGAATATGCACGAAAGCGAGAAAAAAACACAGGCGATTACTTTTCGCAGAAGTACTCCAGTGAACAATATCCTGCAAGCAAAGCGGCGAAAGATATTAGCAATTCAGACGAATTCATGGAGGCCGCCCGCAATTCTGTTGACAGCGACGTCTGCCGAACAATCATCGATCTGGACAGGTACCTGCGGCTGGCGGAAGCCGGGTACCACGTCTGGTATAAAGGAGAGCTGTTCATCGCCCGGAGTAACAAACGCCAATGATGATACTGATAATCGACAGGCAAAGGTGCCGCAGGTAAGTTTTCACTAACAAATACGGAAATGAAAATATTATCGTTTTTCGTTTGGCCTATTCCCTGACATCAAGGTATACTTGCATTAGTGAAAGGATGGCTCGATGACAGAAGACAAAACGGAACTTTCAGATAGCGAGAAACATGATGCTGCGCTGGAGCGTCTGCGGCAGCTCCGGGAAAAATTGTTTTCAAAAGATATTTCCACAGCCCGGCTGGCGGGATTCAACCTTTCCTGGATGCAGGAGGACGGACTGGCTATCCTCAAAGAGGCGCTCTTCGGCGATTACTCGAAGACCACCAAGAAAGCCGCCGCTTACGGCCTCAGAAGCATGCACGGCCGAATGAAGAAAATGGGGGCGGAGGTCCTCGAACAGGGGCGAGAGCACAGCGATCCGGCTACGAGGGAAACATGCGCTAAAAGCCTGGCAATATTAAAGGGACAGCTTCCCAAGAGGTCAGAGCCGGGCAAAGGTAAACGCAGAATACGCAGCGTAGCCCGAAAAAAAGGCCATAAAAACCGGCCAACAAGAAAAGAACGACGCTGAGCAAAGCACGTCGAACTGGGATCTGTTCACTATTGAAAAGGGCCAAGGGATGCAGAATCGCATTAGGAACATTCTGATGATAGGCTTTTGCGTAATCGTACTCGTTCTTATTATCATCGTCAACGCCAGAGAAGCCAGTGAAACCGAAGAGAGGGAGTTCAAGACAACAATCGAAGGAAGCACCGTATACATAGGCCACGATTTCTACACCTACGAGCATCAGTTGAAAATGCAGGATCCGAACGATCCTGAAATATATCTGCTGGTGATGGATCCCAAACGCGATGAAAAGCTGAACTTCACCATCCTGAACAGAGAAAATGTCCCGGCCGATCATTTCCTACAGCAATACGCCAACTGGCCGGACGCCCAGAAAATCTACAAAAAAGCAGTAGCCCAAAGAGACCTCGCCCGGAACAAAAGTGAGTAACGGTACTCGAGGAATAGCGAGCAATGTCGTACAGACACCCTCTCTTGTGGCTCGTCGCGCGTCTATCTTATTGCCGTCACTCTATTTTTTCAAATAACCAAGCCGGGCCCGAGAAGGCCGGAGCCTATCATACCCGACAAACTGACGTCGAGACCTTTGGCCAGCAGGACAGGCCCTAGAAACAGAAGTCCGGGAGTGCTGTACATTGTCAGTTTTCCAAGCTCTTTCATCATAATGCTTTTCCTAATATATTTCAGCTTCGCAGCTCAGCCAGGCAGTCTGAGCAGAAGAGTTGGCCTGAGTCTATCCTGACCAGTTCGTTTGCTCCGACGTTCTCTTTGCCGCAGCAGTCGCAGGTGCCCGTGACCGCAGAGACGTCGGCGACCTTCTGATCCAAGGCGGACTGAAGCCTGAGCCGCTCTTCGCTCTCGGCACGCAGTCTCTCTTCGATATTCGCCCTGACCTTTGCTTCCTCTGTCGCTCTCTTCTGGGCTCTTAGTCGAGCCTGAGCCTCGGCTTTTCCCTGAGCTTCGGCGCTTGCGAGTTGTTGAGCCTGCACCTGAATCTCTTGCTCGGCTTTCGCTCTGGAATCAGTTTCCGTGCGCAACTTTTCTTCGTACTCCTTGAGTTTTGCGGCAAACACCCGATTGCTCCTCTCCGCCTCAGCGCGAGCGGCCGAAATTGACTTTTCGGCCTTTGCCTCGATGCCGGCACGCTTTTCGATTTCGGCGCGAAGTTTCTCATCAGCTTCCGCTCTCGCTTTGGCTTCGGCAGCAGCCCTTTCCTGCACTTCACGGCGTGAAACCGCTTCCGCCTCTGCCTGCGCCTCTATCTGGGCCCTCTGCTGCGACAGACCGCGTATTTGCTGCTGAGCCTGTGACCTGGCTTCGCTCTCGGCCTTGAGCTTCTCCTCAGCTTCTTTAACAGCGTCGGCAAGCAGCTTTATTTTCTTCTCGGCTTCCGCCGTTACCGCTGCGATGCGATTATCCACTGAGGTCTGAACTCCGTCGAGCCGTTCCGACTCAGCACGGAGTTTCTGCTCCAGCCTTGCCCTCACTTCGGTCTCGGCTCTAACTGCCTGCTGGGCCTCAAACCGCGCCGCCGATTCGGAGTCTATCTTCGCACGAAGGGCGGCGTTCTCCTCGGCGTGAGCCTGCCCCTCACGCTGAGCTTCGGTCCGGGCGTTTATCTCGTCTTCGAGCTGCGACTTCAATTCCGCCACCGCCTCACCGTTCGAGTCGACCCTCTCTTTCGCACTCCGGCGAGCGGCTTCCACAGCTTCGGCGGCGGAGGCCTCGATCTTCTCCCGCTGCTCTATCTCACTCCGGAGACGCTCTTCGAGTCTGATTCTCGCATCAGCCTCCTGCTCGGCCCGTTTCTGAATTTCGAGTCTGGATGCTGCTTCAGAGTCGATTTTCGCCTGCAACGCGGCGTTCTTCTCGGCCTGGGCCTGCGCCTGCCGCTGAGCATCGGCCCGGGCGTTAATCTCGTCTTTTAGCTTTGCCTCCAGTTCCGCCACAGCCGCACCGTTAGAATCAACCTTCTCTTTAACGCTCCGGCGGGCGGCCTCAACAGCCTCGGCGGCGGAAGCCTCCACCTTCTCGCGCTGTCCAATCTCGGCGCCGAGGCGCTCTTCAAGCCTGATTCTCGCATCGGCCTCCTGCTCGGCTCGGTTCTGAGCTTGCTGTCTGGCCTCAGCTTCGGCCTCGACTTTGGCCTTCGCCGCGACTGCTTCCTGAGCCTGTTCGCGTGATTTTTCCTCAGCGGCAGACCGGGCTTTAATTTCAGCATCAAGTCTCTTTTCTAAATCATTTCTTGCCTGAATCAGGCTTTGGGCCTCCTTTTGAGAATCCGCCCTGGCCGTGCTTTCAGCCTGTAACTTCGTTTCCAAATCAGCCACAGTTTCAGCAAGGGACTCGATCTTTTCCTTGGATTCGGCTCTGGCTGCCTCAATCGCCTCAGCGGTGCCGGCCTCCAATCGAGCTCGCTGCTCTCTCTCGGCTCTTAGCTGCTTCTCGACGTCGGCTCGTGCGCCGGTCTCCTTATCGGCGGCCTTCTGCGCGTCGAGCCGCCGGGCCACTTCGGATTCGGCCTTGTCCTCGGCTTTCATTATAGCGGCATCTCTTGCCTGAAGCTGCTTTTCCAGTTCGGCTCCGGCTTCGGAACGCAGTCTTTCTTCTATCTCGGACTTGGACTCAACTTGAGCCTGCAGCTTCGCCTCGGCCGCTTGAGCACTTTCGCTTTCTCTGGCCAGTCTTTCCTCTAATTGCCTTATTGACTCGGCTTGAGACCTGGCTCTCTCTTCTGCTTCTGCTCTAGCAGTGGAAAGCGCCTTTGCAGAGGCCGCCTCGATTCTCTCTCTTTCTTTGGACTCGGCTGCAAGGCGCTCTTCGAGCCTTGCCCTCGCCTCGGATTCGGCGTTCGCTCTATTCTGGGCTTCAAGTCGTGCAGCGGCCTCGGCTTGTGCCTGCTTTTCTGCTTTGGCACGGGTCTGCTGCTCGTCTTTCATCTGCTGCTCAACCGCCGATCTTGCTGCAACTTCGCTCTCCAGACGCTCGTCGGCTTCTTTCGCCACAGTCGCATAAGACGAAACCTTCTCACCCAACTCCGCCCTTACAGCCCGTATCGCCTCGGCAGATTCGGTTTCGATTCTCGCCCGTTCCTTTCGTTCCGCTCGAAGCTGCTCCTCAATTCTGACTCTTGCCGCAGTCTCTTCAAGTATTCCGGACTCAGCCTGTTCTCTTGAGTTCTTCTCAGCCTCTGCCCTGGTTTTTAATTTGGCGATTTCCTTAGCCTGCGCCTCCAGCCTTCGCTCGGCCTTGATGACTGCTTTGCGGTAATATTCCGCCCGCTCGGCCGCCTCGGCGGTTGCCTGAGCTTCGGATGCGGCTCGCTGATCGGCCCCCACCTTCTCCTGAGACATCGCCTGAAGTCGCTGTTCGGCTTTGGACCGGGCCTCGCTCTCTGCCTTGAGCTTATCCTGCAACTCGGCATTCGCGTCGGAGCGGGACTGCGCGAGCGACTCGGCCCTGGCCGCGGCTTCAACCTGGGCCTGCACCTGTTCCTGAGCGCGCCTTACGCTTTCGGCATGGGATTTCTCCCGCTGCTGAAGCTCGGCTTTGGCCGCCGCATGAGCTTTTTCAGCTTCGGCCTCGATTCTGGCTCGTTCATCCCGTTCGGCGGTGAGCCTTTCTTCAAGCTGCGTCCGGACGCGGGCCGCCTCATCGGCCTGCTGCCGGGCCTGGATTCTTGCGGCGGCTTCTGATTCTGCTCTGGCCTCAGCGCGCGTTCTCTCCTCTGCCGCTGCCTGAGCTTCGCTCTGGATCCGAGCGATTTCCTCGACGCGATTCTGTAGCTGCTGTTCGAGTTCTGCTCTTGCGTCGGCTTGGCTTTGAGCATCAGCCTGAGCTTTTGCTCTCGCTTTGGATTCGGCGTTGAGCTTTTCCTCCATCTGGGCCAGCGCACCCTTGTGGGATTCGGTGAGTTTCTGTGCTTCCGCACGGGCATTGCGGATAGCTTCAGCAGCTTCGGCCTGGATTCGGGCCAACTCATCTGACTGAGCCTTCAATCTCTCCTGCAGCCCGGCCCTTGCTTCGGCTTCTTGTGAGGCCTGATTCCGGGCTTCGAGCCGGGCGGCATTCGCCGATTCCACCATCGCCTCGGCTTTGATCCTGGCCTGCGATTCAGCCTGGATTTGCTCCTGTGCAGCGGATTTGGCGGCAATTTCAGCCTTCAATTTCTTTTCCAATTCGTCCCGGGCCTGAGCCTGTGTTTGTGCTTCGGCACGAGCTTGCTGCACCTGTTCTATTTGCGATTTTAGTTCATCCTCAGCGTGCTTGACCGCTTCGGCCTGCAAACGGAGTTTCTCCTCAATCTCGGCCGTGCCATCGGCCTCAGCCTTAAGCTTCTCCTCCAGCGAGGCCCTTGCGTCAATCTCAGACTTCAGTGCAGCCTCAGCCTTGTTCGTGGCGTTGGTCTGGGCAGCCAGCTTCTCATCCGCTTCTTTCAGGGCCGCGGCGTGAACTTCGGCCTGTTCACGCAATCTGGTCTGGACCTCCGAAAGCGCCTCCCCCGATTCGGCCTCTATTCGCGATCGCTCTCTCGCCTCCGCGCTGAGTCTTTCTTCGAGCTTCGCTCTGGCAGCCACTTCGTCTGCGGCTGTCCGTTCGGCCTGTTCTCTGGCTCTTGCCTGCTCTTCGGCTCTACTGCGCATCCCGGCAATATCCTGCGCTTGGGCCTCGAGCCTTTTCTCTGCGGTCGCCACGGCCTTACGCAGATTATTGGCACGCTCTTGCGCCTCATCCCGCGCCCGCTCAGCAGCCCTCACCCGCTCTTCGATTGAAGCTCTTTCTTCGGCCGCGGCCTGAGCCTGTTGCTCCGCTCTCATTTTCGTCTCATTCGCTTCCCCCAGTTGCTCCTGGAGCACGGCATTGGCGTCGATGGCGGACTGGAGAGCGGCTTCGGTTTCATTCGTTGCTTTGGTCTTGGCGGCCAGTTTCTCATCCGCTTCTTGTAGAGCCGCCGCGTGAGATTTGGCCTGTTCATCCAACTTGGCTTGAACGGCTGAGAGAGCCTCTGCAGATTCGGCCTTTATCCTGGCCTGAGCTTCGTCCGCCGCATGGAGCCTTTCCTCGAGCTTCGCCCTGTGGGCTACTTCGTCTGCGGCTCTGAGTTCCGCCTGCTCCCTGGCTTTAGTCTGCTCTTCCGCTCTGCTGCGAAGGCCGGCAATCTCCTGTGCTTGAGCTTCGATTTGCCCCTGAGCTTGAGATAATAATTCTTTCTGGCTATTCAACTCATCCTCAAGAGCGACCTTTGCCGTGGTCAGGTTTTGAACTTCTGCCTCGATCTTCGATCTCTGCTCGACTTGAGCTTTCAGTTCCTGCTCAATCGTCTCTGCAGCGGCAGCCTGTGACTTTGCCTCTTGCCGGGCGGCTGAGAGTGCTTCGGCAGTCTCTTTCTCAATCCTGGCTCGTTCTGCGACCTCGGCTCCGAGTCTTTCTTCAATTTTAGCTCTTTCCTCGGCCTCTTGCCGAGCTCTGGTCTCGGCCCGATTCCTTTGGTCGGCTTCCGTCTCGGCTTTCGTCCTGAGCCTGGCGATGTTCTCGGCAAGAGTCGCCATCCTCCGTTCGGCCTTTGCGACAGCTTTACGGTAGTTCTGAGCCCTTTCCTGCGTCTCGGCTGCGGACAGTTTCTGCTGCTGCAATTGTTCTTCAAGCGTCGTCCTCTGGTCCACTTCGGCCTGGGTCTGGCGCAGCGCCTCGGATTTGGCCTCTGTCTCGCTTTGCAGCCGCTTCTCCAGTTCTGAGTACGCCAACGCACGGTCCTGAGCGAGTGATTCTGCCTTCGCTATTGCTTCGGCCTGCTCCTTGATTTCTTCCCGGGCTTGATTCAAATCGACGGCATGTGCCTTCGACTCTTCTTCAGCCTCGGCTTTGGCCGCCTCGATAACCTGCTGAGAATCAGCCCTGACACGTTGCAATTCCTCCTTCTGTGCGGCAAGTCGTTCTTCCAGCCTTGCTTTTATCTCGGCCTCGGCGTCTGCGCGCTCCTGCTGCTGGATTCTGGCGGCTTTTTCAGACTCGGCTCTTTCCTGCGCTTTGATCCTGGCCTGTTCCTGAGCCTGTGCCTGCTGTTCAGCCGCTATTCGTGCCTGGCTCTCGGCATCCAGCTTCTCCTGCGCTCGGGATGAGGCGGCCAGAATATCCTGCTCGGCCTTGTCCTCTATCCTCGCTCGTTCTTCGGATTCGACCTTAAGCTGTTGCTCAAGCTTCGCTCTCTCATCAGCCTCGCGCTCAGCCTTCTCCAGGGCTTCGAGACGAGCGGCCGCCTCGGTGTCAGCTCTTGTCTCGGCTTTTGTTTTTGCTTCGGCAAAAGAGTGAATTTGCTTTTCGGCTTCGGATCGAGCTTCCGCTTCGATCCTTAGCCTTTCCTCCATTTCCGCTCTGACATCAGCTTGATTCCGGGCATCTGTTTCAGCTTTGACTGTCTTTTCGGTTTGGGCCCTTAGCTTGTCCTCGATCTCCTTCAAAGCCGCGGAATAAGATTCTGCCTGCCTGTCTGCCTCGGTTCTGGCCGCAATTGCCGCTTCGGCGGCCTCGGCCTCGACCTTTACGCGCTCTTCAGATTCAGCGGCGAGTCTCTGCTCGACCCTCGCCACTTCCTCCGCCCGCTGTTGCGACGTCTGTTCGGCCAGATTCTTTTGTCCCGCTTCGGCCTCGATTCTCGTCTTTGCTTTTGCAATCTCCCGCCCCCGGGCTTCAAGCCTCTTCTCGGCTTTGGACAGCGCTTTGCGATAGTACTCAGCCTTTTCCAGAGCCTCCCTGCCGGAACGTGATTCGGCCTCAGCCTTGCGATCTACGTCGGCCTTGTCTCGCTCAAGAGTCGCGATCTCCTGCTCAAGTCCTAACCGCGCCTCGCTTTCAGCCTTCAACTTATCCTCATATTCGCTGATCTTCGCAGCATGGGCCTCAGCTTGGTCCCTGGCTTCGGCTTTGGCAGCCGAGAGAGCATCTTTCAGTTCTCCTGCGATCCTGGCGCGTTCCTCAGATTCCGCCTTAAAGCGTTCTTCGAGCTTGGCCCTTTTTTCCGCTTCGGTTTTAGCGCGTCGTTCGGCCTGGCGCTTTGCCGACGCTTCGAACTTCGCCTTGTCCTGAGCCTTAAGTTTTTTCTTTATCTCCGCTTCTGTCTGCTTCTGTGCCTTTGCTCGTGCCGCGGCCTCGGCTTCGAACTTCTTCTCCATCTCGCTGACAGCAGCCTCGTGTGATTTGGCTTTTTCTTCCGCTTTCAACGCCGCCGCCGAAACCGCCTCCGCCACCTCACCTTCAACGGTTTCTCTTCGCTCCGATTCAGCTTCAAGCCTCTTCTCCAACTCGGATATCTTGCGTGCTTCCTCGGCGGCTCTTTCCTCGGCTTCAAGCCGAACCGCCGCTTCGGCATCGGCCCTGGCCTCCGCTTGGTTTCTTCCGTCAATTTGCTCTTTTAACTTTGCCTCGATCTGCTTCAAGGCCTGGGAGTGTTCTTCGGCCTCTTTCGCCGCCTGGTCTTTGACAGTCGAAAGGGCTTCTGCCGCCTCGGTTTGTGCCCGGGTGCGCTGCTCCGACTCGAAGGTTGCTGTTTTCTGCGCTTCAGCCCTTCGATCGGACTCGGCATCGAGCTCCTGCTGTAACTTGGCCAGCGCCTCGGCATGAGTTTCTTTCTCAGCCTTCAGCCTGCGTTCGGCCTCCTCTTTAGCGTCGGTTCTGGCCTTTGCGACAGCCTCATTTCGAGCGTTTGCTTCGGCACGGGCCCTTTCTTCAGCTTCAGCTCTTGCTCTGGATTCAGCTCGCAGCCGCTCCTCCGCTTTGGCTACTGCGTCGATATAGGCTTGCCTTTGAGCTTTGGCCTCGGCTTCGGCACGGGCCTTTTCCTCTGCCTCCGCTTTTACTCTGGCCTTAGCCTCCGCTTTTTCTCTTGCCGCGGCTCTGGCTTTGGCCTTTTTGTCCGCTCTGGCTTTGGCCTTAGCTTTCTTTTTGTTTACGCACGGCACCAGGGGATGATGCGGCCAATGTTTTTCTCCGCAAATGCTGCAGGTCGGCACAAATTTATCGTCTCTCGATCCGCCCGCTCCCTGAGTTGTGTCGGGGCTGTTGATGCCCTCATCCTGAGGTTTCTTCTCATCCATATCACATGCTCGTAATCTATACTATCTTCGAAACTCTACGGGGGTCAGGGGCCGTAAAGTGATGACCCAACTCCTTGTGAGAAGGTATCAAGTATGTTTCGATTTTTCAAGCGATTCTTGACACTAAAAGAAGAATATATAGAATCCGTGCATCCTATGAAGAACGCACACTGAGATGCAGTGTCTAAGTAGCTAAGGAGTCAATAACAGTGCCGTCAAAACATCTGCCGTCGAAAGACCGCCTCAACCTTGAAAGGCATATCAGGATTCTCGAAACTCCGTTCGGCGAAGTCTGCCGCCTGCTCGGGCTGGACTTCGCCGAACGGGTGAATTCTGTGGAGGTTGCACACTGCATCTTCTTTTTCGATTCTCAAAATAAATACGTGTTTAGCAGCGCGGTTATTCTCGGAGCAGAGTACGGCTTCTTCGGAATTCAGGTAGGAGCAAACTGGCTCGACACCGCCGGCAAGCTCGAATCCCAGGGATTCGTCCAGGCCGGCGAACTCGAGCGATTCACAAAGCCCGGTTCGGATTTTTCTATCAGCGTCTACCTGTATCCGGACGAGAGCGAAGACGTTCACCTGTCGAAAGTAAGAGACTATTCCGTGTGTGCGAGATTTGGTGAGACGCCCTGACTTTGGTTTCGCCGTCGTCTCTGCCGAAGCTCTCTGCGGCGCCGATTAGCCGAATACAAAGACCTCCGAGTCCGTGTGTGCCTCCTTCATGATCCGCTCCATTTGACGGACGATGTCCGGATGCTCCGAGGCCACGTCGTTCTTCTCCTGTGGATCTTTCTGCAGGTCATACAGCTCCAGGGGGCCGTTCGGATCGCGATTAACCTGCAAACGGACAGCCTTCCACTTGCCCTTGCGGACCGCCTGTTTGCCGCCCCGCTCGTGGAACTCCCAGTAGAGATAGTCGTGCTCTTTCTGTTTCCGCTTCTGCCCGAGCAGAGTCGGCACAAAGGATATACCGTCGATATTTTCCGGAGCATTTGCGCCCGCAAGCTCGGCAAGGGTCGGCATCACGTCCCAGAACGCCGATATGTGGTCGCTGCCGCTGCCGGCTTTGATCTTGCCGGGCCACCGGGCGATCATAGGCACGCGAATGCCGCCTTCGTATAGATCGCGTTTCATGCCCCGAAGCCCCCCGCTGCTGTTGAAATACTTCGGATTCGCCCCGCCCTCGCCGTGCGGGCCGTTGTCGCTGGTGAACATCGCGATCGTTTTCTTGTCCAGACCAAGCTGCTTGAGCTTGTCGAGTATCTCGCCCACGTACCGATCCAGGCGGGTGACCATCGCGGCGAAATTCGCACGCGGAGTCTCCACCGAGCCGTATCCGCCTCTCTTATAGCTCCGGCCGTCATCAACACCTTTATACGGCTTTTCAGGGAATTTACCGCGGTAGCTCTTGACGATCTCATCTTCCGGAACCAATAATTCCGCGTGAGGGATCACGTTCGGCACATAGAGGAAAAACGGCCTGTCCTTGTTAGCCTCGATGAACTTCAATGTTTGCTCCTGTATCAAATCGGGCGCATACTGTTCGGTCTTCTTGTCTTCGTTGCCGGGCAGCATGACCTTTTTGTCGTTGTGCCGCAGGAAATACGGATAATAGTTGTGTGCGTACCGCTGGCAATTGTAGCCGTAGAATTCATCGAAGCCCTGATTGTTCGGATCGCCCTCGGAGCCGGGGTATCCAAGTCCCCACTTGCCGAACGCGCCGGTCGCATAACCGGCCCCTTTCAGAACCTCCGCGACGGTCACAGACTCGGCGGGCAACGGGTGCTGACCCTCCGGCTGATATTCCTTGTTTCCCCGCACCGGCGTGTGCCCCGTGTGCTGGCCGGTCATCAGACATGACCGGCTCGGCGCGCAGACCGTGCTGCCGGAATAATGCTGAGTAAAGATCATTCCCTCGCGAGCCATGCGGTCGATGTTGGGCGTACGGATGTCCTTCTGGCCGTAGCAGCCGAGGTCGCCATAACCCAGATCATCGGCGAGAATATAGACAACATTGGGACGAGGTGAATCATCGGCCCGGCGTAAGCCTGACTCGCATCCTGATAATGCCGCAGCGACACCCCCGGCGGCGGCTGTCTTCAGAAAATTTCGACGTGATAAAGTACTCATAAATGACTCCGTTAACAAAAGTTATCGTTTGAACTATGCGAGGCCATAGAAGCTATTCGCATTACTCCAGAAAAGTTTTCTCCGCTGTTCGGCGCTCCTGGTTTTCACGATATCTCGGAGCAGATTGACCCATACGCGAAGCGGCGCCCCTCGCGTACATACAGGCCAGTCGCCGGCGAAAATCACCCGATCCGGTCCGAACGCATCCAAGCAGTGGTTGACAATAGGCGCCAAGACCCCGGCAGTCGCCCTGCCTTTCGGAACGCGAGCGATTATGCCGCTGATCTTGCAGATTATGTTTGGCCGTTTCGCAAGTGTTTCAATGTCGCGTTTCCACATTTCGGGGTCATGCTGCGGCTTTCGCCCCCAGTCCAAGTCGGAATTGAAAGCCAACGGATCGGCGTTGCCGCAGTGATCCAGTATGAATCGCGTCTCGCCGCAGCGTTCGACCAAATCCGCCGCATCGCCGATGAGCCTCGGCGGAATGACGAGATCGAAACTCATCCCAAGATCGCCGAGCAGCCGCAGATTTCCAATCAGACGATCGTTCTCGAGTTGCACCGCTCTGTTCAAAGGATGCCGGACGCCCTTGATGTACGGATTGCCTTTGAAGCGCATTATGTATTCTTCGAATCCGTCCTCAAGAATCAATCCCCCGATCACCGCCGCACACGTGGGGTTGCTCTTGTCGGCGCAAACTTCGATGATATATTCCGCCTCGGCCAATTTCTGCTCCCGCGCTACAGCAACTTCCATGTAAACTGCTTTTTCAATCCCCAGTCCGCGCGTCGCCTCCTTATAGTCAGCCTGCAAAAAACTCCGCGTCAACTCTCCTCCGGGCTTGAGCCAGGGCAGCCGAAGCTTGCTCAGATCCCAGAGATGCTGATGCGTATCGACTATCTTTTCCGAACCCTGAACAACCCCGACGCGCGCCCTGACTGCATCGGCACAACCAAGTGCCGATAGGGCTGAACCTATCACAAATTGCCTTCGATTCATGCTACCGCCTGTAAAGCGTTTAATCCAAAAACACGTAAGATCACAGCAACAAACTGACCGGATCAGCTACAAATGGTACTACGATTCACCGCAGAGGGCAAGCCCGCAAATGGGTTGATTTCATCTCACTATCGTGCTACAAACTTCCACTGAAGATTCAAGTTCCAGTCTAATCGTCGAGGAAGATACAATGAAACTATCTCGAAGAGCATTTCTGAAAGACGCCGGCCTTGCGGCGGCAACGGTGGGAACATTTGCAATAAGCCGCTGCCAGGCTTCGGCTGAGCAAGTCAGTGGTAAGCAGAAACCGAATATCATTTACATTCTCGCCGACGATCTCGGCTACGGCGACCTTGGCTGTTTCGGCCAGAAAAAGATCAAGACGCCGAATCTCGACAGAATGGCCGCAGAGGGTATGAAATTCACCCGGCATTATGCCGGCAGCACCGTCTGCGCGCCGTCCCGCTGCACTTTAATGACGGGTAAGCATACCGGCCACTGCACGGTGCGGGGCAACGTCGATGTGCTGATGAAAACCGAGGAAGTGACGGTCGCCGGGGTCTTAAAGCAGGCAGGCTATTCCACGGCGTGCATCGGCAAGTGGGGCATCGGCCATCCGACGCCGCCAGAAGGCCCTCAAAGCCCGCACGGTTTCGGGTTCGACCACTTCTTCGGCTACCTGAGCATGTGGCACGCCCATAATTATTATCCGGATTTCCTCTGGAAAGACGGCGAGAAAGTGCAGTTGCGAAACGTCGTCCAACACCCGGAGAAACACTACAAGCCGGGGCAGGAGTCACTTGTCGGCCTGGCGAGCGAGAAGGTGGACTACTCGCATGATTTGTTTTCTCAAGCCGCATTGGAATTCATCGAAAAACAGAAAAGTGTTCCGTTTTTCCTGTTTCTGCCCTTTACGATCCCCCACGCGAACAATGAAGCCGGCTGGTTCGACGAGCACGGCATGGAAGTACCCGACTACGGGATTTATGCCGATAAGGACTGGCCCGAACCGGAAAAGGGTAAGGCCGCGATGATCTCCCGCACGGATGCCGACGTCGGAAGAATCCTGGCAAAGCTCAAAAAACTCGGCATCGACGAAAATACTCTCGTGATCTTCAGCAGCGACAACGGCCCGCACAAGGAAGGCGGCGTAAAACCCGAATTCTTCGACAGCAACGGCCCGCTGAAGGGAACGAAACGCGCCCTGTACGAAGGCGGCATACGAGTCCCCACAATCGCACGCTGGCCCGGCAAGGTCGAGGCCGGCGCTGAGTGCGACCACATCTCGGCTTTCTGGGACGTGCTGCCAACGTTCGCCGAACTTGCCGGCGCGCCCGAGCCACAGGGTATCGACGGCATCTCATTCGCCCCCGCCCTGCTCGGCAGGCCGCAGAAAAAGCACGAATACCTCTACTGGGAATTCCATGAGGGCAAAAGCTCGAAGCAGGCCGTGCGCATGAGCAACTTCAAAGCCGTCCGCCTGGCGCCTTCACGGCCAGTCGAGCTTTACAATCTAAAAACCGACATCGGCGAAGAAAACAACATCGCAAACAAACACCCGGACATAGCCGCAAGGGCCACAGAGATCATAGAAAACGCCCGAAACGGCGCCGACATCTGGCCTTTGAAAGACCGAACGTAGGGTGGTGCTTGTTGCACCTGCAGCGCGATGGCGGGGAAAGCCCCAACCCACTGGTAGCTTATATTGCAGTTGGGGGTGTTAATCCCTCCTCCTTGCTACTCGACGACAAAATACTTACCGGCCGCATTCTTTTCGATGCGGAAGCCCATCTTCTTCTGGAGATGGCCGTGCAATCTCCGCCTCGTTGTTCGCAGTAGCGTATCGGGATCGTGGTCCGGATATTCTCTACGGATAATCTCGAATATCTCCTCTATACTATAGCGGCCTGGATTATCCCTCACCAACTCGAACGTTCTGTCGTCGATCGCAGGACAACGGTTCTTCTTCTGAGGTGCCACATCTTCGCTGGATTCTTGCCCTCCCGACTCATGTCGTCCAGATTTGTGGATTGGCGTTGGTGGGATGACTATTGTCTTGTCCTGTATTGGCTCGAACAAGTACGCGTTGACACTCTCAGAAACACCTTCCCGCCGGAAAGTCCTAAACTCGACTACCCTCACATCTCCTCTAATATCGTGCAAGCCCTCATCCAATTGTTTTGTTCTCTGATCTATGACGACAACAACAAGAGGCTTTTCGGAAATTAGATCAGAGATGAATTTGTAGACCTCTCCAGATTTGATTCTTTGCTTCAATCTTGCTTTCAGAACTTCATCTTTATCAAAGATACCATACAGGATTTCGATAAGTTTCCTTTTTGTTGAGCTATCTTCAATGCCTCTATTAAATTTGCTGAGTTGCGGGACAACGTGCTCATAAACCGGATGAGATGCAAGTTCGACTTCAATTATGGCCCATCGAGCTTTTCTTGGAGATGTAAAGTAAATAACATATCCATCAGGGATCGATACAACACCAGCCCTCGACTTCAATTTACTCTTTATATCAAAATAGAATGAATCAGGGCCGAATATGTGCTCGCACTTTGACTGGATCGCTTTCTCGAGAACAGCCTCACTTTTTGGAGTGGTCAATTCGTATCGAACGCCGTCGATAAGGATCATTTCAACTCCCTTCATAATCTTTATAGCTTGTGACTCGCCTAAAAGAGTACCATGTTAAATTTCTTATGTCAATATCGGTCGTACCAGGATGACGGATAAACAGAAAATAGCCGACTCCTTTTGACACTGCTCGATAGTATCCCTAATCCACAGCAGT
>CAZRBG010000095.1:0-16483 GCA_964598225.1 uncultured Pirellulales bacterium
CACTGAGAGTGTAGATAACCTCGACCTGCAAAGCCGGGTTTTCGAATTCGAACACAGCCTTTGTCTTTTCGCCGCTTACCTTCACACCGTTAAACTCAAACTTATCCTGCAAATCATAGGTCACCTCCAGATCGCGGTCATGGATCGATTCCGGTTGGACAAGCGCGAGCATCACCTGCTGATCGTTGCTGATGGAATAGCTGTAGCCTGTCGCAAGATGCTTTACGCCGCTCAGGTGTGGTCCTGCGTCCGAATCGTCGAATGTGGCACGAAGGTGGCGATTCTGCAAGGTCACGCTCTCCGCGGCTTGAGCCGGGTGATTACACACTACTGAGATAATAGCCAAAGTAATTATTACGGATGACACCGCTGTTTTTTTCATAATTCTTCGCTCCCTTAACAGGTCTCAGCCTTTAAGATAATCCAGAGTTTGTTTCAACGATTCTTCGTGCTCGGTGGACGGCGCGTATTCCAGACCGAATATGCCCTTGTATCCCGTTCTTTCTATCTGTTCGATGAGAAACGGATAGTCTGTTTCGCCGCGATAAAGCTCATGTCTGCCGGGGACGCCCGCCGAATGAAAATGACCGATTACGTCGATATTGCGCTTTACGTGATTGACCAGGTCGCCTTCCATGATCTGCATGTGGTAGCAGTCGAACAAGAGCTTCATGTTCTCGGCGCCTATTTTGCGGCATATTTCAGCCCCGGCGTCGCTGCCGGTCAGGAAATAGCCTTCGTGGTCATAATGCGTATTCAGAGGCTCGAGCAGCAGCGTCACGCCGTATTTTTGGGCCATCTCGACCGTCCGTTTAAGCCCCTCCATCACAGAGTCGCGCATCTGCTCTTCGCTCATTCCCGGCACGACATTTCCCGTGCAGACTATTGTAGCGCCGATTCCGGCGGCTTTGTTGAACTCCAGGGTCATCTCGGCCCTCTCAAGCCATTGCCGGCGGTTCTCGGGATTGGTCAGGCCGCCGCCGATAGAACCGTCCGGAGCGCCGATCACCGTGTTGGTGATCTGTACGTTGTTCTTCTCGGCAATCGCGGCAAGCTCCTGAGGTTTGCCCTTGAAACTCATGTCCACAAACCACATCTCGACGTACCTGAAACCGATTTCGGCAGCCTTTTGCACACGCTGCTCGAATGACAGATTATCCAGCGCCATTTCCACACAAAGCCCATAGTCCATAAACTAATCTCCTTCACCTCTACCCGCTTCGCAGTTCCTATCTTCTTTTCTTCCTACCTTCTCATCTTCGGGTCTTTCACTTGAGCAAAGCTCTCAGCACCTTGTTAATGCCTGCAGCGATGGCGTCGCAGTCCTCGTCGCTGTAATTGTAATTTATGTCCAGCATCGCGGCTCGGGAGAGCAAATCCAGCGTTCGCGGGCACATCTCACGGGAATACTGCGGCAACTCCGGGGCCGGAATCGCGCTCCAAGGCAGGCCGTCTTCGGCTACTGTTTTCTTGTCGAGGATATGTTCCCAGTAGTTGTATATGTGCCAGTCCCGGACTTTCGAGTCGTATATGCCGCCGATCGGTACGCCCTCGGCCTGCATGGCTTCGATGGCCTTGCGGGTTAAATCCGCATCCGGCAGGAACATTACCAGACATATAGCCGTATCGCCCTGCGGGTCCGTGAGTCTGCGGTATTCGAGTCCGGGAAAATCTTCGATGGCGTCCTTAATCCGCTTCTTCGCTCTTCTGTAGCCCGCAAGCATTTTATCGGCCTTGCGTATCTGAGCCAATGCGACGGCGCCCTCCAGTTCGCTCATGCGATAATTCTCGCCGCAGAAGAGTTCGCCTTCTTTCCTCTCCATGGCGAAGCGGTCCGGACGCCAGCATGCGGCACAGTCGTGCCAGCTCTGAGCCCTGGTGTACAGCCATTGGTCGTCGGTCGTTATGAATCCGCCCTCGCCGCTGACTATCACTTTATAGTAGTCGAAACTGAAGCAGCCCATTGTGCCTATGCCGCCAAGAGGCTTACCGCCAAAGGAGCCGCCTCCCGACTGGGCCACGTCCTCCACGACCGGAAGGCCCTTTTTATTGGCTACGTCCATAATAGCATCCATCTGAGCTGGAGCACCGCGCATGTGGACCGGTACTATGGCCTTGGTTCGCCTGGTGATCGCCGCCTTAATCGCCTCGGGATCGAGGCAGAGAGTCTCGTCAACATCCACAATCACAGGGACGGCATTTGACGAAACCACCGTTGCGGAGGTTGCGAAAAACGTATATGCCGGCACAATCACCTCGTCGCCGGCCCCTATGCCGAGAGCGCGGTAGCTTGCGACCAGCGCGGACGTACAGGAATTTGTTGCCAGGCAGTATTGTGTGCCCACCATCTTCTTCATGGCCTCTTCGGCGGCGGCAACCTTGCTGGGTCTGGGATTGTAATACCTGAATAAATGGGGACCGTTCAGGTTCGTTTCCTGATCGATAATATCTTTCAACCGTGCGCGGTTCTCGGGGCTGAATTCCCACATATCCAGAATTTCCATTAGCTCTTCTTTGCCGATCTTGCTTGGGAAAGGTCCGATCGCGCCGGCCGCCTTAGGCCCCCCTTCCATCGCTAATTCTTCGGTTACCATTTCTTCCGGACTCATTCACAACATCCTTTCTTCGTACTCATTTCTGTTGATTCGCGGCCTCAAGCCTGTCGAGACGCATTCGTATATTCACAAGGCTAACGTGGCGATCACGGCCGATCTTCTTAATTCATCCAAGCCGGCCACTCCGGGGGAGGGACGTCCTTAGGATTCCAGTTGCGGCTCCATTCAAGCTCCCACAATTCCGGCAAGGGTACCCTCCTGACCGTGCTGAAATCCAGGAATACCACATTGACTTTCTTCTCGTGCCGATTGATGCAGACGTGCGACATGTTGTTCGCGGGCGCCCAATATCCATCGAATTCCGGTGGCTCATCCATGTAAAGAGGCGTGACCCCTCTCCATATACAGTCGAAAGTCAACGGTATCTCGGAAGAGCCCTTGACGTTGCTTGTCCGCCAGCAGTCTTTCGCTTTTCGCCCGTGAAGCATGTCTGTTCGCTCGGGTGGGGGGTTGTAAAGCCAAGCATTGAAACCATAGCTCATGTAATGACCTTCTTCCACTTCATATCCGGTGCCTGTGCTGAACTTGAGCAGTTGAGCTGCAAATGGATGGTGCCCGCCCTCTTCCAGCGGCTTTGTGGCCTCCGGGCAAAGTGATATCTTGGTATCACTGTAATAAGGCCTCGTTACTTCTACCCATCGGCTGTAACCGCCTGCTCCGCCGTGCATTCTTGATGGGAAATACCCACCTTCCTGGTCCTTATTATACATGTAATGTATAGTACCCCATTGTTTCACGTTAGATTGACAAACCACTGCCCTTGCCTGCTTCTTCACCCGCTGAAGCGCCGGCAAAAGCATCGACAACAATAATGCTATTATGGAGATGACAACCAACAGTTCAATCAATGTAAACCCCAATTTCCTTTTCATACCAATCGTCTCCCAGAAATTATTCTATAACCAAAGCTATAATTGAGTTCTTGTCATATGAAAATTCAATTGACCTCATCCTTTTTGGTTAGGCTCTGAATCATTTTCCGAATTTTACAGTTTAAGGTCAACTCCACATTGTCCAAAAAGGTAACCATTTTATCTCAACACGAAAAATCGGACAAAAAATGCTTGAAGTCATATAACCGACATCGTTAAAAATGAACAATAACACCCTGCTTTTAAGGTATATCAAGTTTAATAGGACCAAGTCGTTGAGGGTATGGTTATGAAGACTCCATCTAAACCGATAATGGATTTTTTAGATCGATTGGGAGCAATTGTCTTGAACAGATTATTCCTGCCTGTATGCCGCTTTGCCGTTGTGCTGCTTGTGCTGGGACATTCGTCTTATTCCGACCTGTACGCTCGCAGCGCTCCGGTCATTATTGAGAACGAAGTCCTGAGCGTCAGGTTCGAGTATTCGAAGACCGGCCCGCGGCTTGCAAGCGTCGGGCACAAGCTTACCGGCGACTCTTACACGTTCAGTGATTCGAACCAATTCTCGCTCGCTGCCCTGAGACCGGATGCGATTCACGACCTTCAGGTAAAGGTAGACTATGCTTTGCCCGAGAGTTTCAGGTTTCGAAATGAGACGATACCGGAGGACGGCGGCAGCGCGGTATTTCATTTTTCTCATGACATGCTTCACGTTGACGTCCGTTACGAACTGCAGTCCGAAAAAGCCGTTCTACTCAAGACGATAACGTGCACCGCCGACGAGCGCAGCGCCTATGTGGCCGGCGTAAGGCACTGGGCGCTCGATTCGCCGGGCGTAAAGTTGGCCTGGCCGGCAAAGAGCGGAGCGTTCGGCCAGCCTGTCGTTTTGCTCAAGCCCGCGAGCGGCTGTCTGCTTACGCTCGAATGGCCGCGAGCGCAGGTAATTGAGGACGCCGGAGCCATTCGCATCGAATACCGCCCCGGCTTCAGTTTGGCAGCCGGCGAACCTTTTGAAGTTTCCCGAGGTTCGATGGTTTTCTTTGGCAAGCAGGCTAACGAAGAGAAGACAACGCTCGAAACCGCCCGGCGAGCTTTCTATACGCACGTTGCAGACAGGGTTAGGCCCGATTTGCCTTTTCCGGTAAAGTTTACCACTTGGGGACCCTGGCTCACCAGCACCAGGGCCGACCGAATACTCCAGGTGGTGGATGACTTGAAGTATATAGGAACAGACCTGCTTCACTTCGACGCGGGGTGGTTATGGCCCGACCGGCCATATAGTACGAGACTGCCGAACGTTGTGGGTGCCGAAGACCGCGGGTGGGACATGGCGCTGACGAATCCGATCAGACTTCCGAATGGCATGTTGCCTATAGTAGAGGCAGCTAAAGACCGCAACATGAAATTATCGGTCTGGATGGACTCACTCTGCAGCCGTTACGTCCGCGAGGCGGAACAGTGGGCGATCCTTAATAAAGACGGCAAGCCCTACTATACGAGGATGGTCCCCGATCTGCCGGACGCCCCGGTTCAGTCACTGACTTCCGAGTACGGCACACGTCTCAAGACATTCGTCCACCAGGCGCTGGATCGTTATGACCTTGGCGGCATCATGTTCGACTTTCACAGGTATATGCCGGACTACTCGACCGAGCACGACAGCCTGGCAAACGGCTGGGATTCCATCGACAAGCAGCTTCGCAGAATGGTTGAGATATATGACGCATGTGATAAGCGGCGGCCGGGGATATATCGCTTCTATTGCAATGCCCGGCCCTGGCCCTGGATGCTTCTTCATGCTACGCACATTCATGCGAGGGATCCGGGAACGACACCCCATATGAGACTGGCGATGAAGACGGACCATCCGGCGCGGGCGCTGGCTTTTGAAAGACGCCTGGCATGGCAGGACCACTACGACAATTTCGTGCCGCCCTGGGGAATCAAAGGCGACATCGCCGGCTGGTCGATGCAGCAAAAGTCGGCTATCCCCGCAAACTTGAAACACACAGGCCTGCTCATACCATCGGGAGAAGGCTGGACGCAGAATATGTTTACCTGCTTTGCCACCACCGCCGTCCGGGACATCCGTTTCTCTTTCGCTCAGATGCCGCAGTTCGACAAAGACGTTCTGAAACAGTGGCTGGCCTGGGACAGCAAAAGGACGAAATATGTCCTCAACTGTCGCCCTCTTTTCAGGCCGGGGAAGAACCCCAACGAAGGCATTATGGGTTATTCCCACGTGGGCTCGGGTGAGGGAGTGATCTACCTTTTCAATAGCTCTTTCGATGCCGCTGCCGCCGAAGTGCTCCTGGACGAGAGCGCAGGTTTCAGGCCCATCGATAACAATCTCTCGGCCTACATGGTCTATCCGGCCAAAGCGCCGGTCTCATCAGGCGAGGTTTCATACGGCGACAGGCTGAGCGTTTCCGTAATAGGTAAAGACTGCGTTGTCATTGAAGTCGGGCTGGAACGACCGAAGAATCTCGACAGCTATGCGATTTACCAGAGCTTGACTCGTTCGGTAAGAAGGTCTTTCAAGCCGGTATATATGACCCCAATCGAAGAAATAGTTAAGGCGGCTGCGAAGGGCCTGCTGAAAGTAGACGTCGGCGAAAGTCCGCGCGACCGCGTGCTTGCCCGCCAGATACTGGAGGTGCTGGGAGCCGAGAAGGGCGAGAAACTCTCGCTCGACGAATGTGAGGCATTAGCGGCGGCAAAGGCCGGGGCTCGTCTGATCGTAGGCACAAACGAGGGGCTCTCAGCTCATTCGGAAGTTGGCGGTAAGTTCCGTCAAATGCTTTACAATCAATACATACAATGGGCTGAGGAGCTGATTTCCGCTCCTCTGGTCGCAAAACTCGGAGGTGGAGAGACGCCGACTTATTGTCTGATCGCACCGAGGCCGGAACAACTTGCCGAACTTGCAAAGGATATGGCGTCTAAATTTGTCCGGCGAAGGCAGGCGGATCGGAAGAAAGATCAGCCCGGTGCTGCATCCGATGTTACTTTTTCCGTAACTGTGCCTTCCTGCGGCAAACCGACGTTAAGCTTCAAGCCGGTTATCAAGCGTAAATACAGAAGGCCGCTTCCCGGGGACCTCAAGATGATTCGCTTTGAAGTTCACGCCGAGTACAATGGCGGGAAACGATTGTTATGGTCACGGGAAATTCCGCCTTTTGTGAGTTCTGCCGAGCCGTGGTGGAGAGAAAGATTTGTCCCTATCCCCGACCTGGCGGGCGAGGAGGTGACATTTCATCTAACGAGCAAATTTACCGACAATCGGACGGGAGTCGATATGACATTCGGATTCAGCGACGTAGCCATTCTGAAGTGACTACCTGCAGTTTCCGGCGGTTCGTATTTCAAGGAGACAGCTTATGCTTTCAACGGCCGGTATTCGTGCAAGAGCATTTACGTTTGTTGCCTTTGCAGCTTTAGTGAATTTGACAGTGTTGGCCGCCCGGGTTCACGGAGAAAACCGAAGCGGCAATGCCGTTATCGAGAACCGCTACCTCTCTGTTCGGTTTGCAGGCTCTCGATATGGCCCGAAACTGAAGCAAATTGAAGACAAGATTTCCGGGAGAACGTATTCGTTTGAGGATTCACAGCAGTTTGGACTGGTCGCGGTCAGACCGAAGGAGGTTCATGATTCATCGCTCGAGATCGCCTGGGAATTTCCGCAGGATATGGAATTCCAGACGGCGAAAGTCTCTGCGGACAAGGCCGAGCTGAGTGTCAGCTTCGATCATACGCTCGCAAAGGTAAATGTTTTTTACCGGCTTCGAGAAGATTCGCCGATCCTGCGAAAGAATATTGTCTGCCGGGCCAAAGAGGGCGGCGCTTATGTGGCGGGCATCACACACTGGAGGCTCAAGCCAGCGGACCACGCCGCTATATGGCCTGCAAAGGATACTGTAGCTCAGCCGGTCGTCGCTGCAAACGCTGGAAGCGGTTTCTTTGCCACGCTCCAATGGCCGAGGGCGGCGGCAAAAACCAGTGACGGCCACATCACTTTGTCGTACAGGCCCGGTTTTCTGCTCGAGCCGGGACAGTCGAAGCAGGTGTCCGCAGGTTCTATTGGTCTATTTCAACGCAAGTATCCCGGACAGAGCGATCTGGATGCGGCCCGCGAAGCTTTTTTCGAGCATATGCGGCAAGTGGTTAAGCCGAACGTCCCATTTCCGATAAAATTCACCACCTGGGGACCTTGGAGGGGGCAAGCAACAGCCGAAAGAATAATGCGGGTGCTCGACGATCTCAAGTACGTGGGGACTGAGCTGCTCCATTTCGACGCCGGGTGGGAAAACCAGGACCGGCCCACAGGGATTCGCACGTATTTTGCCCGCACGCTGAGCGACGAGATATGGGATTCGTGCATGACAGAACGCATGCGCGTGCCGAACGGTTTGCTGCCGATTGTAGAAGCGGCCAAAAAGCGGGGTATGGAGCTCTCGCTCTGGTTCGATGCGTGCGGGAACGTATTCAACAAAGAATCGGAGAAATGGGCCGTCGTTGATGAAGAAGGAAAGCCGGTTTATTCAATGATGTGGAGCGACCGGAGCGAGCAGGCTCCGCGGCAGTCACTCGCGACCGAGTACGGCGACATGGTCAAAGAGAAGGTCCTTCAGGCGATGGATCGCTATGACCTCGGCGGTGTCATGTTCGATAACCAGTCTTACACGACTGATTTCGGCAAAGATCGAAAAAGTCTGGCCAACGGCTGGAATTCGGTGGATGTCCAGTTGGGCAAAATCCTGGAAATCTTCGACGAGGTCGAACGCCGCAGGCCGGGCATCTACAGGTTCTTCTGCCGGGGTTCGGCATGGCCCTGGGCGCTGGCGCACGCGACGCACATTCATGCCGGAGATCCCTTCGTCAGCCCGCAGGGGGATTATCCGGCCAGGGCTGTGGCTTTAAGCCGTCTTCGCGCCTGGCGCAGTCACTATAACAACTTCGTGCCGCCCTGGGGGATAAAAGGCGACATCGCCGGCTGGTCGGGGCAGCAGAATTCTCCCATTCCCGTGAATCTGAAAGATACGGGACGGCTCATTCCCGCCGGCGAGGGATGGACGCAGAACATGTTCATGTGCTTCGCCACCACGGCGGTTCGCGACATTCGCTTTTCTTTCGAGCAGATGCCGCAGTTCGACAAAGACATCCTGAAAGAATGGCTGGCCTGGGACAGAAAACGAACCGGCTTCATATTCAATTGTCGTCCGGTCACGCTGGGTCACAATAGAAAGCCCAATGAGGGCCTGGACGTAATTTCGCACGTTCGCTCGGGCAAAGGCGTGGTCTACATATTCAATCGTTCCTTCGAGCTTGTCACCACCGATATAAAGCTCGATAAGAAAGCAGGATTCGAACCTTCCGAGCGCGTTTTGGCTTATATGGTCTACCCGGTGAAAGCCTCGCTGGGCCGACTCTCCTTCGGCCAGTCGTTGAAGGTGCCGGTAATAGGCAAGGACTGCGTCGTCATAGAGGTCGGCCTGGACCGACCGCGAGAAGTTCGCAATCTTTCCGAATACGAACAAATCGCCGAGACCGTCCATCGGTCTTTCCAGCCTGTGTATCGCGTTCCGGCTGAACGATTGTTTGACATCTGCAGGAATAATTCCATCCACTTGCAGGTAGGGGATAGCCCGCGCGACAGACGAGTGGCCGGAGAAATTGTGGACGCTTTGGGTGCCGCCACCGGCGATAGAATCGATCTGGCTCGATGGGAGAACGCTCCTGTGTCGCAAGCGGATTACAGGCTGATCATCGGCACTTCACAGGGTTTGGCCGGCCATCCGGATATAGGCGACAGGTTTGTGCAAACCTTGTACAACAAGTACATCGACTGGAACGGCCGGCTTTATTCGGCTCCGCTTGCAGTCGAATTCGAATCGAGTGGCATACCCACGATTTGCCTGATCGCTCCCAGGCCCGAGCAATTGGCTCAGCTTAACATCGACCTGACTGACAGGCTCCTCAAAGGTTATGAAGAAACCGCAGAGTTAACTCCTCCCAAGAGCGTTTCGTTCACCGTCCCGGCCAACGATCCTTTGCTCCGTTTCGAGCCGACGGTCTCTTACGTCGTTCACGCCCCGTTGCCGGACACTCTTGCGCCGGTGCGTTTTGAAATCGAAGTTGAAACCAGCGGCAAAACTGTCACTATCTGGAACGAAGAAATACCGCCTTTCTGTTGCGCTCGTGATAGAAAATGGTGGAAAGATAGAGTCGTCTCTCTAAAGCAGTTCGCCGGCCGGAAGATCAGACTCAATTTCACGGCAAAGCATGTACGCGGCCCCGGCCATCCCAACTTCTTATTTGGTTACAAGCGCATTTCAGTTCTTCAGCGACCAAACAGCCGCACGCAAAGTCGGGACATGGGCGACGGCTTCGTCAATCACGGTGTGCCCGTCAGGGTCTCACGCACATGTGGCGGGGCGGTCGTACAAGATGGGCAGGGTCGGCCCAGGCTCTTGCTGGGCATACAGGAGCATCGCGGCGCCTCGGGACTGGCCATGATCGATCCGGACACCGGACAAACAAAGTTTTACGACCTTCCATTCGAAACGAATAGAGCGCCGTTTGCTTTTCTCTATTCGAAGCGAGGTTATTATTACATGCTCTTCGGGAGCCGTTTCATCGAGTTCGATCCGCGGACGGGAAAATACACTTTTGTCACCGAAGCGCCTGACCGTGCCATGTGGCTCACTGAAGATGACAATGGCGTTATCTGGGCGGGGACGTTCCCGAAGGCGCATATCGTCTCGTTCGACCCTCGAACGCGAGAGTACACCGATCATGGGCCGATAAACGAAGAAAACTGGAACCAGTACCCTCGCCGTATCGCCACGGATAGCGGCGGTTGGGTGTACGCGGCTATCGGTTTTACGCGCAATCACATCATCGCGCTCGATCCGAGGACCGGCAACGTAAAGCCGATGGTGAAAGAGGAAGATCGCGTGGGCGGCGGCGTAGCCGGAAACCTCTGGCGGGGCGAAGACGGCAACGTCTACGGCCGCATGCCCGACGGCGGACCGTGGCTCCGGATGCATGCCGGGCAGGCTACCACTCTAAAAGGCGAACCGCACACCGCGCCCGTACGAGAGCTCAGCAGCAGGCAGGGCCGGGTCTTCGGCAAGCTGCCGGATGGACGTGTTATTGACCGGGTGAAGATGTCCGAGCGATGGATTCGCGTCGTCGGTCAAGACAGCAGGCCGGTTCAAGTGAGCTTCGATTACCCTTCCAGGGGTGCGCGGATTCACTCATTGGCGCGTGGTCCGGACGGGCGTCTGTGCGGCGCGACCGGGCATCCCGGGCACTTCTTTGCGTTCGATGCGCAAACTGACTCCATCTGGCAGGAACCATCGGGCGGCGGGCATATCAACGCAATGACCGTGCAGGCGGGAAAGCTCTATGGGGCCAAATACACCCAGGGCGTCCTGGTCGAGTACGAAATGAACAGGTTGGAGACGGGCGACAAGCCAGATCAGCGAGTGCTGGCTGA
Organism: uncultured Pirellulales bacterium; assembly: GCA_964598225.1. Taxonomy (GTDB): domain Bacteria; phylum Planctomycetota; class Phycisphaerae; order Sedimentisphaerales; family Anaerobacaceae; genus SG8-4. The sequence goes on from CAZRBG010000095.1 coordinate 10,989, forward strand.
GGCAGGAGGCGTTCTTTTACGGCCGTTTGCCATACTTGCATTATCCGACTGCCGGCATGTGATCCAAACGGGTGCTCCGGCGTATGGCAGGACCGGCGGGGGCATGATGGTCTACGACGTGCAAACGGAACAAGCCCGCGTGTACGAACATACACAGCTTATCAAGTATCACAGCACCAAGGCCCTGGCTGAACTGCCCGATGGCAATCTCATCGGCGGAACGACCATCCAGCCCGGCACCGGCGGAGAAGCGGTCGCCAAGGAGTGCGAACTTTACATCATGGAGTGGCCGTCGCTCGACATTGTATATCGGGAAACAATCCTGCCGGGCTCGCGAGAGATTAGAGAGTTGATAGTGGCCGAAGACGGACTGGTCTACGGCCTGGCTTGGCAAGACATCTTCTTCGTATTTGACCCGGCGTCGCGAAAACTGGTGCATTGCGAATCGATCGCGCAAAGATACGGCGGCATGGCGGGCGGACAAGCGCCGCGCGTCTGGTCGACGGGACCGGACGGCAACATTTATGCGCTGTTTAAGAAGGCCGTCGTGCGTATCGAACCGGGCACGTTCAAGCATGAGAAGATAGCCGATACGCCGGTGGAAGTGGATATTGGAGCGGTGCTGCTGGGCGGGCGGCTATATTTCGCCAGCGGCCCTTCACTCTGGAGTTACGAGATTCCTGAAATCGCCTCCGGACAGGGTGCAATGGAATCGCACGCTGAAAGGTTAGTCGCCATGGCTAATGTAATGCAGGCTAATCACTAATTACTAATCATTAGGAGAGGCATAACGATGAAATGGACAAAAGTGATCCTTATACAATTGTTTGTATGTGTCCTTTCACTCAGCACAGGCTCTGTATGGAGTACGCTTGTAAAAGCGGATGCTGCCAACAAATCTATCGATGAGGCTGTGGTTGACATAGCGGCGTTTGCCAGGAAGATGACATGGGACCCGGCTCGCCGTCAGATAAACATCGGCCGCACTGAGGAGTTTCCCGCCGAGTATGTATTTCCGGGCAAGGAGGTCGTTGCCGATTCCGAAGGGCTGCTCGCAGTGCCGGTCTGGAATGGAGAACGAGCGTGCATTGGCCTGGAATGGCTCGAACGCAGAGACGTCAAAACAATCGAAATACAATTTCACGACAGTGAGCAAGTGCCTGAAATTGGCGAGGTGAAAGTCGAATTCTGGCACGCGCCGAGCGGGCGCGAGTCGATGTGGCAGGGCCAATGGCTGCCGCTTGACGTGACCGGCCAAAGAGCGGCTCGGAATAAACTCGTATTCGACGTTCACTTTGAGATTCAGAAAGACGAGCCGAAACGGATCGCCTGGAAAGAATTCGAGCCTGTGCCCGGTTTCATGAAAGTACGGTCCATCTTCCAGGTAGCCGGAGCGCCAATCAAATTAAAGAACATCTCGGCCTATTCCAGTTCGTCCTGGCAAACGATGGAAGTACTTGTAGAACAGGAGAAGTCCGTAGACAAGCCGCAGGCTGAGATCGAGATTTACAATGGAAAGATATGGTCGAGCAGCAAGGATGAATCACAGATAAAATGCGGCTGGGATATGAGCAGTAAACTCAAGATGAAAATCTCCCACAGTCGACCGCAGCAGCATAAGTCCGATCGCACGATACTGTGGTTTCGGCTCCCTGAAACAGCGTTTGGCGTGGCCGTAGAGGATTTGATCAGTAACGGCTGTGTCTATGTACCTCACGCCGGAGTCTTTCTGACGGACGTTTCAAATCCGGTGAGTTTGTCTGATTACCGCACCAGGATATCGGGACGTCAAACCGTGCTCGAGCGGGTGCATGAAATGCCGGATCAGACCATGGCCGGAGCGATGGAGGTTTTCGACGATATCCAGAACTACAGCCCCACATTCATGGCCCTCGTGTGCCACAACCGCAAGTTCCAGGTCCGCCGGTCCGGCGCCATCAACTACTCCACGCTGGATTATCTTGACAGAGGGAATATGCCGAAGGATTTCCTCATCCCTCAATTCGGCGCGCACAAGGACGAAGACTCCGCCAGGCTTATTGATGCGCAATCATTCAATCGACGCCTGGCGTATCCTCAAAGGCCCTCGCAGCAACAAAGGGAACGAGACAGAGACAAAGTCCGGCGGCGACTTCGCGGCGACTGGATGCCCATACAGGTTCTGAACGTCGAAGAGGGCGGCCTAGTTTACAACGAGTATGCGTTTGTGGCGCCGTGGAATGATTGTCCCAAACCGTTTGAGCCGGGCTGGGCGGATCAGAAGGCGGTTTGTGTTTCGGCCTTTATCATTGAGAACTTGCAGGACGAACCCGCCGATGCGAAGCTGACACTCAATCTTGTCTCATTTCAGGACAAACGCAGAGATGCGTCTCGAGTAAACGCCGACATTCGTGGCGTCGCCGACGGCGCCATTGCGGTGAAGGATGGCAAATTAGCCAGCGTTATAAAGAATGACGACAGCAACCGGCTCGATCTACGAGTCAGCGGCGACAAAGTCGTTTTAACAGGCGTTATCCCTGCAAAGAGCCATGCGCTGTGCACCGTATACATTCCAGGCTGGGATGTGAGTGAAGATGGGTACTCGCAATTCAACAAGAGTCCGCAACAGCTTCTCAAAGACACCGAGACCTACTGGAACGAAGTCATGGCCGACACCACTCAAATTGAAATCCCGGACAAACTGTTCGAGAACATAATAAAGGCGTCGGTAATGTATCTTCTGGCATCAACGAGACGGACCGAGTCCGAGCAGCTTGCTCCCTGGGCCGCGGCGTGGGTCTATGGGCCGATTGAAAACGAAGCGCAGGTCGTCATTCGGGCCATGGACTTGATGAACCGGGGCCGGTACGCCCGGCAGTGCCTGGACTATTATCTCAGTCTTTACAATGACGCAGGTGCTTTGACGACGGGGTATACCCTGATGGGCACGGGCTGGAATCTGTGGACCGTTGCCGAGCACTATAAGCTGACGCGCGACCGAGACTGGTTCCGGAAAAATGCTCCCGAGTTCGCCAAAGCATGTGAATGGATAGTCAAACAATGCGACAAAACCAAAGCCCGGGACGCTTACGGCAACAAAGTCCCCGAATACGGCCTGTTCCCGCCGGGCGTGACGGGGGACTGGTCGCGTTTCGGATACAGGTTCTATCTGCAGGCTCACAATCACAACGGTTTAAGCCGGATATCCGAATTGCTGACTGAGTTCGATTATCCCGGCGCTGAAAGGTTGACCGGAGAAGCTGCCGAGTACCGGCAAAACATACTGAGGGCATACAAATGGTCTCAGCAAAGGAATCCCGCTCTTGCGATGCCGGACGGCACATGGGTCCCCCCATATCCGGCGGTGGTCTACAGTTACGGCCGGGTGAGCGACATGCACCCGAGCGGCAACCGGGCCGCCGAAAGCTACGACGTCGAGCACGGCAGCCAGCATCTCGCCGCCGCATTCGATCTTCTCGACCCGCACAGCGACGAGGTCAACTGGATGGTCAATCACCTGGAAGACGTGTGTTTCCTGTTCGACAACAGGACGCCGTGCCACGAAGGGCAGGATAACCGGCGAAGATGGTTCGACAAGGGCGGATTTTCAAAGTACCAGCCCGCTCACTCGCGAATCGTAAGAATCCATGGCTTGCGTGATGACGTCAAAGCTGTGATTCGCTCGAATTTCAACGAGATCCCCGGCGGCTTCGACAGCGAGAATCTTTCGCTATGGGAGCATCCCTGCGCCACGGCGGCCTGGAACAAGACGCACACGACCGGCCGCATGGTTGCACAGTCGCGGCAGATGTTTGTAATGGAAAAAGGAAATCAACTGTGGCTTGCTCCTTTCGTGCCGAATCATTATATGAAAGATGGTCGGCAGGTATCGGTGAAGAATGCTCCGACTCACTTCGGCAGAACGAGTTACACACTGACGTCTTCAGTCGGACAAGGCTATATCGAGGCCGTGATCAACCCGCCTGTCCGCAATGCACCTGATGAAATCATCATCCGGCTTCGTCACCCTGAGGGCAAGACGATGCAGTCTGTATTTGTGAATGGCCGGCCGCACACGGACTACAATGCCCCAAAAGAATACGTGCTGCTGAAGCCGTCTGAAACACGTGTGAAAGTGCGTGCGGAATTCGAACACCCTTAGAAGGTGTGCGAGAAGTAGCACGGGCATCCCCTCGACAAGCTCGGGGCAGGCTCTGCCCGTGAGTCCCACGGACGTTTCGTCCGTGCAACGTGATAAATTGCAGGGCCAAGATGGCCCTGTGACTCATGGGCAAGATGCCCATGCTACGAGAAGCCGGCTTCTCAAACACACTCTTCAGAAGCAAGGACTCGAATCAGTGATGAATGGTTGATATTAGGAGATAACATGCACGGCCCGGAAACGGCCGCGGCAGGCGGTTTTTCTATAGCTCTGATAGTGGGGGTTTTGACCGGTATGTTCGGCATAGGCGGAGGGTTCCTGCTGACACCGGCCCTGATAATCCTGTTGGGCACGCCCGCTCCCACCGCTGTCGGCACCGGCATGGCGACTATTCTGGTGACGACCAGCTTCGCCATGCTCAACAGAAGGCGAAGCGGCACGATTGACGTAAGGCTGGCTCTGACGATTTCCGCCGGCGGCGTATTGGGTGTAGGCATAGGTCTGCATTTGCTCGAAACTCTCAAGAACAGCGCCCCTCTGGTGATTAATGGCCGCGAAATTCAGGCCGTCGAGTATATTCTGATGTGCGCGTTCGCGGCGTTCCTGCTGGCGATCGCCGGACATCTGAGCTTCGATCACCTTCGCACACGGGGAAAGCCTCCGCAGAAAAGGGTGGGATTACTTGCCGCAGTCAAAATTCCGCCGTACTTCTTCTATGAATCGCTCGAACAACCTTACTTGTCGGTCGTTTCTCTGGTGCTGCTGGGCGTCGGCGCGGGCGTTCTCACGGGCTTGATGGGAGTCGGCGGAGGGATAATACTGCTTCCTGCGCTGATATACCTGGTCGGGCAGCGAACGACTAAGGCGGCGGGAACCAGCCTTCTTATTATATGGATATCCTCGTTGATTGCGGTGGCGCTCAACACCAAACACGGCAACATCGACGTGCACCTGTGGGCTGTAATGACCATTGGCGGGTCGATAGGCGCTTTGTTTGGCACCAGGCTCGGCCTCAAAGTGGATGACGTGAAGCTGCGAGGCTATTTCGTCTATGTTGTCTTCGGAGCATTTCTAATTGTCTCTTACAAGATAGTCGTTCTGGCTTTCGGTTGAATGCAATACAAAGATGCGATTCTTCTCACCCGAGGTGTGATTTGAAGACACAATCTTGTCCTTGTTTGAAGAAGGTGGCTATCCTCGTGGGGTGCAAAAACTCATCCAGGCATAAAGTCTTGAACCAAAGAAGGATGCAATTCGTTTCATCATAGATATTCCACTGCATTTGCGGCTGCTTGCAGATGGGTAGTGTCAAGAATCTTTCGCACATTTTTGTGTAAGCTCTCTCAATCCGGTT
>CAZRBG010000096.1:0-16385 GCA_964598225.1 uncultured Pirellulales bacterium
AGGAATCTTAAACAATCGGCTTGAGAAATTACGTAAAATGAAACCTGCACCCTTTACATCTACAAGTCCAAGCTTCTTGACCTCAGCCCCTCGTCCTAAATAGCCGAACATTCCCAAGTAGTCTTCTCCGGCGAGCGTCAGGTTCGAGATCGTGTGCCAGTTGCCCTCAAAAACACCGGTAAAAGCATCCCATCGTCCGGCAAAAGCATCCCATTGACCTGAGCCAATCACATTGAAGACCGGTCGGCCATCTTTGCCGTCAAAGGCCGACAGGTCAATATCAGCCATCAGCTTAAAATGCTTATCCCAATCACAGAAGGATAAACCGATGGAATTGAGCTGCTCCGCCGTGTAAATCAAGTACGGATCTGCGTCGGTGCCGGAACCTCCGCCGTAAGTTGGACCGGTGATGACCTTCCCTGGTCTGTTCTCCCAATCGAAGCGTGGGTAATCGTAACCATCATCTATTGTCCATACTGAAACACATGACCCCCAACTGAAGAACGTCTCGGCCGACTTCATCTCGGCTGTTGTTCTGCCGACTCCGCCGGCACTCACAGCCAATCCGCTGGTTTCCATGTCCCAGAAACAGTGGGCGACTCGGGCATCGCCCTCTCCTGCCAAACCACCTATCCGTTCGTTCCCTGAAACGCTGCCGCTTGAATAGCACTGTTTGATAATACCCCAATCATTTAGTCCCACCAGTCCGCCAACCGCAGCCGTCCCTGTGACGCTACACGTCGAATAGCAGTTGTATACACCGCCAGCTACCATCTCCCCCGGCCCAGGTCCCCCGTTTTGTCCCACCAATCCCCCAACGGGTGAGTTGCCAGATACGATACCTGTCGAAAAGCAACTGAAGATTTCACCAAATACATTAATTCCAACGAGCCCGCCAACTGAATTTCCATCTACGACACACGAAGAATAACAGTTAGTGATTGTACCTCCGTTGTCTCCAACGAGCCCGCCAACTAATGTACCGCCTTTGACCGTGGCATTTTTCACAGAACAGCCAGTCAATATTGCGCCATATCTGAGATTTCCTACCAATGAACCAACATTACTTCCTGCCTTTGCATCAATCACGGTGTCCATAAGCATTAAATCTTTTATTTCGCCCCAGACACAGCCAAAAAGGCCTATGAAACCTGTGCTTGTAGACGTGCAGCTAAAGTTTGAGATTGTATGACTGTTGCCGTCAAGAAAACCGGTAAAGGATGTTCCACTAAATCCGCCTTCTGTGTCGTCACTGTCCGGCGCTATAACGGCCTTGTCGAATATCTTCCGGCCGGGGAGGCTGGGGTCGAGGTCGATGTCGGCGGGTAACCGTTCACGGGAAAAAGAGCCGTTATTCGCTTAGAAATAGGATTTTGATCTAATGTCACCAACTTTTTCCAAGTGACAACTTGATAAAAGCTGTATTCTTGCCTGATTAACAGCGTTTTTTACCTGTGAACGGTTACGTCGGCGGTTAGGGTGAAGTGTTTGTCGTAGTCTTCGGAGGTTTCACCGAGGGCGATCAGGTCTTCTGCTGTGGCGATTTGGTATGGGTCTTCGGTTGTGCCGGTGCCGCCGGAGTATTTGCAGGGGGCGGTTTGCCATTGCCAGGCGTTCATGCCTTTGAGCATGTCATAGATTTGCGAGAAGCCCCGTGAATCTAAGAAGCTCGCTGCGGCGTTGCTTCGGCCGCCGCTGCGGCAGACGACTAATATCGGACGATCCATCGGAAGCTCTGCGTAGCGTTCTCTAAGGACTCCCGAACTCCAGGGGTAATTCAGCGCTGCGGGGATGTGGCCTTTGGGGTCGCAGTATTCATACGGCTCCCTGACATCGACGACGACCAGATCGCTCGTAGTGTCAATGAGGTCTTTTGCCTCCCGGGCCGTAACGTCGGTGTGGGCCAGGGCGCAGGGATTAGCCGCGAGCAGAAATAGCACAGCCGATAATAGCACGGTTTGGGGCATTATTTTCACGACAACCTCTCCTTCAAATAGATTTTAGCCACGAATGAACCCGAATGAACGCGAATAAAAAACTACAGGAAGAGCGGCTATATTATATCCGCGTTTATATGAGAGTAGTGTACCAAAAAGGTAGATTGGGTGTCAAGAAATAAGAGAATTGGTGCGAAGCATCGCACCCTGCATGTGCTCGCAGTCCTATGGACTCTCCCGGTAAGAGGGATCCCTTGCGGGACTTACGGAGAACGCAGAACGCAATACGCAGTACGAAAAATGCGGATGAGAGGAGTCGAACCTCCACGGGCTAAAAGCCCACAGGCACCTGAAGCCTGCGCGTCTGCCAATTCCGCCACATCCGCGACGATCCTGATTAAGTTGTTCGTGGTATGCTCGTGAGAGCATTTCAAAATAACGACTTGACGCCTTACGGCGCCACTACAAGCGGTACATTAGCTTCTCCGGCGCGTTTCGTCAAGAGTTTTGATGCGTGCAGGCGTATAAATTTATTCCGATATAACGAGGGTCCCATAAGCATATAAGCGGCCTGCCAAAGTAGAAATCGAATCATGATCGGCCGCTGCATTGTTTCAAATATCCAGTATTTCAACAGCATCATGAGAATTACCTAAATTAACGGCGACAAATATCCGAAAGTAATACCCAGCGCTAATTCGTCTTTGTCGCCCAGAGCTGTCTGATTCAAGGAACGAACCGAATAAGTGCTGAGCTTTTGTTTTTGGCGTTTTTTCACATATACTTTAAACGGTGAGTTACAGGGCTGATGAATAGAAGTATTCCACTATGGAGTTGATCCGATTGGATGGATGGTGCCCACACGATATCCAGTGTTCCTGATACTCAGAGCGCCCTTCTTTTCGGCGAGCTGCTTGTATCCAAAGGTCTGCTGAGCGAGCAAGAGCTTCTCGAAGTTCTCGGCAAGCAGCGCGAGCAAGGCGGCCGCATAGGGGAAGTGCTGCTGCGCCATAATATGCTCAACGACAAGGATGTCATCGCCTCTCTTGCCGAACATTTCTCGATGCAGTACGTCTCCTTCGACGATAAAAACATTACCGAGATCATAGATCTGGATGTGGCTCGTCTGCTGCCGGAGAGTATCGCAAAGAGATTTTGTCTTGTAGCCGTCGGAGAAGAGGACGACGGCGTTGTTATCGCGCTGGCCGACCCGCTGAACGTGGTCGCTATCGATACGGTCACTTTGAAACTGAAACGCCCGATAAAGCTGGGGATAAGCTCGCCTAGAGAAATACAGGAGGCGATAGATTTTATCTATCACGGTTCCGACGTCGAGGAAGAGCAGCTCCGAAGCCTTGTGGAAATCGAGGTCGGCAACGAGAACAGCAATAGTGACATAAGCATCGACGAACCTGATGAATCCGAGATCACCGGCGAAGATGCCGCGAACAAGGCCCCGGTCATCCGGTTCGTCGACCTGCTCATGAGCCAGGCGGTCAAGTGCAGGGCCAGCGACATACACTTCGAACCGCAGGAGAAATCGACAGTTGTCAGGATGCGAGTGGACGGTATCCTTCGAGACATGGTTCCGCCGGCTAAAAGAATGCAGGCGGCGGTCATTGCCAGGATCAAGATTATCGCGCAGATGGATATCGCCGAGCGAAGGCTGCCGCAGGACGGGCGGTTCAAGATGAAAATCTCCGGCAAGGCGATAGACGTACGCGTTTCTACAATTCCGACGATATACGGCGAAAAAGTGGTTATGCGAATCCTCGATGCCTCGGCGGTCAAGCACGATCTCGATCAACTTGGTGTCGAACCGAACTATCTTAAAGAACTCAAGAGCCAGTTGTCCATGCCGCACGGTATCGTAATTGTCACCGGGCCGACCGGCAGCGGCAAGAGCACAACGCTGTACTCGGCGCTGAACTATCTGAAGGACCCGACAAAGAACATAACCACTGTCGAAGATCCGGTCGAATACCGTCTGGCGGGCATCAATCAGATACAGGTTAAGAAGGAAATCGATCTCAATTTTGCCAGGTGCCTGCGGGCGATCCTCAGGCAGGACCCCGACATAGTCCTCATCGGTGAGATTCGCGACAAAGAAACCGTCGAGATCGCGATAAAGGCATCTCTGACGGGTCACCTGGTTTTGAGCACGTTCCACACGAACGACGCGCCGAGCGCGATAAGCAGGCTGCTCTACATGGGAATCGAACGTTACCTGCTTGCCTCGGCACTGAACCTTGTCGTTGCCCAGCGGCTGGTTAGAAGAATTTGTGTCCACTGCAAAGAACCTGTGAATTTACGTGATAAAGTGATCGAACGAATGGGACTGAACAAAGAACAGTCGGAGAACTCTGTTTTCCATCACGGCAAAGGGTGCCAGGCCTGCGGAGGGACCGGGTACCTTGGCCGGCTGCCCATATTCGAGTTCCTCCCGGTGGACCAAGATATAAGCGAAAGAGTGATCGCCAGCAATACCGAGGCTCAGATTCGCGAGGCCGCACGGAAGAAAGGTTACGGCGGTCTGCTCGAAAGCGGGGTAGGCAAAGTCCTACAGGGTCTGACAACCGCCGAAGAGGTTATTCGCATCGCCTTTACGGAAAAAGGATAGTCGCAAAGACACCATTATAAAGATGGGTGTCGTTGGAGAAGGTTGGAAGGATGAAAAAATATCGATACATAGCTCGAGATTCGGCCGGAAAGCGGAAAAAGGGAACCGTTCAGGCCAATAGCTCCAGTGAGGTCTTAGGCGGGCTTCGCTCGCAGGGCCTGACGCCAATTTCGGTCAGAGATATATCCGAAGCCGGCTCGAAGAAACGGCGAAAAGGCAATCGCAAAAGAATAAAGTCTGCCGACCTGTCGGCATTTTGCTGGCAGTTGGCGACTATGCTCGAGGGCGGTATTCCTATAACCTCGGGTCTGGACATCATCAGTGACGATACGGAAAACGCACAGCTCCACGATATTCTGAAGAACATTTCAGAAAAAGTTCAGAAAGGCCAACCGGTTTCGGAATGTATCGCCGAATATCCGAAAGTATTCAACAAGCTTTGCTGTGCAATGGTCGCGGCCGGTGAAACCAGCGGCAATCTTGCCGGGGCGATAAACAAGCTGGCGGAGTATTTCGACAGTCGCGATAAGCTGGCAAAAAAAGTCAAAGGCGCGATGATTTATCCGGTCTTCGTATTAGCTTTTATCGTTGTAATCGTTATATTCATCATGGCCTTTATCGTCCCGAGGTTCAGGAAAATCTTCGATCAGATCGGGGGCAAGCTGCCTGCTTTTACAGAGGGCTTTATGGGCTTCTACGATCTGCTGCATTACAATCTTCACTATATTGTCGGCTCGATCGTCCTGATCAGCGTCCTTACAACCCTTCTTTCCAAGACCAGCAAAGGCCACTATATGTTCAGCAAGCTGGCCCTGACTGTGCCGCTGTTCGGACGTATAACGCACCAGGCATTTGTGGCTACATTCTGCAAGACCACATCGACCCTGCTTTCGGCGGGCGTGTCGGTTCTCGATGTGTTTAATATCCTCACCGGAATGACTGATAACGATGTTATCAAATCGGCCGTGTCGAAAACCAGAGAGAGCATCGTCGCAGGCTCGAGCATTTCTGCGAGCATGGCTGAGTCCAAGTTTTTTCCGAATATGGTCGTCAAGATGGTCCAGGTCGGCGAAGAGAGCGGTTCTATGCCCGAGGTGCTTGACAAGACCAGCGAACATTACGAACGCAAGGTCGACAGTACGGTGACGTCGCTTTTGAGTCTTTTGGAGCCGGTGATGATCGTATCGGTCGGCGCGGTCGTATCGGTTGTCGTTATAGCGCTTTACCTGCCGATCTTCACCATGTCGGATATGTAGGAATCATGCAGGAAATTTCTCAAAGATTGTAGTTAAGTCAGGCGAGGTTCTGACCGATTGTAAGAATGATTCCTGGAGGAACTCAATCCGCTTGTTATTGAATTAGCGATTAAGGAATTTGTATTTGTTGCAAAGGCGCCGGGTGAGGTACTTGGCTGCAAGAAAACTTTTTTCAAACTAATTTATTGGAGAGATGAAAATGAACGGGAAGAAAGCTTTTACATTGGTGGAGTTGATGGTTGTAATTCTGATCGTAGGCATCCTGGCTGCAGTGGCGATCCCCCTGATGCAGGGCAGGATCGACAAGGCCAAATGGTCGGAAGCCAATGCAACAGCGGGCACGATTAAGACAGCCATTCGTGCGTATGCTGCCGAAACAAGCGTTTCTACAGCGGCGGCGAACTGCGTGGGTACGCTTGACACCACGTCCATACAGGGATACCTTGGTTTTGAGTCAACCGATCTGGAGGGAACATATTTTACCGCCAGCGATTATGAGGTTATCTCTATAACAGAAGATGCCGATAACGGTGTACAAATAGTGGTCACAGTTACCGCCAGCAAGACCGATGCTCCGACCGGTTCGTATCAGCTCGAAGCAGACGGCGACTGGGTCAAGCAATAAAAAAACGATACGACGGATTTTGCTCAGCAGGCAGCGGTACGAATTTCGTTTGTAGTGTGCTCGTAAGAGCATTTCAAAATAACGCCTTACGGCGTCACTACAAACTGGCAAGTTTGATACTCCAGAGCAGCTTCATCCGGATGCCTGCGAGCAAGCAGGGAAGCTCCGGTTGTCTAACAAGCAGCCAGAGAGTGCAAGAGGCGCCTGACTCGACCTAAATAACAGCGGCTATGGTCGGTTATCCGACCATAGCCTCTGTTGATCGAATCAGAGTCGCCGGTTCAAGCACAGAAGGGAATTGACAAGTTTACTATCTTTACGCGTAGTGGGCGCACCTGAGGCACAGATGGTCACGGCTTGTATTGCAGCTTGACCTCACTTGCCCTGAACATACTACTTCCGAGACGAGGCTGTCCTGCGAATCAGGCCTTTAGCTAATCGCTCAAGACCCTCCCACTCGCGAGAGCGAAAGGAGAATTGCTGTGAGCATTAGACAGGCCAAATCCGCCAGGGCAATGACCTTAGTCGAGGTGATGTTGTCCTCGGTCATTCTGGTCATAGCCGCAATGGGCGCATTGAGCTTCGAGTATCATGCGGCCGGACACGCCAAAATATCACGTGCACAAATCGGCGGCACACGCATTGCGCGCCTGCTGCTGGAAGACTGGATGAGCACCGGAGGTGCAGCAGACTACGACCCGACAACTTTGAATCTTGGTTTCTCAGCAGACAACGACGATTACACTATAGAAGTCGACGGTGTGCCAATGACCGCTACGCTTTCATGGAGGGACATCGGATACGATGACACAGCCGAAGTGACGCTTCGGCGGCTTGACGTTACGGTTACGTTCGGAGGCATTTCGAATTCGACCAGTGACAGTAAATTGAAGAAAGTCCGCCCCGTTATTCTCACCACGTATGTCCGCACTGATGCATCGGGCGGCTAACATCTTCATGTTTTAGTTTCGTAGGAGTTACCAAAATGTTGCGTGAGATGAGATATCCGCTGCCAAACAGTAAGTACAAATTCCGCCCCGGTTTTACCATGGTCGAACTGATTACTGCCATGGCTATTAACGCTGTGGTCGCCATGGCGGTGGGAGTTCTGCTAATCGGCGGACACAGAACCTGGCAAAAAACCTATGAATCGGCCAACAAAGATATTAGACAGGATGCCCTGGCGGCACAAGTCGCTTTCGAGACCATCGGCAGAAAGGCCAATCGTCTAAGCTACAGGATATACGAAATAGACGGCAGCTCTTTTATCCCCGTGGTGCCGAAGACAAACGGAGAGGAAGTTGTCTCCGGTGACGCGGTGGAGTTGAGATATTGGGACGTGGCTTTCGACAAGTCCGACAGTTACCACTTGATGGACGTTACTAAGACTGCTACAGCTTATGCTCTTTTCTATATCGAGGAGGGAGAGTTGAAACTCGACCACGGTCCGTATCCCCCCGGCGGAATAGCTGAAGGTGGTGGCTACAGGAACGTCACCGGTGTGACGACAACGATCCTCAGCGATTGTGTGGACACAGAAGAAGATTCGAATGTCGATGCTTTTAGCCACACGGTAGTAGGCGGCGCAGGCCAGGGAAGCGTCCGCATGAAAATAACTTTGAGAGATCCGGAAGACGACGAGACTGTCAAGGTGATGACCGCCACGTTAATGCGAAACATTTGGCCGAGATAAGACAAGAGCCGTGCTTGAAACGATTTAAATGAAATGAATGGGACGAAAAAGATGCGAGGTACAAAAAACAAAGAGGGATCGGCTCTCGTTTTGGTCGTTTTGTCCCTCATTATCCTGAGCACTCTGGGATTGGGTATGCTGTCGGCGGCGTATGGAGTCAGGCACAAGGCAATTAAGCTGAAGAACGAAGCGGTCGCGATGCTGGCCGCTGAAGCCGGCTATGAAAAGGCGGTGTTCTGGATGAGCCAGCAGCAGGATTTGCTCAGTTCATTGCGTGAGGGCAGCGAGGGAACGAGCGGGACCTTAAGTTTCCAAGACGGGGACTGCGAGTATGAAATTGAGTTCTATTCTTACGTTGGTTCTCGCCCTATCTTCAAGATAGTATCCAACGGCAGCAGCGGCGCATTCAACAGGACCGTCGAAGTTCTTATGGTTCAGGCGATAAGCGGCTGGGATATGGGCATGTGCCGCGTACCAACCGGAATGAGAGATACTTCTCCGGTATACTTCGCCAACGGAGAAGTGATTGACATGCCCGTGCACATAAATGATCTCAAAGATAACCCGGATGATATAGACATTCATATATTAGGCGACCCTGAGTTCATGCAGGCTGCGGCCATGGGTGAATCAAGACACACGGACGGCGGCGGCGACAAATATGCTTATGTGATGGACTCGTTTGACAATGGAATTTATTTCGATCAGCCCGACAACAAGATTACCGATGCAGATTCCATCCAGAGTAAAGTAGATCGTTTCAGGGACAGCACGTCGGCACATTACAAGTTTGCTCCGAAAGCCAAAGCGCCTGTTGCTAAGCCGAAGGCCGCAGTCCAGCTTGAGTTCTTTGTTGACGGCAGCATCGGCAAAGTCCGAATAACCAATGATTGCACCGTTCCCGGCTACCAAAGAAACAATGATAATAAGACATACGATTTCGAGATCGATCCCAGCCAGGGCAGGGGAAGAGAATTCAGAAGGTATGACACATACAGCTATCACTATATGCCCGAAGGCGCAGAGGAAAATGGACAAAGGTTCACCGTGCCAGTTGAGGATACCTACGTTACTCAATCATTCGACGGTGAGGAATCCGCGCCGGGCGGCCAGATATTCATCGACGGAGACGTCATCATAGGCGGCGACCTGACAGCACATGACGGCGACCAGATCGTGAAGGGCAACGTTACCGTCGTAGCGACCGGTAACATCTGGATCGCTGACTCTATACTTGTTGACGGTCCGCACAAGGGCGACGGAACGCCTGACGTGGAAAATCCTAATATGCTCGGTCTGATTTCTCAAGGGGTTGTCAAGGTTGTTGATCCCGGCATGTCCGAGTACCCCGAAGGAGGACTCAATATTTATCCAGGCCCGCCTGAAGAAATCCCAAAATCCCAATATGTCCCCATTGGCAGACAGGATTCAGGCAAGTGGGTATGGAAGCGCGTACGTGTCGGCAGACGCTGGCAGTGGAGGCGTGTTTACGAAGAGGCGGAAGTGTATCAGAGACATTTACCGGACCAGATGATAGTGGAGGCCGCTATAACGGTTGGCGGCGGGGGATGGGGAGCTGAGAACGTAAGACGAGGCCCATACGGCGGCCGCAAAGAAGACGGTGGAAATCAGGACAAACTGATCCTTCATGGCACCATTTCCGAGGCGATCCGCGGTGTAGTGGGGTTAATAGGCGCCGACGGTTATCTGAAATACTACTATTTTGACGAGCGCGTGCTCGAAGGTATTCTGCCCGGCGATATTTGGCTTCGGGGTAAGTACATTCCCGCCCCAGCAGGCTGGAGCGATTATCGGACAAGAATATAACGCAAGACGTTCGGCAAAAATAATGGAATTTCAATTTCCAGCTAATATGGCAGGCGCAGAAAGCCGATTACAATGGGCGTACAGTGAAAAAGTAATCCGGCGCCAGTCCGGATCGGCGCCGGAGACTTGTTGTCTCAATTGAGATCTGAGGAGCGGTTACTCGCAGCGTCGGAAACAGCGTTTTCGACTTGCAGTTTCTTATGAGGGATCAACAGAGGTGGATTGGAAACGAAATATCAACATAACCAAGAATGAGACCCTCGGGCTCGATATCGGCTCGGCGGCGGTCAAGATCGTCGCCCTGCGCAAGAACGGCCAAGGCTACTCGGCCCTCGCAGCCGGCATCTCGGATATCGCGGCCGCCCGCGACGACCTTATGCGCCGCCGGTCAAATGCCGTTAAGGCGGTTCGCTCCTGTTTTGCACAGACGAAGATTAAGAGAAAATTAGCAGTTTGCGGCGTGAGCGGACGTGAGGTTGCAGTGCGGGATTTCGAGCTTCCTTTGTTGCCGCAGGAAGAGATGACCGCGGCGGTCGAATTGGAGGCCTCCCAGGTTTGTCCGTTTCCCGCAGATGCCAGCGCCGTAGATTATCAACTGATGCACAACGGTACGAACAATGCCAAAGGGATTTTGGTGGCTGCTATGCACTCACTGATAGCAGATAAAAGACAGATCACCAGAGACGCACGTCTCAAATGCGTTATGATGGACGTGGACGGATTGGCGCTTCTGAATTGCTTCGAGGCGCTGGAAATCGGTGACGAAGACTCCGAAACCGCTGAAACCGTCGCCATTCTGAACGTCGGTCATTCTCACACAACTCTGGCGATCATGGACGAAGACGGCAGGCCGTTTATACGAGACTTAACTTGCGGCGGCGATGAGATTCTAAAACAGATTATTGAAGAGAACGGCGCGCCGGCTGAAACAGTAAAGGGAATACTTTTCGGCGGTTCGACTGCAACCGAACTGGGACTTGGCGAAAGCCTGGCCAGAGCGTCTCAGCAACTGATCAGCGATGTTAACGAAACCTTGCGCTTTCATACGGCACAAGGGAAATCGGGGAGTATCGACAAACTCCATGTCTGCGGCGGGTTTGCTCTGACCGGAGGATTCATCGAGCTGTTGAATCGCCGGATCGGCGCCGAGTGCGTTTTGTGGAACCCCTTCGACCGGATGCACTGTAACCCGAATCGCAGATACAAAGATATATTTGAAAAGAGAGGACCCGCGCTGGCGGTCGCCGCCGGTCTGGCCATGAGGTCGATAGACACAGATGATTAGCGCCGATGGCGGGATATGAAGCAATGTTTACGATAGATTTACTGAACGGACAGGCAATTCCACCCAAAGGCAAGCCGGGCGGCCTGGCGATTATCGCAATGACGGTCGTGGCGCCTGTTGCGGTGGCCATTGTAATGTTCCTGATCTATTTTAATAACAAAGTTGCCCTTTCGGTCAAGGAAAAGGAAATTGCCCGTTACGAGGCGGAAATCGACAATCTTTCGGATGCCGTCAAGACCCGAAATGAGTTGCAACAAGAGAAGCACGCCTACAGCAACTACCTGTCGGAGGTGAACTCTTCGATCAGCAAACATACTCAGTGGTCGCCGGCGTTGGCTACGCTGATCGAGAATATACCGGACTCGGTGATTCTGACTTCTCTTGAAATCGAACATGATCTCGTTAGAAAGCAGGTCCCCAAGAAGGATAATCCGAAGAAAAAAGTTGAAATAAGCGTCCCCATGAGAATCCTGCGGGTTGGCGTCAGCGGCGGCGATCAGGGTAATTGCGACCGAGCGGTAAAGGACTTTATGGACCGTCTGTGGGCTTCGGCCTCACTCGGGCCGAGGCTCGAAAACATCGGACACTCGCAGGAGTCCACCGAGCAGAACGGACGGAACGTTATTTCTTACGAGATAAGCTGTTATTTTAAGCCGGGATTGTAGCATGGTAAACCTGACTGTTTACAAGAAGTATCTTACGGTAACGGCCATAGCATGGTCGGGCTGTCTCGTGCTTTTTGTCGCTGCCTTTTTCATCTTTCTCAAACCGCAGATCGACAGCAAGCAGCAACTCGAAAATAAGCTGAACGAAAAAAGGCAAGAATACGAGAATGCGGAGAGTGCCGCCGAAGAAGAAACCGGAATCGACCTGAAAAACCAGATAGCCGAGCTGCGGGAAAGACTGGCGGATTTCGTTATTGATTTCGAGAACGTGACGGATCTGAATTTTGAAATAACTCGAATCGCCAGAGAGAAAGAAGTAGCCAAATTGAGCGTAGGCAGCGGCAGGAATACGAAGGCTCCGATAAAAAAAGTAGCCGACAGCAACTCCATAAACGAGAAAAAAATCGATATAAGTTTCGTTTCCGGCTTCAATCAATTCGCGTCCTTTGTGAACAGCCTTGAGAGGAACAGACCGGTAATTTTCGTGCACGAGTTCAAGTTGGATCGCTCGAATCGAAACGAGTCCGCTTATCAGGTGACCGTAGATGCACGCGCTCTTGTGAGAAAACAGAATGGCAATGAGATCGCAAAGTTAAATCCGTAGCAAGTTTACGGCGAGAAAAAAATGAGAACGATAGCAATAGCGAATCAAAAAGGTGGCTGCGGCAAAACCACTACTGCCGTTAACCTCTCAGCGGCATTGGCTGAGCGGAGCAAACGGACATTGCTCGTCGATTTCGATCCGCAGGGCCACAGCACGATAGGTCTTTATTGCGATCCTGAACAGCAGGACAGGACCGTCTACGATGTCCTGCTGAACGATCAAATCGCTATTGGGTCGGTGGCGAAAGCAACGAAAGTCAATTTGCTCGATATTGCCCCGAGCAACGTCCTTCTCTCCGGCGCCGAGCTTGATCTGGCCGGAAGAGACGGGCGGGAATTTATCCTGAACGAAAAACTCTCGAGCGTGCGGGAGCGCTACGACTGCTGTGTCATCGACTGCGCGCCGTCGCTGGGCCTGCTTACTCTCAACGCATTGCTTGCTTCGACCGGGGTGATAGTGCCGGTTCAGGCCCATTATTATTCAGCCGAAGGTCTAAGGCAGTTCTTCGAGACGGCGAACATTATAGAGCAGCGCTTTACCCCGCACAGTGTCAACATTACGGGCGTACTGCTGACGATTGTCGAGAAGAACACTCTGATCAGCAGGCATATACAGGAGCAGATGCGGGAGCTGTTCGGCGATCTCGTATTCGATACGGTCATACACAAAAGCGTCAGACTGGCCGAGGCTCCGAGCGCAAGTGAGTCAATACTGACCTACGCCCCGGACAGCGGAGCCGCCGCAGAATACAGGTCCTTGGCAAATGAGCTTATAAACCGCTGGAGTCCTACCGAGCAGACCAGTGCATCCAATGAGAAAGAGAATCGCAGCGAAGCTCTAATTGGGGGAATCCTCTATGAGTAAGCCCGACAAACAAAGAGTGGGACTTCAGAGGAAAGTCTCATCGGTATTCCAAGGCGTTACTGTTCCCGGCGCCAAACACACCGGCGAGTCTTCCCCTGTGTCTAATTCAGATTCTAACGGCGTAACTCCGCCCAACGAAATTATGGAGAAGGACCATATCCCAGGAGTGCGACCGCGTGATGATAGTCCTCAGGCGATCTCACCGGAACCTGAGACCGCTCAAGCAGCGGCACCCGAGGGCCACAGTCCTAATGAGAAGGCTACCAATGATGTGAGTCCTGAAACAACGGACAAGTCTGTGCCGCCTGCGCCTGAACCGGAAGGACCGCAACTTGCACAGAGTTCTCTGATGAAGAAACTTACGCAAACGGAGGGGCCGAACGATACAAGTATCTCTTCGCCGTCGGACTCGGCGGAACCAGAGGTCCAAAAGACTCCTGTGAACGAAAAGACGATCCCCGCGAAGGAAGAACATCCTGCAAAGCAGGTCCCGAAGAGCAAACCGATGTCGCAGAGTTCGCTGATGAAGAGACTTGCACAATCGGACGAGCCGGCAAATGAAACCGTTTCCGATAACAAAGCCGATGTTATTGTGCCCAAAGCACCGAAGCGAGAACCTTCGTTCAATCGCAAACTGAAAAACGACGGCAAAGCGGAGGCTTCGCCGGTCTCGACTGCACAAAAGAAACATCCTCTGGCGGATCAACTCGCAAAGGCCGCCGACGAAGGGGGATTTCTGCGGCAAATAAAAGAAAAGCTCATCCCCTCGGAGGAAGAAGGCGGCAGCACCAAAGATAAGGTGATGGTGATGCTGGTTCCGATTCTTGCAATTGTGATGGTTTTTGCGTTTCGAAATGTCCTCCAGCAATCTCCGAGCAAAGCAAGCGCATCTAACAAGAAAGATGAAAAGGTTGTTGCCGCGGCTAAGTCAAGTGACGAAATCGAATGGAAGATACCGGAACCCTTGCCGGTTATGACCAGAGATCCGCTGCAACTGCCAGAAAATAACGAAACGGAAAATTCGGACCGGGCCGCCGACCCAACGGATACGGAACAAAAAACCGCCACAACGGCCGTCAAAATACGGGACGGTGTCATAAACGTTAGAGACGTCGTCTACTCGGAGGAAAAGGCGTCGGCGCTTGTCGGCGATCGTATAGTGTATGCCGGAAGCAAAATCGATGACGTTACCATTGTGAAGATAAATCGCGACAGCGTCGAATTCGAGAGCAATGGAGAAGTCTGGATACAAAGAGTACGCGACTAAGATGAATATTGTCCCGACGATAAGCAGGTGAGAGAGGGGAGCACCTCCCGGGCATGACTTGTAGGTATATCTGGTGACTGACGAAGTTAGAAAGGTTAAATGTCATGAACACTCTCATCGCTAAATTAAGCCGATCGGGCCTGGTGTCGCTGTGTGTAACAGTCATTTTCTGCTCTGTAACGACTCTGGCTAAAGACGCGGCCCCGCGGATGGCGGAGCCAGCCGGTAAAGAAAAAGTCCTTACCGACCTCGAACGAAGAATGCAAAAGGTCATAAGTATCGACGTGAACGAAGTCCCCATCGGCACCGTAATGAGACAATTGGCCGACCAGGCCGACGTGGACCTCATCATGAGCCCGTTGGTCACGGGTAAGGTAACGGTATCGCTTACCGACGTTCCGTTAGGAGAAGCTTTGCAGAGCATACTCGACGTGCATGGCGCCGCTTACGTGCCCGGAGAAAACGTCATTCGGATCATTCCCAGCGACCAGATTCCGGAGATAGAGGAAAGACTCGTGACAGAGACTTTCCAGATCGTTCACGAAGACGTTGCTAAAGTCGCCGAGGCCCTGGAGAAATTCAAGTCCCGCGACGGCTCGGTTTCTTACGTCGAAGGCACCAGCTTCGTTATCGTTACCGACACCGAGAGCAAGATTCGCGATATAGGCAATCTCTTGAATAAGATCGACGCCGTCACACGTCAGGTTCTCGTCGAGGTCAGAATCTACGACATTACGAGCAAGGATAATTTCGATCTCGGCATAGAGTGGAGCGCCGGCAGGCGGACTAACGGCAGCAGTATTTCCAGCCCCGCTTCAGGTGACGATATAGTCGTATCTCAGGGAGGCAACGACACTTACGTAAACAGCAGAACCGACCCTTCTCTGACGGCGGGTTTTACCGGCGCTTCGGACAAGACAGCGGACACCACGGATGGTTTCCTTCGCTTCGGCATCCTCAACAGACACGTTGAAATCGACGCACTATTGAGAGCCGAGCAGGAGGACATCAACGCCAAGCTCCTGGCGAACCCCAGAATCCTGGTCGTCGACAACAAGGAAGCCGTCTTCGATATTGTTACCGAACATCCTTACATCGAGAGAACCATAAGCAGCGCCGGCATTACCGAGACGGTCAAATTCAAAAATGTGGGCGTCAAGCTCACGGTTATGCCGCATATCACGACCAATAATGCGTTGAGAATGCATATCCAGCCTGAATTCAGCGTTCTTGTGGAAAGAGTGACAGTTTCGTCGAGTAATGTTCCTGTCGTGGATACTCGAAAATTCGACACGACCGCCGTGGTCAACGACACCCAGACGGTGGTCCTCGGCGGCCTGCGAAAGAAGGACACAACCCAGCAGACCAACAAGGTGCCCTTGCTCAGCGACGTGCCGCTGCTCGGAAATCTCTTCAAATTCGAGGGCGAAGCAACCGTTGTCAACGAACTGGTGATCTTCATCACGCCGTACATTAAGACCGAACTTAAACTGTCCGAGAGCGAGAGCGACGCCTACGAAGAAACAAAATTTGGCGGCCCCAGGCCCCGCGACACCAGAGCCGAGAAGAAAATCATAAAACAATAAGACTAACGCCTGCAACTCTGTCGACGGTCGGCCTTGGCTCGGGTTCGTAATTGAATTTAAGCCACTGGTCGCCCGTCGAAATCCTTGCGAAAATCGGTTTTGGTCGAGTAGGTGAGGAGATTGCTCTCCTCACCCCTCACAGACCCGGACTCGCGG
>CAZRBG010000097.1:0-13732 GCA_964598225.1 uncultured Pirellulales bacterium
TTGGAGTCTTATTACCACAACAGGCGCAACCGTAATACTGACCTGTTCCCCGATCGACCAAATGCAGGCGTCGAACGGTTTGATGGCGGGTCATTTGTAACGAGCATTACCGGCTGCTATTGTCGGGGGCTTATGAACTCGTGGCAGTGGTCGGGAGAAGACCGGTTCCGCGACCGTGCGGCGGACTACCTGATTGCCTACGACAAGTGTGCGTATGACGAAGATAAGGGCAGATACTTCGGAGCACTGAAGCTGGACGGCACGGTGATTTCGGGCCCGCGAACAGTAGGCGACTATGCTCAGTACGAGCCGCGAGGATACCTTGACCTCTGGGAACCGTACGCGGCGGGCTATCAGTTCCCGCTTTACACGGCGGAGGCCTTTGCCCGAGCATACAATCTGACAAAACAGCCGGAGCTGTTGACGGCTGCCGAACGGTTCGCAAAATGGCTCGACCGGATCCCGCCGGGAACGGTAGAGACGGAGAAAACATGGTACAGCCCGTACACAAACGGCCCGGGAAAGAAAGGGACCTATGCAGGCAAGTACGGCCGCGCGATTCAGCTATACCTGCAACTCTACGAATTGACCGGGAAACCCACGTACCTCGGACGCGCAAGAGAGACAGCCGACACAGCAATTGACAAACTCTATGTAAACGGCCTGTTCAAAGGTCATCCCGCCAAGCCTTACTATGAGGCTGTCGACGGGGTCGGCTTCCTTTTGCAGGCATTGATGACTCTGGACGGCAGCAACAAAAATTGAAGCCGGCAGAATCAAGCTGAAATAATGATCGTTTGGATTTTAATATTACACCCATTTGCAACAAAGGAAAGGCATGAAACACTTTAGGACAACAATCTGGATACACTTAGCAACCTTAGTTTTGATGCTCATGGCCGATAGAGTCTCGGCTCAGGACACGATGCGGCTGTGGTACGATGAGCCGGCGTCAAAGTGGACTGAGGCGATGCCCCTGGGCAACGGCCGGCTGGGGGCGATGGTCTTCGGCAAAGTACCAAAGGAACGCCTGCAGCTCAACGAGGAAAGCCTCTGGGCGGGCGAACCGACCGATGCCTATCCCGACAACTTCCCGGAAAACATCCGAAGATTACAGCAGCTTGTTTTAGCAGGAAAGATATCGCAGGCCCGAGAGCTTGGTCTGGCGAAGCTGACCAAATCTCCCACTTCTTTTCGTTCATACGAGCCGCTGGCGGATATGTGGATTGAGATGGATCATGGGCCTAAGGTCGAGGATTATCGCCGTCAACTCGATCTGAACACAGGAGTCGCCACGACAGAGTATCGCCTCGGCGATGTCCGGATGAAACGCGAAGTTTTGATATCCGCTGTGGATGATGTATTGGCCGTGCGGCTCAGTGCATCCGAGCCCGGCATGATCAGAGCAAGAATTCAGTTGACCCGCAAAAAGGATATGAAAGTAACTGCGGCACACTCAAATCGTCTGTACATGCACGGGCAGATAGTTGACATTGCCGCTCCCGAAGGCTATGAGGATAATCCCGGTGGCTCGGGCCCCGGGGGTGAACATATGAAGTTTGCCGCACGTCTGCTGGTCCGCGCCGAGGGCGGAACCGTCCGTGCCGAAGGCGAGGCTCTGGTAGTAGAAAATGCAAACGAAGCGATTCTGCTCTTAACCGCGGCGACGGACTACAGCCTTGAAAGGATGAACTTCGACCGCTTTATCGATCCCGGCGAAAAGGCGGAGGGCATACTGAACGACGCTAAGGATAAATCATGGAACGACCTCAGGCGGGACCACATCACAGAGCATAGCGCCATGTTCGAGAGGGTTTCTCTCGACCTCGGCGGCGCAAATAAAGATGCAATTGCAACTGATGATCGGCTCAAAAGGATTAGAGACGGCGAGCCAGATCCGGCGCTGGCGGCCCTTTATTTTCAATACGGGAGATATCTGCTGATGTCGAGTTCACGGCGTCCCGGACGGCTGCCGGCCAACTTGCAGGGCATCTGGAACGAGAAGATGTGGGCCCCGTGGGAGGCTGATTATCACTTGAACATCAACTTGCAGATGAACTACTGGTCCGCCGATCCGACTAATCTTTCGGAAACTATCGATCCATTTGCAGACTGGTTCACGAGACTCACTGAGAAAGGTGAAGTCTCGGCTCGCAGACTCTACGACGCCGATGGGTGGGTCTCCTTCACGTCCACGAATCCGTTCGGCAGAACAACGCCGAGCGGCTCGACAAAAGGCTCACAGTTCCAGAACGGAGTGCTGGATCCGCTGGCCGGGGCGTGGATGGCCATGACAATGTGGCGGCATTATGAGTTCACGCGGGACAGGGACTTTTTACAGCAGCGGGCGTATCCGGTGCTCAGGGGAGCCGCTGAGTTCATTCTGGACTATCTCGTGAAAGATAAGGATGGATATCTCGTAGTTGTTCCGTCGACCTCGCCAGAGAACTCCTATATCCATCCCGAACTCAACAAACCGGTCCGAATCACAAGAGGTTCCACCTACCACACGTCGATTGTGCGCGTGGTTTTCGAGGCCGTAGTGGAGGGCTCGGAGATACTCGGCGCCGATGAACGGCTGCGGGCCGAACTAGAGAGCAGTCTTCGGAAGCTTCCGCCGCTAAGAGTCGGCGCCGATGGAACTATACAGGAATGGATCGAAGACTACGAAGAGAGAGACCCGAAGCACCGCCACGTGTCGCATTTGATCGGTCTTCATCCGTTCTCTCTGATCGGTGAAGAGAATCCTCGCCTGCTTGAGGCGGCCCGGAAGACCCTTGAGAAGCGAGGTTTCGGCGGAGACGTCGGGTGGAGCAATGCCTGGAAAACATGTTTCTTCGCTCGGCTCGGAGATGCGGAGCAGGCTCACTGGTATCTCAACCGTTTGATCGCACGCAATGCATTCGACAATTTGATGAACGCCTGCTGGCCGGGCAGGGTCTTTCAGATCGACGGCAATTTCAGCGGCGCCGCCGGCGTTGGCGAAATGCTGCTCCAGAGCCACGATGGGCAGTCCCTGGGGGATGGCCTTGCCATATTACATCTTCTGCCTGCACTGCCGAAAGCCTGGCCCGACGGCAAAGTTACCGGGCTGCGCGCCCGGGGCAACTGCGAGGTAGATATCCACTGGAATGACGGAAAACTCACACGCGCCGTCATAAAGTCCCTAAGAGGCGGTACCTATCAAATCAGATACGGGGGCGACAAAAAAACAATTGATATCGCCGGAGGTCGGAGCTATAGATTCATTCCCTGAGATCAATCGGAAAAATAAAATCTGCGGTCCGGCTCGACAGAGGATACCCAATCCGTGGATAATTTGCTGCCAAGCTTTGATGATTCAGTTCGCTCTCTTGCGAATGCGACCTCGTATAGCAAGGCGGAATCCCTGGATGGCTTATCAAAAATCTATTGTTACACTTTTTCCTGCATGGACACCCTGCGGCAGGTTAATGGTTACATCGGCGGCGCCCGATTCACGGTTCCACACGGCGCTGTAAACCTTGCCTGCCTTACGGATTCGCGATGTGATCGACAGATGGAGTTTGTCCAGTTTCCGTGTGGGATCGGAGGCCGTTATCCCTTTGATCCGACCTCCTTCCGTCTTAATCATGACCATTCCAGGGCTGGCTGTGGTCAACTCCAATTTGTCCGAAAGCTGTATACTGCCGGCGTCGTAAAATATGACCTGATAGATATTCAGTCCGGCGTGTCTGACGGCCTGGATGCCGGGGGAATTGGCTAATATGTCAATTTCGCACTGACCGAGGTACGCCGGCATTTCCTGCTCTGTTGTTGAAGGTATGACCATGTACTGGTAGGCGGCGTCTTGCGGTTGCCGCCCGTGGTCGAGCCAGAGCTTGAAGATGTTGCTGGTAATCGTATCTCTGGGTGAATCTGACTGGCGGTTGATCTTGTACCAGCTTCCGGATGCTCGTTGGTTGGATACGTTCAGGGTTACCGGATCCGGAAAACAGTAACCAACGCCATCATGATAAACGTGCCGAACATCATTGAGTTCACGCCTGCCATGTTCCAGGACGGATCTTCGACCGCCGTGATTCACAACTACACCGCCTCGCAGCAAGCATTGATTTAGCGTCGTTGCCACCGGATGTTCGGATGAAGAAGTTATACCTGCGCCCAAACAAACATATTCACCATCAAAAAAGAAATAGCCTTTTCTGGCTTCGAGCGGATCGTGGGGGCTCTTAAAATCAAATGCTGCAGCGCCGTATCGGCCATCGGTTACGGCTCCTACAAAGTCGGTTAATCCTCGCTTTTGAATTTCTCTGGCGGGGGGTAAGGCCGGTTTCTGCACCACGGTGGTTCCCGGTATTTTTTGCCAATCCAGCACCGGCGCGATGTTGTAATACTCATCACCCGTGCGGGAAATAAAATTGGACCCGTCGCCCAAGTGATGGTTCATCAGCCCTTCGCTGTTATAGGGTTGCTCCATATTATGGTTGCGCGAGGAGAACATTCGTACCGAAGTAAAATACTCCGGACGCTGGTGGCTGTAATATTCACAATGCCGGAAAAACTTGCTGTGCGTCAGGTTCGATTTTGCCTGCCCTCTCCGTATACGGGCGATTTGCGCCAGCTCTCGATTGCGATAGCGTGAGGTCTTTAGGAGATTGTCTATGACGCCTGTTCCTCTCGGTCTTAGAGTGCCCTGTCGCGAGATGCTGCGGTTCTTGGCGCCGGGATCGGGGTACTTTCCGTGAACCATCATCTTACAGACGCCGTCGAGATAGTAATCGATCAGATGCTGTTGCTTCTCCTGCGAAAAAGCATATTTCGTACCGGCGACATAGGCGGCCCATTCGGCAAAGGTCGCAGCATAGCCCAATCCGTATGAAAGCGTATTGTTGACGCCGTCACGCCTGTGATGGAAGCTGTAATCGTGCTGCATCCCTCTGCCGGTGGCGAATTTGACTTCTCCTTCGATGACTTCGATTACACGGTCGAATTCAGCCCCGTCGCGTTCGAACAGCAGATGTTTGGCTAAAATACCGGCAATCTTGATCCGGTCGCCGCTGGGACGAGCGCCGGAAGCGTTAAGGTGGGCGCGTCCTACAATAGGCGCGGCTTTTGACTTTTGCTCGGCGGTTAGCTCCTCATCCATTATCAGCAGCACGCGGACGAGCGAGCGGGGTGTGCCGATCTGGTTCCACCACCAGTTTTCGCAGATATAATCGCGATCCAGCCAATGGTTCAGGGCCGAATCTATCATCTTTTTGAGTTCTTCGTCGCCCCTGAGCGGCGATCCGGCCTTTCTGTAGGCCCGGCTCAATACAACGAGATTACTCAGATGCCTGCCGTGCTCGAAACCGGTGCGCGAAACATCCTTGTAGTTAAGGCCGGGCCAACGGCCATCGTCCCGGATGCTATCGGTGAGGCGCTCTATTCGAGAAGTCTCAACCCGGGGTTTCATCAGTGTGCCAATAATCCTCTGACGTACTTTTTCAAGATCCGATTGCGCCACACACGGAGGGACGAGAAACAACGAACAAAGCACGATTACGATCAGCGTGAGATTTTTTCTATGCATGATTGATTTTGTGTGCTTGCGACCTAAATCGCTCGACCGAAGCACATCCTTTTGAAAATACAGAACCCAATTGAAGCTACTGCCTCTTATAGGCATAAGATTTAAGCCACCATCCTAATGAAATCCGTGCTCAGATGCAACAGCGCGGGGCTCTCACTACGCCAAGTCAGTCGGAAACGGGAGAGTGCGACTAAATTTCTGGCAATGCATAAGCTTATCTCTTACAGAATATTGCACGGTTTGTCATTCCTGCCTATGGCACACGCAGGCGGGGGGCGGCCACATCGAAGAATTGGTTTGGTATTTTCGGCTTATTGCCGTAGTATCTAAAGACTTGATATGATACGCGTTAACACATTTTCTGATCTTAAGGAGATTCTGGCGCCCGGCGGTGCCGTTTCGCGGTCTCTGGTGGGTTTTGAGGCCCGGACCGAGCAGGTGGAGATGGCCTGCGAGGTTCAGAAGTCGCTTCTGGACGGCCGGCGTCTGGCGGTCGAGGCCGGAACCGGTGTCGGTAAAAGCTTTGCATATCTGATCCCGGCTATAGACATTGTCAGTTGCGGCGGCCGCAAGGTCATCGTCAGCACGTTCACCATTACGCTTCAGGAGCAGTTGATTAATAAGGACATCCCGTTCTTACAGCGCTGCATGCCGCAACAGTTCAACGCCGTGCTGGCCAAGGGGCGGGGAAACTATCTCTGCAAGCGCAGACTGAAATTTGCCGTCGAAAAACAGCAGATGCTCTTCGACCGGGACGGCTCGCAGCTTGATCTGATAAGGGAGTGGGCCGAGGAAACCAAAGACGGCTCGCTCAGCGATCTGCCGTTTCTGCCCAGCGGCAGGGTCTGGGACAAGGTCAGAAGCGAGCACGGCAACTGCCGGGGCCGCAAGTGCCCGTTCTTCCAGGATTGCTTTTACTGGCGCGCCCGGAGAAAGCTGGAATCCGCCGACATTATCGTGGCCAACCATGCGATGCTGTTCAGCGACCTCGTGCTCAAGGATCAGGGGGCAAGACTGCTGCCGGATTACCAGTACGTGATAATCGACGAGGCACACAACGTCGAGCGCGTGGCCGAGGACCATTTCGGCATAAACGTTACCAATCACCGAATCAGATACCTGCTGGACGGCCTCTACAATCCGCGGACGCACAAAGGGCTTTTGTCATTCATGAAGGCCGACCAGGCCATCGATTCGGCCGACCGGCTGGGCAGGGAATCCGGGCGTTTTTTCAAGCAGGTTCGCCAGTGGTACGAGAATTCCAAAGAAGAAACCAACGGGCGGTGCTACAAGAACTTTATCGACGATACGATATCGGGCTACGTGAAGAATCTCAGGTCGGAACTGGCAAAGCTTGTGAAGCAGACCGACAACGACGATGAAAAGTTCGAGATTGGCCGCTTCGTAGACCGCTGCGAAGGACTGGTGCAGGACTTCGAGAATTTCCTGCAACAGCAGCAGGACGATAACGTCTACTGGGTCGAGATAACAAGCGGCGGCAGGCCGACAACGCGGCTGAGAAGCGCCGCTGTCGACGTCGGCCCGGACGTGAGGCGGTGCCTGTTCGACAAGTACGAATCCGTCGTTTTGACTAGCGCGACCTTGAGCACTGACGGTGAGAGCGAAAAGGCCGGATTCGCGTTTTTCGCCGGGCGCATCGGTCTGAATGACTACGAAGGCCTCAAGCTGGGCTCGCCATTCGAGTACGAAAAACAGGTCACGGTGTATATCGAGAAAACGCTGCCGAATCCGAACAGCCTCGCGTTCATCGAAGCGGGCGGCAAGGTTTTGAAAAAATACCTGCAAAAAACCGAAGGCCGGGCGTTCGTTCTCTTTACCAGCTATAAGATGCTCGATCAGATGGCAGCCGAGCTTTCCGAGTGGCTGACCGAAAACGGCATAGAACTGCTCCAGCAGGGCTCGGGAATCGACAGGTCGGTGCTCCTGGATCGGTTCAGAGAAGGGGGCAAGAGCGTCCTTTTCGGCACCGACAGCTTCTGGCAGGGTGTCGACGTGCCGGGCGAAGCGCTTTCCAACGTAACAATAGTCAAGCTTCCCTTTGCCGTTCCCGATCAGCCGTTACTCGCCGGCCGCTTGGAGCAGATAAAACAACGCGGCGGCAACCCTTTCCGCGACTACCAGTTGCCCTCTGCGATAATCAAATTCAAACAGGGCTTCGGCCGCCTCATCCGAAGCAAAACCGACACCGGCATAGTCGTCGTAATGGACAGCCGAATAATAACAAAATCCTACGGCAAGCAATTCTTAGCCGCCATCCCCAAATGCAAAATACAAATCGTCCCCTCCCCGTAGGGCACTTTTCATCGCATTTACATGCCTGAGCGGTTGTCTGGTAATTAGTATTCGTCGTCGAAGTACGAGTTGTATTCGTCGAACGCGTCGCCGTCGGAAAGGACTTCCATCTCGGAATCCAGATCGAAATCCGTCATATCCTCTTCGGGTTCGTGCTCGAAATCGTGCTCGTCCATGTCGTCGAAAATTTCAGGATCATGGTCCCACATAACAAACTCCTTACTCAAGAGTCGCCCGAGGAGCAGGATTCCGCGGGCCTTTTTACACAAAATCCCATTTTCAAGCAGATAATGCGGCTTTTTCACGATCCATAACCCGCAATGCCTGCAACTCAAGCAAATTACGCCTTTTGCCGAAAAAAGTTCATAAGCTTACAAACTGAAATAAGAAAAAAACAAAAAAATTTTCCGCCGAAAATTGCCGCCGGATAGCAACTTGCCATATAGAAGGATTATGCGTATATTGCATCGAGTGTATTTTAGATCGCTTCGAATACCCGATTAGAGCTTGTGCATTGAGAAAGGATTCGCCACATGCAGCAACAAGAAGTCGAACAATCGCTGGTGCTGATAAAGCCGGACGCTTTGAAAAACTCCGTAACGGGCTTTCTGCTGTCCCAACTGTCGGAATACCATACCGGATCGCGATTTGCCGGAGCGAAGATAGTCCAGGTCAACAGGATGCTCGCCGAAGAGCACTACGCCGAGCATAGAGGCAAACCCTTCTATAATCCGCTTATCGATTACATAATGGGCCGCGCCCATTACCCGGACGACGCCTGGAAACGCAGAGTTATCGCTATCGTCTATCGCGGCCCGAACGTCCTGAAGAAAATACGCGCCGTCGCCGGCCCGACCAATCCTCACGTCGCGAGAGAGGAGCAGCCGGGGTGCATCCGCGCTCTGGGCACGGTAGTTCCCATCAAGGACGAGCAGGGGCGCGTGATCAGCGAGCGTCTTGATAATCTTATACATGCTTCGGCTACGCATGAGGACGCCGAGCGGGAGATAAAGCTCTGGTTCATGCCGTGCGATATCCCGCCCCTGATGCGTGCCTATGCCGCGGAGGTATGCGAAGAACACTACTATCTCAAAGACGGCCGGCTCAGCAGCACATACGAACCGGGCGGCGTCTGCCTGCTCGCCCCCGGCGACGTCGTCTGGAGGTCGGACCTGGACATCCTCCGCTCACAAGCCCCGGACGGATCAACCGTCCCCAACATCAACGCCGTAGCCGCAAAATACCTGATCAACAGAAACCCCGCCGACTATTAACTGAAATTTAATCAGTGCTGTTATCCCATATTTTTGTTGACTTGCTTTCAACCGATCATTATCTTTTTCACGTCACGTGTCGCCGATATCAGCGTGCACATGTTGGATTTCACGCCTGAGGATGTGGGGTGGTAGTGGGCTGCAAGAGTTCACGTATCGCGCGAATCGAATCAATTACTATCAAATGTAAAAGCCTGTGCCGTAGACTGACCAATGGTCTGCAGGCCGGCGGCTTCGTTCAGTGTTTGCTGTAGTACAGATCCATGGGTGCTCGCCGCCATGCATATAGTTGCTAATGGCATTTTTTTCGGACGCATTTCGGTAGTTTCTTCATGTTGCTGCGTGGTGTGAGCCGATTAAGTCTTAAGGGCGGACTAAATTAGTATTGGCTCAACTTGCCGCCGATCAGTGGTATTAGGCGTTTTCCTATCGGCAACACCGGTGGAGGCATTCAGGAGGAGCCATAGCGAGGCCACGGACGGCAAATAACGGCTACAAATGAGTTTGCGCCCAGCAGAAAAATGTTACGGGAGTTGTTTGAATGAGAGGATCGAGACGATGGGGCCGGCGTCGGAAAATGATTGCTGGATATCGCGATATCATGCCATTTTCCTATTGGTCTTCTGGCATGGATTAGCAGCGTCCGCCCAGCAATTTCCTGACGCAAAACCAGGATTTCGGAACGCAAAAACGAGCGATTATAGGGGCGCGTTGAGGCCCGATAATAACGATATATAGTACAGTTACGCTGGAGAACACCGGGTGCCGCAAGTGCAAAGTCTGAATTGCAGAAGTCGAATAAAACATGTTGTTGCTGCATGTAGCAATCTGCGCAATGGCAAGGCTCCAAAGAGAAATCTCAAAAAAGGGTGCAGACGGTTCGGTGCGTACCGTGGTTGACCGTTCCACCCGACTGTATATGGCAAAAAGCTGAGTCGTCCTGAGATTAGTAAACCTGGCCAACTCAGCCTGAAAAGGGAAAGACAGCAGTCAGCGGCGTTGACTAAAAATTCCAGTCGGCGCAGCCGACAGGGACGGAGTCTGCCAGGACAAACCGGCAAATCCGTCAGACCAATGAAAACATATCTCTCCGTATACTTCGGCGCTACCGTATTGGCGGTCATAATCACGCCGATAATAATCCGTGTCGCCAGACGATTCGACATCGTCGATGATCCCGATGCCCGAAAGATCCACGCCAGACCAGTGCCGCGCATCGGCGGCGTGGCTATTATTCTGTCTATGATGGGGCTTATCGTGCCGGTTTTGTTCCTGCCGAACGTGGTCGGAGACAGTTTCCGGTCCGAAAGCGCCGGATTGGTCACAATGCTGATGGCCGCCGGATTTATGTTTTTGGTGGGTCTGATCGAGGATGTCAGAGGACTGCGAGTGAGGACCCGCTTCATCTCGCAGTTGCTTGCGGCGTGTGCAGTCTGTTATGCAGGAGTTCGGGTGAATCAGGTCGTCCTTACCGATTCGCTGACAATTAACCTCGGCTGGCTTTCCTGGCCGGTGACCATTATTTGGATCATTGGAATCACCAACGCCATAAACCTGATCGACGGTTTGGATGGCCTTGCCGCGGGAATATCGGCGGTGGCCTGCGGCGTAATAGCGATACTGGGAATCTACAGCGGCGATACCATCATGACTGTCCTGATGCTCGCCCTTCTGGGCAGTCTGACGGGATTTCTGCTCTTTAATTTCGAGCCTGCCAAGGTATTCATGGGCGACTCGGGCAGCATGTTCCTGGGCTTTACCATAGCATCCTCGAGCGTTTTGTGTGCTGCCAAGACCGAGACCATCGTCGGCCTGGCCCTGCCGGTGCTGGCTCTGGGTATACCCATCTTCGATACGCTGTTTTCCATGCTGAGACGCTTGCTCGAACGCCGGTCCATGTTCTCTCCCGACCGCCGACACTTTCACCACAGGCTCCTGGCCCTCGGCCTGAGGCAGCGCCACGTGGTGATTACCGCGTATGCCGTAACTCTGCTCGCCGCCGGACTCGGTATGTTCATGCTCCTGAGCGAGAATACACAGGCGATAGTTATTTTCGTCTGCATTCTGTTCCTGCTCGTCCTGACCTTCAGAGTGGCCGGCTCGGTTCATTTTCAGGAGATAATCCACGGCGTCAAACGGCAGCGAACCCTGCTTAGCACTAAGAAGAGGGAAACCGAGGGTTTCGAGCAGGCCGAACTTCACTTCCGCAGGGCCGAGGATTTCGACAAGTGGTGGCAGGCGGTCTGTATCGCCGCCGAAAAGCTGGAGTTCACCAGTGGCCGGCTGACGATAACCAACCGCGACGGCACCGAGCGAAAGCTCTCTTGGGACAACAACGGCCAGCACGTCGAAGACAAGAACGTTGTCAAAACAACCCTGCCCGTCCGCGACCGCCGCAAGACCGGCCCTTTGCACCTGACGATCCAGACCTATCCCAACGGCTCCCTGGAATCCGCCGGCCGCCGCATGACCTTGTTCAGCAGACTGATAGAAGAATACAGCATCGCAAACCTTAACGGAAAAACCAAAGAAGAACAACAGCAGCAGCCCCAGGCTTTACATCCCGCCAAGTAAAGGCCCGGCAAAGACTGGGAATACCGCGTCATCGCCACCAACAAAACCGGCGAAAGCGTACCTGGCAACACAGTTGCTGCAGTGCTGTAGACAGTCAGACGTTAGTACGGCAATACAGTGTGACCGTGGAAACTCTCTAAGCAGATACTTGGAACTGAGCATTGAGATATCGTAAAGGATTTCTGTGAATATTAAAGGCTTTGTTTGGTTCACTGATATTACTATGCAAAAAAGAAACAAAACCGATAAACGGGTTCAATTACCTGAAACATTCAATTCTGTTTCTGAGGCAGCAGCCTTCTGGGATAGTCATGATTCGACCGATTATGAAGAAATGATGGAAAATGTTCATTTTGACATAGATATTGAGAAGCATTCCTACTTGGTTCCCGTGGCGAGCGATATTATAGATCGCCTTAGAGAAAGAGCCATGGCTAAAGGGAGATCCATTGAAACATTCGTGAATCTTTTACTACAGGAAGAGATCCTGTCTGAGCCGTCTTCTGATACGCCTCATTTGATATAAAAGGCGTTTTTGACTGCACCATGAAACTAAATCCGATTGAAGTCACATCAGACGGTCCGGGCGTTGACCTGTCCAACCTGCCGGACGGCATATCGGTTAAGATGTCCGATCCGGTCGAAGATCCCGCGTATGCCCGCAACGCCGTCACGCTCGTTTACGATCTTACGGACTGCGAGAATGTCCGGGTTGCATTTGCGGCGAAGGAATTCGGCGACGAGCCGCACGCGCCGCCGCCATCGCCCTTCGGTGAAGACGCTGCATTCGATGGAGTCGCGGCCAGCGCCGACGGAACGAACTGGTACGAGGTCAAGGCCCTCCGCCAATTGCGCAGCGACCGCTTCCTCAATTTCAATGTCGATCTTGATGCGGCGATCGCGCAATGGGGCCTCTCCTATAACGCCCAGTTTAGGATTCGCTTCTGCCAGTACGACAATAATCCCGCTCCCATGGACGGGATATTCCTGCACGGTATCGAACTGTCGGCGGACCTCAGCCCGCCGGTCTTCCACCTGCCGATGAACGACAACGCCGCAGACGCGACCGTCCACGACGTCTCGGTTGGAGGTCTGGATCAGGTATTCATCGATCCCACCGGCAACCCGAGCACAGCCGCCCACAGCGTACCCGGCCCGAACGGCCAGACGGCTCTGGGCTTTGACGGCGTCGACGACCTGATAGAATTCGGTCCGACCCTTCTGGGCGAATACTTCACAGCCGGTCACGATTTTACCATGACGTTCCAGTACAGGTCCGCCAACCCCGGCTCGACAAACAAGTACTTCTTCCGCCGGTCCGGCCCGGCGGATGAGCCTCTGACGAGGGTTTCGGCGGCCGACGACCGCTTCTACTGGCGGGTGGGTTGGGGCGACGGGGATGTAGACCTCCTTTCGGCCACCGGAGTGCTCGACGATCAGTGGCGGTACGTAATCTGTCGCCGCCGAGGCGAAACTCTGGCCCTGTGGGTAGACGGCGCCGCCCACGATACCAGGACCGACCCCGATTACGCCAGGAATCTGTTCGGCGGCTCCTGGGACCCGCGAGCCATCGGCCAGACTTATGACAGCTACCTGTCAGACTGGCCTTTCGAGATGGCCGACCTGAGAGTCTACGACCGGGCCCTGCGAGACGAGGAAATAGAAGCAATGAGTCAACAGTAATTGGGTTTTCTTAGACACAGATTAACACAGATTTACACGGCGGCAATCGCTACAATATTTACATGGCGGCAGACAAAATAGAGATTCCAAACGGCAAAAGGGCTTGGGCATGACGCCGAAAGAGAAAGCGGCACTGGGCGATTTAAAAGAAGCTTTGCGGCAGCAGTATGGCGTTGCCTCCGTGTTGGTCTACGGCTCTAAGGCCAGAGGAGATGATTCGCCCGATTCGGATATCGATGTCATGATAATACTCAACGACTACACGCCTGAAATCGAAAGCTCCATCGACGAATTGGTGTATGACATCAATCTGGACCACGACTGCCTGATTTCG
>CAZRBG010000097.1:13832-16307 GCA_964598225.1 uncultured Pirellulales bacterium
TACGAGTGCACGCGGATTTGATATTCGATAGTAAACTTGTCGTGAGCCCATTCGGCTTCGCTCAGGGTAAACTCTGCCGAATGGATAGTAAATAGGAATTGCATCGTCTGATTGCACGTTCACATCGTGTTCTTGTAAGCATCATTTGTCATTATGTAAACTTAATTTGTGCCGCTGCACGTTTACATCGGCTCATTGCATCTTTACATCGACATATTGCGAATTTACATCTTGGCGTTGCAGGTTTACATCGACGCAATGTAAGCTTACATCGCCTCGATGGAAGCTTAATCCGCCTCAAATGAAGTTTACATTGCCCCATTGAAAGCGTACAAACACACGTTGCAAACGGCTTTTCGGTCGCGAAAAAGAGATGTCTTTGCGTTGTAAGTGCTGATATTATAAGAAGTTATATATTTTATCAACCACTGAGAACACCAAGAACACTAAGAAAAAAAATATAAAACATTCTCCGTGCTCTCCGTGGTTAAAAAGAATAAGAACCACTGAGATCACCAAGTACACTGAGAACCGAAACTATAGAATTAACTCCGTGTCCTCCCCGTTCGACAGGCTCAGGGCAGGCTGTGCCCTCCGTGATTAAAAAGAATATAAACCACTGAGCACACGGAGAGCACTGAGAAAATGAAATGATATGTAATAAACTCCGTGTTTGAAAATGATTGTATGTGACGACGATTTGATCGAAAAAGTCATTGGCTCGGCGATTGAAGTTCATCGCGAGCTCGGGCCGGGTCTGCTCGAATCCGTGTATGAACAGGCCATGATGATCGAATTGACGAATCAGGGAATCGCCGCCCGCCATCAGGTGGATGTACCCGCATCCTACAAAGGCCATGAATTGCAACTCGGCTTCAGGGCCGACATTATCGTCGAAGAGTCGCTCATTCTGGAGCTCAAGGCATGTTCGAAATTTGAACCTATCCATCTGGCACAAATGATGACTTACCAGCGATTACTCCAGTTCAAGCGCGGCTTACTGATCAACTTCAACTGTAAACTCCTGAAGGACGGCATTAAAAGAGTCTCTATTTGAACCACTGAGATCACCAAGAACACTGAGAGAAAAATATATAAAAATATCTCCGTGAACTCCGTGTACTCCGTGGTAAAAAGAAATAAGAACCACCGAGAACACCAAGAACACAGAGAGAAAGATATATAAAAAAATCTCCGTGAACTCCGTGCTCTCCGTGGTTAAAAGAAAGAATAGAACCACAGAGATCACTGAGAACACAGAGAGAAAAATATATAAAAAATCTCCGTGTACTCCGTGCTCTCCGTGGTTAAAAGAAATAAGAACCACCGAGAACACCAAGAACACAGAGAAAAAAATATATAAAAAAATCTCCGTGCTCTCCGTGTACTCCGTGGTTAACAAAATCAATAGTAAATACAAAGAGGATATCCGTGGAACTGTGGAGGGATACGAGGTACATGAACCCCCGACTGTCGGGAGTTTAGACCGTTTTTACGCCTATTTAAGGAGATTACTATGGCGAGATTTCCACGAACAGAAGCACAAGTCAAGGCGTTAGCCCAGAGCATGGCTACCGGCCTGACGGCCAATCCGGCGGACTTCCCGGCCCCGCCGGTTGCGCCGCTGGATTTGCAGGCCCTGCTCGATTCGCTCATCACACTGACCGACGATCAGGTCGCCGCGATGGCCGCCGCAGAGCAGGCCACCGAGACCAAAGCCGCCGGTCTCGAAGAGCTGGTCACCGCCATGAAGGCCGACCTGCGCTACGCCGAGGACGCCGTCAACTACGACGACGCCAAGCTGACCGCCATCGGCTGGGGCGGCAGAGCGGCGGCGACCGCACTCGAAGTGCCCGGCCAGCCCCGCTCGCTCGAAGCGCCGAGCCAGGGCGAAGGATGGGTCTTCCTCGACTGGAAGAAGCCCTCAGACGGCGGAGCGGTATCGGCCTACAAGATCGAACGCCGCGAACGACCGGCGGGCGACTGGATGCTTATCAGCATGGCAATCGAATCCGAAGCCACGCTGAACAATCAGGACCGCGGCAAAGACTGGGAATACCGCGTCATCGCCAGCAACAAAACCGGCGAAAGCGTACCCAGCAACACGGTTTCTGTAGTACTGTAGACGGGACTAACGGTAATACGGTAGTACAGTGGTACGGTAGTACGGTAGTACGGTGTGACAGTGTGACGGTGTGACAGTATAACCGTCACACAGTCATACCGTCAAACTGTCACACAGAAACGACTGCTCCGTGGTTTAGAAAAGAAGATAGGAACGTAAGAAGATAAGCGCACGGCTTTTGCTTTCATGGATCAAGTTATAAGAACAGTTCTGAAAGCCGAATGGCTCAAGACACTCGCATCAAGCCGAGTCCGGCGACTTTCTAAAGAAGGCTTTTGGATTGTTCTCGGACAGGCAATGGCTGTTCTCGGTGCTGTTGTCGGCGTTCGCATATTGACGACCGTTTTGCC
>CAZRBG010000098.1:0-15994 GCA_964598225.1 uncultured Pirellulales bacterium
TTATTACGCCAGACCATATACAAATCGGGAAGTTATTTCATGCACGATCCTTAGCTCCTCGGCGTAGCTTGTTTGGTAGAAGTCGAGTAGGCCGTCGTTGTCGTAATCTCCACAATCGATGCCCATACTCCCCTGATCGTCGCCCTGTACGTCGTAAGCAAGCCCGGCTATCAAGCCCACTTCCTCGAACTTGCCTGTCCCGTCATTCTCGAATAGGAAATTCGCATATACGTCATTGGCGAGATAAATATCAGTGTCGCCGTCGTTGTCAAAGTCTGCACATACGCCTCCCATGCCCCAGCCCTTGTGCCCGGCTATGCCGGATTCAACGCCAACGTCCGTGAAGGTCCCGTCTCCATTGTTGCGAAACAAATCGTTTGCCATGGCAGGAAAATCCATCGGCCCTGCATACATTGCTATTCCCTGTGAGGTCCGCGTGAGATGGTTCTCATAGGTGAAGTCGAGGTAATTTGCCACGAACAGATCGAGATCGCCGTCTTTGTCCATATCGAGAAAATGTGCTGCGGCCCCCACCTTATGTCCCGCTGCGACACCCGCTATCTCGGTAACATCTTCGAAAGCCCCGTCACCTTTGTTCCGGTACAATACGTTCGGGCCGTAGTTGTTCACGTAGAGATCGAGGTGGCCGTCATTATCGTAATCCCCGACGGCTACGCCGAGACCGAATCCGGTATCACCGACACCCGCCCGGTCCGTGACGTTGGTGAATTTCCAGTTCCCTTCGTTGCGATAAAGCTCGTTCTTCGGCGTCGTTTTTGATTTGGTCCCTTTCAAAGGCGCGCCGTTGAGAAAATAAATATCGATGTTACCGTCTTTGTCGTAATCGAAAAGCGCCAATCCGGAGGCGACTGATTCCACGATGTATCTCTCGCCGCTGCCGCCGTCGGTGTGCACAAATGTAATTCCCGTTTCGTCGGTCACGTCGGTAAGTACGATACCTCCTTCGGCATCTCCCCAGACCGGAATACACGATAAGACCAGCATTACGGCCATGTGCCGTTCGATCTTCCATCCGAAGTTACCAGGAGCAATCGGGATCATAAAGTCATTTCCTCTGCTGAATAACCTGATAGAGACGCTGGTACTGCTTATTTTCCGGATCTAAGGTTATAGCCCGTTTGATGGCCGCCTGCGCATTTGCTTTGTCTCCGATTTCATCGCAGGCCCAAGCGAAAACGAAACACGTGGCCGCACCCGTATCCAGCTTCAAGGCTTTATATGCAAGCTGCCTGGCCATGGGCAAATTCTTTCCCATTTTCAGATACAGCCGGGCAAGCTCGCGATACCCCTCGGGCCGGTTCGGTATGAGAGTAATAACTTTGCGGAAGGCTTTCTCCGAATCGTCGTATCTTTTCAGTTGGCCCGACAACATTCCAATAACAAGATACGGCATGGCAGCTTTCGGCTGGATTTCGGTGATCCGTCGATACATCTCGATGGTTTTCGCCGGCTGCCCGGTTGTCTGGTACAAAGATCCCAGTTCCAGATAGCTGACGACATTGTTGGGATCGAGTCCTGCGGCGTATTTGAGCAATTTTTCGGCTTTGGGGAACTTGCCGTTTTCCCGATACATCCGCCCGACGTTAATATACGTAATGGCGGCATTCCTTTGTGTCTCGGCAAAGTCGTCATACTCGCTCTTTCTGGCTTTAAGGCCTCGGCGCGCCTCGGCTTTGAGTTTCCGGAAAGTCGCCGCGTATGCTTTTGCCTGATCGCGATGACCGAGGCTGGCACAGACCGAAGTCAAGCCATAGTAAGCATTTGCATAATCCGGTTCGATTTCCACGGCCTTCTCATAGTACTTCTTCGCCCGGTCGTACTCTTTCTGCTGAAAATATGTCTGGCCCAGGAGGAACAGTGCGAAACTGGACTCCGGCGCCATTTGAATCACTTTTTCAAGCTCCTCGACAGCTTCGCTATGGCGGCCTGACATCATTAAGACCCGACCGACATTGCTCCGCGCCTCAATAAGCTCAGGATCGATCTCCAGGGCTTTTCGATAGTGTGCTATTGATTGCTCGTAATTGCCCTTTTTCAGAAAGTGCCAGCCCATGCTTCTGAGCACGTCGGCGCGCTTGGGATTGATTTCCAGAGCTTCTTTCCAGAATTTCTCCGCCTCGACGGCGTTTCCGCGTCTATACAATACGTTGCCCATGACGGCAAGCGAATCGTCGCGTCCGGGAA
Source organism: uncultured Pirellulales bacterium (assembly GCA_964598225.1). Classification (GTDB taxonomy): domain Bacteria; phylum Planctomycetota; class Phycisphaerae; order Sedimentisphaerales; family Anaerobacaceae; genus SG8-4. Next base: position 2,206 of record CAZRBG010000098.1, read on the forward strand.
AGTCTCGCAGAAGTTCCTCGGCAAGCTTTAACTCCTTTTGCCTGAGAGCGGCCAGTCCTTCAACGGTGCGTATTGGTTCTACGGCGGGTATAGAGGCATGATTGTCCTTCTTCGGTGAAGGCGGCGATGTGTTACTCGGTTTATCTTCTGCGCTTAAAAGCAATCCTGCAGAAAACACAGCGTTAGCAGGCCCGGCTATTATTACGGTTGCAAGGACCCTCCGGAGAGCTTTCCTGCAAGCGAACCAAGACGGCCTCCGCCGGAACGTGCTCTTTTTCCGATGCCCGACAACATGGTATTTGCTCGTCTCTTCCGGCATTTCCAACACAGCCTCATAATCACAGTGTGTCTGCACGCCACATATACAATAATACCATACCAGGGGCCGGATTTCAATACGCCGTTATCGACTCTATTCTAAACAAGCTTGTGAAAGACCGCAATCTTCGGGCCGAGCCTCACGCGGCTTAATCGGTCAAGGATTTCTCCACTTCCGAGGCCAGTTTCTCTAATCGCTTTTCTCGCTCAGCAACGGCAATCTCAGGCTCGAAACCGGCGATTTCCAGAATCGCTTTCCAGCGGTACACCCAGTCGTGGCGCAACAGCGACTGAACGATATTGTCCCTGCGGATTTTCTCGATACGTTTCGGCTGCGAGTCGAGTTCGGCAAGGACATCGGCAATATTCGGACAGTCAAACGGGACTTTGATTACAGAATCCGGCCAGTCAAAGTGTTCTTTGAAAACCTCGGTTTCCGGATGGCTTCCGATCATAACGGTTCCCGCGGCCGCACCTTCAAAATAGCGATAGCCGATTTCATCCTGCCCCCCTGTCTCCCATTTCCGATTTGCCTTTGCCGAATTAACGACGAAATAGCGACTTCGCTTAGCAATATTGGCTATCAAGCTGCGATGCTCTATGGGCCGCGTCGTCGTCATTTTGTCGATCGTGTCATACATGTAGAAAATCTGTTTCTCCTCAGCCAACTTGAGTAGAGCATCGTGAGTGATCCGTGATCGGCGTCCTATCGAATAAACATCAATAGAACGCTCGGGCCGATCCGGGTAGGGACAGAACTTGATTGCATCGATACCCGGCGGCAGGTAGAAACACGGCTTTCTGACCAAATCCTGTATCGGCTTAACACTTTGACTGCAATTGAGAATCACATAATCGAATTGAGACAGAATCTTCGCATAGCCCTTCCAATACTTCAGATCGGTCACCCACGCCTCTGCGAGCCAGCAAACAGCGGTACGGCACTGCTTTCTCCATCCTTTGACGGCGTTCAGAGATAGTAAGTCTCTATGCAACATGAACTTCGCAAGGAACAGATCATAGCGTCGATCAAGTTGGATCTTATGGCATCCGCGACTAAACGAGGCGATTGCAGCGCGGCGAGCAAGCTGATCTGAAACCCTCTGCTTGATCCTAAATAGACCGGCAGGCTTCGGTGTCAGAATATCCACGACATCAACCTCGTTGAGCACATCCTCGAATTCATATTCGCAACACGCCGAAATCTGTCTTTGCAAAAGCCTCTGAGAAAACACCCCTATTCGTGCTCCGTCTGACGCGCTGTGTAAAGCTCTTCGTTCCGGTTGCTCTGCCATCTTGAAGTACCAAACCCTCCTTTAGCTCTCTTCTCATGCCAGTAGAAATCGAGCGTCTATGCCGAACTCTCCGACGGTCTTGCGAATTTCCGCCTGATAAATCGGATTCATGATAATGACTGCTTGCGGCTGGTATTCTCTGAGGAATTCCGGTCTTACGACTTTTTGCCCCGTGCCGGGTACGAATTGCCCTGACTTTCGCGGATTGATATCGACAATGTACTCTATCTGCTTATGTGAGATGCTCAGCGTATTTGCAAATGTTACTCCCTTTGAGCCGGCGCCCCAGATGACAATCCGACTTTTCTTCCGTAGAAGACCGGATAACTCCTCGCGCCACGAACATACCGTCTTCTCATAAACACGTTGAAAGTTTGCGGCAAGCTGACTGAGATTGGGGACGTCCCACTTACTATCAGACTTCCCGCCGGAGTGGTCTTGACTCGGGCGTGCTTCGATCGTAAGAAACTGATTTCCATAACGCAGTGCGACCTCGATCGGATCAAATCCGGCTCTTAAAAAAAGTTTAGCCAGCGATTCGGAAGTAAAATACGAGCAATGCTCGTATATGATGTCCCACAAGCCCATCTGCTCGAGAGAGTAAAGTGCGTTCGGAACCTCGAAATAAACGACACATGCATCCTGTTGACTAATCGCTCTGCGGACACCTTGAAGAAAAGCCAACGGATCGTGAACGTGTTCCAAAACGTGTCGGCAGCAAACAAAATCGACTGGATAGCCTCTGTGTGCTTCCGAGTAAGCCTCTGAAAGGATTTCAATCTCCGATGTCGTAGCAGCCGTTGTGTTCTTCTTCGAATCATAGGACGGATCGAAACCAAGAACGCGATTATTTCCGAGCCGCTGCATTAAACTAAGAAAATCCCCCTGTCCGCAACCAATTTCTATTACTTCTTTTTCTCGCAGCTCATAGCGTTGAATAAGTCGTTCGGCCGTTTCCTCGGCCCATTTCTGGAACACAGGTGAAAAGTGAAGAGAATTCTCGTATGCCGGAGAGTATTTCGTTAAATCCGGATCAAAATAAATGTTATAAATCAGTGCGCACTGCCGACAATGCGCCAGACGAACGGGAGCACCCGGTGCGGCCATAGCCTGATCGCGAGTTTCCCAAAGGGTGTTACAGAAAACCGGCACACTTTCGACCTCGAAGAAAACACCGGCCCGGGAATTTCCGCAGACGGGACAGCGCTGTCCTGTCAATCGTTTTTCTTTGCGGGCCTTTTCTTGAGGTACAGCTTTCATCTGACTTATTCACAGGCGAGTAAATCGGCGGTAACGCCAAGCCTGTTCAGTTCCTGCTGAATCTCATCGCAATAGATGGGATTCATAACAATCACCTTTCGAGGCTTGTATTGTTTCAGGAAATTCGGAGCTACAATCTCATGACCGGTTCCCGGCAATCTTTTTCCATGTCTGTACGGATTGATATCAACAACATATTCAACCTCATCCGTAAGCCCGAGCGTGGTCAGGAAGGCAACGGCTTTAGAACCCGATCCCCAGAGAACGAACTTCTTGCCGTCTCGGACGAATTCCCGGATTGTCCTGAGCCAATAGTCGATTTTTTGAGAACATACCTGTCCGAATTCATCCACCGCCTGGCTAACCTGTTCCATGTCGTCTTCCAGATCCAAAAGCACGCCCTGCCTGCCGTGGTTGGGCCGGGCGGAAACAATCAGATACTGATCGTGATAATCCAGGTATAGTTCGTCAGGGTCGAATCCCGACATGCGAAATAATCTGGCCAACGAACCGGCCGTGAAATAAGTGCAGTGTTCGTAATAGATATCCCAGAAAGCCCCTTCGCGAAGGACCCTCATGACATCCGGCAGCTCGAAAAAAAGAAGCGTCTCAGGGCGATCGGCAACAGCGTCGTGAATCATTCGCATGAACTCCAACGTCGGAGCGATGTGTTCCAGAGTGTGACGACAGCAGATAACATCGGCCTTCATTCCCGCGTATTTTGCCGAGTAAAAATCTTGAACGAATTCGATTCGAGACTCATTCTCGTCCGGATTTCTCTCGGGTACGTACGCCGGATCAAAGCCAATTCCAAGATTGTCACCCAACCGGCACATCAACGCCAGGAACTCTCCCTTTCCGCAGCCAATTTCAAGAACCACCTTATTGCGAATGTCGTACTTATCGATCGTTCTGGCAGCAAGTGATTTGGCAAAGGCATTGAAACAGGCCGAGAATCCCTGAGTCTCCTCGCATTGACCACTGTAGTTGTGGAGATCAGGATTAAACAGAGAATTGGTTATAAAGCCGCAATTCGGACAAAATCCGAGTTCGAGGTCGCCGGTAGGAAAATCCCGGGCATCTTCTTTGCTCGACATCAACAGACAACTGTGGACGGGAATATCTTTAAGGCTGTAGAAAGAATTAAGCCCTCTCGAACTGCAGTTTGGACAACACCTATCGACGTGTGTGCTAACTTCGAATGAAACATTTTTTGGTAACTGCATCGTGAGTTCTTCCATGTCACCCTCTATACAATTATCGGTTCGGGAATCGGTATCACGAACTTGCCGCCTTTTTCCCTGAAGGCGGCCTGTTGAGATAGTATTTCATCTTTGAAGTTCCAGGGCAAGATTAAAACATAATCGGGCATGTCTTGAAGCAGCCGCGACGGATCACAGACCGGTATGTGGACTCCGGGCATATACTTGCCCTGCTTGTGGACGTTACGATCGACGACGTATTCGATAACATCAGGGCCGGTTTGAATATAGTTGACCAGTATCGCGCCCTTGGCTGCGGCGCCGTATGCCGCTATTTTTTTGCCCTGAGCCTTTAGATTGCCGAGCAGCTCTCTCAAATCTCTGCCGATATTCTGAACTCTGTCGCCGAAATCCTTGTAGTACTCGAATCGATCTACCGCAAGTCTTCGTTCTTCCACCAGAAGCCCGCGAACCGGTTCTCGGACGTTTTCTCTGCGGCCGGCATACAATCGCAGTGAACCACCGTGAATGGACAGCCTCTCGATGTCATTCAGAAATAATCCATTTCTGCGGAAAAGGCGGTCGAGAGCGGTAACGGAGAAATAACATAGATGCTCGTGGTATATGGTATCGAACTCGCAATGGTCGATAAGGTCCTTGACGTAGGGTACTTCGATTACCGCCACTCCGTCGTCTTTAAGCAAGATACCAATTCCTTCGAGAAAGCCGTTAGTATCCGGCACATGAGCCAGCACATTGTTCGCATGAATCACATCCGCCTGCCGTCCTTCATCTGCCAGTTTCCAGGCAAGGCCGGCTGTGAAGAACGTGCACATGGTCGGCACTCCGGCCTGCTCCGCTGCTGCTGCGGGCCCCTCAGCCGGATCGATGCCCAGGCAGGGTATGCCTTTTTCGACATAGTGCCGGAGCAGGTAGCCGTCGTTGCTCGCAAGCTCGACAACGAGGCTGGTCGAATCCAGCTTACATCTGTCTATAAGAGACAATACGTTCTCGCGCGAATGTTCGAGCAGAGCATCGCTGAATGATGAGTAGTAGGGATAGTCCTCGCAGAAAAGCTTTTCCGGCGGAACGGTCTCAAGTATCTGGACCAGAGCACACGTCGGACAGAATGCAAGCTCGAGGGGGAATTTGTCTTCAGGTTCGGCAAGCTGATTATCGGCGAGCAGGCCGTCGGAAAGCGGCATCATACCCAGCTCCAGAACACCGGTCAGTCCTGCTCGATCGCACGATCTGCATCGTGCCTGTTCGCACTTTTTCTCAAAAGCTCCGTCAGTCGAAATAACAGGGATCCTTTCCTTACCCACAATGCACCATAGAACAAGACTTAGCAGACAAATCGCAGATCCGAATCAAGTATCCCCTCGCCAACAAGCTTGTGGATATGGCCGATCCGCTGATATCGTGGTCCTTCGAAATCTTCCAACGTTATACCGTACTTCTTATATGCGTCATAAAGCTCCCGCGCGCCGCGCCGGGCATTCCATTTCGGGCGAAAAGCCGGCAGCGTGCGAGGCAGTCTGCTACAATCGACGCGGTAGTTCCTTCTATCCGGCGAGGCGCCTTGGGCGAAGCTGACCTCGCAGTCCGGGATCGTTTGTCCGACTATCTCGGCAATATCTCTTATTTGAAGATTGTCTTCGCTAACTCCCACATTAAACGCCTGATTATGAATCAACTCCCGCGGCGCTGAAAGTACGGCAACAAATGCAAGGGCAATATCGCGGATATGAACTATAGGCCGCCACGGACTGCCGTCGCTTTTCATCATCACCTTACCTGTTGTAAACGCCCAGGCGGCAAGATTATTCAGCACTAAATCGAAACGCAAACGCGGCGAGACGCCGTAAGCGGTGGCATTTCGCAGAAATACCGGAGAGAAGCCTTCATCGGCCATGGGCGAGACGTCCCGCTCGGTCCAGACCTTGGACTTGCCGTAAGGCGTCACCGGATTGAAGGTCGCCTCCTCAGTAAGCATATCGTCTCCCGCCGCTCCGTAACAACTGCACGAGGAAGAGAATACGAAACGCTCAACTCCGGCTGCTTTGGCCAGTTCCGCCAGCCGGACCGAAGCCTTATGATTAATGTCATAAGTAAGTTCCGGGTTGAAATCTCCCAAAGGGTCGTTCGATAAACCCGCCAGGTGGCACACAGCGTCAATGCCTGCCAGGTCATCAAGCTCCACATCTCGTATGTCTTTGTGGATGCTCGGGATCTCCAGCGGACCGTCGCCAAATGTGCAGGTGCGGTAGAGATCACAGTCCAGACCTACGACTTCATGGCCGTTAGAGATAAGCATTGGCACCATTACCGTGCCGATATAGCCCTTGTGTCCGGTTACCATTACCCGCATGCTGACACCCCTATTTCCACACCTTCCAGGGGCTTTCGCCCAAATCCCACAGATCATTCAATAGCTTCTTGTCGCGAAGTGTATCCATACACTGCCAGAAACCGTTGTGCTTATAAGCCATCAGTTGCCCGTCTCTTGCCAACTGCTCCATAGGTTCTCGCTCCCATGCGGTACGGTCGCCTTCGATGTAATCAAAGATTTCCGGTTCAAGCACAAAAAACGCGCCGTTGATCCAGCCTTCGCTGGTCTGAGGCTTTTCCGAGAATTCCATTATCCTTTCGCCGTCGAGATCGAGATGGCCGAAGCGTGCGGTTGGTCGAACAGCCGTTAAGGTGGCGAGTTTCCCGTGCGATTTGTGGAATCTGAGCAGTTCATCCAAATCCACGTTGGAAACACCGTCACCCCACGTCAACATGAAAGTCTCATCGCCAAGGTACGGCGCAAGACGTTTTATTCGTCCACCCGTCAACGTCTCTAAGCCTGTGTCGATCAGGTCCACCGTCCAGCCGGGATTCAGGACATTTTCATGCCTCTCAACTTCACCGTTGCCTGTGTTTATAGTCAGATTGCCCTCCAGATTGCAAAAGTCTGCAAAGTACTTCTTGATATACTCCCCTCGGTACCCCAGGGCAATGACGAATTCCCTGAAATTGTAATATGAATAATGCATCATTATATGCCAAAGGATCGGCCGATCACCTACCTCCACCATCGGTTTTGGTCTGACAGTTGTCTCCTCAGATAACCGCGTGCCGACACCGCCTGCAAGAATACCTACTTTCATTACCTTCTCTCCGTACAAAAAACTACAGCCTGGCTCCGGCTAAAGGAACACAGGCAAAGCACACCAACAATATCTGACAACACTGTGACCTTTACTTTGACTAATTTCTTGGTGCAAATTCCGATGGACGGAACCGCAAGAGCCTTGCTCTCTCTCAGCAGCCATAACACACTCAATTTTATCACAGCGGACAGCCCATTCGTCTTGCTACGGTCCTAATATATTACATTATTTGAGTTTTCCCACAATATTTTAGAAGTATTTTTAAAGTTCGACCGATCGGCCGCTGCACTTCAGTCATTTTGTTGTAGCAAACGGCTGCATTGAATCTGACATAACCCGTTGATAGCGGTAGAGTTGACATAATTAGCCAAGGTTCACTTCCGGGATCTATAAAAAAAGGGCCGCAGGGAATAAACACCTGCGGCCCGCTGACAGTCTGATGCTCCAAGAACACATTATTTGGGACAAGTCGCAAGCCATTCGGCTGTGATGGCCGACAAGTCGTCCATATCGATTACTCCGTCTTCGTTGAAATCAACGCAAAGCGGGCATTCGGTATCATCGGTCGTGTCCGGAACGAAGAAATAATCTTCGGTTTCCCCTATTTCGTATTTTGCCATGGGTCCGGAACCCGCATTGCCTAATTCGCCCGGATTACTGCCGCCTATCCAGGGCTGCTCCGAGAGCGTGATTCTCATCCAGATATTTTTGTTCCCCTGCTCCGGATGCGAAGACAGGAATGCTCGTGAAGTAAGCTCATTGAGCCCTTCCGACAAGTTCCACAGGAACTGATTCCGGACCGCCCACTCGTTTACGGGGCCGGCCGGGCAGTCCAGCGTATCATCCCAATCGCCGTCGCGATTGAAATCGAGCCAGATATTTACCCAGAGATCTACGTTCGGATCGACAACCGTGACGTTATAATCGATCGTCGCCCAACGGCAGTGAGGCATATTGATCGGGAAAACAACACCGTCGTCGCCTCCGTCATGGTTAGCGGTATCGTTTTGAGGTCTAATGTTATTTTCCCCGTCCTCATCGGCCCCGATGTCGGCTTCCATTTCTTCGGTGATATTCTCACCCAGAAACGCCACCGGCGCATCGTTCAGGTGAACCGGCCCAACGGGACCCTGACCGCTGCCGTCATCGAAAACAGTCGGGAAATTCGCCGGAACCAGGACCTGAAGCAGACCCTGCGAGGTATAAGCGTGCATGATCTTGCCGAAATTGTTGGTCCTGTCAGGCGCATCTCCGAGGTCGGTTTTGTTCAGCGGCAGGGCCTGCTCGCAGTCAATACTCAAAACACCCTGACCGGTTTCAGAAGAGTAGCCGCCTACTTCGATCAGGTACTGATTGCCGGCAACTGCTTCGAAGGTTATTTGCGACTGGAAGACTGATCCGAAATCATCATTGCAGGCAATCAGATCGTCGGAAGTCAGATTGCATTTGCATCGCTCATAGACGGCCAGCATGGTGTCATAGCTGCTGCCGAGGAGACTTACCGTAACCTCGCCGGTGCACGAGGCGGTATAGCAGAACCAGATATTCGGACTGGTCATGCACAGACCGGGACCGTCGAACGTCGCGTCCCTCGTGTCAAACGGGAGGTCTTTCACGTCGCCGACCGATTCGGCGTTGGTACAGTCATCTTTGGTAGGAGGTGGTGCCGGCTCACAATCGATACTTAGCACACCTTCTCCTGTCTCAGAGGCATAGCCCCCGACCTCTATCAGGTATTGACTGCCGCCAGTCGCCTCGAAAGTGATCTGTGACTGGAAGGTCGAGCCGAAATCGTCGTTGCAGGCAATTAAATCACCCGAGGCCAGGTCGCATTTGCTCCCGTTATAAACGGCCAGCATCGTGTCGTAGCCGCTGCCGAGAAGACTTACTGTAACCTCACCTGTACAGGTTGCCGTATAGCTATACCAAATGTTCGGACTGTTAAGACACAAGCCCGCCCCGTCAAACGATGCTTCTGTGGTGGCAAACTGCTGATCTTGTACGTCGCCAACTGATTTAGCGTTGACACACTGGTCATTGACCGGAACCGGGACAGGCAGCTCGCCGTTAATCAAATCCTGGATTTGGTCTGCCGAAAGCCCCACATTGTGAACCTGTACCTCGTCAATCAGTCCGTCGAAAAACCTGATCAGGCGAGAAGGATCCGTATCAAAAGCATCAGAGGGCTGGCTGCCGATCGCCACGCTCACACTGCCGTCGGTGGCAACTGCATCGCCTCCCTTGGCTACGCTGCCGGTTTCCATGCCGTCCTGGTAGACGCGCATCGTCGATCCGTCCCAGGTTGCAGCGGCGTGCTGCCACTGGCCGGTGGTTAATCCTCCGATGCTGGCAACCAAAGTGGTGGTCGGCATCCCGTCCGTTGTCTTCAGGCGGAACCTTAGCTTGTCTCCCCCAACCGGCCCCAACATCCACCAGTGATCGTTATCCCGGATCTCGTTTGCTTTGCTGATAATACGACTAGCGTTGATTTCGAAGTCATCGGGCCTGATCCACGCGGCCAGAGTGATGCCGGAGCCGACAACGTCGAACGTGCCAAGCTCCACAAGGTCGTCCTCTCCGTCGAAGTCCAGACTGTGTCCCGCACCATCCCATCCGCCATCGTGCCATGTGGCGCCGGAAATAGTTCCGTTTCTGCCGTTTCCGGAACTGTCCGATACTGTGTTTCCCGAACCTTCTTCGAATTTCCAATATCCCTCAAGCTCGGCCTGGGTACCAGCAGCGAGAGAAAACACTAAAATAATAGAAAAAATTGTAACTCGTTTACACATGATAATTCCTTCCAAAAATAGTTTGCCATACATTGTTCTGTCTTGTCCCTAAGCGGTTAATGTGCCCAGTTATGCAAAAAGCCTATATAAAAGTGCCATCCTGCTCCCAACATGTAACACCTTATCGGCGTAAATATAGTAATGATCCAAGATAATCAGCTAAAAAAACAAGGGAACCTACCCTGGTAGGTATCTCCTCAGAGATTTTTTCATGTCATCGTTTCTTATGCTTCAAGCATAGATCAGTTAAGGTTTAAGGGTGAAATATAAGAGTCTGTTGAGAAAAGAAAACCGGGAAAAACCTTAATTCTGCGTAGGGAAATGCTTATGACGAAACTCTCACAAGCGTTTCGAGCTATCATCGGACTAACTAAGAAAGACAGATAGGACGGGAAGACCGCAACGATGGAAACAAGCGTAGCCCATCCGGCACGGTTACGCAAAATCCCACCGAAGTCATTTTGTTTTCACCTTGACATCCGGCCCTCGGAGGTAGTTCGGACTCAGAAGCAGCGGATCGGCAAACTCCTCTATTGAGGCCATCCGGCGGCCCAGCAGATAGACTCTCAAAGCTCGAGGACTCCAGTACTTCTTATCAAAAAAGTGGACGCCGTCGGCCCTGAATCTTTCCTTATAATAAAGTAACCCATCGCCCAAAAGCCAGATATCTTTATCGGAGCCGGCGAAATCTTCGATGAACTGCTCCGGACGCATCAGGCAACCCGGCACAACTTTCACCCATTTGTGAAAATCTTTCGGCGGACGTTGGCCCGACTGGTCCCGTTCATATACTGCGACGAAGAACTGACCTCGTTTAGCATCGACGATAGTGGCTACTCTGTCGTACTCCCCCTCGTTCGGCGTCCCCGCGGCGACATCGTCTTCTTTGAGGCTGATTACATTAGCGGCGACAACATCCAGAGTATCGACCGATACGATTTTCGCGCCGGTTGCCAGGTGCATAGTCTTTGCAAGAGTCGCCGCTATGCGCAGGCCGGTGAAACTGCCGGGACCGCCGGAAATGTAGACCTGATCGATCTGATTTGGTTTTGAGGCAAAACCGCTCAGCAACTCAGAAATTGCCGGAAATATCTCTGCGCTGTGCCTTAAAGGGGCTGAAAAACGCTTTTCGGCCGGAAATTCATCCCCGCGCGCCAGCGCAACAGAGCCAATCCTGCTCGACGTCTCAACAGCCAGTATGAGACCATTATCCGACATATTATCAGTCCTTCAACAAAACTCGACGATGCTTCGTCACTAACAACCCTCATTATTCATATCAAAAACGCGATTGCACCGTCACTATTTTTGTGCCCTGCTGATTGGGTATCTTTCGTTTGCATAGTCTAAAATGCGATATTATTGGCCAGAAGACCATAAATCAAATTTTTCTCTTGCAAAAATGTGCACTTTGATATAAACTGAATTGATGTAAGTCCGGTCTAATCTTGGAACTGGAGGTTAATTCGTGATGGTTTTTTATTAAGAGGGTGGTTTATTAAGGCAGGAGGTATATTTTGAACAAGCCGAGTTTCTTAACCGAATCTTTTGGCAGGAGGTCCATTGCCTTTATATGTATTCTGGCACTGATCGTAGCAGTCTCAGGAGTGGCTGCATCACAGCAAAATGGAAAGGGCGACCGCAAAGCGGCATTTCGCCGATTAGTCCGAAGCTACGTTCGAACCGGTAAACTTGAGTACGAGAAACGCTACTTTGGAGAGGCTGAAAAGACCTTCCTGATGGCCAAACCGTATAGAGAATATCTTACCGACGCCGAACAAAAGGAACTGGATGCGCTGTTGAACAAGGCGCAGTCAGCAGTGGCTCAGAGCAAGCGCGCTCTGGAAACGTTCGCAGAAGTCAACAGTCTTATCAAGCAGGACAAGCTGACCGAAGCCAAAGCCCGTCTTGCAAGCCTCACGGATTCTAAGTTCCTGTCCGGGTATCAGTTGACGCGTATTGCAGAAGTACTGCGCCAATTAGATGCTCGGATCATCGACGACAAGGGGCGGACCGAAGAAAACAACAGCAGCAGCAAGCTCCAGGCCGCGGCCAAGCTCGAAAAGATCGCCGACGAAATCCGCAATCCCGCCGAGCACTTAAAAGAACAAAATCAGAAGATCGCCGATGTTTATCGCGCGAGCATGGATTACTACCGCGCCGGCAAGCTGGAGAAGGCACGGGTCGGTTTTGCCAAAGTAGCACAAAGCGGTCTGATTCCGCCGTTGATGAAAGAGACAATCGACGGTTATATAGCCAGGATAGACGGCATTCTGAAAGACAGAATCACCGCGCAACCGCTCGGTCAGGAAAACCCCGAACTGATTGCGGTCGTCGAGCCGAAAGCCGCCAATCCCGGAACCATGGGATTGAGAACCGCTCAGCCGAGACTCACCGAGGCCGAAGCGGCCGAAGCGGATCCTAACGACACCGGTGACGCCGGCTCGGAAGACAATGAACAAGCACCTGAAGACGCCAATGACGCCGAGCCCGATATGACTGCGCCAGGAGTCCCTTCGCCTGTACAATCCGAAGGCACATACATTGACAGGATGATCAAAGAGCGTAACGTTATCAGGACATATACGGCAACGGTCGTCAACGACGCCGCGGCAAAGGCAAACAACTACATGGCTCAGGGCGATTTCGATAAAGCCAGGCAGGCTGTACAGGCGGCTATGTATGGAGTCAACGAAAACCAGATACAACTCGGAGAAGAACTTTTCAAAGCTCACAGCACCAGGCTCAAAACGCTGATGTCCGAAATTGACGCCAGAGAGGCGGCCAGGGCAAGGGAAATCGCCGAGCAAAAACGAGCCGAAGCTGCTCAAGCTCAGCGTCAATTCAGAGAACAAATGGATACTGAGAGACAGGAAAGAATCGCCGAGTTACTGCAAAACGCGAAAGCTTACCAAAAGCAGCAGCGATATGAAGCGGCTCTCGGACAGATCAAGAGCCTGCTCGCACTCGATCCGCAGCATGATGAGGCGCTGACGATGAAGGATTTGCTGGAAGACACGATTCTCTTCCGCGAACAACTGGAAGTAGAGCGAGAATCTCGCAGGGAAACAACCAAACAGTTGATGGAGACCGACAGGTCCCAGATCCCTTACGCCGACGTTGTTACCTATCCCAAAAACTGGCGAGAAATTGTCGCGAAACCCACGCGTAAGCCGGACAAACCGATCGGCCTCGATCCTGCCGACGCGGCGGTTTACGATCAACTGGAGGAGGTCGTAGACCTGTCGAACCTGAATCAGTCAATGTCTTTTCAAGAAGTGATCGCGGAAATGAAAACCGCGGTAGACCCTCCGCTGCAGATACAGCCCAACTGGAAAGATCTTCTGGAATTCGCAGACATCGAGCCGACCACACCGGCAATGATGGATCCGCTCAGCGGCGTCAAGCTGCGAAAAGTGCTGGAGCTTCTGTTAGCCGGAGTATCGAGTGATATTGCGGTAGTCGATTACGTCGTCGATGAAGGTGTGATAGCCATTGCCACCGAAGAGGCGCTTCCTGATAAGATGATCACCCGTGTCTATGACATCACAGACCTCGTCGGCGAGCCTGCCCAATACGGCGGTATCGAGGGTATTTTCCTAGGTCAGGAGTTAGGCATGATGAGCGGCGGCATGACGGGAGGCATGATGGGCGGCGGCATGACGGGAGGCATGATGGGCGGCGGCATGACGGGCGGAACCATGGGCGGAATCGGCGGCATGACGGGCGGAACCATGGGCGGAATCGGCGGCATGACGGGCGGAACC
>CAZRBG010000099.1:0-15740 GCA_964598225.1 uncultured Pirellulales bacterium
ACAAAAAGTGATTCTAAAAATGCTGTAGAAAGGCACAATATGAAGCGCAAGTCAACAATCTCTTACTGACTCTTGCCTTTATTACATTTTGCATTTTTGAGTTACCTCCATTTCATTAGAAAGCGATGGCACGCTCTCTAAAGCTCAATGAGCGTGCCATCTATTGATCCTTTATGTTTCTTACATACGTTTATTGAAAACAGGCTCTCGTCGACAAAGAACCTGATAAATCGGTATAGAGAACTATCTAATTGAAAGTCCGGCTGGCCTTTGGCCAATCCAAAATTCTCGTCGGGGAATCGCTTCATAATGACTCGGGTCTTGACCCGGTGCTTTTGTGTGCGAATTTTCCTCTTGCGAACGCTCGCCTTTGTGGAAAGGAATGTTCACAATATAGTGTTGATAAAAGGTGTGAATGAAGATGGATTTATAAATGTTGTCATTCAAACGTAAAGAAACTACTGAGAATGTCTTTGGCCTTCAATACTCCGTTGCAGAGCTTGCTGTCTTAAATTGTACCTTTCTTTGCTTATCCTGATCGCATAGTCCCGCAGTTGAGTCCCGAAGATTTTCTCTATCATCAATATGGTTAGAAACGCCTCAACATAGACATGGTTGAACAGCCGCTGGAATCTCCATCGCACTCCCTGCCTGGTTACCCTAAAGGTCTTGTGGATCTTTTCCCCGTATGTTCCCTTTAGCACCATATAGCTGGGACTGTCAGGCTTCAATTCCACCCGGAGATCTTTCGAATCGGTCAGTTTGCTCAAATTCTCCAGGAACTCGGCATCTTTCTGTGTCAGCTTCATGTTCTATCACCATTACGTCCCGTCCATCCTGCCAGATATCCACAATGCCTCCATGGGCCAGAAAGATGACCGCGATAAACCGCCATATGAGGTCTTTTCGGGTATTTTCACTCAGAGGTGGTATATCCGACAGGTTTACAGGAACGTCCTGAATATGGGCTTTTATGTGCCTCTCATAACGTTTGAGGTCGAATTGATCGTGAGATTCGGCCGCGAAGTTAGAACCGAGGCCAGCTGTCAGGCCATTGAGTGCATCTACGAGACCGGGTGTCGAATTCAGATCGACCGCGGGTAGCGGTAGGGCGGTTGACCTGCTCTCTGCCAGCATCTGCCGGACACGCTCTCGCTGCTGTTTCTTACGCTGCCTGGATTCGTCCATCTTCCTTCGGAAGTAATCCGGATTGAAGACGATACCGTCAAACAGGAATTTCGATGAAATGTAACCGCCGCAGTTTCTACACAGGTATCTTCGTATTCGCAGGAAGGGCATTCCCCCACAGGCAGAGCACCTCTGGAATGTCACCGTGGGATCCAACTCATCTCCGCAATGATTGCACCTGCACTTGCCCTCGGCAACCATAATCAAAGAACCGTTGCACTTCGGGCAGCGGTAGCCTGTGAGCATGACCCGGTAGTAGAAGCTGCGGACCTTCTCGACGAATTCCTGGACGGCGGAGGTCATATCGAAAGCGAGCCTAATGATATCCATCGTCATGAGAACTTATATCGCTCAATCCTCCGGTTTCCTCGATCCGCTGATTCTTCGGTGTGAATCTGCGTTTGCAGTCTTTGCAGTATCGTATCTTCCTGATCCCTGCATTTTTGGTCACCCTTTTTCCCTTGCTGGTCGTATTCGTAGAGCTGCAGTAAGGGCACTTATATGGCCTTCCTCTCGGCATAAACATCACCTCCTGCGATACCTGTGAGGGACCTGAGTATATAAATCTGTGCGACCACTGTGGGGTGATGGCTTACACAGAGAGGGAGACGGGCGATTCCGGGCTTCTACTTGTCTGCTTGCAACTGCGCCGGCGCCGGTTCGGCCGTGCCTCGGGTCGCCTTGCCGTGCAAGACGCCGCTTCGGTCGAACCACAGCGGGTCGATGCAGATGAACCGATTCCATTGCTGGGTGTCGTCCTTCTGCTGATGATAGACCGACCACAGCTTGCCCGCCGCGTCCGTGACGACACAGCCATGGCCCGGGCCAAAGGCCCTGTCCGTTCGATGAACGATGGGATTGCCTGGATGCTTGGTGAACGGCCCGGTCGGTTTGGCAGCCGTGGCGTAGCCGATGGCGTAGTCCAGAGAACTGGCCCCGGTCCCCGAGTACAGAAGATAATACGTATCGGCTTGTTTGAGCATCCAGGGCCCTTCGGTAACGGCGCCGCTGACCTTCTCCCAGGACTCGGTGGGCCGGATAATCTCGATGGGTTGGCCTGATTTCTCCAGCGGTGTCTTCATCCGCTGTACGTGGATACGAAATCCGGGCAGCTGGACGTAATAGAGATAGTACTTGCCGTCTTCGCAGAACATGTGGGCGTCGATGGCGTTGTCGAACAGTGAGACCTGGTCCTTGAAGGTCGCATCAGGCCTCTCGGTCACTGCCACGCCGATGCGTTTGTTTACGGTGTAGTACAGGTAGAACCGCCCGTCGTTAGGGTCGCGGAATACATCCGGCGCCCAGACATTCCTTGCGCCCGGGATGAAGACCTTTGGCCCCTTGGTCCAATGCACCAGGTCGCGGGACATATACACATGATAGCTGGTGTTATCCCCGGTACAGTACATGTAGTATGTGCCCTCAAAGCGAATGACAGCCGGATCGGCCGGACCGATCTCGTCAATCACCGGGTTCGTGTATGTCCTGTTGGCCGTCTGGCCCGCCGCCCAGCATGTTCCCGTCCACGCAAAGATCAAAAAGATGATTGATATCCACCTGGTCATTCATTCGGTCTCCTGTTTGCGTTCTTGTTGAGGCGTCTGTCAAATAGCGCGCCACAGAATTGATGATACCACAAGAGGCAGTACGATTTCAACGCCTGCGGTCAATTTGGTTATTCTTCTGTCACTCCGGTTTGTCGCCATTTGCCGAGCCGGGCTCATCGTAAGGCTCGTACTCGACATACTGTTTGGGATAAGTACACTTCACACAATTCTTGTTTGTGATATCACCGTCATATCGCTTGACAATCTCATCGCCGACAAATACCAGGGTATCTGTCACGTCGGCAAACGACACTTTGCTGCCGCATTTGAGGCACTTGCCTTTATCATCAAATGCCGGTTTCTTGGCCATACCGTTGGGCGTGGCTTCTTCCCACAATGTATGCAGCGCTCTGTAGACTTTGACAGGCGTATGAGTATCTCCGTCCAGATACTTCTCCAAAATCTTTATAGCTTCGTCCTTGCTCAGTTCAATCATATTGTTCAGCCAGGTATCGAGTTGTACTGCTTGCTTATGATGGCCATACATTTCTTCTGTATCGTTTAGATGAATCTGGTTGGCGTCACGGACAAGCTGCAAATCTTCCTGACTCAACTGTTCGTCTTTTTCGAGCTTTGTCAGAATCTGTTCGTGCTTTTTTATTAGCTTACGATTCATCTGCTTATTCTCTCGGTCTAAATCGCCATTCAAGGCAGTCGACATCAACTCGTTGTCATCCTCGAGAGCAAACCTTATCTGCGCTCTGATTTGTTTATCCATTCTTGGTCACCCTCCTGAGGCTATCTACATCATCATGCCAGAGGCATTCTTGTGTCATTTTACACACCTCGCACATCTGTGATTTCTGTGCCGCTGTTCCTTGTATGCTCGCCGTTGTCATCACAGCCATAGGGACATCCGAAGTCCGGGTCGAGCGAGTTTCTGTCCATCGCATTTATGTAGAAGAACCTGCCGCAACGCCTGCATTGGTATTGCTCCAGGTTCAAAGTCTTTCTCACCAGTTGGTTCATTTCACATCACCTCCAAGCCAAAAGCGGCTCTCTGAACCTGAGGGCCGCTTTGGGCTTAATTCTGCGTCGGTCAACCCAAATTTATCGCCTGCCGGCTTGCCAAAAAAGCACAAGATATAAATAGTAGTATTCCTATCAGGTCTCGCATGAGACTCGAAAATCTGTTTTATGACCTGAATCTGCATGGGCTCCTGGAAAGTCTGCTGCCTGATTTCGTGCTGGCTTTCGCATTTTTCACTTCTATTGTCTATGCCGTACTCGGCAAGAGATTCGACAAGCAAAGACCGGCAATAGCTATGTCGGTCGTGATAGGTATTGCTCTATCGACAGGACTCGTATGGTGGGAGCGAGCCAATGATTTTTCTATCAGGGACCTGGGACCGATCGCGGTGGGATTTGCAATCCTGTTGCTGGCCTTTGTCATGTACCAATCCATACGGCAGGTGGGAGGTTCATGGGCAGGGGCGGGAATAACCGTAGGAGCGGCGATTATCGTCGCCAAAATGCTCGGTCTGGATATGCCCGTGGACTGGCAGATCGTCCAGACGATTATAGTTGTGGCCCTGATCTTCGGACTTCTGGCGTTCATGTCGCACCGGCATCATCTGCACCCACGAACGCGGTTCACCGAGCTGGCTGTACCCGACATTAAGCATACTATGGCCGATCTGTACCGCCAGCGGCACCTGTCCAAGAAGCTCGATCATGGCCTGCGCGGCCTTGGCAAAGAGGCAAAATCGCTGCATGAACATCCCGGGCAGGTCGCTGATATCGCCACCCAGATCAAACGGATGCTTCCGGCCCAGGGACATCTGACCGAGAAAATGGCCGAGCTACGAGCCAAGGCTCACAGGGTCCGCAACGGCCATATAGCCAGGTTGGATGAAACCCGCGATGTCTTTTCGAAAATGCCTGCATCAGAGAAGAAAAAGGCCGGCGAAGAGTTGGCTGTCAGGTATAAACAAATCATAGATATTGATACCCGCCTGGAGAGACTCGACAATGCCGTCGCCGAAAATGAAAAACGCATCCGCCGGCTGACTGACCAAGCGCAGCGACACAGTGCCAATTGCGATTATCAAAAGCTCGTCAACTGCCTCAAGCAGGCCGAGAAGCTCCAGCACCATAACAGCAAGCTGATCAAGATCATCAACCGCACCGAAGGCAAGCTGTCCGGCATCGCCAAGGAAGCGGCCCGTAAGGCAAAACGGGTGAACAAAAAGTGAAAACTATAACTGTGCCGCTCGAAGAGAGAGTAGCACGAGCCAAACATCGCTTCGAATCCAGGGAAAAAGCCGCCATAGCCCAAATGCTTGAGAGCTACGGCATTCCGTTTTTCTATAAACAGCCAACCCTTATTAACGCGGGCGGCCAAAAGACCATCGAGTACGTGGATTTCTTCCTTCCGACCTACAACGGCCTGGCCATAGATTATGTCGTCGATGCCAAGAGCAAGATCTACCTTCACAAGGAGCAGGTCTATACGCAAAATCAGATGCAGGCGGTACTTGTCACGCGGCGCGATCTGTATAAAAAGGACTGGCAGAGCACGCTCTATAAAAAGCTCGAACGGCTCTACCACCGGCGTCCTGTATACAGATCATCCGGCAGGTACAGATAGTCCGTCACGAGACATCAAGCCAGGTCAATAACTCGACTTTTGCGGATTTGTCGGTCTGCATTGATTCAATGGCCTTCTGGCAGGCGGAGACCGCCATCGCCGATGTGGCGACAAAGACGATTCTTTCAAATCCCGCATCTTTTGTTTTGCCAAGATTTGCGGTGATACTCGATTTGCCCGTTTCCACTTCGACGGCGGTCCTTGTGCCATGCCTTTGGGCCAGGATATCGATTGCGCCGTTGCCCTTGACAGGATGTTCTCTCGTGACGTCGTACCCTTGCTTTTCGAAGTATTTTGCGGTCTGGGCTACCCAATAGCGGTGCTCCAGGCTCTCGCGGGGCCTGGCACCGATCTCGATATGGGCCGATGAGCACACTGAGCGGCCGAGTTCGGTCAGGTCATATAATACGACCTGGCCGGACCTGGTGGCGATAGTTACGGCTTTAATGATGCCGGCGGCGGCCAGATGCTGGCGAATGGCGTTGCCGCGGCGGCGGGAGAGGTTGAGTCGCTGATAGCGCGATACGGTCGTTGACAGCGGCCGCGTAGCTACATCCGCTAAGAACCGTATCTCCTGGCGATTCAACCGTTGATTGGGTGGTTCTGGTTTGGAATCAGAAGATTGCATGGATTTATTCTCTGTATCTTGTGATTCCCCGGGGGATGGTGGGTGGGTGTTATCTTTTATATTCAGGTTATTCCGTTTGTCTTTTTCTTTATTATCGGCAGCCGAGATAGCCGGAACCGCTGTCGTAGAAGCCCGAATAGAGCTATTCGAGCCGGTATCTCTGTAATAACTCCCCCATTTGGCTCTAATCGCCTGATCAGAGACGCAGCCTTCTCTGATCGGACAACGGCGGATTTTAACCACAAAAGGCTCGGGATACTCATCGGCTAACCGGATAACGGCGGTGCCGACAGGCAATGTGTTCAATGCCTGTTTCTGCTCATCGGTTAGATTCATGGCTCCGGCAATAGTTTGAACGTCCGAGCGGAGTTTCTGGCTCAGGGCAATCGTGGCGTATGAATTGGCAAAGGCGACTTTGCTCAATAGCGATGCCGATTGATCTACAAAGACGTAACCGAGGCCGTACTGCCTGACCATTCGTATGGAGGTCTCCAATACCGACTCGGCCGAGTCGGTGGCCTTTTTCAATAACAGGTTGTGGGCTTCTTCCAGGACGATCATATTGGTGAGTTTATCCTGCGGGCCCTGAGCCAGCCGGTAGCGGTAAAGATACAAGGTAAGGGCCTCGGAGAACATGACCCTATCCGATGAACTGGATAAGCCGTCCATCTCAAGGACGGCATTGCAATCCAGCAATGCTGCAATGTGACTGTTATCCTGGGTATTAAGTACGGCCCCGAACTCGCCATATGTCATCGCCAGCAAAATCCTCTCTGCAGACGCCTGCCACATCGCCGCTCTACCTTTGAGCTTGACAGTCTTTAGCCATACGAGCAGGTCCTGAATCGTCGGCCAGTGGGTCTGGTGCTTGTCGAATACGCCCGCCTCTCTGTACAGATGATCCAGACCGGCGACGAGCAGACTGATTACACCCTCGCCGCCGAGATAGGCCTTGGCCATTACATCGACGATGAGCTTGATCCAAATATGCGGCTCGCAGCCCTGCGGTGGTATCAATGGATTGAACCGAAACGGACAAACCGCTCTGCCGATGGTAAAAACGCGAATGTCGGGATACAAACTCATCAGGTCCCGGTATCCGCGTTTCCAGTCCAGGGCCAGAATCTTTATCCCCCGCGACATGATACCCTGCATGAGAATGAACGTCAGGTTGGTCTTTCCCGAGCCGCTCCTTCCCGATATCAGGATATGCTCTTTCAAACGTCCGCTGCTGATGAAAAACGGATACATTTTCTTGGCCACATATGAGATAGCGCCGAGCTCTATATCGCCGGAAGTGGAAAACGCCTTCGGAGGCGGCGGAAAAGGCGAACGATCGGGTTCGTAGCTCTGGCCCAGGTGTTTGGCCGCCAATAGTTCCAGCGTCTGCTCTATATCGGCCTTGCCGCTTTGATCGGATTCGGCTAAATAGGCCGACCATAGTCGGTCAATTTTGTTGCCCAGGACGGGCTTTAGTTTACGGCATAATTCCTGAACGCGGATCATCACGGACTATCACCTCTGTCGTCTTCGAGAATCCATACCTTCCTGTATGCCGCCAGGTATTGCTGGGCCTGCTCCGGAAGTGACTGTTTCAATCTGGAGATATCCTGCCACAGTCTCACTCGTTCATCCCGCTGCTGCTCGTAAAGCTCTCTCAGGCTCTTGTTAAGGCTGTAGGCCTCCTTACTGCTCATGCATACCCCTCCCCGGGAGGATTCAACTGCCATCTGCGAGCTGATGGTATAACACTTGCCCAGTTCGATCTGGTAGATGTTCCTGTCGTAGATCTCGTAGCGCTGTCTGACCTGGCTGATTATATCGCCGAGACCGAGGCCGGCGGTTTGTTTCTTATCCGAGATAATTGCCGTCTCGGGCTCTGATTTAGGGATCGGGAAATAACCGTTGTTGATGATATCTTCCACGGTTGGACCTCTGAGCCTGTCGGTTTTAGGCACTATGTCGGAAGTGAAGTCATAGCCTGTGCATGTGTCAAAATATCCGGATTTAGGCCCTCTGCGAGGGATATCGTATACCAGAAATCTGCCTGACTGATAGAAATAAGGTACATAAGTCCCGTCGAAGACGGGTCCGTTTGCCAGAGCTGTTTCGTACATTTTGCTACCCCAAAATTATTCCTTTGAGGTAGTAAATACGCTTTCATTTATAAAGCTTTGCTTTTTTGTAGCTACCCACGAGTAAATACCATCGTCGCCGGCTGAGTATCGGGTTACGAGCATGGCGCCGAAGATTTGCGCAACATTTATAAACATGCGGGACCTACACCATAGCGGTGATCAGTTATGAATACGATAAAAAGGCAGATGTTGAGGCAAGCCGCGCATAGAGCTGCGGCCAGGGCGGCCGCTCTTTCCACACAGTACATGAAGGCCAATCCCGAGGAACGGGAGGCGATTATGGCCGGCATCAGGTTCGAGAAATGGCTGAGCCGGACCTGCCGGTTCTGCTTGGATTAGGCCTCCTGCCGGACTGTCGGCAGACTCCACGGACCTGTAAATATTTCCTGTTGTTTCACCTGCTCCATCTTCGCACCTCCCGGCTGAACTGCTCTCTGATGGCGGTTCGCCTGACTAACCGAACCGCCATAATCCCGGATGCCCGCCTCGTCTCCTAACCTCTGTCAGACGGTCTTTCATATCGCAGCAGAAGCAATCGATTAGGTCGAAATCCTTCACCTTGGCGGATTTGCTTTCTCCAAGATACCTGTCTAACGCTGCGGTAGCTTCTTTCCATTGCTCGAAACAGCTCAGCAGGGTCTCCTCGAGCTTTTTGATGTGTACGCCGCAATCGGATAATCGCTCAGGCATTCTTTGCACCTTCCCAATCAACCTGTTTTTGGCGGCTCAACTCTCTGGCTTTTTCATCTATGATCTCGAGGATCACAGCCCTGTAGTCCTCATCCTGCCAATCGCCGACCTTGCTGTCCATCTGCTCGCCGGTATAAGAATCCTCGGTTTTGTTCCTTTCCTCTATACGAGACCTTATCTCTTGCTCTGTCACACCCAGAACATCCCATATCTGCTCTTCATCCAGATCTTCTTGCTGCACCCAGACGTATTCTCCCGTCCTTCTGTGCAAAAAGTTATAGCCCTGAACCCCATTGATGCCTTGTCCGCAGCTGACTACGACAAAACCTTGATTTGCCATCACATCTTTGATGGTCTGAATCACGTCTTGCGGCTGCGCTTCTTTTTCGGATACTTCCACTATGTCCCGGTCTTTGTTAACCGCGTTTACTTCGATTCTGCTGCTGAAAAGGCCCGTCTCTTCTTTTAGAAAGTCCAGTCCCTCCAATTCCTCCAGGGCATTTTCCTTGTCCTGGGCCTGGACGTAGAAGTCCCTTTCATATTCCACGCCCGCGGTAATCCTGAAATACTTCTTATCCGCCATTTTTTCACCTCCGGCCAATAAAAACGAAAGGCCCTCTTCGAATTTTCAAGAGGGCCGTTATAAAAACAAATCACTCTCGTTTCTTCTGGTCGACCTTTACCATCTCCTCTGTCAACTGTGCAATCGGCGTCTTAAGTATCTTCTGGGCCTTGTTCTGGAGCCATGTATCCACCTGGGGCTTTAACCTGCTGCCCCAGCGGCTTACGTAATTGGTGACGGCGTTGTAGAGGCTCCACCTGGTCACTCGCCCGTTCTCATCGAGCTTGACTCTCGATAGAATCTCTTTGACGTGTTTCTGCTTTTTGAACATGGCCTTGGTCAATAGCCTCAATGCCTGCCACTCGGCGCTGTCTTTCATAATGCGGAGACATTGACTATGCCGAGTAGAACTTCTTTTGAAGCAATAGCAGCCTGATATAGTCATCTTCATACTATGCGACTCGGCATAATTATAAGCCTTGTAGAAAGGCTAAAAGGCGATCATCTGGTCGATACCTGCTTCCTTTTGCTCCAAATGACGAGCTTTTCTCGAGTATCTTCTCTTTCATCTTGAGATCGGCATGTACATATATCTGGGTCGTATCTACTGATTCGTGGCCGAGCCATAAAGCGATTACAAATTGGTCGACGCCGTGTTGCAGCAAATCCATGGCTGCAGTATGGCGAAGCACATGTGGAGTGACTCTCTTTCGTCTCAATGAAGTACACTTTAATCTCGCCGTTTTGACGTGTTTAGCCAGTATATATTCAATTCCATCTCTGCTGAGAACTCTGCCACGAGCACTAACAAACAGTGGTTCGGACGGCTCACAATTGCGTTCACGCAACCAGGAGCGCATAACCCTTGCAGATTCCTCGCGTAAAGGGGTACAGCGTTCTTTTCTGCCTTTCCCTTTACAGCGAACGTGAGCCCCATTATCCAAAACAACATCCTGGCACTTGAGCCCGATTAACTCAGAGACTCGCAAACCGGTTTGGGCTGTTAGGAGTATAATTGCTTGGTCTCGACGTCCAGACCAGTTCCTTTGGTCAGGCTCGGCCAATATGGCGTTAACTTCATCTTGTGTCAAAAACTCGACTGGTTTTCTTGTATATCGCTTGCTTGGGATTGCTAATACGCGCTGAATCGAGTCACTGTATCGGGGTTCATTCAAAGCAAGATATCTAAAGAATGAATGAATGGCCGCCAGTCGTGTATTTCTTGTTTGAGCGCTGTTGCCATGAACCTTTTCACGATTATCCAAGAAGGACGCAATGAAAGTGGCATTCAGATCTTTTATAGTCAACTTCGAGGGATTCCTTTGGAGCTTCTCCTTTGCAAATTTCAGGAGTAAGCGAAAGGTATCACGATAGCTGGCTATAGTGTGAGGACTTGCCTGTCGCTGACGCATAAGACGGTCTGTAAAGAACGCCTCCAACATTGCAGGGAACTCTGGATTTTTCTTCATCAGTTAATCCTTTCTGCCGCCCGTTTAGCGGCCAGTTGCAACAGCTCGGGTGTAGCTGTCATATACCAATAAGTACAACTTAGATGCCGATGGCCGAGGTACACAGCCAATTGAGGTAAAAGCTTCTCGACATTCTTACCTTGTCGATACCAGCTCTGCATCATATGGACCGCAAAAGAATGCCTTAAATCATGTAGACGAGGGCCTGAGTGATCAGATGGATGCCGCAGTCCTATTTGACACGAGAGTTTATTGAAATTCCATCGTATTGTTCCCGCTGTCAACCTTGTACCAGCTTCTGATACAAAGAAGCTCGTAGTTTTGGATTTGGGCAACACTTTGTCCCTGTACAGCACATAACGCTGAAGTGCTTTTACCGTAGAAGTATGCACCGGGATTAACCGTCTTCTATCATGTTTCGCTTTTTTAACAAGCAAAACACCTTTCTGCAAATCCACATCTTCTCGATCAAGGCCAACAAGCTCACCAATTCGCATACCGGTAACGGTCAGGAGGCTGAGAATGGTGACGAAAGTGGATGCTCGGAGCCCTGTTTCTGAGTGTAGTGTCCCGGCGGCTTTTATTAAGCTAAGAATTTGGTTTTCCGTGTATATGTATGGTATAGTCCTTTTGTTCTTAAAAGGAAGTAATCCTTGTGCCGGGACCTCAGTCCGGGGATCTATAGCACTATAATAACGAGCGAATGTCCTTACAGTGCTTAACCGTTGCGCCCAATACTCGGGTCGGCACTTATCAGATAGACAAGCCCATCTCACAGCCAAATCTTGTGTAATAATGGATGTTTTATGCTCTTCCAAATAACCGGCAAATTGGAACAATAAACGCCCGGCTTCATGTAGTTTGAACCCCAAAGCTCGGCGTTCTTGTAGATATCTCTTGATAGCTTCTCTAGCGACACTCATGATCTTATCTCCGGCCAGGGTATCGTGATTTCTCTTAGACTTTTCAAATCAACTTTGGCATAGATTCTCGTTGTGTTTAGTGAGCGATGTCTCAATATCTCGGCAATTTCCCTCATGGTTGCACCCTCCCGAAGCATCCGGGTGGCCAGACTATGGCGCAATAAATAAGGCCCTTGATGTGGCGGTGACAAGCCTACGCGTTGACAGGTACGTCTAACCATGGAACATATACTGCTGCGAGTAAGTTCCTTAATTGGACCCTTTGTAGTAACAAATAATCTTCTCATATCGCATTTTGGCCTGACCTTTTTCAGATATGTGACAATAGCTTGTCCCACATCTTCGGGAATGGGCAACTGCTCCTGATAATCCCCTTTGCCATAGACTGTAAGGATGCCGCTTTCCCAATCTATGTCATCTAAGTTAATCTTGAGTATCTCCTTTGTACGTAAACCCAAACGCGCCATCAGAATTAACAAAGCATAATCACGGATTCCTACCGCTCGGATTTGATTACAACTGCGTAGCAATTTATCGACTTCTTCGGTTGGCAAGTACTTTGGCAACTCTGCATGGGAGCGATCTGCCACAGTAGGAACCGAGGAAGCTAAATCAACTTTTATGTCCCCGCGGAACCGAAGATATATGAAAAAAGAACGTAAGGCCGCCGCCATTGCCTTAATACGGCCCAAGGAGTAGACTTTTGTCTGTTCAAAAATGAACTTGTTAACGTCACTAGGAGTCAACATTTCCAACAAGAATTCGGTTCTTTGAAACCGTTTAGAGAGGAAACAGTGAATCGATAGTACATAACTCTTCACGGTAGCTACTGACAGACCGCGTTCATGTTCCAAATACCGGGCGTACTCGTTCAAAATACAATCATACTTTCCTTCACGAATCGCGGGTTTGGGAACAATATTCTGCTCACGTAACCAAATCAGAAGTTCTCGCAGTGGGCTACTATATGCCTTAAAAACATGAGAGTGATCTTTGCTGTAACACATCAGAAACTCTCTGATGGTTTTCTCATCTAAGTCATTTGCGGACAATTTTTCCCTATGGAACCACCCATTCAAATGGCGGACAATTCGGATTCTGGCCTCAATGGTCTGCTGCTTATACCCTCGCCTTGACAACTCGTCTTTGAATTCATCCAAATGTCTACCAAATGGCCCGAAACATGGATCTGTAACCGCAAGCCATCTCTTGAAAGGTCTTCTCTGCACTGTATATATCCCCCACAAAATTCCATTGTAATAGTGAAAACATAGAATACATTTATGCCGAGTCCAAAAGCGTAACCTGAGAGTGAAACACAAGAGTATTTGACTGTGAATTGGGTGTCGCTCAACAAGTCGGCATAATCAGTTGCTCCGCATTATGAAAGTTATGCCGTGCACGGCATAACTTTCATGCATATGCTCACCATGTTGGCCAGTTTGTCGTCGTTGCTGATGATGTCCTTGATGATCTTGTCGATAAGGCCTTCCACGGTTATTTTCAGTTCCTCGGTGTACTTGACCCGCCTGGGCTTGACGATGTCGTTGACGATCATGCCGTTCGAGCACGCTAATCGCGTTACCCGCGCCGCTATGACTAATCCGGCTACCTGGCTGTAATCCGAAACCACCCGTATCCCGGTTGTAAAACTCTCGCCGACTTCGGTCAGCTCTAACTTCGACTCCGGGAAATCAAAGTCAATCTGTATGCCGTGTTGGGATTTCTTCAGTAGAGCTTGTGCCTTTATGTTCAGGCTCGTTACCGCTTCGATGAGTTTTTCTGTCGTGTACCTGTGCTGGATGACCATGTAGCTCTTTGGAGCCAGGCAGGCCAGCTCGCTTTTGTCGACGTTCCAGACACCCATGTGTCGTTTGCTGAGATAGTCTTCACCGTCCTTGACGATGTGGACGTCCCGCATCTCGGCCCTGTCAAAACCGAGGGCCTTGTTCTTTAACTCGGCCATCCCCATTTTTTCTTCAGGCATTTTGTGCCGCCTCCGGACCCGTCATCAATTGTGACAGGCCCTCTTCTCGGCTGAAAGAAGAGGGCCTCGCCGGGATAAGAACGGCAATCCGGTTCGGAAAGCCAACGTTGTTTCAAAATGCAGGGGTTCGGGGGCGGCAGCCCCCGAAACAATACCGATGTCCCCCCCGGAAGGAGCATCACTCAATGAACTTATAGCCTTTCTTGCTCTCGAAATTCTTCCGCCAGATGCCCTCGTTTTCCCGCCGCCAGTTGCTCATCAGGTTCGCACCGACAAAAATATAGGTGCGGCAGGTGTCGCAGGCCACATAATGGCATCTGCCGATATTGAACAGCCTGACTTCATGGCCGAACAGGCATCTGACATCTGCGAAAAACTCGCCTAAATAGAAATTCCCCCGCATCTTCTCTGAGGCACTGTCTTTGTCCTTAAGGACCATCCCCAGACTTTCGGCGGCATATTTGGCGTTTCTTATGCTGCCGAAGCCTCTTTTGGCGTCCAGCACATCATAAAACTTCACCAAAATATCCGCCGTGTCCGGTTTGTCCTCCAGGAATTCATGGAATTCTGCGAAAAGACGGTAGCTGGCCCTGGCCCGGATTCGGTCAATCCATTTGTCAATCTGGCGGACACGTGATTTTTTGCGAGTCTTCTCATTTTCGGGCATTCCATTCTTTGCCATTTTACACCTCCGGCCGACCGCCGTGCGTGCGGTGGCCACGTGGAACGCAACTGCGTGAGCTAAAAGTATGGGGTCGCTATAGCGACTCCCAGAACTTCTCGGCTTGCTTTTGCCTCCTTTCCCAGCTCTTTTTCCGCAGCTCGGCTATCTCACGCATCAACCTTCTGGTCCGCATGTAACGCTCTGCCAGGCAATACATGTCGAAATCTACGATGTCGCCTATATCGAGAATTCCGTTCTTGACGTACTCGATGACCTTGTACTTTGCCCGGGTCCTTATCCTCGCACTTATCGTTTCCATCATCAGGCACTGGTTGGCCACCTCTTCTCTGAGCCAGTCCGCCTTGCACAGCATCTTGTCGAATTTGGGTTTGTATCTGTCGAAATCTACCGTTCCAAACGCTCCTAATTCAACCTTACCGTCTTCATCGATATTCGGTCGAATCCAGCTCTTCCTGGCCTTTTTTTCAGGCAACGCCAATACAGGGGCGAACTCCTGTATCAAGTACAACCGCTCAAGCTCAGCCGGGCTGGCCAGCTCCTCGTCAGGAAGACCTTCGACACTGCCGTACCTGTTGGCTTGCTGCCGCTTGATTAACGGCGATTCAGGCACAACTATGCCTTCACATATCCCAAAACTTGTTTGTTCATTCATGCTGAACACCTCCGTCTTTTCGACAATCTCTGTGGAAAAGACGGAGTGGAAGAAATTATCAATTAGGTCGTGGAGTCCGCCTTCGACCCTAATAGCAAGAGCCAGTGTAAAGTCTCTCATTATGAATCCTGGCTCTCCCTATTAGATGAGAAGGCCGAAGCACGGCCTTGATTTTGGGGGCACTTTCTGGCTGGGACTGGACGTCGTGCGAACCGCTTAAGGGATTTGTGATTTTCCGCAGAGAAATAGATAGGGGCGAATACGTGGAGCCCGAAGAATTGAAAATCATAAATTCCAATTTGCGGTTCGGACAGCGTTCAGGCCCCCGAAAGTGGTTCCAAAATCAACTATTTGCAGGATTCTTAAACCAAAGGGGTTTAAGCTTTGTTGGAGATAATTATCAAAGAAAAAAAGACAAGCGGTTCCGGTCTTCGAGAACCGCCCAAAAAAGCAATTAAATCACTCCATCCAGTATAGGCTCTTCAGACACGTTATTGTTGCCGTTGTCTGAATTGCCGCTCTGGGTTTCGATTATTTTATCAAATGCCTTGCCAAGGCAGTATATAGCCAATGGTATCTCATTGCGGCTGAAGCTCATCGATGACTTCCATTCGCCGCTGT
>CAZRBG010000100.1:0-15499 GCA_964598225.1 uncultured Pirellulales bacterium
AACCGGATTGAGAGAGCTTACACAAAAATGTGCGAAAGATTCTTGACACTACCTTCAACTGATAGTTGCTCTGACGATTCACCAGACCGCCGTAAGGACCTGTTTTTGGCGCATCGGGGCTGACTACCCAGCACGCGGCGGTCCAGGTGTCTAACTGTTTGGTGTTGCCGGTGCCTACGAAATCGCCGCCGTCGAACGCCAGGGCGCCGTCGATGAGTCCTTCGACCCATTGCGGATCGCCCTGGACCGCCCCGTCGTATCCATTGCCGGAGGCATCGGTCGCGTCTCGTCGAGCTTGTAGTGCCCGGCCAGATCGGGTTCTTCAAAGCCTCCGACCTCGGCGATCTCGGCATCCGTCAGCGCCCGGCGATAGACCCGGACGTCATCGAGCGTACCTGCGAATGAACCCATTCCGAACCGCATTTCGCGGGCGGCGTTGGCTGGAACACCCGGGGCTTCCGTGGCCGTGATTAAGACGCCGTCTCTATAGGCCTTGAGGGTGTTGCCGTCATAGGTCGCGGCGATGTGGTACCATGTATCGGCTTGCACAGGCCCAAATCCGGCGCCCTGGAATCCGCCGGCATTGACGGCCGCCACTCCCTGGAAAGCCTCGTTAGGATGGTCCCAGTTTATCTGGTAGTTGCCTTGGCGATTCACCAGCCCGCCGTAAGGGCCGGATGCCGGTACAGCGGGACTGGTCACCCAGCAGGCAACCGTCCAGTTTTCAAGCTGTTCGGTGTTGCCGGTGCCTACGTAGTCGCCTCCGTCAAAGACCAGGGCGCCGTCGATGATCCCGTCCACCCACTGGGGGTCGCCCTGGACGGTACCGTCGTATCCGTTACCGGAGGCGTCCGTGGGATTACCGTCAAGTGCATAGTGCATCAACAAGTCGGGATCCTGCGGTGACTCCTCTGCCGGACGTAGCGTGATGTTATCGACGTACAGCATCCCTGAGGCACCGGGCTGCTGATTGGTTCTATCGCCAACGCCTAAAGATATCTTTGTGATTGCCTGCGGATCTACTCCAGTGAAGTCTGCCAGCGCGACGTTCCACTCCGTCCAGACGTCTATGGTAGTGGCGTTGGGCTCCGGATAGAGAACGATGGCCTCAGTGCTGCTGCTATCCTGCAGAGCAACGTAAAACTGCTCGGGAGCATTGCTCTCGATGCCAACGTCTTCTGACAGTAATTGGCCGGTAGCGGTGGTAGTCATATCGGAGAATTCGGCTGTGCACGTAGCGCTGGCGGTACCGGCAGTCAGGCTTAAGCCGATGAGGGCATCTGTTGACATCGGTATCGTCAGCGGATCACCCAAACCCGTCCAGGCATTTCCGTCCGAGGAATATTCGGCGGTAAAAGTCCTGCCCATCCGGGTCAATCTGACCCACTGCGGGGTGGTGATCCCGGCTTCGGCAGAGACTGTTGTGCTATTTCCGCCTTCACTCGCACGCCCAATGACGGCAACTCCTGACGCGGGCGTAACGGCCACCGCAGCATGCATGGCATCCGCTGCCAGAGTCTCACGGATCATCACACCGACAGCAACCCCCGGACCGGTGTCCGTGAGGCTGACTATTCTCGCTGTGATACTCCCGTCGCCGGACAATGGCTGATACACAAAGTGGAACTGATCGGACGCCCCTGCAATACCGGTACCCCGAGCGGTCATTGTCATCGGCGGTCCGGTTGTGAAGCTGCCATATAACGGCGGGAGGCCTCTGAACCACAAAGCGAGGAACTCGGCAGCGTTGGCGGTCCAGTCTTGCGGAGTGGCCCACTCACGCTCGGCCTCGGAGTAGAACGCAGTCCCAATCTTCTCAAAGTCGGTCCCTTCGTTCACCGCACCATCATTGTCGTAATGATAGGGCAGCGATTGCGAGCCTTCATGAACGATGGTTTTTTCCACAAGCGGAGGGTCAAAGTAACCCACGGTAGCGCCCGTGTTGTTCGTAAAGTAGTCAGCCCACACATCGAATATCCTGTTATTGATGTCATCATAGTCTTCGAAATTGTCAACGACCTCAGCAACGGCGAAGCTCCAAACCTTACCTTTTGTCACGTTACCATCGGCAAATACCTCGTCGATTCGCCAGTAATAGGTCCGGCCTAATTCAACAGCTTCAGGCGGGTTGTAGCTGTTAGGATCCTGTCGACCTCGGTAGACACCGGACGTGTCGGACGCATCGGCATTTTCCACAACGGCTCGGTCAGTGCCCAAATATACATCGTGCTGAACTGCGGTGCCCGCGGGCGACCAGGTAAGGGGCAATGCCCTTTCCACATCGGCTGTTGAATTGTCACCCGGGCTCGGATCCCAGGCAATATCCGCTACAACAGCCACTGTGGTCATAGAACCGTCCCATCTTGCTGTGAGCGAATAGGCATCGCCCATACTTGTGTAAATCCAGCCCGCGGCGATATACTCGTCAACTGCCGCTTTGTCGGTGCCGTCCCCGGGTCGGTTAGGACTATCTTGGCGTTGTCGTTAATGTTGATCGAACTGAAGATGGTGAACGCAGGCTGTTCGGCGCGACGCATAACCAAACCGTTTGCGTTAATAGTCGCGTTATCATTCATCTCCAAATAGCTTGTGTGAGACTTGGCCTGCCCGGCGCCGCCTCTCGGCATAAACACGTTCAATGCAACGTCTGCAAAGGCGTTTCCGCTCATGACAACGTCCGCATCGCCATTCAAACCAATGTCCCAGTGATTACCAATATCCAGAATCCCGCCGCTCATTAGGATTATACCCTTGGCCGTTTCCTGGTTACCTAACCTCAAGAAACTTTGTGATGTCAGTTTCCCACCCGTTA
This sequence comes from uncultured Pirellulales bacterium, assembly GCA_964598225.1. Taxonomy (GTDB): domain Bacteria; phylum Planctomycetota; class Phycisphaerae; order Sedimentisphaerales; family Anaerobacaceae; genus SG8-4. The sequence goes on from CAZRBG010000100.1 coordinate 2,813, forward strand.
TTGTCACCGTAACCGGAGTCGTGGCGGACGTCTTGCCAATTGTAATCTTACTATGCGTCGCATCGACCGAGACATCAACAAGAGGCTCACGTGGAAGAGGCCCTCCGTCAATATAAGCATCGTCCGCCGAACCCGGCACAGCATCGTCCGCCCAGTTGCCTGAATCTGTCCAGAGATCACTTGTCGCCGACGCGCCCGTCCAAAATGCGTCCGCAGCCACGGCGCTGCCGGGAATTGCCCAGAGAAGAACGCACAGAATTGCAGTAAGTGTTTTATAGCTACCCATCATGCTTCTACCTTCTTTCTTCGCATCGCCACCAAAGGAATTCAATGGTTGTTTAATCAGTGTAGGCCGCGATTTCCTCAACTTTGGGCGGTCGACTCGACTCAGTTCTGTAGGAGCGGCGATCACGGCATCGGCGACGCAACCATACCTGCAAGGTTGGCGATTTGGGCATTGGTTAGCGCCTCGCGATATAAGCGAACGTCATCGAGAGTTCCCGCGAAAGAACCCATTCCGAACCGCATCTCACGGGGGGCGTTGCCGGGAACGCCCGGAAGCTCTGTAGCCGTGATTAGCGTCCCGTCTCTGTACGCCTTGAGCGAGTTTCCGTCATACGTCGCAGCGATGTGATACCACGTGTTTGCTTCCACCGGCCCGAAAGATGCGGCTTTGAATCCTCCGACATTGACGGCAGCTACCCCCTGGAAAGCCTCGTTAGGGTGGTCCCAGTTCAACTGATAGTTGCTCTGGCGATTCACCAAACCGCCGTAAGGACCTGTTTTCGGCGCTTCGGGGCTGATTACCCAGCAGGCGGCGGTCCAGGTGTCTAACTGCTCTGTGTTGCCGGTGCCCACGAAGTCGCCGCCGTCGAACGCGAGCGCGCCGTCGATGAGTCCTTCGACCCACTGCGGATCGCCCTGGACCGTCCCGTCGTATCCACTGCCGGAGGCATCGGTCGCGTCTCCGTCGAGCTTGTAGTGCCCGGCCAGATCGGGTTCTTCAAAGCCGCCGACCTCGGCGATTTCGGTGTCCGTCAGAGCCCGGCGATAGACGCGCACCTCGTCGAGAGTGCCTGCGAAAGAACCCATTCCGAACCGCATTTCGCGGGCGGCGTTGGCTGGAACGCCCGGGGCTTCCGTGGCCGTGATTAAGACGCCGTCTCTATAGGCCTTGAGGGTATTGCCGTCATAGGTCGCGGCGATGTGGTACCATGTATCGGCTTGCACAGGTCCGAATCCGGCGCCCTGGAATTCGCCGACATTGACGGCCGCTACACCCTGGAACGCCTCGTTAGGATGGTCCCAGTTTATCTGATAGTTGCTCTGGCGATTTACGAGCCCTCCGTAAGCGCCTGTCTTCGGCGCCTCGGGGCTTGTTACCCAGCAGGCCACTGTCCAGGTTTCCAACTGGTCGGTGTTGCCGGTGCCTACGAAATCGCCGCCGTCGAACGCCAGCGCGCCGTCGATCAGTCCTTCCACCCATTGGGGGTCGCCCTGGATCGTCCCATGGAAGCCGTTTCCGGAATTGTCCGTGGGATTGCCGTCAAGGGGATAGTGCATCAACAGGTCAGGATCCTGCGGCGCCTCTCTGGACGGAAGCAGCCTGATGTCGTCGAAGTACATTATGCCCGAACCGCCGGCCTGCGCGGGATCGCCGATGCCAACGGTTATCGTTGCGACTGCCTGCGCATTGACTCCGGCGAAGTCCGCCAGCGGGATGCTCCATTCGGTCCAGGAGTCTATGTTCGTAGCAGCAGGGTCGGGATGCGCCACCAACTCCGAATTGCCGGCGTTATCGCCCAGGACTACGTAGAGCTGCTCGGCGGAGGTGTTACTTGCTATTCCGATATCCTGCGACTGCCATGCTCCGGGAACGATAGCGGCGGAGCTTACATTCGAGAATTCGGCTGTGGCGGTCTCACCGGCCGTGCCGGAGGTCAGGCACAAGCCGACATAAGCATCTGAAGACATTCCTACACTCAGCGGCTCGCCGAGGGCGGTCCAGTTGTTTCCGTCGGATGAATACTCGGCTGTAAAGTCCCTGCCCGTGCGTGTTAGTCGGACCCATTGCGGGGCGCTGATCCCGGCTTCGGCAGCCACTGTTGCGGTATTGCCTCCTTCGCTCGAACGCCCAAGGAACAGGACGCCGGAATCGGGTGTGACCGTTACCGCTGCGTGCATTGCATCGGCGGCGAGGCTCTCACGAATCATTATTCCCGCTCGGGCTGCCGAGCTGGTGTTCGTAAGACTGACTACTCTTGCGGTTATGCTTCCGTTGCCGGAGAGCTGCTGGTGGGCATAGTGGAACTCGTCGGACGCGCCCGCGATGCCGGTGCCGCGAGCGGCCATCGTCATAGGCGGGCCGGCCGTGAAACTGCCAAATACCGGCGGCAAACCCCGGAACCACAGCGTCAGCATTTCGGCTCCGTGAGCGGTCCAGTCCTGACCCGCCGCCAGATTGGCGACGTCGGCAGTGGCCTCTGAAAGGTCGGCGGTTGTGTTATCGTAGTAGAAAGGCATCGACTGTTCCCCGCCGTGCACAATCGTGGTCTCAGTAAACGGGGGTGCGTCGTGCCCCACCAGCGAACCGTTTGCCGGGTCCTCGAAGCCGTCCATCCACGTCAGGAATATCCTGTTGCTCTCGGGGTCATCGGGATTAAGGTCGTTGTATGACTCGAAATCATCGACGACCAGATGGTCCTGCGTGGTGAAGTTCCAGATGTCGCCTTGCCAGACGGCGGTGGCCTCGGCCTCGTTGACCTCATTGATCTTCCAGTAGTACGTCCGGTTCAGATCGAGCGAGCCGGTGTCGTAGCTGGTAAAGCTGCTTTCGGCGGGCACACTGACGGGACTGACCGTCTCATCCAGAACTGCCTGCTCATCATCGCTGAGATATACCCTGTGCTCGGCGGCTTCTCTTCCCGCACGCCAGGTGAGAGTTACGTTGTCGACGGACATACCGGTTGAGCCGGAAGCCGGATCGGGCTCTCTCGCCTGCACCGGTATGGACAGGAAGCGAACCTCGCTCAGGCCGTACTGCTCGACAACGCCTCCCCAATTGGTATTGGCGGTGATCTTGACGAATTTAGCCGCTGTGCCGCTCATATCAATAGTGGTGTTGCTTGCATAACCGGCCGCGCCGGGAGCCCGGGTTAACTCATGGGCTTCGCCCAACGTAGTCCAGTTCTGGCCATCGAGTGAATGCTCGATCGTGGCGTCCCTGATTCCCAGACCGAAGGCCTGCTCGAGCAGACTGTTGTGGTTCCATACCATCATCTGATGAAGTTTGTAGACTCTGTTGAACTCGTACTGAATCCAGGTCGGCTGTGACCCCGTGATGCTGCTTAGCCACATGTGCGCGTTATCCGCAGAGTGGAGGCTTTCGGCATTCAGGCCCGAGCCGTCGATGGTTTTTCCCGGTTCCTCGTCGCTGCTGTTCGAGCTGGAAGCCGTAGCTGTTATATTCTCGCCGGTAATTGACACGGCGAAAGGTTCGGTCCTGAACTGCCAGACGGCGCCCTTGAAAACCGTGGAATCCGGTGGAGCGTTAACCTCATCTATTCGCCAGAAATAATCCTGACCGAACTCCAATCCCTCGGGCGCATAGGCCGTCAAGCTTTGCCTGCCAGCATAAGTTCCGCTTGGATCCGCAGATGTGGTCGCATTGTTGACATCTTCGGGACTGGTTCCAAAGTATACGTCATGGTTGACGGCAAATTCGCTGGCAGTCCAGCTAAGCACCACGTCACGCGGCACGTCGGTAGCGCCGTCGGCCGGACTCGGTTCGGTCGCCTGTACGGACGGTGTACCCATCATAACCTGCGATATCTCCTGCTCCATCAGCGCCCGTCTGTAAACACGCGCGTCATCGATAGTCCCTATAAAAGATCTGCTGCCAAGCTGGATGTTATCGACGGGATTGCCGGCGTTTCCGGACGCCGAGGTGCTGGTGATTAAGACACCGTCTCTGTAAGCGTTCAGTGCGCTGCCGTCATACGTGCCGGCAATATGATACCACGTATCGGCCTCTATCGGACCGAATGCTGCAGCTACCCAACCTCCTGAGATGTTAGCTGCGACGGCGCCGCGGAAAGTCGCACCGGGATGGTTCCAGTTCAGTTGCAGATTAGTTCTGCGGTTTATCACCCCGCCGTAAGCGCCCGCTTGAGGCGGCGCGGGGCTCATCACCCAGCAAGCGATAGTAAAATTAGTGAGATGTTCGCTGTTGCCGGTGTCGACGTAGTCGTCGTCACTGTCGAACTCCAGCGCTGTGCCAACTACGCCGGGTACCCAGTTCGGGCTTCCGTTGAGTACGCCGTCGTTGCCGCTGCCGCTCGAATCGGATGCGACCATTCCCAAGCCTTCGTCCAGCTTCCACCAGCCCAGGAGATCGGAATCTTGAGCTCTGGCCGAACTGCTTACCAGTAATAGCGAGATGATTAACAAAAAACTTCGTTTCTTACACATGGCGTGCTCCTCCAAAATAGAAGATTAATAACCTTTCAAAACCTGCCCTGTCACACTCATCCTGTGACCATATGTTTCGTGTGCCTACGATAGCCCCAAATACACACTTTAAGTATATCGGTTCATGCGTTTCTTAATCAACGCCACTTCGTCCAAAAGACTCACCATTTTTTCCATCGTCTTTTTCGGGCAACTGGTCATTGGTAAATGGTGATTGGTTGCCAGTTATCAGTCACCATTCACTACTCCGTCTGTCTGAGCACGCTGTGTTTTTTCCGATATTCCACCGGAGTCAACCCCTTTTCGTGCCGGAAGAACCTGGCAACGTGGGCGGTATTTCGGTACCCCATGCTCAGAGCGATTTTGGAGATCGACATGTTGGTCTCGACCAGCAGCCGGGCTATCTCGTTAGCGCGAACGTATCTGATTTCGCTGCTGATCGAGTGGCCGATCGACTTGTGGAATCGCTTGTATAAAGCCGCCCGGGATACGCCGGCGGCCTCCACGACATCGCTAACCTGTATTATTTCACGGGCGTGCGTGCGGATGCAGTGTATTGCTTTTGCGACGGCCTCATCTTCAACGTTCAGTATGTCGGTCGATTGTCTCGGGACGACGTACAACGGCCTAATAAAGATGTTCTTGCCGTCCTTTTCTCGGCGCGACATCTGTCTTGCCAACACCTTTGCCGCTTCGTAACCCGCCCGTTCGGCATCAGTGGCGATGCTCGAAAGAGACGGATCGGTCAGATCACATATAAGTTCGTCATTGTCTACTCCGATAACCGCCACATCTGTCGGCACCTCTATCTCAAGAGTCTTGCATACGTTAAGAATTTTCTGTGCGCATTCATCGTGTGCGGCCATCAGCGCAACCGGTTTGGGCAGCGACACGAGCCATTCGGCGATAAGATCGAGATCGGTTTTGGTCAGAGACTGCTCGAATTGGCTGGCCGGCTGTATGAATACTTTAGCCCTAAACCCGTTGCTGGCAAGAACCCTTTTGAAATTCTCCAAACGTTTCCGCGACCAGGGCTTATCGTCGCCGAAATAGGCGAAGTGTTCCAGACCTCGCTCGATGAGATGCCGGGCTGCCTTCTTTCCTATGGCCGCGTCATCAGTAATGACGTTGGAGACTCCCTGCTGAGGGCTCAGATCGGCAACCATCACAACAGTGGGCAGCTCCAACTCAAGCAACTTTAGATTCTCGACACGATCGCGCATAATGATCCCGTCGGGGTAGAACCTTTTCTTGATTTGCGATGGAGTCACTTCATCCGGATTGACGTGCAGATGAAAAAGCCAGGATCCCTGGTTCCGAGAATATCTCACAATGCCGCGAACGAGGCTCCTCGTCATCGTGTTCGAAGTATCGATCGACAATATCACTCTTGGCATTTTTCTCATGACTGCCACACTCTATTTGTCGGAAAGCATTTTATCTTCCCAATACTTCAGGTATTGCTGTGGTGTAATGTTAGGATCGAGGCCCCGTCTCTTCATGCGCGGCTCATAAAACCTCTTCATAAATTTCTTGCGAACATTTTCCGCGATCGCGGGATCCTCGCGATTTCTGCCGTGGTCGTCTGTTTCTACAATCCATTCTTGCAGGATCCCGCGCATTTGCTTAAGTTGTCGCCGGTAGCTGGGATCGCAAGCCAGATTGTTGATTTCGTGCGGGTCCTTCTCCAGATCGTAAAGCTCCTCAAAAGGTCTGGCCTCGGCCATGAATTTGGTCTGAGCCGGAGTCAGTTTGCCCTGCTCATACAAGACTTCCATCAGGGTCAGGACCGGCAGAACCAGTCTTGGCACTACATTTATTTGTATGTACGGCTGATTCGGGCGAAAGTTTCGGAGATACTTGAGTTTCCTCGTTCTTATGCAACGGACGTGGTCATAAGTCTCATCTATGCGGTCGCGGGCTGATACTATAAAGTCCCGCTCTTCGACATTTCGGCCCCAAAAAGAACGCCCCTGCATATAATCGGGCACCCCGGTACCTGCCATTCTCAAAGTCGTCGGCAAAAGATCAATTCCGCTTATGAGATCGTTATCGACCGTGCCGGGCTTGATATGCCCCGGCCAACGAACAACCAGCGGAATATGGATGCCGCCGTCGTAAAGGTACTGTTTACCTCTGACGTGGGGACGGCCGTGGTCGGAGAAGAAAAATACGATGGTATTTTTTTCTAAGTGGTCATTTCTCAGGCGTTCCAGCACTTTTCCGACCTTTCTGTCGAGGATCTGGATGTATTCGAGATAGTTGGCCCAATCTCTTCTGGCCAGAGGGTGATCCGGGTAATACGGGGGGAGCCGGACCAGATCAGGGTCGATGGGGTTTCTGCGGTCTCTCGCGAAGCCTCTGTGCGTTTCCCCGAAGTGAACCTGTGCGAAGAAAGGCTGGCGGGGCTTTCTGTCTCTCCAGTCCGTGCCGTCGAAGGGGTGCTCGGGGATTTGAAAATTACAGTCTATTTTGCCGCGTTTGTCCCAGTCCAGAGCGTGATTGTTGCACGTATAATAGCCGGCTTGCCGAAAGAATTCCGTAGCGAATTTGACGTCGTCGGGCAGGGCGGGCAACTGTGGAGATCGGTGATGGTGTGCGCTTATCGTTGTCTGATACATGCCCGTCAATATTGCTGATCGGCTTGCCGAACAAACAGGGGCCGTGCTGAAGGCGTTCGTGAACATCGTGCCGTCTGCGGCGAGCTTGTCAATGTTGGGAGTCTTGACCAGCGGCGTTCCGTAACAGCTAAGGTCGGGGCACAGGTCCTCGGCCACTATCCAGAGGATGTTCGGTCTTTCTTTTGCACCGCGTACTGCGTTCTCCGTAAGGAGTCTGTGGGACTGCGTTCCGGCAAGTGCGTGGCGCGAAACAGACGTTGCACCGAGAACGGAGAATACTCCCTGCTTGATGAATTTCCGCCGGTCTATTTCAGCTCGTATATTGTTATTAATATTGGACATAAGATAATGACTTTCCTTTTGAAATCGGGCTGTCATCCGAAATATACGTACGTTACAATTATACATACAAAGAACACGGCTACCCAAACCCTGTGGTCGGCGTACCAGGGGCCGGAGCGTAATTTCCTGGGAGGTTTCAGCCTGAGTACGGCTATCTGTTCTTTGCCGGGCGGGCTGGTGAGGTAACTCACTGCAAACAGCGTGGCCGTTGCTATCAGAAACAGCCAGATATTCAAATGATAAAAGTGCATGTTCACGAGAAATTCGGGCATATAGTCTTTCAGAGGTTCTGCTGTTGTGGCCACCATGAGCCCCAGGCCCAGAAACAGTCCGGACGCCAGCGTGACCACCGCTCCGGCACGGTTCACCCGCTTGCAAAATATCCCGAAGATGAAGCACGCCACAAAAGGTGATGATATGTATGCGTAATATCTAAGCAGGTAGATATAGAGCAGGCCGAACTTGCGTATGTATGGCGCCCACAACATGCTTATCCCGAATATTACGCACCCCAGGGTCCTTCCGACCAGCACCAGTTCTTTGTCCGAGACATTCTTCTTGAATTTCTGATAGAAGTCGATCGTCACGATGCTACTCGTAGCGCAAAAGGCCGAATCCAGGGACGACATGATAGCGGCAAGTAGGCCCGCCAGGACGAGGCCGGAAACCCCTACGGGCAGTATATTAAGGACCATTATCGAATACGCCTTGTCGGGTACGGCGTCGGGATAAAGGACTTTGGCCACAAGGCCCGGCAAAACAATAACGAACAAAGCCGCTATTTTAAGAAATCCTGCGAATATCCCTCCCATTTTGGCATGGAACTCATTCTTGGCTCCTATCGCTCTTTGCACGACCTCCTGGTCGTTGCAGCAATAGAATATGGAGACCAGAGTGAGACCGAAAACGACGCTGGTCCAAGGCATATCCGGGGCCTCGACGTCCATAGGCTTTAGCAACTGGAACATGGACGGCTCAAGTGTGGATCGCAAAACATCCGATCCGCCGATCATGTGCAGCCCGACCGCCAGGGTCAGGCCGCCGCCGAAAACGAGCATGGCCGTCTGTATCGCGTCGGTATACACAACTGCGCTCAGACCGCCTATTACGGTATAGATCGACACCGCCAATCCTATGATGAGCACGCACGTAAAGATCGAATCGATGCCCAGAAACTCGCTCAACACAAGGGCGCCCGCATAAAGAACGATCGAGATTCTCACTGCGATCAGAGTAATGATACTCAAAGCGGCGTAGATCATTCTGCTTTCCGGCCCATACCTTTTCTCGAGGAATTCGGGCATCGTATAGATACCCATCCTCAGGTAGATCGGGACGAAGAACAGCCCCATGAGCACAAAGCACATGCCCCCGATGAGTTGCGGGTTGGCAACAACAAGCCCCAACGCGAACGCACCGCCGGCCTGTCCGACGAATTGCGCGCTCGATATGCCGGTGCTGAACAAAGACGCTCCGATCACGGGCCAGGTAAGGTTGCGTCCCGCCAGAAAAAAGCCCTCTTTGGTCCCGGACTTGTCCTTGCCCTTCCAGATACCAATCAGCATAACGGCCACGAAATAGACCAACACTATGCCAATATCTATCGGATTAGCCTGATATGTGCCCATAGTATTTCGTATTGACTATTGCGTACTGCGTACAAATGGTGACCGATGAATAGTGTTTGGTGAATGGTAATTGGTTACTGGTTACCAATCACCATTCACCAATCGCCGAACGCGGCACGAGTTACATATAGCCGAGTTTTCGCAGACGGTCCATCTGTGCTTCTTTGTCCTGCCGCCGGCCAGCCCGCTCGACGGTGTTCTCGAGATCCTGCTCCCAGGCCGGTACGCCTTCGGCGGCGATCAGGCTTGTTGTCTTGGCCCCGAGCGAACGGTAACCTCTTTCATAGAGACTGCAGTAAGGAATGCCGAAGTGCAACGTAGCGTCCCACAGTGCTCGCTCCTTCCAGTGCAGGATCGGCCGCAAACGGGTATGAGCCGGTGAGAGGTCCTGCCCTTCGGCCTCTTCAATGTACGGGTCGTCCTTTCGGGCGGGCTGCTCGTCCCAGCGAATCCCCTGGAAGACTGCTTTTACATTATTCTCCGCGACATACGTGTTGAACACCACCGTCTTCATCAGGTGGTTGCCCACGTAGGATTCGGCTTCGAATGGAAACTTGTCCAGATCAAGGCCGATACGCTTGATTTCCTCGCGGTTTCTCTCATTCAAATCGGCAACATTTACATCGGCGCCAAGTGTATGATTGGCGGCCTTCAAGACATCTTCGTTCCGGCCCCAGTCCAGCGCTATATTCCACTCTTTCGACCATCTGTGCAGAAAATCGTCGATCTCCTCGAACACGTCGCCTTCGTCGATGGTGAAAGCCCTGGGCGTTTCAAGATTGTTTTCTTCGCAGAACTGTCTGCATATCCAGGTGGTAAGGGTGCTGTCCTTGCCGCCGGACCAGATAAGGCGCATATCTTCGGCATCGAATCGGTCGTAAGCCTGCCGGAAGATGTCCTTGGATTTTTCTATGTATTCTTTCAACTCCTCGATTCTGTCGGGTGCAAGCTGTGCGTTTGTCATGCACTTTTCTCCTTTCAGTGATTGGTTATTGGGTACTGGTAACCGATCACCAACCACTAGTCACCAGTCACCAATCCGACGTTATCCGCCCGATTACAAAGTTATAAAAGGTTTCCAGGTTATCCTGGAATTGAGTTGTTTCTTCATGTGCTCGGTCGCTTCGGACGAAGCTGTAATGTTATTACGCTCTTGCGGATCCTTATCCAGATCGTACAGTTCCCAGGTGTCCGACTCCACGCGGTGAACGATTTTGAGGGTGTCCTCTTGATAGAAGTGCACGGGACGGTCCGTTTCTTTTATTTTGTGCGTCAGCTTGCCGATAGCTTCTCCGAAAACACCGTCGCCGGCATAGTCATCAAGAGGCAGCAACGCATGTCCGTGCCAGTTATCGAACAATTCTAGTCCGAACAAAGTTGCGATAGTGGGAGCGATATCCGCTCCGCTGGTCAGGGTATCGATGTTCTTGGCCTCTTTGGCCTGCGGATCATAAATAATTAGCGGAACATCAATGAGTTCGCAGTACATCTTGCCGTCATGAGACAGGCTTCCATGTTCGCCGAATTCATCGCCGTGATCGGCCGTGATTATCGCTACGCAGTCATCCAGAATTCCATGGCTTCCCAGAATACCGAAGAACTCTCTGACGTATCGGTCGACCTCCACCACGTGAGCCTGATACAGCTTCTTGAGGGTCGCGATCTTCTCGGGTGCGGTGGCATCGCGAGGCAAGAGAACCTGCTTGAACAGGGCAAACATGTCCTTTTTGCTTAAATTCAGATCAGGGTCGATTTTCGCAACGTATTCCTCATCAGGCACGTATGGCTCGTGTACATCCATGTAATGGACCCATAAGAACAAAGGCTTATCTGCGACCTTTCCGGCTCGAGTTTCGAGCCAGCTATCGACCTTTTTATTGATGGCGTTACCTCTTATATACGGAACGAGATCGGTGACCTGCTCCTGCATGGAATCGTAGAAGTGATCCCAGCCCCTGTTCCAGCCCGCGTATTCCGAAAGATAAGCGTTGGAATGGAATGCCGCTGTGGTAACTCCATTCTGTTTGAGCACTTCGGAAACAAGCGTGCGTCTTGGCGAGAGTTGCTTCGGATCGCCATATTCAAGGAAGTAGCTTGATGCGAGGATACCGGGAAAGGAAGCCTGTGTGTAAGGGCCAGCCGCCTTGTTCCGGGTAAAAACCAGAGACTTGTCTTTCAGTGAATCAAGGAATGGTGTGAAGCCCAGATTATTTCCATACAAGCCTAAAACGTCTTTCCTCAATACGTCAATTGTCAACAGAATTACGTTCTTCATCTATACTGTGGTTCTCAAAAAATACTTCTTTTTGATTTCTCTCCTGGCTACGCGGGTTTCAGGTAATACTGGGTAAGGATTTCGATGACCTCCGGCCGGCTGAACTCTTTTGGCGGCCTCTTTCCTTCGGAAAGCATTTTTCGCAGATCAGTGCCGCTAATCATCAATTTTTCCTGCTGGGAGTGCGGGCATGTCTTCATGGAGGCGATGCCGCCACATTTATAGCACCAGAAGGTCCTGTCGATCTTGAGCGGCTTGACATAAAGGTCGTTCTGCTCGAGCCTATCGAATATCGCTTGGGCATCAAATGTGCCGTAGTAATTTCCGACTCCAGCGTGATCCCTGCCCACAATCATGTGGCTGCAACCGTAGTTCTGTCGGATGATCGCGTGAAGTAGAGCCTCCCGAGGCCCGCCATACCGCATCTCGAGCGGACAACTCTTCAATACCACGCGATCCTGACGGTAATAGTTATCTAGCAAGGCTTTATAGCATTTCATGCGAATTTCGGCCGGTATATCCCCCTGTTTCAGCTTGCCGACGATTGGATGTACAAACAGGCCGTCACAAATCTCAAGAGCAATCTTCGTCAGGTACTCATGTGACAGATGCATAGGGTTACGGGTTTGAAAAGCTGCGATAGTACTCCAGCCTTGCTTTCGGAACAGCTCGCGAACCTCGTTCGGCTGGGCAAACTCCGGGTACAACTTAAAGTATTCACGTCCGCTTAGAATTTGCACCGGCCCGCCAATATAGAATTCACCTTGCTCATAAATCTTCTGCACTCCTGGGTGTTCTTTATCTGCAGTGCCATAGACTTTCTGGGCCTCATTTCTTTTGTCATAAGGAAATTTGTCATTAACGGTCATAACAGCCAACACTGTTTCTCGATTGTCAATGAGAGCAACTCTTCGGCCGTCTGGTATTTTATCGGCGAGGTTTTTGGAAACAGCGACAGTTACCGGAATCGGCCAGAGCACTCCATCTGACAGTCGCATCTCATTGACGACACTTTCGTAGTCAAGCTTGGTCATGAACCCATTAAGAGGACTGAACGCTCCTACACCAAGCATGAGCACATCCGATACTTCCTTGCTTGACAAGCACACATGTGGAAGGCTGTCAGCGCCCTCCAGCAAAACATCCTTAGCATAATCGCTTTCGGCGAGCAGAGGTTTCAATATCCCTCCATGAGGCGGGACCAGGTTACTCTTACCTGGACGAACCTGCGACATTGCCTTTGAGCTTCTCGTTTGTTTTCTCTCGTGCATCAAATACCTCGATGTCGCCTAATAGCCGGCCATCTCCAGCCGCCGTTTGAACATTTCTTCGCGGGCGTCAACTTCTTTGG
>CAZRBG010000101.1:0-14521 GCA_964598225.1 uncultured Pirellulales bacterium
CTATACTGGACGAGCATTGCGTTTCCTGCCACAATTTTGGGGATCGCCAGGGACAGGTATCTCTTACGGCGGACCTCGGCTATTGCTGGTCGATAGCCTATTACACGCTTGTGGCGACCAATCAAGTTGCCGACGGCCGCAACGGCTACGGGAATCAGAAGCCCCGAACGATAGGTTCATCGGCCAGCGCACTCATGAACAAGATCGACGGCTCGCACTACGACGTTACTGTAACGTCCGACCAATGGCGCACCATCTGGATGTGGCTTGAGAGCGGCGCGCCTTATGCCGGGACGTATGCAGCTCTTCGCAACGCAGAGGACCAGAAACGGGACGGCAGGACCGGGGCCGTCTTCGCTGCGCCGGGGATGAACCAGCGCTGCCGGACGTGTCATAAGCCGGATGGGGAAGCTCCGCAGTTGCCCCTGAGGATGCCGAAGGAGCAGCGCAGAAAACTGGTAAAAGAGCGGGCAATGGCTCCGCACGAACGCATCGTACAGGAAGATGCTTATCGTTTCTCGGCTCATGTTCTGCTGAATCTGTCGCGGCCGGAGTTGTCGCCGCTGCTGTTGGGGCCGCTGTCTAAAGAAGTTGGCGGCTGGGGCACTTGCCGTTCGGCGTTTACCGGCAAGGATGATGTTGCTTACAAGACTCTGCTGGCGGCCATCGAGAAGGAGAAGAGACGCCTGGAACAGGTGCCGAGATTCGGCACTCCCGAGTTCAAGCCCAACAGGCAATACATTCGCGAAATGAAACGATTCGGCGTATTGCCCGAAGATTTCGATCTGCGGTGCGACCCGATAGATGTCTTTGAGACGGACCAGGAATATTGGAAACTTTTCTGGTATCGGCCCCAAAGCGAGGCCAAGTGGGCATATCTTGAGTGATCCTTTCTCACATGAGCATACAACATATACGTAATTTCTCAATCATTGCACACATCGATCACGGCAAGAGCACTCTGGCCGACCGGATGCTCGAGCTGACCGGGACGATAACGGATCGCCAGAAAATCGATCAACTTCTGGACGATATGGATCTGGAGCGCGAGCGAGGAATCACCATAAAGGCCTCCTGCGTTACGATGAACTATCATCACCAGGGGCAGAACTACATGCTGAATCTAATCGATACGCCCGGGCACGTCGATTTTCACTACGAGGTTTCAAGGGCCCTTGCCGCTTGTGAAGGGGCGCTGCTCGTGGTCGACGCGAGCCAGGGCGTGGAGGCGCAAACCGTTGCTAACGCCTATCTGGCGATTGAGAACAACGTGGAGCTCCTGAGCCTTGTCAACAAGGTCGATCTGCCGGCGGCGGATCCTGAAAGGGTCGCCGAGGAAATCGAACATGTCATCGGAATCGGGGCCAATGAGTCGTTCAGGATAAGCGCCAAGAGCGGCCAGGGAGTGAAGGAGCTTCTCGAGGCTATAGTGATGCTTCTTCCTCCTCCCGAGGACAGGAGCAATCAACCGACCGCCGCTTTGGTCTTCGACAGCCACAGCGATCAATACCGAGGCGTGATATGTTACGTCAGAGTGTTCGCGGGTTCTTTGAACGTCGGGCAAAAGATCAGGCTTATACGGGGCGACAGGAACTATACCATCACGGAATTGGGGAAATTCACGCCGATGATGACTCCTGTGGATAAGCTCGGAACCGGCGAAGTGGGGTATGTTATAGCGAATATCCGCGAGCTTTCCGACGTTACCATAGGCGACACCATCACCGACCAGGCCGAACCCGCTTCGGAGCCTTTGGCCGGTTACAAACCGCCGATGCAGATGGTCTTCTCCGATTTTTATCCGGGTGCGAACACGGACTATTCGGCGCTGCGGGATGCATTTGATAAGCTCGCCCTCAACGACGCCAGTTTTTCGTTCAGTCCGCAGAACTCGCCGGCGCTTGGTTTCGGCTTCAGGTGCGGCTTTCTCGGCCTGCTCCATCTTGAGATAATCCAGGAGCGGCTGGAGCGGGAGAATGACATTGAGGTCATTCAAACCGCGCCGACGGTCAGCTATGAGATTGTAACCAAGGATGGCGACGTTAGTAGAATCGAATCACCGGGTCAGTTGCCCGAACCCAATCATATTGCCGAATTGCGCGAGCCGTTCATTCGGCTGGAAATAATAACGGGGACCGATTCCATCGGCGGCATAATGAAGCTCGCCGAATCCCGCCGCTGCAAGCTCATCAAGACCGAATACCTCAGCCCCACCAGAGTAATGCTCGAATACAAGGCGCCTCTGGCGGAGATCGTGTACGATTTTTACGATCTTCTAAAAGGTGTCAGTCGGGGCTATGCGACGATGGACTATGAATTCACCGGCTTCGAGACGAGCGACCTGGTCAAGATCGACATTCTCGTTAACAAGGTTGCCGTTGACGCTTTGAGTCTGATCGTCCACAGAAGCAAGGCCGAGGTGCGGGGACGCAGAATTATCACCCGGCTGCGAGAAGCGATTCCTCGCCACCAGTTCGAGATTCCTTTGCAGGTTGCCATCGGCGGTAAGATCATCGCGAGAGAAACGATCAAAGGATTCCGAAAAGACGTTACGCAGAAGCTTTATGGCGGGGACGTAACGCGTAAAATGAAACTGCTCAAGAGACAAAAAGAAGGCAAGAGGCGCATGAAGAGCGTGGGCAACGTGCAGATCCCGCAGGAAGCATTCATGACGATCCTCGACAACAGCGAATAGACTGAAAGACAACGTGTTAGTGAGGATAGTAATGAAGGGAGACATAGGATGAGGACGAATACTAACCGACGCGAATTTCTTAAGATCATGCTTGGAAGCGCCGCCGCGGCATCATTCTGTCCGGGCGGCTTACCCGAAGCCTGCGCAGGCGATAAAAAGCCTCTCAACTTTGTATTTCTGCTGATAGATGACTTAGGATGGATGGATGTCGGCGCCAACAATCCGGACTGCTTCTACGAAACGCCTAATATCGACCGGCTCGCTCGTTCCGGCATGAATTTCACGAACGGCTACGCCGCCAATCCAGTGTGCAGCCCCACTCGCTACAGTATCATGACCGGCAAATATCCCTCCCGCGTAGACGCGACCAATTTTTTCAGCGGCAAGAGATCGGGCCGGTTCAATCCGGCGGAATTGAACGACAAAATGTCGCTTTCGGAGGTCACATTGGCCGAAGCACTCAAAGAGCACGGCTACAGGACGGCGTTCGCCGGCAAGTGGCATCTGGGGCCCGATGAAAAGTATTGGCCCGAAAATCAGGGATTCGACATAAACATCGGAGGCTGGGCGACCGGCTGGCCTCACGGCGGCTACTTTGCACCCTTTAAGAATCCGCGACTGAAGGAGTATCCCAAAGGCTCGCACCTGCCGAGGGTGCTGACGAATGAGTCCCTGGAGGTGCTGGATAAATTCAAGAGCGCCCCGTTCCTGCTGTATCTGGCGTATTACTCGGTCCATGTCCCGCTTCAGGGGCGCGAGGATTTGATTGCCAAGTACCGGGCCAAGAGAGAGAAGGTCTTGGCCCGGGACGGCGATGAGTTTGGCACGGAGGAACAGGTCTGGCCCGGAGCGAAGGAGCGTCGCGTTCGCATCAAGCAGTGCCATCCTGTCTACGCAGCAATGGTCGAGGCGATGGACGAGGAAATTGGCCGCGTGCTGGACAAGCTGGAGGAATTGGGTATCGAAGACAATACTGCTCTGATTCTAATGTCCGACAACGGCGGCGTTTCAACCAGCGAAGGCCACCCGACGTCTAATCTGCCGCTGCGCGGCGCAAAGGGGTGGTTATATGAGGGTGGTATTCGCGAACCTTTCCTGATCCGCTGGCCGGGAGTGACGAAGCCGGGCTCGAAGTGCGATGTGCCGGTAGTCAGCACGGATTTCTACCCGACGATTCTTGAAATGGTGGGCCTGGCGGCAAAACCGGATCAGCATCTGGACGGCGTCTCGCTGGTTCCTTTACTCGAAGGCCGCAAGAAGATCGACCGCGATACGATCTACTGGCACTACCCGCATTACTCCAACCAGGGCGGATTCCCCGGAGCAGCCGTGCGCATGGGCGACTGGAAGCTCATCGAACGATTCGAGGATGGGCGCGTTCATCTCTACAATCTCAAAGAAGATATTGGCGAGCGCAACGACCTGGCGGCCGATCACCCGCAGAGGGTTAAGCGGATGCGAAAGAAGCTCCATGCGTGGTATAAGCAGGTCGATGCAAAGTTCCTGCAACCCAAAGACGGCCAACAGCCCTGGCGCCCGCAGTAGATACGCTCTGTCTCGATTATTTGATTGCGACTGTGAGCTTCACCGGCAAACCCTTTTCAGGGGCGATCAGCATATTGTTTGCTACGTATGAGAGCTCTATGTTCTCGGCGTCTTCGCCGACTCTGAGTTCAATCTTTGTTTTTTCCATGGCCGGAAGAACCATTTCCTTGGGGCCGATGTTGTCTGTTCTTCTCAGCTCTATATTGAGGTCGCAGTTGTTGGCGATTTCCAGAACGAGCTTGCCGTTGTCTTGTTTGTCGATATCGATCACTTCCACTGACGCATCAAACATGGCGTCAAGGTAATCTTCTTTGGCGATCAGTTGATTTTTGAACCACACTATTGTTCTGCCCTTGAGGAGCGCTTCTTTGAGGGCTTCGAGCGTGCGCTCTTTGACGAAGACAAGCGTCATTGTCCTGTGGTTCTCGGGCGTGGTTTCTGCGATCATCGACGGCCCGTGGATGTCCGAAGTTCCGAGCATTGTGAGGTTCTTTTCCAGTCCCCATTTGTGGCCGTTGAGGTGGTAGCCGTTGCCGTTGCATACCTCTATGCCGTGTATCCACTTGTTCTCATAAAGCGTGTCGTGAACGTCGAACCAGCCTTTGTGTTGCTCTTTCCAGTCGGGATGATTCCAGAAAACGAAGGCGTCCTGGTCGTTCGCCGCCTTCATCGCGTCGAGAAAATCTTCGGTATCGAGATATCTGATATCTCGCAGGAAAATCGCATTAAAATGTCCGGGCGGAGTGCTGCGGGTTATCTCGGCTCCGAGCGGGAACAGAAGTTTATTCTTTCGGGCGGCTCCGCTTGCGATTTCATTCGACCGTCCGTGGTTTGTCGGGATATCTTCTTTATGTGGCTGATATTCGATATGGTCGGTTATCGCGATGGCGTCGAGTCCCTCTCTTGCGGCCTCGGACACGCGGACGGTTGGCCAGACCTGTCCGTCAGAGAAAACCGTATGCGTGTGAAAGTCACACATCAGAGTCTTGTACCCGAGTATGTCAGGGAAGTTGATTTTGGCCGCTTGTACGGCGAACGGCGTAATAAGCAAATAGGCAACGACGATGAGCACTGTGGGTTTGAACTTTTTCATTTGGTATGTCCTTATTCTTTTATACTGTCATACTCTCAACCCGATCGACGATGATCGTGGGGCTAACAATAGCTCATTCAGCGTACTCTATCAAGCGATTTTGAGTAAAATCTCGGTCAGTTATTTGTTAGCTTTTCGTTCGGCTACACGCAGGGCGTTTTCCGCCCAGTCTTTAAGTGCCTCTTTGCTTTCAAGAACGTCAATAGGAACCTGATAATATCCCATGACGGTGCTCTTTTCGGGGAAGGGCCGGAAAGCCTCCATCCCCTCGGCTTCGTAGTCGGATCGGTTTGAGTCGTCGACCTTGAAGTACAGCATGTCGTCGGCAACGATAGCGAAAAAAAGCCCTTCATAGTAGAGCCCTGCGCCGCCGAACATGCGCCTCGACTGCACAGGCCCCAGACAGTCGAGCTGGTCGATTACGTATGTGAGATATTCGTCGCTGACCGGCATTTCTTCTCCCATGTGCGGCTTTACTTTCCGGCGTGCGTTCTCAGTTTCTTCTCCAGCAATGCGTAGGTTCCATCTCTGTCAACATCATAGCATCTCAGAATCTTGCCTTTCTTGCCGGTGAACTTGTAATCGAGGTCCCATTGGACCTCGGGACAATCGGCTATTTCCCAGGAGCCCAGAGAAGGATCGACCAGCACGGCGATGTCGCCAAGATCGAAAAACCCCTTGTTCGGGTGCTGATAGTAGTCCGACTCGAAACGATACTCGTGCATGTAGCGGCCCAGAGCGCCATAGGACATGTACTTCTCGGATTCTTCCATCGGGCAATATAGATGAGTGCCGGTATCGAACAGGACAAAGGACAGGTCGGAGTGAAAAACAGTGCGCGCCGCACGAACGTCGCCGATCACATTGAAGTTCCAGCACTTATCGGGCCAGCGGGTCCTGAAATGCCAGAAAACGACGATTCGATCTTTTATACGCGGCTCTTTCAGGTATGCCGAGGCAATGTCGGTAGCCGCACCGAGTCCGACGATCCACAGAGGATCTTCGAGCGTCGATTCCATTGCTTTTTTGATGATGAAATCAACACCCTCGGATTCGGAAGGTTCGTACTTGTAACGCATCGGATGAGAGCCTCTAAGGACCGGCCATTTTCCCGAAAGGCCTGCTTTATCGAGTATCGTGTGAATCTCTTTGTACGAAGCTTCGATACTGTCAGGGCCTGTCTCAGAGCGACTGTTATCAAAGTTAGCCGCTACGAAGCCCTCGATCTTGAATCGTTCGGGACAAAGTATCGCTAATGCCATCGCCCACACGTCGTCGATTTCGTTTCGAGTATCGGTATCGAAGATCACTCGTATACGCCTGTCCTTCGGAGGTATCTTCGGGACCTTTCGCAATTTTGCATCACGCCTCGAAATAGCAATCCTTCTCTTTGTATACTCTGTCTGCCGGTTGCCGGTTATTGATATTGCAAGGTTTTCGTAGAATCCCGGCAGTGTTAATGCCAGCTTTGAGTTTACGACAGTGGCGTCTCGAACAGAATTCTCACCGGTATTGGGGTGAAAGAATCGAACGAACAGTTCTCCATCCGGCAGATGAAGATCGGCTAATTCAAGTTTGGCGCCGGCCTGCTGCTTTTCTTGGAATCCCTTATGCAGGTATACGATGGCTTCTTTTGGCGAAGAGAGGATCACCTTTTGCTTTACTGAAGGCGCTTTTTTAATAATGTCATTGCGATTGCGAAGCAGGGCGTAGTCTGTGATCTGATTCTCGAAGAAACGCATCAACGTTCGGTTGTATTCACCCAGTTCTGCGGCCTGTGGTTTCTGCAACAGATGCTCTTGTGTGTGATTTTCTTTTTCATAAAGCCCGAGTGCCTGGATTTTGGTCATCATGCCCAGCCACAGGTAGTGCAGTCTCCTGTTCGGATAATCACACAGTGAAAATGTCTCCATATAATCATTGGCCTTTTCGTTCACCCAGATCATGGGCTTTTTATACTTTGCGCGCATCGAGATCATTTCATCCGTGTTGAAGTAAATCCACCTGTCCTCACCGACGATCAGTTCCATTTTCTGATGGGAAAGAATCCAGTGCAGACCGGCCTCATCCTTCTTCTGTAGGAAATGATCGATATCCATTCCAATCAAGAGGTTGCGGTTGTTTGCCTTCTCCCACGCTTCGATTATCTCAATCGTACGATTGATCCACTCTTTGGTCATGCCTTCTTTTATGGCGCCCTCGTTCATCAGGTCAATCATTACGTTCTTGTGACTGCCGACGGCTTTTAAGACCTCTTCCACATATTTTTTATGCACGAGCCACAACTTGCCGCTGGGATAAACATCGGACATGTTCTTCCAGACCGTGTCCGGATCGGCTTCGTGGATGCCGTTGATGTTGTAGCGCCGGTCGAAGAACAGCCGCTTGCGAGCTGCGGCATTGCCCCAATACCATCGCTGGTAAAGCTGGATGCAAATGACAATGTTTCTCTTCTCCGCTTCCGTCAGCACTTGTGCGAAGTTCGCCCAGTATTCCTTGTCGGCCTTCATCAGATCGACGACCGGATCTCCCTCTTTCGTATAGCGGACAATTTGAAATGGATGCAGGGGTTTCGTTTCTCTGTCCCGCGGGTTCGGGCTCCACGTGTGAGCGGCATAAACGCGCCCGAAGCCGAATTCATACTTCTCCATATAATCGAACCATGCCTCGTGATCGAAGAATTCCGAGCCTACAGCGTACATGAACACGCGATCTTCACTGATCGGCCCGGTCGCAAACATCGGCTTGCCCATATAGAGCAAGGTTGGATTGTCGGTTTTGGCGTTTCGGATCGTGATATCCTCGGAGCCCAATAATGGAAGGCACAGAAAACAACAGATCGCAAAGCTTGGCACTATGCGCATCGTCGAACTCCTTCTAAAGGTAGGGTGGGGCTTGCCCCACCGGCGTCATTGTTTATCCTGCAATCAGCGCTCTTGCCGCCGAAAACGATGATAATCCTCCATCGCCTTCTCATAGTACGGTGTGACCAGAGGCCCTTTTAGAATCGGGTCCCCAACCTCCTCCATCCAGCGCCATAGCCTGTTAGATAAATCCCTGACGATATCTTCATACTCAGGCGATTGAGCAAGGTTGTTGCGTTCGTGCGGATCATTCTTCAGATCGAAAAGCTGAACGACCGGCCTGGCGCCCCATTTTCTTTGAGGCCGCTCTATGTGTGCGGCAACTCTCCGGGGGACGGTATTGATGGGAAACTCTATCAATCTGCCGGGCTCGAAGTATCTGATCAGCTTGTACCGACGCGTGCGAATCGTTCTCGAAGTATTATCCCGCAAAGCATGACTCGTACGTTGGGCAAATATTTCATTTCGGGGAGATTCCTTCTTCTTTCTGGCGATTACTTCCTTGAAACTCAATCCCTGGACGTTGTCCGGGATGTCCACGCCGAGGATGTCGAGTAGAGTCGGCAGATAGTCCACGTTGCTCATCAATTGATCGTAGACTTTTCCGCCGGTAAGTTGCGAATCCGGGTGGTACATAATCAAAGGCGTCTCGATGCCGGGGTCGTACAGGCACCATTTCGCACCGGGATACGGTATGCCGTGCTCGGAGGTGAAGACCACGAGCGTATCCTGTGCGACAGGACTTTTCCGCAGTTCATCGAGAATCTTGCCGACGCATGTGTCGAAGAACTTGATAGTCCCTTGAAATTTCGCGAGGTCTTCGCGATTGGCCGGAGTATCCTCGAGATAATGCGGCACGAACACGCCTTTCTCTTCATCTTTTCCCACGGTAAACGGCCGATGGACCTCGAAGAAGCCGACTTTCAAAAAGAACGGACGATCCTCATCTTTCGCGCTTTTCAGAAAACCTCGCGCGGCTTCCACCGTTTCTTCGGCCTTGCGATCCTGGGACAGAACATTATCGTAACCCAGCGATTTCGGATTGCCGCTGGTAACATGTTGTAATCCCGCTAAAGTTGTCTCATATCCTGCATCTTTCAGGATCGCCGCTAAGTGCCTTTCGCCGTCTTTGAAGCTCCAGCCCCAGGGCTGGTGCGTAAGGCCCATCAGTCCGTTACTCTGGGGATACCTGCCGGTGAGAATGCCGCCGCGACTCGGACTGCACACGCAATCCACGGCAAAATAATTCGCAAAACGAATCCCCTCGGCGGCGAGCCCGTCGAGATTCTCCGTATTGACAGTTTCTACGCCGTAACAGCCCAGGTGCCTGCCTATATCGTGGCAGGTGATCATCAGCACGTTAGCACCGCGGCATTTGTCCAGGCCTGTGGATTTGGCATTCGAAATTCCCGCAACGGCAAAGCCCGCCGCCGCTGCGCCGGATCGAGTCAGAAATTCTCTTCTGTTCACTTCTCTTTCTCCTTCATAAGTCAAAAAACAGCTTTTGACTTAAGATTGTATCGTCTACGACGGAGATGGCAAGGCCATGCCGGGATCAGAACTGCGGTTTTACTGTTTTCATCGGCAGAGGGTGGAGTTATAATATCAAGTAGAAAATCAAGAATTAGCATCTGCGATATGACTGAAAGGAACCGCCCCGATGAGAATGCGAGCACTTAGTCTTTTAATCCTCTCGTTTGTTATTCCGTCCTCGTTTCTTGTATCTGCGGCCGGCGCAAGTACTGAATCCCGGTTAGCCGAACGAATCCTGGAATACTCAGGTGTTAAAGGGGGCCTGATCGTTCACGTGGGCAGCGGCAGCGGCAAACTTACCGCCGCTTTGCGGGCCGGCGGTGCGTATCTGGTTCGCGGTCTCGATACGGATCAGAAAAAGGTGGATGGGGCGCGTGAGTATATCAAATCGCTCGGGCTTTATGGAGATGTGTCTATTGCCCATGTGGAGGGAAAAAGTCTTCCATTTGCCGACGATCTTGTAAATCTTGTTGTTTCCAGGGATCTCGGCGAGATACCGATGGAAGAAGTGATGAGAGTTTTGTGCCCGAACGGTGTCGCTCTCATTCGACAGAACGGGAAAGTAATCAAAAGGGTCAAGTCTTGGCCCGACGAGATCGGCGAGTGGACCCACTTTCTTCAGGACGCCTCCAACAACGCCGTCGCTTCGGACACGAAGGTCGGAACGCCGCGAAGGCTGAAATGGGCGTGCGGTCCATTATGGACTCGCGACCACGAGTTCAATTCGAGCTTGTGTGCGATGGTTTCCGGCGGCGGCAGACTTTTTTACGTCTTTGACGAGGGCCTGCCCGGCGTTACGGATCCGTCTTTGCCGGAGAAATGGACGCTAATCGCGAGAGACGCCTTTAACGGCACGCTGCTGTGGAAGCGCCCGCTGAACGAATGGGGATCGCAATACTGGAAGAAACGGGCGCTGCGAAGCGTTCCCATGACGATCCCGAGAAGAATGGTTGCTCAAGGGAACAAACTGTTCATAACTCTCGGTTATGATTCGCCGGTTTCCGCGCTCGATGCCGCAACCGGCAAGGTCGTAACGACGTATGACCGGACAGACGGCGCTGAGGAGATAAGGTGTATTGACGATATTCTTATTTATCGAAAGGGTAAAAGTATCCTGGCGGCAATCGACACCGATACCGGCAAAGAATTGTGGGAGGCAAAAGGCAAGATACGACAGCTCTCATGGGCAGCGCAGGACGGCAGGGCGTTTTACCAGGATGGAGCCAGGGTTAAATGTATACGCTCCAGCGACGGTGAAGAACTCTGGCAATCTCAGGGTCAGTCGCCGGCCTCGTTGCTTGTAATAAACGACGGCAGAGTGCTGCTTTCACGCAAGCAGGGTATCGAAGCGCTTTCGGCGGAAACCGGCAAGAGCTTATGGTCGATCAAAGCGCGAGCCGGACGCAATGAGCTTTTCGTAGCAAACGGAAAACTGTGGCATTGGCAGGGCGGCGGGATCGTCGGACGCGATCTTGAGACGGGCGAGCCGGCCGAAGAACTCGATACGTCCGATGTATTTACACCGGGCCACCATCCCCGATGCTATCAGAGCAAGGCTACCGAGAAATTCCTCATCACGCCCAACAGAGGCGCCGAGTTTGTCAGCGTCGCGGGTGAGGCAAACACTCAGAACGACTGGCTTCGCGGACCGTGCCGATACGGCATAATGCCGGGCAACGGCCTGTTATATGTCGGCCCGAATCCGTGCTTCTGCTATCCGGGTGTCAAGCTGCTCGGTTTCAATGCCTTGGCGCCCGCCGGGCCTTCTCCGGAATCCCCTGCGGACCGCCTCTCGCGGGGAAATGCCTACGAGCAAGGCGCAGAGCTGGTATCAATCGAACAAACCAGTGGCGGCGACTGGTCTACCTTCCGTCACGATGCGAGGCGGACCGGCTACGTCGAATGCGAAGTACCGGCACAAGTCAAAACACAATGGCGTGCGAATTTAACGGGGGAACTTACCCAGCCGGTGCTCTCGGCTGACAGGCTATATGTAGCCGCCACGAACGAACATACTTTATACGCATTCGGTGCGAGCGAGGGAGACAGGTTATGGAATTATACCGCCGGAGGGCGAATCGATTCACCTCCGACCATTTATGGCAGACTCGTCCTATTCGGCTCGGCAGACGGTTGTGTCTATTGCCTTCGGGCTTGTGATGGAGAACTCGTCTGGCGTTTTCGGGCGGCGCCGAGCGATCGGCAGATTGTTGCCTTTGGTCAACTGGAATCCGCCTGGCGCGTTCATGGAAGCATCTTGATGAAAGACGGAGTCGCCTACTGTACGGCGGGACGTTCCACATACCTTGACGGCGGAATCCGCGTTTTCGGTCTCGAGCCTGCGACCGGAAAAGTTCTATACAAAACCTGCCTCGACACCTGGACCAGAACGAGAAAGGATGCTTTGGCCAAGCCGTTCATCCCGGCATATCACATCGAAGGAGCGCTCTCGGATGTGCTCGTAAGCGAGGGCGACTACATCTATCTCGGACAATACAAGCTGGACCGCAAGCTCAAAAGGCAAAAAGTGCCGTACATAATGCCCGATTCCGACGAAAAAGAAGTCGTGATGGATCTTTCGGACCGGCCCTTTACCGAGAACATGGAATCGCAGCCGGAATACGAGAAAGTGCAGCACGATTGGCAGTGGAGAGTGCACAAGGAGATGATGACGGATTATACGGAAAAATTTGGCGGAACCAGCATGGGAGACCGCCGGATGGGACTGCATATATCCACCACGAGCGGATTTTTGGATGATTCATGGTTCAATCGCACGTATTGGATGTATTCCAAATCCTGGCCGGGCTATTATATCGGCCATCGGGGCGCCAAGACGGGGCAGTTGCTTGTCGTCGGGCCGCACCGCACTTACGCCTTACAGGCGTATCCGTCGAGGAATCTCCAAAGCCCGCGGTTCAAGCCGGACAATAAGGGCTATCTGGTGCTCGCCGACGATAACGACAACGAGCCGGTTCTCGCAAGCTACACACGCGGCATCCCAAAGGGGATAGGTTACACAAGGAAGGACCCTCCGGCGTGGTTCGAGTGGGTTCCCGTCCGCATTCGTGCTATGGTTCTTGCGGGCGACAATCTGTTCGTTGCCGGGCCGCCGGATGTAGTGAATCCCAGCGACCCGATGGCCGCCTTCGAAGGGCGAAGCGGGGCGGTGCTGCGTGCGCACTCGGCCAAAGACGGCAGCAAAATGGCCGAACAGAAACTGGATTCCCCGCCTGTATTCGACGGAATGATCGCCGCGAAAGGGCGGCTGTATCTCTCTTTGCAGGATGGAACCATTCTGTGCTTGGGGCGCGAACGTTGAATCATCATTAAAGACAAGCGAAATTAAGGAGACCATCTATGTCTGAAAATCCTGTTAATTCCATGTATCGGCGTGATTTCCTGGAAGGCCTGGGCAAGCTCTCGCTCGGAGCCGTTGCCGCAGGTGGTCTGAATGCCGGCACGGCGCAGGCTCAACGGCGGACAGCGAAAAAATGGACGCCCGTATCCGACCGGAAGGTTAGTGTTGGGATCGTCGGTTACGGCGTCTGCCGGTTCGGTGCGGCCTTCGGCTTTCAGGACCACCCGAACGTAGAGGTTGTCGCCGTCAGCGATCTGATTTCCGACCGGCGCAGAGGGCTGATGAAGGCGTGCCGCTGCGACAAGTCGTACGACTCTCTGGAAGAACTTGTCAAGGACAAGAAGATCGAAGCCGTGTTCGTTGCGACCGATGCGCCCAGTCACGCGCGGCACTGCATCGACGTGCTCAGGCACGATAAGCATGTGATGACCGCAGTGCCTGCGGTTTTCGGCTCACTGGAGCAGGCCGATCAGCTTCTTGAAGTCGTGCAAGATATCGGCTTGAAGTATATGATGGCCGAGACAAGCTGTTACCGCCCGGATTGTTACGCAATGCGGCAGACTTACCGGGCGGGCGGCTTCGGCAATCTCATCTATTCCGAAGGAGAATATTATCATTTCCATTCCAGACAAATCGGATCGTACAAAAACTGGCGCGTCGGAATGCCTCCGCTCTGGTATCCGACGCACTCGACGGCCTATTACGTCGGCGTCAGCGGCCAGCGATTCACCTCCGTTTCCTGCCGCGGCTACAATGCCGGCATTGAATCTTACGGTCCCGGAGCCAATAAGTACGACAACCCGTTCACGGACGAGGTCGCTCTGTTCAAGACTACCGAGGGCGGCTCATCCCGAATGCTCATGTGCAAAGGCATCAGCAAGCTCGTCGTCGAAAGAGGACGAGTGTTCGGTGAGAAAGGGTGGATGGATGGCACGCAATATCACGGCGTCGCAAAGGACCTGCCGAACATCGTTCGCCCGGAGCTTCCGCCGGGTGTGCCCGCAGGCGGCCACGGCGGCTCGCACGGACATTTGTCGAACGAGTTTATCACGGCGATAATCGAAGATCGAGAGCCATTGGTGAACGTTTACGAGGCCCTGGCGATGACCGTGCCGGGAATCATCGCACATCAGTCCGCACTCAAGGACGGCGAGACTCTCGATGTTCCACAGTACGAACGCCCCAAAGCGTGATATACACCATAATGGTTTTGATAACGTCCCAAGGGTTGGGGAGCAAACATATTCTTGTCTAAGAAGAAATCTCGTTATCGGTTGGTAGTGATGCCGTCAGATTTTCATGGCGAGGGCATCTTGCCCTTGTTACGTGGCGATGGCATTCCCTCGCCACGATTGATAGTTTTATTGACACTGTGTGATAACGTAAAATATTTTTCGCACAATTTTATAGGACATGAAAGAAGCCCTCAA
>CAZRBG010000102.1:0-13893 GCA_964598225.1 uncultured Pirellulales bacterium
GAGGTGGGGCAATTCAATTGAGCAAAGGCGGGTCAATTTTCGTGAGCGGTATAGTTTAGAGATGGGCACTTCCGCTGGGCAAGTTTCACATACTTTTTCAGTATGTACGCCACTCCATCACGGCTCAGTTTATGACCGCGCGCATTTGTAAAAATATGGTCGTCGGGATCGCCGCCTTGTTCCTGCATCCAATCTTTCAATGCCTTGGCAGTTGATTTAATCACCGGAACGCAACGTTCTTTTCTTCCCTTGCCATAACAATAGATATGTGTCCCGTTTCCAAAGACAACATCCTTGTATGTCAGCCCGATTAGCTCTGATACGCGTAACCCAGTCTGTGATGCCAGCAGGAGAAGTGCATAATCCCGGCGACCTATCTTGGTCTTGCTGTCAATCATTTTGAGCAATGTTTCAGTTTCAGAAGGAGACAGGAATGACACCAAACGACGATGCCACCGTTTTCGCGGGATCGCCAAAACATGCTGGATAAGTTCAGCATAACCAGGCTCCTCAAAGGCGGCGTAGTGGAAGAACGATCTGATTGCAGCCAGACGGATATTCCGGCTTCGAGGTTTATTGCCTCGTTGTCTCTCCAGGTAATTCAGAAAGCCTGTGATGGCAGAAGCACTCAAGTCTGACAAAGCGATACTGGATGGGCGTTTATTGCGATGCTCCTGCAGATAGCGAAGTAACAGGCGAAAGGTATCACGATAAGAGGCGATAGTGTTGGGGCTAGCTTGACGCTGTTTCATGAGCCAATCGGTAAAAAATGCCTCCAACAGAGATGCGAATGTTTTTGTTGGCTTCATAATCCACCTCCGATCTTCTTTTCCAACCGAGAGAGAACATGCCCCATCAGTTCGGGGACGGCGGTTAGATACCAGTAAGTGCACCGTATATCCTTATGACCTAAGTAAGTTGAAAGCGCATGGATTTTCCCATTAATATCCTGACCATTCCTGTAAAACTCTGTCAGGGCTCTTACTGCAAATGTATGCCGAAGAGTATGTAGTCGCGGATCTCTATTGTGTAAGGGATTCCAGATCCCCATCTCAATCAATATTTTTTTAAATCTGCTCCAAGCCATGTGGTGGGATGGCCGTCTGCCATCCAAGACAACGAAGAACGCCGCTTCTTTTGATTTGTCGAATTGCCTATTACGTTTTTGCACATATTGCTTTAGGACTCTCCGAGTCGTTACGTGCAGTGGAAGAATGCGTGACTTATCCAGTTTTGTGTCGCGTATAGTAATGACACCCTGTTCCAAATCCACATCTTCATTGTCCAATGCCAAAGCTTCGCCAATACGCATACCTGTAGCTAACAATAAGCCATATAGCGTCCAGTATGTATGGCTGTCTTTTGTTGGCAGTTTTTTCGCCAAATCAAAAATCTGAGCTATTTCTTGATTGGAATAGATGCGTGGTGTAGGCCTCTTGTATTGCGGTAACAGTATATGCAACGATGGCACTTCAGTTCGTGAATCTACCGTTTTCCAGTAAGCCGCAAATCCTCGTAACATACTCAGACGTTCCGTCCACCACGCTGGATTCGTGTTCTTGGGTTTTTTGGCCCATTTCAAAGCCAGCTCAGTTGTTAGATACTTGTTTTTGCGGGCTTCAAAGAAGTTCAAAAAACCTCGCAGCGTTTCTTCATGCTTCTGCAACTTGAAACCAAGTTTTCGACGCATTGCTAAATAGTCATTTAGTATTGTTCGCGGATTCATAATTCACCTCCCGGCCACGGTTGAGCAACCTTTTTCAGATTGTGCATGTCAATATGAGCGTAGACCAACGTGCTGGTGATGCTTTCATGTCCCAGCATCCGGCCAATGTCAAGCAGTGAAGCACCTCGGCGGAGCATGTTAGTTGCAAACGTATGACGCAAGAGATGCGAACCCTTATGTGGCGGGTCTAACCCAGCACGTTCGAGAGCCTCTTTAACGATTTTCCCAATTGGACCGGAACATTGAAGTTTAGTGTGCGGAGCTCGCATGCGAATAAATAGGTGTCGTGAAGAACATGGAGGGCGACCATGTTGAAGATATTGTACCAGTGCTTTCCCTATTTCCTGCGGAAGCGGAAGGCGATTACGTTTGGAGCCTTTACCGCAGATAGTAATTACTCCGCTTTCCCAATCGACGTCATCCAATGTCAGGTTCCGTACCTCACCTGCTCGTAATCCCAGACGTACCAATAACAATAGGATCGCATAGTCTCTCATGCCTTTGGGTGTATTACGGTTGCAAGTCTTTAGAATAGACTCAACATCTGAACATTTTAAATGATGTGGCAAACGTGTTGCTTTCCAGTGAGGCATCTTCGGAATACTGATGGATAAATCCTCCTGGATATATTTGTGTAAATACAAAAATCGGCAGAAGTCTCTCAGTATGAGTACCATGCTGCCACGATACAAAGCACTGTATTCATGGGCGTATTTTTGAATGTACTGAATGAAATCTCTGGCTTTAAGCCGGGACAACAACACAGGCTTCTTTCCGAATCGTTCCTGAAGAAACCGACGCGGAAAAATACGGCGGTGAGGAATTGTCGATTCTGAAAGTCCTCGGTCCTTTAAAAGATACTGAACGTATTCGTTTACAATACGGTCTATTTCACTCTTAATTGGAGGAGGTGACGTCTTAATCACGCCTTTTTCACGTAGATATGACAAAAACAACAGGTAAGGGGAACTGCTGACAACTGTATCCTTGTGGTGTTTTAGGCCCTCCATATAATCGCGGATTTTATGTTCGTCAAGTTGATGGTCTTTGAAGCCCTGTTGTGCAAGCCACTGGCTCAGATAACTGATGTGACGAATGTAGGCTTGGCCAATTCCTGGACTGTAACCGCATTCATAAAGTCGCCATCCAAAACCATCCAGATAGGGACTTAGTGGGCCTTTCTTCCATTTTCGCAAAGCAGATGGTTCATAATAATACGGATTGTTAGTTCCTACAGCCATAATATGTCTCCTAAAAAAGTAATATTGTTTTTCAGGAATACATTGTAACTTGCTCAGTCCGACTAACTCCGTGCTATGAGCCTAATCCGACGACCGAATTATGCTGAGTCCATGAATGGTTAACCATACACAGACCGGCATATCAGACTTGTTTTCAAAGGCCCGTGATTTCAACTCAGCATAATCCGGCACTCCACATAAGATCACCGAAGGCTCTGCGATCAATGATGAGAACGGCAACGAACTAGATTTCCAGTTTTTCGGTCTTGTGCAAGGCCAGTTCAAGGAGCTCGGTTACGTAAACCTATCGGAGCTTGAGAGTGTCAACGGCCCGATGGGCCTGCCAATCGAGAGAGACCTGTATTGGAAGCCGAAGACATTAGAGGAGATTGCCCCGGAGATGTTCAGCGATGACGACCGTAGCAAGTAGTCAGAGATTTCAACTTCAATTCAGAGATTACAGAGGTGACATATGGAAGAGTACTGTCAAAACCAATTATGTGAAAACAAAGCAGTAAAAGAAGTGCCCGTATCGGTGGAAAAGCCATCGGACCAGACCAGATCTTTATGTGCGACATGTGAGGAAGTCTACACCTGGGGCGTTCAGCACGACAAGATGATCTGCGAAGGTCTGAAAATCGAGGCTCCGCCGGAAGAGATCGGCGATGAGCCCCTGTTCCGTGTTGTGTATGTGATCGACGTCAATTCAGCCGATGCCCGAGAGGCTGCCCTATACACTCACCGCATCATGACCGACCCCGATTCGTTGGCACCGGTGCTGCAGGTCATCGATTCGGGCGGCAAAGCAACGGAAGTGGATTTGTCCGAGGACGATAACAGTCCCGACGATATCGGCAAGACGGCCAATTACGAAGCGGCCGGACAATACCTCGCCGATCGGGGAAAGCAGCCGGTCACGGATCTATTTACCAAGACCACGGTCGGTTTTGTCATTCAGACCTTTCGGAAAAACTCCAAAGGCCGGTATATCTGCACCCACCAGGAGTTCATCGCCGGCGATCAGTGTGACTACGAAGATGTCCGGGGCAATACGATTGAGCCTCCGGGGTATGAGTATCAGCCGTACAATATGGTACTCAGAGTCCGAACACCCAACGCGACTATTCAAGCCGAGAGGCTCACAAACGCCTACGACGCCATCGAAGAGGTCCTGGAAAGCCTCGATGTAGGAGGCGAGCAGTCGCGCCAGTTTGCCGAGGAGATCAAAATCCTCAGAGACGCAGTTGGCCGCAGATAATTTTGGCGCCGAACTGAAAATGTCAATCGGGGCATCTGTTCGAGATCGAAATTGGGCGGATGCCCCTTCTATTTAGGGAGGCCGTAAAATGAATGAATATCAAGTAAGAGTGCGTTATGCAGGCTCGATTTTAGTCGAAATCGAAGCAGAGAACGAGGCGGAGGCTCAGGAAAAAGGAGAGCTGAAAGTCCAGGGCATGGACAGCGACACCTTTGTATCTGCGTTGGAACCCCAGCACCTGAGCACAGAGGTTACACGCTTGTGTCCTAAGTGCGGATGCGAAATCCTGAGCTCACAGGCAAGTCTCTGCGATGCATGTGGCAGTAAATAATTGACCGATTGAATCTTTTGTAAGGAGACAGCTATGCGAAAAGTAACCGTACAGTTAGAGATGCGACTTGTAATGATGGTAGATGAGGGCGCTGAGATGTCACACGTAATGAACGAGCTGGACTACGAAGTAAATGATACGACAACGGCCGCGGATATCCTGGATACCGAGATCACAGACTACGAGATCGTCGACAGCAGATAGCCCACCCTATAACGAACATCTGTTTTTCAAATCAATCGATGTGCTCATTTTGAGCAAAACCCTATTTTAGTGAAAGGAGATATTTTTATGTCACGCAAGAAGAAACTATTCACATTTATAGTAGACCGTCGCGAACTGGCGACCATTTTGGCTGCTCTGCGGTTCCATCAGGATGAGAACCTTCAAAATAGAAGCGGTATTCCCGACAAAGTAATCAATGATATCGCTACCGATGAAGGCTCACTGAAGCCGCTCGATCTTAAAGCAGTGAACCGACTGTGTGAGAAGATAAATACCTGTGACGAGTTACCCGTCACCGCGCAGGCGAAAGACCATGTACTGATTGTCACAGACAGAGGTACCGTAGTCTATGTCCGCGCCTACGGCACCAGAACTGCTGCCAAAAAGGGCCTGTTCAGGTACCTGCAACAAGAGCATGGTTACGAAGGTCGTAAAAGCATCAGTGCGATCAGCGAATGGATCGCCGAAGAGGCGGAACACCTGAACGTCGATATCGTCCGGCAGGACATCCTCGATACCGACAAATAAAAGCCAGGATTCCAACAGCCAAAAGAATATCACATTTTTAAGGGGACCAGAAAATGGAAACCAAGATCAAACAATTTGACAAATCCACAGTGCAGTACATCTCAAAACGCCTGCAAGCGGTCCTCACACCTCTGGCCAAAGAGTTAGGTGTAATGATTGATTTGGGCAGCTGCACCTTCCAGACGAGTAACTGTCGAATTCAGTTGAAAGTTGCAGTTCTGGATCCCGACGGCGAACCGGTCACCGAAGAAGCCGATGCTTTCAAACGAAGTGCAAAGCTCTTCGGCTTTGAGCCGGCCGACCTTGGTACCGAACTTATCGTTCAAGGGCAGAGCTATACCATTTGCGGTTTAAGACCGAAGAGCCGAAAGTACCCGGTCATAGCGCGAGCCGGCAACGGCAAGGACTACAAATTTGCCTGCCGGACCGTTTTACAGGCACTGGGCAGAGAAGTGCCCATCTGGTTGTGACGCGATCCGTCCCACCACCAGGTGTATAAAAAATGAAAACAGAAGGAGCAAAATCATGCCCGAGAACAAAAAACAGATCAACATCGCACGGATCGTCTACGACGCGTATCCGCACTCAGATCTGCTGCCTATCGAGCCTGAGCGGGACTGCCGCGACTTACAGAAGCTGCTGGCCAGAGTTACCGGTGATAACATCGGCGACGGTTTGTTTACCTTCATGGTCGTCGAGATAGTCGAAGGCGGCGAGAGCACCTTGACAGGAGCGATCCGTGTCATAGAGCAGGCTAAGGCGGATGTAGAAACAGTATTGCAGGCGCTGCAAGATGCAAGTCGAGATAAACCAATATGAAAATCAGAAATTTGAAAGCGAGGTGATGCCTATGGTTGTGTGAATGTTCTGTGGAGCAAATGAGTCGAACGAGCGTCTTGGCACGGTGCAGAGAGGCGATTTTTATGCGCACATTTATCAAGTTTTGAAAGGAACGAATTATGAAGGCGTACAGACACGGAGAGATGGTACTGATTCCGGTGCCGAATGATCTCGAAATAATGTGGCAAGGCCTTTTCGAGCAAGCGGGCAAGACAATGGACGATCCGCGAGTGATTGCAGAAGGCGAGGTCACAGGCCACAAGCACGAGTTGGAAGGCGGCGGGGTAGATGCAGTGGAGCTGGATGAGAACGCTACTGCACGTAACTCAGTCGGTTCGATGTTTGTGACCCGCAGGGGCTTTTTGAGCAGTCTCGGCGTAGGAGCCGTAGCCGGGCCGGTGATCCTGTTGAAGGTAGCCAAGCAGGCCATATTGAAGCATCCAGAGCACAACGCCCTGAATATACCGGAAGGCAGGTATGCGGTCTACGCACAAAGGGAGTACGATGAGACCATGACCAGAAGAGTAGTGGATTGAGCAATGCTAAGAACGAGAAAGGAGATGACAAAATGCAGCTTTTGACCATAAAAGGCGGCTGGTCGATGAACCGCCGCCTCGACATCAAGAACGGAACCGTGCGGATAATAAGAGATGACCAGCCGCAGGAGACCACGCTGACCGTCAAGGACTGGCAGGTAACAGAGGCGGAAGATGTAGTGTATCCAGCCGGCGATCCCGGCGACAGGACAGTGACCACGAAGGAAAGGGACGAACAGGAAAGAGTCTACGCGATAAGGACCGTCAGCCGGTACGAAGACTACTGGAACCTGCCTACCGAGGGCGTGTTCCACGAGGTTCATGGACTGACGATAGGCAGATTCAAGGGTGTGCTACTCCAGTCGAGCAGGAAGTCCAGGTTCGTACGCGAGCAGTTCGTGTATGAAAACGGCCAGGTGGCTTACGTCTGGACACCTTACAGAAAGAAGTTTCGGCTGTATCGGCCCAACGGAAAGCTGTGGATGGAAGTTACAGCGAAGGTCAGAAGTCCCTATAAGCGAACGGAAGGCCTCCTGGAGAAGGTCAACGCTGCCCTCGACAACATCGCCGGCGACGGCCATACCTGGAGCAGGCAGCCGGACTATGAGATCAGATTCTACGATCATCGAGGAAAACAGTCCGGTTATGGCAAAGTAGCCAACCGCCGGAGAACGGGTATATGGTGGCACGGCAAGGCGAAGTACTACTTCCTGATGGGGGTACCCGTGAGCGAGCGAATCTACCACGCAAAGCCCGATGATCTGGATCCACTGGAAGTGCTCAGGACGGATAATGCACAGTTAAGGGCCGCCCTGATGAAAAAGATAGGGCCGGAGAGATTGCTCGAAAAGCTGCCGTTTGCGGCCTGCGATGAAGACCAAGGCAACCGGCTATTGAAGGCGGACGTGAATAACCTGCTCGCGCCGGATGACAAGTCTTCGGTATCGTTTGCGGTGAGGAATGGATTCGATGAGCAAATAGCTATCGCAGAGCTCAAGTGCCCGTCCACAGGCCAGTTGTACTACCTCCGGGTCCCGCCAAGGTTAAAGAGAGTCGAACACGCCAGGCAGTGGCTGTGCGGTATAGACATCGAAGAAGTGGAAGATGAGTACATCCGGGATCGGTGGGCCAGTTTCGCCGGTGGAGAATTGTCGCGGCTATCGGCGACTCAGAAGACCATGATGCAAAATGAGATCGAACGTGCCAAGCAGCAGCAGAGATTAGAGTTTGTAAGCGAGGCTTAAAGACGACAAAAGGAGAATCACAATGTCGAAGAAACTAACCATTATGCTGGCCGATCTCAACGATCAGGTGCAAAAAGAGGTCCTTGAATTCTACGGCTATAAGAATGCCGAACAAGGCAATCTGGATGTTGTGCCTTTGTTTGTGCTCGAAAAAGAAGAGGCCGGACGAGAATAACGTTTGAAACACTTGCGCGCGTTTACTCCTGAACGTGCTTCGATCGAAGTACCACCCACCTCAAGGTCCTCCTGAGTCTGTCACCTCAGCAGTGCAAATCATCAACAAATCACCAGGAACATTAATTTGAAAGGAACCTCTATGAAAAACAGCAGTACCCGTGCGCGCAGTCCACCAGGATGGCGTCTGCGCCAAAAAAGTCACTAAGTTGCGACAAAGTAAGTTTTACACCAACAAATCGAAAGGAATTTACGATGAGACTACTCTATATCAACAACGACGGCTCAGGTTTCGCAGATTATGTCACTGCGACTGAAGGAACCACAGTGAAAGAGTTTTTCAACCAGAAGATGCCCGGCCAGGAGCCCACAGACTTCCTGATCCGGGTCAACCGACAGCCTGTGTCACGCGACTATGTCTTGCAGGAAAACGATCGTGTCTCTATAACTCCAACGAAATTGGAGGGGGCGCGACAATAGCCCTCGGCGAAAGGTAAATGCCGCTTGGGGCATCTGCTTGTTCTAGCGATGAGCAGGTGTCCCTTTCTTATTGAAAGGATGTTTTATGAAAGACAATAAGAAACTCGTTCAAATGGCCTCGCAGGTAGCTGATGCAGTCAGCCAACTCAAGCACGATCGCTACTCGGAGCTGGCCAAAAGGCTCGCAAGTTTTGTCAATCACCTCGATCACCTATGCAAAGAATCCAGAAAGATGTCTATTGCCCTGAGGCGCAATTGGCTCGCTGCGGCGGACCGCTGCCGCGTATGTGTTGGCAATCGGCTTGGTGAGCTGTCGTATTCGATCTCAAAAGTCAAAAAACTCACCGAAGCTCGTCATAGAAAGACGGCCACGTTGTCTGTAGTTGTCGGTGAACTCAGGCAATTACAGGATGAATTCGGTGAAATAGAGTTCAAAAAGGCAGAGAATTCTCTATCTGTGATTACAGAGTCTATCACTCTGGAAGGTATTACTCTTGGGCCGTTTAAGATTCAATTAGAGCTGAACAGGCTGGATCAGTTGTATTCAAACAGCCCGTACCGGGTAATTGCCCTGGATCCGAATCCCGCCACCACCGACAGTTCGATTACGCATCCGCACGTTAACGCTGAGAAGCTCTGCGAAGGCGACGGTTGTGCGGCTGTAAGAGCGGCAATTGAAGAAGGCAGAATCTGCGACTTTTTCATCCTGGTAAGAAGCATCCTCAATACCTACAGCGCAGACAGTCCGTATGTCCCTATGGAGGACTGGTACGGCACCCCATGCTACGACTGCGGTCGTACGGTCAGTGCTGAGGACAGGTACTTCTGCTATCGCTGTGAACACGATTATTGCTCGGATTGTTCGAGCTGTTGCGAAAAATGCGAAGAGACGGTTTGCCTGGGTTGCGGCGGGCTGTGCACCAACTGCGAGGTATTCGTCTGCTCCAATTGCATTAACAGATGTGAGCAGTGCGAAGAGATGTTTTGTGAATCGTGCCTGGAAGCAGGCCTATGTAAGAACTGCAGAGAAGAATTGGAGAACGAAGATGAACAACAGGAAACAGAAATCAGTGAATGTGAAACAACATGTCAAACACAAACACCGGAGATCAAGCTGGCGAGATGAAACAGAAGAGCAAGAAAGAATCTCTCTTAGATTCAGTCCGACTGCATGGGCGAAGCTGCTGTATTTCAGGGATAAATCCGACAACGAGATCGGCGGCTTTGGAATCAGCGATCCTGACGATCTGCTCTTGGTCAGGGAGTTTGTCACAGTAAAGCAGCAAGTAGATGTGGCCAGTGTTAAGTTCGATGATTCCGCGATAGCGGACTTTTTCGACGCTCAAGTCGATCTCGGCAGAAAACCCGAGCAATTTGCAAGAATCTGGCTGCACTCGCATCCGGGAGATTCGTCGGCGCCCAGTGTCATAGATGAAGACACGTTCGACAGAGTCTTCGGAAATTGCCAATGGGCTGTTTTGTTTGTTGTAGCCCAGAACAACAGGACTTACGCCAGACTTCGGTTCAACGTCGGGCCCGGCGGTGAAGTGCTTATCCCGGCTGAGATAGACTACAGTGCAGACTTTGGACCCAGCGATCATGACAACTGGGACGCCGAGTTCACAGAGAATGTCAAAGCTATCGAATGGCTGCCAGATAAATCCGATCCGGAACTGCAGGCAAACGACCATGATCTAAGCGGCTTTATTTTGCCCTACGACTTCATCGATGAGTTTGAGCGAATGCAGCCCGAACAGCGGCAGATTATACTGGATGAGCTTGCCGAGCGCCCTGAACTGTGGGACGAAAAGGAGGTGATGGTTTTATGAGTACAGACCAACAGAATGAAAGGTACAGCCGTCAGCAAGATATAGTCCCCGCCGAAAGAATCTCACAGTGCAAAGCTACTGTGATCGGCGTTGGCGCTATCGGCCGGCAGGTTGCACTGCAGCTAAGCGCAATCGGTGTCCCATGGCTCCAACTTATCGACTTCGACAAGGTCGAATGGAGCAATCTTGCCAGCCAGGGTTATCTGGAAGGCGACATCGGCAAACTAAAGGTCAATGCCACTTTAGAGCAGTGCTGGAGAATAAATGCGACGGCTCAGATTAATGCAGTGCCGGAGCGGTTTCGAAGGAGCATGGAGATTGGCAACATTGTCTTTTGCTGTGTCGATTCTATCCAGGTCCGGCAATTGATCTGGGAAGCAGTCAAAGACAGGATATCCTTCTTTATCGATGGCCGCATGAGTGCCGAAGTTGTACGAATACTAACGGCCTGCGACTCCAATTCCAGAGATCACTACCCGGCTACATTATTCAATCCGGACGAAGCGTTCGTCGGCCCATGCACAGCCAAGACCACCATCTATTGTGCAAACATCGCCGCCGGAATGATGCTCGCCCAATTCACCAAGTACCTTCGGCAAATGCCAGTCTATCCCGATATCCAGCTTAATCTGTTGGCTTCGGAACTGAGTGTCGGTGAACCGCATTAGTGGATTCTGCTAGCCGCTTGGTAACAATCTGCACAAGCACAACAACACCAACAGCACTTTGCTAAGAAAGGCCGTCGCAGAGCCCCTGTTTTTTCAGGGCTCTTTTTTTTTGTGCGACACATTAACCAAAGATGACACGCTAATCGAGCAGTGTCATCGCATTTCAGAAATTGAGGTGAGCCTATGTTACATCTGGGACCGAGAGGTCCTGCTTAGTTGAAGCAGTCTTTTGAGAGCCCTTGGCTGTTCCGAGGGCTCTTTTCTTGCGCGCATGGAAAACATGCAAACCTTGATGGCACTTCCAGCGCGCAGGAGGTGCCATCAACTATTTGGAGGCACCCAAAATGATTGTTCAAGAAAAGACCAAACAAGAAACATCGTCGGACGTGTCAACAAATGAACATTGTATCAAAAACACCATCTATTCAGTCGGCGTAGACCAGACGCCAAATCTCAGGGAAAGGATTGCCGAAGCGCACGGTCCAGAGTCTGAGGTGATGACGGCAGTGGATGAGCTTGATGACTATGTCAGCAGCCCTGAAACAAGAAAAGATCCATGGTATTGGAGCTTTTTAAGGCGGGTAAAATCGGGAATGTCGGCTCTATACCCACATGCGGCAGATTATGTCAGGACCAGTATGGCCCGTGAGTTCATGGATGAGCTATTTCACGGCGGTTATATCAGGGCTTTGCAGTCGCTGGCTGTGCCAAGCGGTCCTGCGCATGCACGATTTGCCCGTAACTACGCCGATGAATATGGCGTCTCAATCGGTGCGGCATTGTTATTTGGCCCCAGAGGCGCTGCGCATGAAGAGCTTGTCCATTTCCTGGCTGCTGAGAAAGTACACGGCATGCATCGAAACGGCGCTTCACCGCATCCCCGCTGGTCTAAAGAGACCACAAACATCTGGTACAAGGCCGAAAGAATCCAAAACTGGCCGAAACATAGAAATCGCAAAGGCAAAGACGTTCCATTGGATGTCATAGAAGAGCAAGGAACCCTGCCTGACGGTATGGTTGATCCCATCCGAGATATCTGGAGACGCCAGCCTGCATTGCGCAGTTACGTTGGAACAAACAGGCTTTCCGGTGACTTGCCGTACCAGATCATCGAAGATGTCCTCGATGTGCTTGTTCGAAGGAGATTTTCACCTCTGGATGAGTTCCAGAAGGCCCGATACAGCCAAATTGTCGAACGGGCCAATGCCCAGGGGGTCGATTCGTTCTACGCCGTCTATCAGAATCTGTTTGCTAACAAAGACAGATGGCGGCCCTTGTGGAACAAGGCCCGAAAGCTGCTACATGACTACTCAATGCTGCTCTGGGAGTCTCAAAATGAACTGTTGCTGAGTCAAGGTAAGCGGGTGCCGGCATGCGGCGTCGTCTACAGGCCCGCCAAAACAACTGCCTGCAAATCAAAAAAGAAGAGCTTGCCCGGCACGATTTACCTTAACCGAGGCGGTTACTACTGGGTTGTCGCTCGCAAAATGAAGCCAAGGCCGCTGATTGATCCCAAAAGCAAGTCTAAAGTCCCTGGGAGTTTCATCGTGAACAACGGCCGATACTATTGGCACATTCCTGGATGGGTCAAGCGTCAACGATTGGTGCAAAAAGGCGAGAAATACTCCACCAAGGATAAGGCTGTTGCTTTGAGAATTGCCAAGAAGTTGTGGGCGGAGATTCAAAAAGATGATCCTGAATTAGCAGCAAACGTGCGAAAGCACACACGGATCAATGGAAAAGCCACAAAAGACAGAGTCGTTGCCGAGAGAGTTGCCGCCAGAATGTGGAGAGACATCAAAAAGAACGACACTGAGTTGGCCACCAAGCTGTCAACAGATCTTCGCCCCAAGGCAGTGGATCATTGGTACGCCTATATCGCGGTCAACAGGAAGAAACGGTTTATCGGGAGTTTTGAGAACCGACAAGAGGCCGAAGCAGCATATGCCAGGGAGTTTGAGAAGGCCCATGGCTATCCACCGGGTTACAATGTGCAGTGCATTCCGAAGATCGACAAGGTCTGGCCGACGTGGTCTGAAGAAAAGGTGCGTTTGGCGTTAATGAACGAGCAGCCAAGGTTGCCTGTCATCGGCCAATCATCCGAATCAGAGCCTCTTAAGCCACTCGTAGGAGAATGCAAAGGGTTGATTGGATGGTTGAAAATTGCATCCTGGTTTTTGATGACAATTCACCTGCTGCATCACAGAATATTGTTACTCAGTCACGAGGTGAAAAATGGTATGCCGAGATCAAAAAGCAAGGCAAACGTCCGGTCATCCAGGGTAGTGCATCGGTCGATTCCGATACAGGCCGTATCAGGATTACAATTTATAGACCGGGCTTTGGTCAAAGCCAGGTGCTCGCCGAAGAAGTTTATCACATCGTGTTTGAGATTATCCAACATGCAAGCCCGAAGGCTTTTGCGTCGATTAAAAAATGGTATGCTAATCGGCTAAAAGATGGATTGGATCCAACATCGCACATCCACGAAGCCTTTGCTGATCTGATGGTACAGGAAGAAGAATTTCCTGGAACGACGGATCTGCCGCGACACGTTGTCAAATATGCTCAACGAGTCTTTTCACCTACCAACACAGTACCTGATTCGGCTATTGAGAGGATCAAGGTCGGGGTGTAATTTCTATCTTCTTTTTTCCGCGGCCGATTCTTCTGGTCGCGGTTTTTTGTACGAGCTAGCGATAGCTCCATCGATATGCAATTGTAGAATCATTACTTTGCTATTCATATGTCGGTCTGATTAGGATCGTGCATGAAATAACTTCCCGATTTGTATATGGTCTGGCGTAATAACT
>CAZRBG010000103.1:0-13452 GCA_964598225.1 uncultured Pirellulales bacterium
TTATTACGCCAGACCATATACAAATCGGGAAGTTATTTCATGCACGATCCTTAGTTGCAAGTAACGCTGGGCGAAACACTGCGGCCGAAATACCCATTATCAGTTTTGTACACTGGCACACAATTGAATCCAGGCCACCTGCCGGGGCAGTGCGGCAATTCAGCGAGACAATGTATCAAGAGTTGCTATGGCACATGTTGCTGAGGGGGACCGACACATTCTTTCTCTGGTGCCGGAGGGAGGAAGCCGCAAAGGAAATCCGACTCGTCCACCAGGTTTACGCAGAGGCCCAGCAGTATGGGGAATTTCTGTCCGGAGGCCGGCTAATTACTTTTGCAGTGCCTAAACAACAGGGACCGGTTATCTCCGGATTGAGATTAAATGATCGCCTTATGATTCGTCGAACTGATTTTGTTAAAGCGGATGAACCAGTTAGAATCAATGTTGATGACAAAACAATCGAAGTTGGGATTTCACCCGGTGAGTGTCAAATATTGTCGCTTCGTTAAATATTTTTTCTGAGAGGATAGTACAATGAACAAAATAGCTTTTGTCGTAGCTTTTGCTTTTTTGACTCTTGGCTTAACCAAATATTCTTGCGCGTCGGACATGATTGAACTGACGGCTTTGAGCAGCATGGAGCGTATCAGCCAGAACCAGGAAAGCTTTGGTGCCGCCACAGTTGAGATCGAAGCGGCGAAGAATGAGGTCGAGTCGTTTCAGGTTGTCGTTGCCGCACCGAAAGAAAACATCAGCGTAGTGAAAGTTGAAATTTCCGATCTCGTCGGACAGGCCGGAGCCAAAATAGCGAAAACGAATATCAAGCTGTTTAGAGAAGAATACGTCCGAGTCAGAAAGTCTACTTCGAGGGCCGAGCTTCCTCCCGGTCTGTATCCGGACCCGCTTGTTCCGTTCATCAATCCGCAAACCGGCAGAGCCATCGAGCCTTTGACCAGAAGCCGCAAGAGATGGGGCGAGCCGGTCAGAACCACCGGGCACGACATGTATGCCGTGCCGTTCGAGGTCTTCAAAAGCCAGAATCAGCCGATTTGGCTTGACGTTCACGTTCCTAAAGATGCTGCAAC
The DNA here is from genome assembly GCA_964598225.1 of uncultured Pirellulales bacterium. Classification (GTDB taxonomy): domain Bacteria; phylum Planctomycetota; class Phycisphaerae; order Sedimentisphaerales; family Anaerobacaceae; genus SG8-4. The sequence continues at coordinate 1,086 of CAZRBG010000103.1, forward strand.
GGGAACGTATCGTGGCGAACTGACCGTCCACGCCAAAGGTAGTATTTCCGAGCAGATACCGGTGACTCTGACAGTGTGGGATTTTGCACTCCCGGACGGCCCAACTCACAAGAACCACTTTGGGAGCTTCGGCAACATTTCACGGCACTTCAATGTTAAAAGAGGTTCGGATCAATTCAAAGAACTCGAAATGCGATATTGCCGGGCGATGGCGGAGCATCGCATCAATCCGCCGATTCCGAGTCATATTCTGCCGCATGTTAAGGACGACGGCTCTTTGAACATCATCACCGAAAACCACAAAGCTTTGAAGGAATTCATGGCTGAATTTCATGTGACTGATTTTGAAATACCCAGAGCACGTTTCGCCCGGCTGCCACGCTCGACTCTGAGGCCCGACTACAAGACCATATCTCAAGCGGAGAGGGAAAAAGCACAGCGATACTACAGGGATTTCTACAAGTATCTCGAAGACAACGGCTGGGAAAAGAGGGCTTACGTGTATATGCTGGACGAGCCGAATGTTCGCGAGAATTATGAGCAGGTGCTCGTCCTCGGCCGGCTCATTCACGAGGCTGTGCCGGAGCTAAAATGCATGGTCGTGGAACAAACGTACCCGCAAGACCCATCATGGCCGGATATCGACCCGGCGGTGGACGTATGGTGTCCTTTGTGGGCGTTCACCGACCGTGCGACCATCGGCGACAAGATAGCTCATGGCGACGAGGTCTGGTCCTACACCGCACTGGTGCAGCGTTCACCTCGATATCACCTGCAGTACGAAAGCGTTAAGGGCCTGGACCCGCCGTACTGGCATATTGACCGTCCACTGACCATGTACCGAGTTCCGACCTGGATCAACTACCAGTACGGCATCACCGGTCTGCTCTACTGGAGCACGGTCACTACGGTTATCGAGCCCTGGTACAATCCGGCTTTCGCGCACCCAGGCATTACAATGGTGGAGGATTCCAGTTCTACCCGGGAGTGCCCTGCGGAATCGGCGGTCCCATTGCCAGCATGCGCTTAAAGAACCTCAGAGACGGAATGGAGGACTACGAATATCTGGCACTGCTCGAAAAACATGCAGGCAGGAAAGCGGTGAGAGAAATCGTTGATACAATCGCACCGAACTGGTGGGATTTTTCAAGGAATGCCAAACAATTCCTCACTGCTCGCAAAAAAACTGGCAGCGCATATCCGGTGACAATAATGAAGAAAACGACGACTTCTATCATCACCATTTTTACAATCCTTTCTCATGTGCAGGCGGTAGCCGCAAGCACGTCCTTCGTCGAATCGGGCGATGCCTGGCGCATGACCGAGCCGCTAAAAGGCATCATGGCCCATGCGGCTGCATGCGGAGACATCGACGGCGACGACGATCCGGACTTGTACGTCGGCAATTTTTGCGACCGTCCACCCGAGGCATACCTCGGACGTTCCGGGCCGGTTCCCAACTTGCTTCTGATTAATGAAGGATCAAGATTCAGAGAAGCAGATCAGTCAGATGTTCGATTCAAGGCCAGAACAAGCGGTGCTGTGTTTGTCGATTTTGATAACGATGGAGATCTTGATCTTTACGTCTCGAACAATTCCAAAACAAAAGGGCGGAGAGTCCCCAACAAACTTTTCGAGAATATCGGGGGGCGGTTCCGGGAGATATCTGGAGACAACGACGCATGTGTCATAATGGGTGGACGAAGCATCGGAGTGCTCGACTACGACGGTGATGGGCTGCTGGATTTGCTTGTTGCTGAAGACAAATGGACGGGCAGGCGGACCAGACTGCTTCGCAACTTGGGACATTTGTGTTTTGATGATGTATCGAAAAGAGTCGGACTGCCTGAGAAACTGCCGGGTCTCGGTGTAATCACCCCCGATCTAAACGAAGACGGTCGGCCTGATATCTTCGTTGCCCAGGCGAACCGGCCTTTTCTTTCACAAAGCGACGCCACTTATAGACCGTTCGATTCTGATGTCTTCCAATACGAGCCGATCAACCGGGAAGCCAGCGCATGCAGCGTTGCTTTCGGAGATCTTAATGTGGACGGCCTGATGGATATCGTCATAGTTGACCATAGCCAGCCGGCACGGCAGCATTTGTACCTCAACATGGGACTCGAAGATGGAGTGCCACAATTCAAGGATGTTACCGCCGAGGCGGGCCTTAACTATCGTTTCCCTTCCTGGACTCCTGACAAGCTGCATTTAAAACACGGACATGTCGAGATTGCAGACTTTGACAATGATGGTCTGCCTGATATTCTCGTTGCCGCAACGTATCGCGATGCCGATGCGAGCCGGCCTTTCGTATGTCGAAACTTGTCGAGGACGTCTCGACCCCGAATAGTTAGCCCTAGCCCGGCTACACTTGGACCTGCCTGCCGGGAGTTGACCGGAATTGTCATACCTACATTCCATGTGCCACCTGTTGCGAAAGCGGATGCCTATTTTGCCGTTGGGCCTGTCGGTGACTACGACAATGACGGCCGGCTCGACATATTCCTGGCCAACTGGTTCCCTCAGAAGCCATCCAAACTGTATTTGAACCGCAGCAAATCGAATCACTGGCTGCGAGTCAGAGTTGTTGGCAGGACGGTCAATCGGATGGGGATAGGCGCCAAAGTAAAGGTATATCCCGCTGGAGAGATCGGCCTACCGGAAAAACTTCTGGGTTCCGTAGAAATCGGAACCGGCTTTGGCTTCTGTTCGGGTCAAGAGGCCGTGGCACACTTCGGTCTCGGCGATCAAACTTCATGCGATCTGGAAATTGCTCTACCACATGGCAGGGGTGTCATTCGCAGGAGAAATGTTAGTGTTGACCAGTTCCTGGCTGTACACGAACCAAAGGTCTCAAACTAAGACTTATTCCACTGATCACGAAGTCCCGGAGTTGCCCCACATAATTATGCTTGGACACTTGCGTAAGCTACACACTTCTTGCGTGGGCCAATCTGTTGCTCGTCAGGCCCAGCTTGCGCTCGGAGGTCCCAAAAAATTCTTTTTCCTACTGCTTTGGATCTTCATTGATCAGCAGCCATGTGCCCGTCTTGCCCGACACCATGATATATAGGCGACCATCGCCGTTGAACTCCGCAACGCAGATTTAGTAGTTACCACGGAAAATGGCAATTAAGCGAGTAAAGAGATAGGATAATATATAACATTGGTAAAACGATTAATATGGAAGGATAAAATTATGTTGTATAAAAGTTTCAAACGGAAATATCAGATAAAGTTAATTGTTCTACGGAAAGATTACAATATGCACCGATATTTGATTTTTACATGTTTGATGTTGGCTTTGTTCTTATGCGATATTTTACGCGCTCAGGGCAGAGAAGGGAGAATGCCTCGTGAGGATGTGGTCGAAATCCCGTCTATCGAAAAGGGCCTTTGTGTGAGCAATGTTTTCCAGTCAAACATGGTTATTCAGAGAAATAAACCCGTTGCCATCTGGGGCTGGGCGGCCCCTGCTGAAAAAATCACAGTCTCGTTCGCAGGACAGACTGCCGAGACCACTACCAGGGCTGATCGATCGTGGAAAGTAACTCTAAAGCCTGTACCGGCCAACAGTAAGCCGCAGGTAATGACGATCAACGGCAGGGAGAAGTCGCTGAAATTGGAAAACATACTCGTCGGTGACGTCTGGATACTTGGAGGCCAGAGTAATATGGAATTCGAGATCGCCAAGGTCGACGACGGGGCATTGGAAATCGTTTCGGCGAACTTTCCGCAAATTCGGCTTCTCACTATGCCAGTGGGCAAGGGCTTTGATTCGGTCAAGAGTTTTGAACGACTTTACGAGTGGAGTTCATGGTTCAGCAAGCATTTCCGTAAAGGCGACTGGGACGTGTGTACGCCTGAAACCGTCAAGGAATTCACGGCGATAGGGTATGTTTGCGGGCGACGCGTTCACATGGCAACCCAGATTCCGATCGGGCTGATCGATACTTCGATTGGCGGAACCACGGTAGAAACATGGACGCCGGAAGCAGTTTTGCGTAAGATCAAGGGCCGCGAAACCCAGGAAAAACTCCAGGAATGGAAAGACAAAATTGCCGACTATGATGCTCATGCCGACTTGCAAAAGCGCATTGCCAATTATGAACGGAGAAAACAAAGCTTGGCTCAGCAGCGTAATCCATTGCCGGCAAGCAGTAAGCCCCCGAGTGACCTGCGGCCAGGCCCGGTTGCCGACAAGAACCGGCCCGGCTACTGCTATTCAAGTGTTATCCGGCCCCTTGAAGGGCTTTCTGTTAAGGGTGCCGTTTTTCACCAGGGATTCAACAATTGCTTTGACGGTTCTGCCGGTGCGCGGATGTACTACCAGATATTTGGGAAAATGATCACCGCCTGGCGTTCGGCGTTCAAAGACGCGCAGATGCCGTTCTGCATCATTTCACTATGTACAGCAGGCGAACCGCAGACCCGGGAGAATTTTATCGAATCGATGTATAATGTTGGTCCATTCATCAGAGAGGCGCAATATAAGACATTTCGCGATTTCTATGATGCCGATGACAAGGGAATCGGTTTTGTCAGTTCTTTCGACCTGAGAAAAAGCTGGTATCACCCCCAGATCAAAATCCCGGCGGGAGAACGCGCCGCCAAATGGGCACTGGTATCTCAGTACGACATCCTTGAAGGCAGAGACGCCGATCAATACTGGCTTGCCCCGTCGATCGAGGATGTAAAAATTGGCGATGGTAAAATCCGACTGAGGATGAGCACTCCCGTTCAAAAGAAAGACGATAGTGAGGCTAAAATGTTGGGATTCGCCATCGCAGGCAAGGATCGCCATTTCTACCCCGCCGACGTCCAGTGGTACACCGACGGTTCGGTTGACAACCGCAATCGGCCAAAGTTTCAACGTAATATACTCGTGCTGAGCAGTCCCTTTGTTCTCGAGCCGATCCATTACCGCCACGCCTGGGCGAGAAATCCGATATCGAACATCGTTAATGGCCGCGGTGTCCCACTGGCCACGCAGCGAAGCGACCATTGGATTCTTGAAGAAACTCCCGAGAAAATCGGCTCGCCGGAGAACGCTACAAGAAGGCAAATCTCCAACCAGATTCGTAAAATGCTTAGACTGGCTGACATTGAGCGGCGTATCAGGGAAGCCGAAGCGACCATTGCAGAACTAAGACCTGTCTTTAAGAAGGCTCGTGCCAAGGCGCAATAGTCGTGACAAATGTCACTGCTAGAAATGATCCCAATCAGAAATAGCCGGACAATATAATGAATAAAGGAAAGGTGGATCTATTATGGAAACTTCCGTACTGTTGCGAGTCATATTTCTTTTCGTTTTGCTTTTCGGCTTGTCAATGTGCATGTCTTCATGTTCACCTGACGAAGAGATACGGCAAGACGTGGGAACAAACTCTCACCTCGACTCAGGCCGGGAGAAGTCGGCACTCGAAATTTATGAGAATGAACTGGCCCGCACTCCACCGATGGGATGGAACAGTTGGACATTTTTCACGGAGATATCGACGAAGAGAAGATCCGAGGAATCGCCGATGCGATGGTCGAGTCAGGGATGCGCGATGCGGACTACACATATCTGGTCATCGATGACGGCTGGATGGCCGATAAACGTGACAGTGAAGGTAAGTTGATGGCGGATCCGAACAAATTCCCCGGCGGCATGAAAGCCCTCAGTGACTACATTCACAGCAAAGGATTGAAATTCGGCCTCTATCAGGATGGAGGGCATTCCACATGCATGAGATTACCCGGCAGCTTCGGATACGAGCAGGTGGACATGGACACATTCGCTGAATGGGGTGTCGATTACATTAAGCTCGACAGTTGCTATGCGGAAATAAACGGCCGTAAGAGTACGGACGATTTCGGCCTGTTCAAAGAATGTATCATTAACACGGGACGACCGATGATACTGAGCATGGCCAACTACACCGACCCTTCATGGGCCTGGGATGGCCATAACATCGGACATTTGTGGCGCACATCCTTTGACATTCGCCCGCGCATGGGATCGGTGTACTACTGTGCGGACTCGTCGGCCGGCGATGTCGTCATTCATCCGGCCTTTAACGGACTGTGGCAGTTTGCTGGGCCGGGACACTGGAATGATCCTGATATGTTAGAAGTCGGAAATTTGAAGACTTATATCGAGAACAGGACTCATTTCGGCCTATGGTGTATCCTGGCCGCTCCGCTAATGGCGGGAAATGACCTCAGAATTATCTCGGATGAGACGAGGGATATACTGACCGCCCCGGAAGTGCTCGAGGTGAATCAGGATCCAAGGGGCGTTCAGGGATATAAAGTATATGATGACGGCGACCGGGAGATATACAATAAGCCCTTACACGATGGAACGACCGCTGTTCTATTGCTAAATAAGAATTCCGAATCGGCCGATATTACCGTCACCTGGGACATGATAGGTCTCTCAGGCAGGCAGAAGGTCAGGGACTTTTGGCGGCGCAAAGACATGGGACACTATTATGGATCATTTACGGCTGAGGACCTTTCTCAACATGGACATATGCTCTTGAAGGTCGGCTCAACAGGCAAACCGCTCGCGACAGCGGTTCCGGTGCCTATTGAGAAATATGCCGTGACGCTAAAGGGGAAAACCTACCTTTCGGATCTCTATTACATCTGGAAAAGGGGTGAAGCACCCAGGTATGACAAAACCTTTAACGGCAAGCCCATCGTGATGAACGGAACGATCTATAACAGAGGATTCGGCTGTAGAGCGACTTCGAAGATTATGTTCAAGTTAAATGGTTTCGCCGATAAGTTTAAGGCGGTTGTAGGGCTGGATCCTTCTTATCAGGGCCAGGAGACTGTCAACTTTACGCTGCGCGAACAGGATCCGATAGGTACTGACTCGCTTCTCTACGACAGCGGAAAGATGGGCAAGGACACTCTTGCCAGGATCGTCGAAGTTGATATCAGAGGTGTTGACTGTCTGATACTATCGATCGAAGGCAAACAAGCCTTGGGCAACTGGGCTGATGCACATGTTCTTGCAGGTAATAAATAGCATCTCAGCTCACGATATACAAAATAGTATTTAAGCCGGATTTGTGATATCTATTCTTGCTTTAATGTGTTAAGCCTGTGGAGGGATTTAACACGAATCGTTTGGAGTTTGCCGACAATAGTCTCTTGGTTATTAAAGACCTCGAGCAAGGTGATCGTGTACTTTCCTGGTTCAACCAGTTCCCCCTGCTGCTGTCTGCGGCGGCCTCGCCCCTTTTCTTGTCCCTGAGACTTAGGTGAGCGTCTCAAATCCCAAACCAAACGATGCAAACCAGTTGAGTTTGGTCCCGTAATTTGACGTACCGGTTCATCATTAGCATCTGTGATGGAGAGCACAATTTTTCCGCTATCGTTCTGTGTGAAGTCTTCACGCAAATAGTAATGAATCATGGCGCCGAACGGCGGATTCGGCATAGTGAAATTGCCGAACGCGGCCACCACATAACCGATTTCATTGTAGACCCAAGCGTCACGAGGCGGAAACAGCGAGGCTTTCTGCGTCAAAACATGGGATTGGAGATGTCGCAAAGGAGTGTAATCATCGAGTACATAGAATCCACGTCCAAATGTGGCACAGACCAGATCATCCTCGCGACGCTGCAGCTTCAGATCTCGGAACTGAATTGTGGGTGCTCCGCTGCGTAGTTGGATCCAGTGTCGGCCGCTGTCGATTGTGAAGAACAGTCCGAATTCTGTGCCTGCGAAGAGCAGCCTGGGATTCACGTGGTCCTCAACTATCGACCAAACCACATGGCGGTTGGGCAGATTACCGGCAATTGATTTCCATGTTCTGCCTCGATCGGGGCTCTTCAGTATGTACGGCTTGAAGTCGCCTCGTTGATAGTTGCTAAAAGCAACATAGAGCGTATCGACGTCATGCTGAGATGCGCAGATGTCGGAAACGTAAGCACGGCGTGGTATCCCTGCAAACCTGTCCATGCGGCGCCATTTTTCTCCGCCGTCTTCGGACACCTGCACCAGGCCGTCATCCGTGCCGACGTAGAGCAGACCCTCTTCGAGCTGTGATTCATCCAGCGCAGTGCTGACGCTAAGCGCCGTGGTAAAGCGATTTTTCTGAACGGCCTCGGCGCCCCACATTCGGCCCATGAGACGCTGGTTTTCAGGATCGAGCTGTCGTGTCAGATCACTGCTGACCGGCTGCCAGTTGTCGCCTCGGTCATCGCTTCGGTACAGGCGATTACCCGCCAGATACAGACGTTTCGGTGAATGCGGACTAATAATCAGCGGCGTATCCCAATGCCACCGCATGGCTGGGCCATTGGGCTCTTGTACAGGCCTGATATTGGTTCTTACCCCCGTACGTTTGTCGAGCCGAAACGCTGCGCCATTCTGGGACAGGCCGTACACGACATCGGGATTTTCCGGATCAATACGCGGCTGGAAACCGTCGCCGCCTCCGGTCTGAATCCATTCGCTGGTTCGTATGCCGACGCGATTGATCGTGCGCGAAGGTCCGGCCATGGAGCCATTATCCTGGGTCCCGCCGTATACGTTGTAGAAAGGCAAATGGTTGTCGGTTTCAACACGATAGAACTGTGCTGTCGGCAGATTAGTGAAGTGACGCCATGAGCGGCCGCGGTCGTAACACTCATAAAGCCCGCCGTCATTACCAACGAGCAGGTGCCCGGCATCGGTAGGATCAAAGGCCATCGCGTGATGGTCCACATGCATCCGCCATTTGACGCGCTTAAAGTCCTTTCCTCCATCCTCGGTGACGTTCGTTATCATATCCATCGCATAGACCCGGTCAAACTTGTGCGGATCAGCGTAGATCTCTCCGTAGTACTGCGGATCGACAACCTTGTAATTACTCTGCCGGGTCCAGGTTTCACCACGATCCGCTGAGCGGAAGAAACCGCTCTCATCTCCGGCGGCATACACCAGGGCGTACACGACGTCAGGATTCTGGGGCGACACAGCAAGGGCGATGCGCCCGATATCGACAGTGGGCAGTCCATTTCTCAGTTTTTTCCAGGTCAGGCCACCGTCTATTGTCTTGTAGATCGCCGATTCGGGCCCTCCCCCGATCAGCAGTCCGACATGACGGCGCCGTTGGTAAGAAGCGGCATAGAGTACCTCGGGATTACGCGGATCGAAGGCAATATCGGTGACGCCGGTGTTGTCGCTGATCTCAAGTACGGCTTTCCATGCCCGGCCGCCATCTGTGGTCTTGAATAGCCCGCGATCTCCACCGTCGGACCAGAGCGGGCCTTCGGCAGCGACGAATACCACATCTGAGTCGCGCGGATCAACAAGAATCTTGCCGGTATGCTGTGAGTCGCTCAATCCCATGTGCTTCCATGACTGTCCGCCGTCAGTGCTCTTGTAGACTCCGTCGCCGTAACCGACGCTTCGATTGGACGAGTTCTCTCCGGTTCCCAGCCAGATAACATCAGGATTGCTTGTGTCGATCGTAACACATCCCAGAGAATATGAACCTCCCTGGTCGAAAATCGGTTCCCAGTTGTTGCCGCGATTCGTGGTCTTCCACAGGCCGCCTGAAGCACTTGCAAGGTACCAGAGGCTACGATTTCGAGGGTCTACGGCGATGTCGGCTAGACGGCCAGGTTTTAGAGTCGGCCCCAATGATCTCAGCCGCAGTTCGCTAACCAGCTCAGAGTTCAGTTGGACTGCCCGGGTGTGTGTCGAGCTAATAGTGGAATCTCCGAAATCGGAGCTTTGTCCCCACAAGAGAATGGTTTGTAGCATAACTGACGAAACTATACAGGCAGTACAAAGGGCTCGTTTCATACTTGTTCTCCTACTCGAGGTTTTGTAATACTTAACTTCGCTCGTGATTCAAACTTATCCGCCAATTGAGGTCAAGGTAATTTCATCGTGAGAGAATGCCGGCAATGTACTTATTGTGGTTCTTTAATAAAAGAAAAATCAAACAACAATTGTTTTGAGTTGGGAGTTATGCCAAATGTTGTTTGACACTTGTGGCCCCTCAGGCTATCTTCATTACTTGTTGTTCTATGACTTATCCATATTAAGAAATAGGTATGTGAAATGAGAACAAGCATGTTTTTTGTTCGTGTTGCTTGGGTTTGTATTGTTGGCATTGCTACCGCGCCCGACATTTACGGCCGGACTTCCAGCGAACAGCTTCTCGACAAAGCTGAATCTCGGCTGCGTGCAATTTACGAGCGAGGGGAGTTCCGCCCCAGGCGATTTCGTGCCGACTGGCTGGCTGATAGCTCAGGTTACACTGTCTCGGAGTCGGTTCCCGGGCAGGAGAAACGTGTTCCGGTTCGATATGACGTTGTCAGCGGAAAACGAAAGGTGATAGAACCCTCTGAGGAAGATACAGCCCGCAGATCCGGCAAAATCTCCCCTGACAGCAAAAAAGTGCTCTACTCCGATCAGGGGAATCTGTACATCAGCGAAATCGACGGTGAGCGGAAGATCGCCCTGACAAATAACACACCCGGTGGACCTGTTTCAAACGGCCGGGCAACCTGGAGCCCCGACGGCATGTGGATTGCCTTTGTGCAGTCAGACGCCTCTCACGTGAAGTTAAGGTCAATGCTTGTGCTCGGAGATCCGAGTTATCCGGCAGTCAAAGAAGTTCGATTCGCCAGAGTAGGCGGGGCGATAACAAGACTGCGTGTCGGCGTTGTTGAAGCCACCGGAGGCGAGACGCGCTGGCTCTCAATTCCCGAGCCAAAAGAAGGTTTCTATCTGGGACAGGTTGAATGGGTCGGAAATTCGGATGAGTTGCTCGTGGAAAAGTTGAGCCGGTTCCGCGACAAGCGGGAGTTTCTAATCGCCGATATTCACACAGGTACGATTAAACAGATATTTAAAGAATACGATCCTGCATGGGTGATCGCGAGCTACCGTAAGAACGCCGGACTTGAATGGATCCGCAGCGGCCGGGCGTTTATTGTACTAAGTGAAAAAGACGGCTGGCGACGTGCCTACGTCTACTCACGCAAAGGCAAGGAATTGGCCGTGCTGACGCCCGACAAAGTAGATATCGTCGAACGTGCCGTCGTAGATGAAGAAGGAGGCTGGTTTTATTACTACGCCTCACCCCACAACGCAACACAGAAGTACCTTTACCGTGTGCGTCTGGATGCAAGTTCAGAACCTGAGCGAGTCACCCCGATGGATCAGCCCGGCACCCATGATTATGATTTCTCACCGGATGCAAAGTGGGCATTCCATACATATTCATCATTCGACGCTCCTCCTGTCACCGAACTTGTAATGCTAGGTAAGCACCAGGTTGTACGTGTCCTGGAGGATAATAAAGAACTGCGAAAGAAAGTCGATTCAATCATTTCAAAGCCGACGGAATTTTTCCAGCTCGAAATTGGCGATGGAACTTTAGTTGACGCATGGATGATCAAACCACATGACTTCGATCCTTCGCGAAAGTATCCCGTTTTTGTACATGTGTACGGAGAACCGCACGGACAGACCGTTCTGGACGCCTGGGGGCGCAGCCACGCGGACTTTCATCGCGTGATCGCAGATCTTGGTTATCTTGTGGCCTCTATCGACAACCGAGGCACACCCGCGCCGAAGGGAGCCGCCTGGCGGCGATCAATCTTTGGCAGCCTCGGCCCGCTTTCGACGAGAGAGCAGGCGGCGGCGGTGAAGGAGTTGGGTCGTACTCGGTCTTACATTGACTTGTCCCGGGTCGGCATCTGGGGCTGGAGCGGCGGGGGTTCGAACACACTCAATGCGATGTTCCGCGAGCCGGAGGTCTATCATTTGGGGATTGCCGTTGCACCCAAGCCGCAGCCGCATCTTTACAATGCGTGGTTTCAGGAGATTTATATGGAGACACGAGAAACAAATCCGGAAGGATACCGCAAGTCTGCTCCGATCAATTTTGCTGAAGGACTTAAAGGTGACCTCCTGATCATTCACGGCACGGGCGAGACCAACACACATATCCAGATCACCGAAGGGCTGGTGGATCGGCTCATCGAGCTTGGAAAACAGTTTGACTATATGGCATACCCCAATCGCAACCACGGCCTTCGCGAAGGTCGCGGAACGTCGCTCCACCTGAGAATGCTGATGACCTGTTATCTCATAGAACACCTGCCGCCCGGTCCCCAATAAGCTTATTAGAGACTTTTTTTTCGGGTATCCTCAACAACCTGTGTTTACACGACCTTTACGAAGTCTGGAACAAATCAAAAGAAGCTAATGAAGAGTGATATGTCACCACCTAAAGGACCAGAACATTTTGACTTACAAAACGCCCATTTTCTTGAAACAGTTTGTCTCCAAAATGTTACCACAAATAGATATGGTTTTTCCCGTCGCGGAGCCGATGGGTAAAACCAGATTGGACTGA
>CAZRBG010000104.1:0-13219 GCA_964598225.1 uncultured Pirellulales bacterium
GGCCTGTTTTTCTATATTCTTATAGGGCCTTAACGCTTATGGAAGTGCCATTCGGATCTTCCGGTTATTTCAACTATTCGTCTCAGGTATTCGCCTGTAGCCGCGGCGGTCTGCCCCTTTTGCATCCGCCACAGCCAGTTGCCTTTGCTCTTTGCCGGGCGGTTCATGCGGGCCCCGGCGGGCAATCCCAGCAAATCCTGCATCGGAATGACGGCCACCTTTGCTACCGAGGCCATAGCCAGGCGTATAAGATCGCGAGACACGGACGCGGCCGTAACTTTGTGCCCGAGGTAGTCGGACAGTATCTTCTTCTGTTCCGGGGTCGCTTCTGTCTCGAACCACCCTCGCGTGGTATTGTTGTCGTGAGTGCCCGTGTAAACCAGGCAATTCTCGATGTGGTTGTGCGGGTAGTGCGGATTACCGGCGCTGTCGGCGTTAAAGCTGAACTGCAGGACCCTCATGCCCGCCAGGCCGTATTTGGAGATGGTTTCTCTAACGTCCGCCGTGATGTAGCCCAGGTCTTCGGCGAAAATGGCCGCTGAAGGAAATCGTCGATATAGGGCCGAGAAGAAGTCTTTCGTCGGAGCCTGCACCCATTTGCCGTTTATCGCCGTTTTCTCTCCGGCCGGAACCTGCCAATAGGCGACCAAACCTCGGAAATGATCTATGCGAACAAGGTCAAACAATTTGAGATTATGCTCGATACGCCGCAGCCACCAATCGTAGCCGGTGCTGTCCAGATGCTTCCAGTCATAGATCGGATTGCCCCAGAGTTGTCCCGTCTTGCTGAAGTAATCCGGGGGAACGCCGGAAATATATTTCGGTTTCCTGGATCGATCCAACTGGAAAACCTTTTGATGGGCCCACACATCCGCGCTGTCGTAGGCGACGTAGATGGGCAGATCGCCGATTATCGTTACTGCATTTGCCTCGCACTCGGCTTTCAGATTAAAATATTGTTTGAACCAGAGATATTGCAGAAACAGCTCCCGATCGATTTCTTCTCGCAGTTCTTTCTTAAGAGACGTCAACGCCCGCTTCTTTCTGTCCCTGATATCGTCGGGCCATTCGCACCAGGATCGGCCGCCGAAATGATTCTTAGCGGCAACAAATATGGCGAAATCTTCCAGCCAGAATTTATTTTGCTCCGCGAATCGATTGTAGCCGTCGAGCAAGGACAGGCTTTCGGAACCGGCAAAGGCTTTGTTGAACAGCTTGGATTTAGACGCCTGAACCCGTCGATAGTCCACCTTGCCGGCCGGGAAATCCGGTAAATCCCGCAAATCGCTTTTTTGCAGCAGACCATCGCGGTACATCAACTCGGGACTGATCAGCAAAGGATTAGCGGCGAACGCTGAAAAACAATTGTACGGCGAGTAGCCGGTTGCGGCGGTCGTATAATTCAAAGGCAGGATCTGCCAGTAGTTTTGTTCGGCCCGTTTGAGAAAATCAACGAAAGAGTGGGCCGCCGGCCCGACGTCACCGATTCCATAATCTGTAGGGATCGAACTAATATGTAGAAGAACGCCGCTGGCTCTTTTTTTAAACATCTAATCTGTCCCCTCGATACTCAGCCTGATCAGGGTATGACCAATCCTAATTGATGCGCGAGGTTCTTAAAATCCTCTATCCATCTGGCAGCCGTTACGTCGCCGGATTGAGCTGTTTTCTCGACCTCTGGATATCTGGTTTTTGCCACGCCGAAAAAGATGTTCTGGGCGTTCTGAAGGTCGATATCCGATATGATCGTCTTAAGAATCTCAAGCGTCTTACCGATGATTTGTAAAAGATCGAGATTGTCCGGCGACTCTTGAAACTTATCCATGAGGTTGCTGATCTTGTGGCCGGCTACAAACCGAAGCCTCTCTTTGTCCAGATCGAGTGAGAGCCTGCGAGCGTCCGCGGCAAGATTCTGCAGTCGATTCAGGTCGATAGTCTCGGCTTGAACCTCGCGGCACAAATCCTCGCTCAGAATGAACTCCGCGGGAGTACCCAGAGCTTTGGGTAACGGCATGTGCATATTTCGGATAGTCAACATAAGCGCGTAGTTATGATCGTAGATATGACGGAATGAGCCTTCGATTTCTTCCCATGTATTCGCCAGCAACCTGTTGACAATCTCACGCTGCTGATCTTTGAACAGATGAGAAAGTGAATAATTTTTCTGGGCAAATTCTGTATTCATCAATTGCACCACTTCGTTGTTGTCGCCTTTGCTGAATGCTTCTGTGAGTTTCTGTTCAACCTGGTCAAAATCACCGTTGGATAGCTGCGAAGAAAGCGCCGCGAAAAGATTCTGATCACCTAAATAAAGGACTACCGAGGCAAAGGATTGCTCTTCAAAAGTGATTTTTGAAGTTATGTCGAGTCTCTGGGTAATCAGAACCTGAACGCCCGCCTCAGATCTTTTGGAATCTTGCGGTTTCACCAAATAGCAGTAAATCTCTGCTTCTTCTTTGCCCTCTCCGTCAAATACCGAGCTGAGCGCATGATGGGCGCCAACCCTCTGGAGGTCTACTTGAGCCGGTTCTACATAAGCTTTGTACACCTCTTTTCCATTACCGGGTTCGACGCTTGTTGTCGGGATGCGCTCGAGCATATTCTCAAATTCCGATCCCAGGTCTTTACCCTGTACTTCTCTGTATAATTGTACTGCACGGGCGGCGTATTTCAGTACCTGCACGGCTTCGATGCCCGAAATCCTGTCGAAGAACCAGCCGCAGCTCGTGTACATGAGCATAGCGTTGCGCTGGCTCTCCAGTAGCTTGAGAAAAGTGATACGACTATTATCATCGAGTTCCCTTCCCGTCGTTTTGGAGATGAAATTTTCAACGTTGTCGGTACGCCTGTCGTTCACAACTTCGATGTACTCATTTCTTAGCCCCCATGGATCATCGCAATACCCGGACATTTTCTTTTCGTATGTTTCGGATAATCTGTCCCTGAGCCAGTCCAGCGCTTCGCGAAGGGGCGCTCTCCACTGCTGCTTGCCGCAGTTTGCCTGGTCGGCGCAACAACCGCAGTTGCTCTTCCAGCGTTCGACGCCGTGCACACAGCTCCAGGAGCTGGGCTCATGTATCTCGGCTTCCTGGGTCGGCGGAAATTTTTCCAGGTATTCGCCATAGACGGTTATTTTGGCAAGATCGTTGGACTCCAGATGATGCAGGCAAAACGCCAAAGCCATATCTCCATGTCGATGATGGTGTCCGAAAGACTCGCCGTCGGTGGCGGCATGAATCAACCTTGCTTCTTCGGTATCCTTCGGAAAGGAATCCAGCATCCTGGCGGCGAGATCCGCGCCGCTGTGCAGCAACCCGCCGTATGCTATATCGTGGGCGGTGGGGCCGTGATAGAAGAACAGGACGATTTGTTTACCGGAAGGCAGGTTACATACGTATGGGACGGTTGTATCCAGTTTGTTCTCATCTACGTTCTTCCATCTGCGCCCGCCTATTGCCCGGACTCTCCTGGCCTGCCGAGGCGCCAAAATTGTGAATTTGATGCCGTGTTCGGCAAGAACCTCCAATGTAGATATATCGGCGGCCGTTTCGGGCAGCCACATACCTTCGGGCTCCCTTTCAAAACGTTGCTGAAAATCCTGAATCCCCCAAATAACCTGGGTGTGTTTGTCCCGATCGTTGGAGAGAGGCAGAATCATGTGGCCGTAAGCCTGTGCCATAGCCCCGCCGTGTCCTGAAAATCGCTCGCGACTTTTCTTGTCCGCTTCAAGAATCTTCTCGTAGACATCCGGTGCGTGTGATTCAAGCCAATAGAGCAAGGTCGGGCCGAAGTTGAAGCTCATATTGGCATAATTATTCACGATATCGATTATTTTTCTATCCTGTCCGAGTATTCTTGACGTTGCGTTTTGTCGGTAACACTCTTCCGTTATGCGGGCGTTCCAGTCGTGGTGTGGATAAGCCGAATCCTGCAATTCCACATCCTCGAGCCAGGGATTTTCGCGTGGCGGCTGGTAAAAATGGCCGTGTACACAAATATATTTATCCATCTTAAAAACCTTATAACTTTGTCATCCGAGCAACTTACCTGTCTCCCTATGGGATACCGGAGGCAGGATAACGGTAACTGTTCCACGGGCTGTCATACATTGCCCAGAATCTATAAAAGGGTTAGTTCTCGTAATACCTGCTAAATTTTGCAGTATGTTACAGAGGCGCTGGAAGTCGTGTCAATAGAAACTCTCATAACATCTCGGCGAAGTTCCAAAGGATAATTTTTCCCGATGGGCTGCTCTCCCAAATCTTCGGCCAATGCTATGTTCCCCAGCATTCTATGCTCCCGTCCTGGTTGACGATTTAGACGCAACTTTCCCAATAATACCACGAATAACTTCCTTTGAATAGCCGTATTACGGCGTTATAATCTCTTGCATATTGTTGAAATGGTTTGTGTAGGCCTGTAGGGTGGGATTTGCCCCACCATCAGTATTTCGGTGGGGCAACCCATTCGACTTCGCTCAGGGCGGGTCCCACCCTACGCTCCTTTCATTTCAGAAAGTTTTCGGTGGTGATTTTCCTGGAGGCATTCGTGGCTAAGCGTAATACGAATAAAAATACCATTGAATTCAAGGCGCTGGTCTTGACGGGTACGATTATCTTGGCTTTTGCGGCCCAGAATACGAGGACTCGGGCACAGAAGCTCCCGGTGCTCCCGACTCAACGCGCCTCGAACCCCGTTGTTATCCGCTACGCTGATACTCAGTTGCTAAGTTCACTCTCGAGCCTGAAAGAAGGACAACTGGTCGAGACGGCGGGCTTCTACGCGCCGGGAGACGGCGGCGAAGCCTTATACCGTATCGAGAAGCTCTCCGAAAGGAGTACCCGGGACGACGACCAACTGCGACCCAACGGAGCGGACGTAATTGCTCTGAACAATGGACTGGCTGCCGTCTTGCTGGAAAGCGAAGCGGTGAATTATAAAATGTTCGGCGCGGTCGGAGATGGTGACAACGATGACGGTGCTCAGATCAAACTGGCCCATGAATACGCGAACAGGCACCGGATCCCGGTGGTCAATCTCAGCGGCGAGTTCTGGATTAAACGGACCAACAACATTGAGATCAAGGCCAACGTTCATTGGGGAAATACCACTTTTCACATCGACGAGAAGTTCAACAGCAAACGGTTTCCCCGTTTTGTCGTTCTCAATGATGAGCCGACGAAGACCCTCGAACTCGATGAAAAAACGAAAGGCATCTTGCTTGACAAGATCCGGCCCGGCGTTCAGATCATCAATGAGCTGGCGCCTTATGCAAATCACCTGGTCACAGTCGTGGACGCGAATGACCGCATCGGGATTCGGGCGGGCAACTACTCCAAACGCGGATGGGCTAGGGAAGAGCTGTTCTACGTGGAAGAAGAGGGACGCATTATCGGCGACATTGCCTGGGAGTTCGAGGACTTCACTTCGATAAAAGCCATCCCCTGCAATAACGTATACCTGGTCATCGAAGGGGGAAGATTCTATTTTTCAGGCGACACACCGGCCGGGGACTCCAAAGGCTATCACCATCATGGGATTGCAATACAGCGCAGCCGCACAATTGTTCGTGAACAGTGGATGGGGCTGGAAAAAGGTAGGCGAGATGTTTCCATGGAGCCGCGCCGTGGATTCTACGTGTTGAGCGGCGTCTATGACGTCACACTGGAGAACATTCGAGCCATGCCCTGGGAGAAAAACCGCCGCGACCGTTCCAAAGTCGTAGCTCACGGCACGTATGGAATAGGCGGCGCCCGCATGCTGAACTGCACTTTTCGCAACCTGACGGCCGAGGGCGGCTGGGTGGCCTGGGGCGTGTTCGGCACAAATCTCAACAAAAATTTCAGGCTCGAGAACTGCCGGCTCAACCGCATTGACGTCCATTTCCACTGTTGGGACTTGTACATCAACGATTGCGCCATCGGCTTCAAAGGCATCTCCGTTACCGGCGGCGGCGACCTCTTCGTGAATGATACAACGCGCCACGGCAACAGTTTCATCAACTTTCGTCGTGACTACGGGGCCAAGTGGGACGGCCGCATCCGGCTCAGAGGGTGCACGCTAAGGCCGACCAGTAACGGCACGGTTTCGGTCCTGAGCCATCGTATGGCCGACTTTGACTATCAGTATCCCATCGGTTTTGCCCGCAGTGTTACGATCGATGATATGGTTATCGACTATAGCGCAGCGCCAGAATCTACAGCCCCGTGCTGGCTGATGAACGTCGTGCCCTTTTCCCAAACAAAGACAGGCACGCGCCTGTTCTTTCCCAATCACATCGAATTCAGTGATGTCAGGGTTGAGGGGCGCGAGCAGGGCGTCCGGCTCCTTCGCATTCCCAATCCGCATCACTACGATCTGCGGCGGCAGGGCGGTTACGAAGGCGGTAGATTAGAGGCGAACTCCACGCTGGTCGTCGATGACGTGCAGCTCGAAAAGATGGTGCCGCAGCAGCCTCGTGACAGCGAAAATGTTCATCTGCTTATTGGCGGACAGGAAAGGGCTGCTTATGACGATCAGAAGTCCCTTTTTCCGGAGATCCGTTTCATCGATTGCGATGGGGTCAGCGTCTATTTGGGCAGGAACTGCATCGCCGGGGCGTTTTTCGACAGGTGCTCCATAAACACCGTTACTGCACCGGGATTGCAAGGCGAGCTGGTGTTCCGCGACTGCCGATTACAACCCAACGTGAGGGAGATAAAGAGCGACCTCTACACACTCGGCAGCACATTAGGCACGAGATTCACTAACTGCACAGTTCACGCTCCCGTCGTTGGCGGAAGAATAATGCCTGAACTGATAAATCGCACTGGTTTTGTAAAGATCAATGAATCGGTCAAGTATTATCATCTCAACACCGCACTGGGCAGCCGGGTCCTTGACTACTACCGACGGCAGGGCAGTGAATTTAATCCGGATTTTGTCGCAATGCTGAAGCATCACCACGGGATGGAAGATAGAAGATAGGAAGATAAGAAGTTTGGAAGATGAGGTTTCCTGTCTTCCTATCTTCTTATCTTCTTTCTTCGCGCGCAATAGGCCCAAACCATCTATAGGGATACCGATTCAGATTCTCGCTTGTCTTAGGTGTTGCCGTGGGGGTATAATTGCTCGGAACAATGAAAAGATCAAAATCCAATCTGGCAGCCCCTAAGAGAACCCGTAGGGAGAAATTATCATGGGAAGAAACGTTCGCATCATCAACATTGCGGTAATTGCAAGTATATGTTTTGTTTTGTCATCACCATTTCCAGCAAAGGCCGCTTTGGCCGAAAAAGCGAATGTCTTCACTGAGAAAAGCGACATCAAAGGTGGGGTTATTGTCCACGTGGGCTGCGCTGATGGAACGCTCGTAGCAGAATTGGGTAAGAATAAATCGTATACGATCCAGGGGCTTGAACGCGATCGTCGAGAGGTTGAAAAAGCACGTCAGAACATCCTCGCGACAGGAGACTACGGACGACTATCCGTCAAACAGTGGCGAGATGATAGACTGCCCTATGTTGAAAACCTTATCAATCTGCTGATCATTGACGACAAAGATACAACGGTCTCTGGAAGTGAGATCAAGCGAGTACTGGCGCCGCGGGGGATGGCGGTCATTCATGAAAGGTGTCAGGTCGCCGGGTTGGATCTGTGGCCGTTTTCGGCGGAATACTCGGCTTACACCAAGCCCGTTCCGGAAGGAATCGATGGCTGGCCGCATTACCTGCACGGGCCGGATAATAATGCCGTCTCTCATGACAGGGCCGTGGGCCCGCCTCAGCGGATGCAATGGGTATGCGGACCGGCTTATGCCCGAAGCCACGAGATAAACTCGAGTATGGCCGGCATGGTGTCGACGGGCGGACGCATTTTCTATATCTGGGATGACGGGCCCCTGGGCCAGCCGGAAGAACGCTTCCCGTCCCAGTGGTCGCTGATTGCCCGGGATGCATTCAACGGCGCGCTGCTTTGGAAGATTCCTATGCCGGACTGGGGCTGGCGGCAATGGCATGATGAGTCCCGCTGGGATAATCCGAGGCAAAGGGCGTCAATGCTGCGTCAACTGCCCCAAACTACAACGCGGCGATTGGTCGCGGCCAAACAAAAGCTGTACGTGACCCTCGGATACGAAGCGCCAGTCAGTGTGCTCGATGCGGCGACCGGTGATTTGCTGAAGACGCTTGAAAAAACAAGAGGGACTGATGAGATTTTGCTGGATTCTCAGATGCTGATTCTGTGTATCAGGGACGCAGATCGCGCTGGAAATAAGCCGGGCAAAGATTTCCGGCTCAGTCAGAACAGCGGAAGAGTCGTGGCCGTCAATCTCGAGAACGACCGGATTGTTTGGGAGAGTGATCCGGATACTATGTCGCCGGTTACCCTGGCAGTCTGTAAGAATCATGTTTACTACGCAAAGTCAGGTCAGGTGGTATGTCTCGATCGCTCGAACGGCCAACGGCTCTGGCAGAGCGAACCTGTTAAAGGCAGGGGGCAAAGAGGAACGCTGGTGGCACAGGACGAGGTCGTGCTCTACGCCTACGGACCTGTTGCTCAGGCAAAAGAGAAGCGCGGTTATCAAACCGTTCGTTATCACCAGGCTCACGCATTTTCAGTGGAAACGGGTGAGAAGTTATGGTCGAGCCCTCAATACAGAGGTCCCAGCGGGCACGCTAATGATATATTTGTCATCGACGGGCTGGCCTGGTTCGGTGTGGACAACCAGGAGAACCTTCCTGACCACTGGAAGGATACGACCACGCAGCGACTCGGTTACGATCTTCTAACAGGTAAGGTGAAACGCAGGGTTTCCGTGCCTAAACTTACAAGCCCGGGACACCACTACCGGTGCTATCGCTCCAAGGCAACTGAACGATTCCTGCTCTTGCCCAAACGAGGCGTGGAATTCCTCGATCTTCAGGGCGAGGACCACATGCGGCATGACTGGCTGCGCGCGCCGTGCATTTACGGTGTCATGCCGGCTAACGGCATACTCTATATGGCCCCGCATCAATGCGTCTGCTATCAGGGCGTGCTGTTGTCCAATTTCAATGCACTCACGGCAAAGCCGGAATCGGAAGGCAAATCTTCCGCCGTGATCGACGATCAACCCCGTTTGATTAAAGGGCCGAAATACGAAGACGTTGAACTTCGATCAGAAACTGACGACTCGTGTGATTGGCCGATGTATCGTCACGACCCCCGCCGCAGCGGCTATTCCGATACGACTGTACCCGATCACCCCAAACAAAAATGGGAAACGACTCTAAGACCTCCCATTACGCCCCCGGTGGTTGCCGGTCAAACGTTAATTGTTGCTGAAAAAGATGCACATGCCGTTCATGCGATGAATGCACGAACTGGTGACAAGCTCTGGCGTTTCACGGCAGGGGCTCGAATCGATTCACCGCCGACGGTCTATGGCCCGCTTGTTTTGTTCGGGTCGTCAGACGGATGGGTTTATTGCCTCGATGCATCCGACGGCAAAGAAATCTGGCGATTCCTTGCCGCACCGCAGGAACGGCAGATCGGCGCCTTCGGGCAGGTCGAATCAGCCTGGCCCGTACACGGCAGCGTGGTAGTTCAAGATGATGTGACCGTAAGTCCTCGGCGTCCGCTGGTTTACCTGACGGCCGGCCGATCAACATATCTCGACGGAGGTATTCATGTTTACGCGCTGGATCCGCTAACCGGCCGGGTGAAATATGAGACTTGTCTGGAGAGTCCAAGCCCCGATCCTTTCAAGGATACGGGAGGCGCCGGGTATATGGACGGCGCCAAATCGGATATATTGGTGAGCGACGGCGCCGACCTGTTTCTGCTTCAGGAGCGGTTTCGCAGTGATTTGAAGCGCAGTCCCGCCCCTATGCAGCAGTTCGCAAGGGAGAGAGGAGGCTATCGTGAATATCCGTCTTATCCCGAACGCGGCTCGAACGCCATGCGCCTTATCTCAAGCAGGGGCTTTCTCGACGACTCTTACAACGAAGGCACGTACTGGACGTTCAGCCGGCGCTGGCCGGGATGGGACCGGCACATGGGCCGAATAGGGGTCTACGGCCAACTTCTGGTTTTCAATGAAAAGAGCGTTTTTGGCGTTCATGTTTTCTATAGAGTTGTTCGTGTGCGTCGCGGCTTCTTTCCCGGGACCAAAGGCTATCGCCTGTTTTCAAAAGATTATGATCCCAATCAGAATGAAGCGGAATTTAAGAAAACCAAAGACAATTGGTCCGTGTATATCCCGGTCCGGGTGCGTGCTATGGTCTTAGCGGGTGATAAGCTGTTCGTTGCAGGACCTCCGGACGTCGTCCCGGAAGACGATCCTCTGGCCGCTTTCGAAGGGCGCAAAGGAGCCGATTTGTGGTCGTTTTCCGCATCGACGGGCGAAAAGCTCTCTGAAATTCAACACCTGAAAGCGCCCCCGGTATATGACGGTCTGATCGCTGCGCAAAAGCATTTGTACATCAGCACTGCCGATGGTTGTGTACATTGTTTCGGAGAGTGATTTTACTCGTTGGCTATTGCCAACTACGATTATTCGAATTGCAGGGGAATTGAAATGCCAAAATCTCAGATGCTTTATCCGGAGCACTTGCGCAAACCCGGCTCCGTAGAGTTCGATCCGATACCGATAAATCAATACGATAAAACAATCAACGACGAACTGCAAAGATACAAACCGGAGGATTTGCTCCGGATACACCGTGACATGGTCCTTGTTCGCGCGTTTGAAACGATGCTCAGTGATATAAAACTTCGCCGCTCGTACGAGGGCATCGAATGCGTTCATAACGGCCCTGCGCACTTGTCGATCGGTCAGGAGGCCGCCGCTGTCGGGCAGGCGTTTCATTTGACTACCGAAGACCATATATTCGGCAGTCATCGCAGTCACGGGGAAATTCTCGCCAAGGGATTGTCTGCAATTGCGAAACTCGACGATACGCGCCTGATGTATATTATGCAGACCTATTTCGACGGCAACACTCTTCGAATCGTCGAAAAGGACGCACGCGACACAGTGAAAGACCTCGCCATTGCCTACCTGCTCTATGGTACATTAGCTGAAATTCTCGGTAGAGAGGCGGGATTCAACAAAGGCATGGGCGGTTCGATGCATGCTTTCTTCCCACCCTTCGGGATTTATCCCAACAACGCTATCGTGGGTGGCTCGGCCGACATCTCCGTAGGGGCGGCACTTTACAAGAAGGTCAATAACAAGCCCGGTCTCGTAATCGGCAATATTGGCGACGCGGCTTCTTCCTGCGGCCCGGTTTGGGAAGGGCTGTGTCTTGCGACTATGGGCCAGTATAAGCAGTTGTGGCCGGAGGAACACAGAGGGGGCTTGCCTCTGATTGTTAATTTTGTCGACAATTTCTACGGCATGGGCGGACAAACTTGCGGCGAGACGATGGGTTTCGACGTACTCGCTCGGATCGGCGCTGCTCTCAATACCGAACAAATGCACGCCGAGCGCATTGACGGATACAATCCGCTGGCGGTAGCCGACGCGATCCTGAGAAAGAAAGAAGTCCTTGCCGGCGGCGACGGACCAGTGCTGCTCGATACGGTCACGTATCGTTACAGCGGCCACTCTCCTTCCGATCAGAGCAGCTATCGCGAGAGAGCCGAGGTCGAGGCCTGGAAAGAACAGGATCCGATCGTTCATTTTGCCGCCGGACTTCTGGAAGCCGGCATCTGCGACCAGAACGCGCTGGACGAAATCGACAATAAAGTCAAGGAACTTATCCTGGCGGCCTGTAAGAAAGCATCGGATCTTAGCCTCTCGCCGAGAGCCGATCTGAAGAAAAAATTCTGTCTCTTAGAACAAACGATGTATTCCGACCTCAAGGTCGATTCGATGGAGCCGGAAAGAGAGCCGGAAACCCTGATTGCCAAAGAGGAGAATCCGCGTTTGAAGTCACTGGCGAAGCGGAGCCGGTCGGCTTTCGACCAGAGCGGCCGACGTCTTAAAGATTCCAAGTGCATCGGAATTCGCGATGCGCTGTTCGAGGCGATTCTGGATCGTTTCTACGTCGATCCGACGTTAGTTGCTTATGGCGAGGAAAATCGCGACTGGGGCGGAGCCTTTGCCGTCTACCGTGGATTGACCGAAGCTCTGCCGTATCACAGGCTCTTCAATGCATCGATTTCCGAAGGCGCTATCGTCGGCTCTGCGGTCGGCTATGCCCTCGAGGGCGGCCGTGCGCTCGTCGAGTTGATGTACTGCGATTTCATGGGACGGGCCGGCGACGAGCTTTTCAATCAACTTGCCAAGTGGCAGTCCATGAGCGGCGGCCTTCTGAAAATGCCCGTCGTGGTGCGTGTCTCTGTCGGCAACAAGTACGGCGCTCAGCACAGCCAGGACTGGACTTCAATAGCGGCACACATCCCCGGGCTGAAGGTTGTCTTTCCGGCAACACCTTACGACGCCAAAGGCCTTATGTACAGCGCGCTGCGGGGCACAGACCCGGTGATCTTTTTCGAGAGTCAGCGGTTGTACGGACAGCCGGAAGAATTCGTACCGGGCGGCGTGCCGAACGAATTCTACGAAGTGCCGCCCGGCGAGCCTGCCATTAGAAAAGAAGGCTCCGACTTAACGATCCTCACAATCGGAGCTACCCTTTACCGCGCGATAGAGGCGGCGAAAGAACTGGAGCAAAAGCACAATATCAGTTGCGAGATCATCGACGCCAGAAGCATTGTGCCGTTCAATTGCGAAAAAGTGCTCGAATCGGTGAAGAAAACCGGACGCATTTTGCTAACGTCCGACACCTGCGAACGAGGAAGCTGCCTCCAGACGATGGCTTCCAAGATCACCCAGTTTGCGTTCTACGAGCTGGACGCTCCGCCGGTGGTCCTCGGCGCACGCAACTGGATTACCCCGCCCGATGAAGTAGAGGATTCCTTCTTCCCCTATCCGGCGGACATCCTCGACGTCGTCCACCAGCACATCATCCCCCTTGAGGGCTATACACTCAGCCGGGACTATTCCAACGAAGACCTGATGCGCAGAAGCGCCAAAGGCATATAGCAGCGCAAACAGTCAAGACGCTGCAAAAATGGAAGCCGGAGAAAGAAAGAAAATGCGCACGACAATCCCGTATAGTGGGTGCATCCTTCGTTGGCACGTGGACAACAGCCTTGACACGGCCCTGTCCCGGCAGCAGTATAAGAACAATTGCATGTTCTCCGTCGCTTCTTGTCGACGGCCTACGGGCTTGTTGAGCTTCTGGTCATACTT
>CAZRBG010000105.1:0-12895 GCA_964598225.1 uncultured Pirellulales bacterium
CGGCTCCGAACTTAGGTCGGAAAAAATCTCATCCACAACATTTGACAATAGCTCGGATTTTCTATACCAGTGTTGCAGAAATAGAAAGGAATCCTCTCGCTTGGAGAAAAGTATATAAAGACTTCAGACGGTGTTTATTGAAGAGATTTCCCTATGCTGTTTATTACACCGCTGCAAAGAAAGATATCCTCATTTATGGCGTAATTCACGGAGCACGTAACACCGTTTTCACGAAAACACTTCTGGGAAATAGATAGAAGAAGTAATCTTGAATCCAAGGCAGATCAAGTCGCGGCGAGCGAATCCCGGACCACGTAGGGCTTGGAGTAGCTCAGATAGTCAATAGAGACGGTCATACGGTGGTACAGTGATACAGTTTGACAGTGATACAGTCACACAGTCACACAGAAAAAAATGGCACTTGTGAAAGACTATGAAGAATTGGACGCCTATCTGCTGGCCTTGGAGTTGCAGAAGGAGATATACGAACTAACCAAACGTTTTCCGAATGAAGAAAGATATTCGTTAACCGATCAGATTCGTCGTTGTTCACGCTCAATAGGAGCGAACATTGCCGAGGCTTGGGGAAAAAGGCGATACAAAGCTCATTTCATCAGCAAATTGACGGATGCCGATGGAGAGCAGTTGGAAACGCGTCATTGGCTGAAAACAGCTCTTAAATGCGGTTATATAATGACAGAAGAACATCAGAAGCTGACCTCCAGATGTCATCAAATAGGCCAAAAATTAGGCCGTATGATGGCAGACGCCGATAAATGGTGCGCACGATTTTAAACCGGTGATACGGTGATACAGTTGTACGGTGATACTGTCGCACCGTCACACTGTAAAACCGTCAAACCGTCACACTGTCACACCGTAAAACTGACCATGAGTCTTCGTCACATAGCTTTGTATATAGTCGTTGCCGGCCTTGCAATCTACGCTTGGAAGGACTGGTTCAAGAGCCTCTGCGGCCTGATTCTGCTTACGGCTGTAATCGAGCACGCGAGCATGCCCAAGAGCATTATGGGCATCCAGGGACTGAATCCGTGGAATGTACTGTTTGGCATAATATTCCTGGCGTGGTTGGCAGCGCGGCGCAGGGAAGGTTTAAGCTGGGATATGCCGCGACATATCAACATCATGTTGTTGTTGTATTTGGGTATAATCTTCATTGGATTTGTCCGCTTGGTTTTAGATCGCAGTCACATAAATGTTCCTCTAAAGAGTCTTATTAGCGACGAGCTGATTAACACGATCAAGTGGGCTCTTCCAGGCGTGTTACTATTTGACGGATGCAGAACTCGCCGGAGGCTAATAGCGGCGATTGTCTGTCTGCTCGTCATGTATTTAGGTGTGGCCGTTATGGTCATCAAATACCTGCCAATTGAAGCGGCTTATCGATATAGCGATGCCGTTCATCGAACACGTCTCAAGCTCGACAGAACGATAGGATATCATTCATGCGATATCTCCCCGTTTCTTGCCGGGGCATTCTGGGCCCTTGTTGCCTGCTCACAATTATTGAAAAAGCGTTTGTGGCGGTTCCTTTCGCTGTTGCCGGCGGGAATTATAGCACTGGGCCAGGCTCTTTCCGGTGGTAGAGCAGGCTATGTTGCCTGGGCGGGAACCGGATTTATTATGTGCGCATTGAAATGGCGAAAGACTCTTCTTCTCGCTCCGGTCATTCTAATGTTGTTTCCTGTCTTGCTTCCTGGTCCGACTGAGAGGATGTTGCAGGGTTTCGGTCAGACCGACGTCGCGGGGCAAGAAACAATAGACACCAAATCTGTAACATCCGGCCGATTGCTGATTTGGCCT
The DNA here is from genome assembly GCA_964598225.1 of uncultured Pirellulales bacterium. Lineage (GTDB taxonomy): Bacteria > Planctomycetota > Phycisphaerae > Sedimentisphaerales > Anaerobacaceae > SG8-4. The sequence goes on from CAZRBG010000105.1 coordinate 1,825, forward strand.
TACGTCATTGAAAAGATCGGCGAATCTCCTGTGGTCGGTTATGGCAGATTGGCCATGAAACGCACGGGACTTGCGGACTGGCTCTGGACGAATCTGCGTCAGAGTTTTCCGCACGCTCACAACATGTACCTGGATTGCCTTCTCGATAATGGCATTCTTGGATCGCTATTGATTTTTATGTTCTGGGCAGTTGTTTTGGTACATGCCGCAAGACTTTTCAGAAATCATGATCGCCTGTGTTCGGCGGTAGGTGGTCTTACCCTTGCTTTAATGGTATCCCAGTTGATTGCCGGTCTCGGTTCGCAATTTGTCTATCCTCGCGCGAGCACGCTTGGGATGTGGGCGGCTATTTTTCTGATGCTGCGAGTCCATGTCGAACAGCGGTATACAGCGTCTGCAAATGTCGCGTTTGAAAATCAACAAGTAGAGAACCTGCTTCAATTACAAGAGACGTCGGAACGCCCGGCCTATTCTTCGATATAGCGATTGGCGCTCAAACACTCTTGGACACCCTGACTACAGCTACTATGAACAATTCAGAAAAAAATATTGCCCAGGAAGCTTCGTTCCATGATGCCATTTATGAGACTCGCGATGTTGATAGAGACAAGGTAGATAGACTCTTGAATTATGCTTCACCGGCGGGCACTTTCGGTGCCCGTTTGCCTCGGATGGCCAAAGCCATATCTAAAGCACTTGGTGATGTTCGCGGCAAACGGATTCTCGTATACGGATGTGGAGACGACAACGCAACCCTCTGGTTTGCCAGGCGGCAAGCGATTGTCGATGCGATTGATGTATCGCCCAAGGCCACTACTGTCCGGTTATAAGTCGAATAACATCAACTGGTTACAAGGATCGACATTTTCAATTGTGTAACCAGCTTCCATAAGTACTTGTAAAATAGATACTTTCTCGAATAAGGTGACACTCAAAATCTGTAGAATTGTGTAAAGACTCAAATCCAGATTCAATTGCTTTTTGATTATGGCTACCAGCACATAAACCGAGATGGCAATCCATATCTGTGTCTTCACAGCGTTCTCGGTCGTACCGAAGAAGGCCTTGATACGCAGGTGTTGTTTGATCCATTTGAAGAACAGTTCCACCTGCCAGCGACATTTGTAAAGATGGGCGATGGTTATCGCTGGCAATGTAAAACAGTTGGTCAAGAACACTAAGTTCTGTTCTGTTTCTTTGTCCACGTAGTGGATGCGCCGAAGTTTTTCGGGATAATCTTTCGCTGGATAAAAGCTCGTCAACACAATGCTCTGATCGCACTTCAGGCCGGTCGACTTGTCTATGGGGTGAGAATACAGTCGGCGAAATTGAAAGTTGCCTTTGGCCCGAGTTATGAACAAGGCCAGGCTTTGATGGAATGTATAAAGACGGCCAAAGTCGAGGTAGCCACGATCCATGATATAGAAGGCGCCTGCTTCCAGAAGGAGGCCGTCGAGGATGTTGACATCGTGCAGGAGAGCCTCTGTAATGCGTATAAACGAGGGAATGTTGCCCCGTAAGTCTAAAAGTGTGTGAAGCTTTATGCCTGCTTTGTGCTTGCGAAACTTTGCCCACGGAAAGAGCGACAGACAGAGGTCTATCGTTGTGGAATCGAGTGCATAAACGGTTTGATCCAATTCTACGGCGAACTCTTCTTCGATATAAAGCTCTCTGGCCACATGAATCAACACTTGGGCAAAGTCCCCATATATTCGCCAATCTCTGTTCTCGTTGGCATCGGCCAACGTGGATTTTGAAATCCGGCTTCGAATTCCCATGTGATAGAGTTTGGTCTGCATCGCCCGCAAACAAGCTTCGATGTCTCGTAAACTTTCGCGATACGTCAGTTGAGCGAAGGCCATACACAGGAACTGATCCAGGCATGAGAATTTTTGAACCTTGTGATTTCCACGGTATCGTTTGACGCACTTTCTGAAGTCTCGTAGTGGGAGAAAATCCATAATTTGCGAGAAGACTGTCCGTCCCGTATTCATCGGCCATTTCCTTGATAGTTTTCAAATTGAAATAGCCGGAGTCTATAAGTGGTTTCAAATCGATTACAGCCATTTTCTCTTACAACTTAATGCTATCAAAGACGTTAAAACGTTTTTCAAATCAAACAACCGGACAGCAGTGGCCCAAGGCAGTAGAAAACCAGCAGAAGATGGCAGAGATGGCCGGGCTGAACATTAAAGCCATCGTTATGGACGGCAACGATTTAAACCTCTCCTCAGAGACTTATGATGTTGTCTATGGCAATGCGATTTTGCACCACCTCCAGCTCGATAAAGCCTGTATGGAGATAAAGCGAGTCCTCAAATCCGGCGGCAAGGCCGTTTTTCGCGACAACATGAAAGGAAATGTGTTCTTACAGGCGTTTCGGCGGGCTACACCTCACTTGAGAACTTCAGACGAGCATCCCTTGGCCACAAAAGACATCAATTTGCTTTCGAAGGACTTTGCAGCGGCAGAAGTTGACTTCTACATATTCTCCATCCTGCCATACAGGTTTATTGCTCAGACATTGAACCAGGGTGTACTCAAGCGACTTGGATGGAGGATAAGATTTCCTCATCCAGATTCCTTTTACGCAATAGCCGACCGTGTCGATGCTTGGTTGTTCAAGGTTGTCCCATTCCTTCGTAAACAAGCGTGGCTCTGTCTCATCACACTGACAAAGTAGTTAGCAGTACTGAATGACTGAGAGATAACATACAGGCACTTCTGCCAATTTCGCACACACAAAAATAGGTAAATGGAAACAATAGATCCAGGACATGAGGATCCGCCAAGGTCCGAAATATCACCGGCCAGACATAAGGAAGAATCGGAAAGAGCGTGTGACTTAACCGGACGCGACCGTATGACGCGGAACGTCCTGACCAGTTGGGGCGGTCATATGGTAGTAGTCGTCAGCGGTTTCGTAATGCCTCGCCTGATTGACGGCCATCTGGGGCGAAGTTCGCTGGGCGCTTGGGATTTCGCCTGGTCGCTCGTGACGCACTTTACCCTTATTACGGTCGGATTGAGCGGTGCTATTAGCCGGTTTGTCGCAAAGTTCCGTTCGACGGACGATATGGACGGCGTCAATCGGGCTGTCAACTCATGTTTTTGGCCCTTGATAGTAGCATCTCTGATAATAGGGTGCGCGTCACTTGGCTTAATGGCAGTGATTCCTCAGCTTCTTTCAGACAGACTATCCGGCCAAGTTGTGGAAGTTCAGTGGGTGGTTCTGCTTTTGGGTGTCGCCATAGCTTTTCAAGTCTCCGGTGGCGCATTTGGAGGAATTGTAACAGGCTGTCACCGCTGGGATATCCAGAACGCACTTGTTGCTGGAATGCACATTTTTGACACAGCAGGTATGATCTTGATGCTTTTGCTGGGCAGGGGGCTTGTGGGCATGGCTTTGGTTATTTTGCTGGGCCAATCAACACGAACATTGGCTCTTTTCATTGGAGTCCGTGCGCTGTTGCCCGAACTCCGCTTCCATTATTCCTTGGCGCGACTAAAAACCTTCAAGAATATGCTCGGATTTGGAGGAAAGGCGTTGTTGCCCAAGGTAGGTGAAATGGTTTCTAATCAGACGACGGCTGTGTTGATTGTTGCATATCTGGGCGCGCCCGCCTTGGCGCTGTACGCTCGCCCCAGAAGTCTTCTGAGGCATGTAAGAACACTACTAATGAAATTTGCTATGGTGCTGACGCCAACAGCCAGCTCTCTGCAGGCGACCAAGGGAAAAAAAGAAATAGGGGATTTCTTATGCACGGGTATTTCCTACGGTTCGGCGATTGCATTACCTGCCGTAGCTACCCTCTCTATTATGGGCGGGCCTCTTCTTCGTCTATGGATGGGGCCGGAGTATGAAATGACTATTCTTCCCGTCGCTCTCGCACTTGGCCACTTGGCCTTTCTCATCCAAATTCCTGCAGTCTGCATACTCATTGGCCTAAACGCGCATGGTCGTGCAGGCCTTGCAAATCTCGTTGCGAGTGTGAGTGGTTGCCTTCTCGTGGGTTTTGCTCTTGGTATCATGGACGGAGGGCTGATTGCAGTGGCGTTAGGTCTCGGGGTCGCTTCGACGATAATTAACGGCATCTACATACCTGTTTATGCGTGTCAAAAGGTGGGCGTGCCACTCAGGAGATATGTTTGGAAAAGCCTGATCTTTCCCGGCATACTTGTGTTACCATTTGGTTGCCCCCTTTTCGTATGCCGGATGGTTTTTGTGGATATGCCGATAGTCTCATTACTGCTTGGTTTGTCCATCGGGGGTATTTTGCTTATGACTACATACTGGATGTTCCTCATACCTGCGTCCATGAAGATTCGCATCAAAAAGCTGTTCAGACTTAAATGTGTCCATAGTGTGCGGGCTGTTATCTAACCTTGAGAATCAGAGGCCAGTTGAGAAAGGCGTTATGGAGTCTATTCGCTGGATTTATCTCGCGGCGTTACCGAATTCCGGCTCAACAATAGCTGCTGCGCTTGCTAATACGCATCCGGACATTGTGTCTCCTGGTGAACTCCGGGGGCCGGGAGGCCGCTTCCATGGGCCGAAAGGGCCGACATGTTCATGCGGAAAGACCGTGGCGAAGTGCCCATTTTGGTGCAAAGTGGCGGACCAAATGCAGCGTAAAGGTCTTTGGTGGCGACCCGATTACTGGGGGACTATGCATCACGTCGGCCAAGAAAAAGCTCCATTGCTGACTAGATTCTTATTCGGCAGGCCCGGTCCATACGCGGTCCGCGACCGCGTATGCGAACACCTGCCTCTCGTTGGGGCAAAGGTGCGAAATCTGCAGCAGAGGAATTATCGACTGGGACTCTCGACTCTGGTTGTCTCCGGCAAGACCGTGCTTTTTGATACGTCCAAGACTCCGGAGCAGATCCCGCGATTAGCAAGGCTGTCGGGGGTGGAGCTTTCTGTAGTTCACTTCATCCGTGATCCTCGTGGCTGGTGCAATTCTCGCAAGAAAAAGGGATTCGGGCCGATCCATAAGACGGCCGCCGCTTGGGTCAAACGGAATAGATACATCGCACGAGTTTGTAAAGCGGTTGCAGCTTCGAAGACAATCGTCATTCGTTACGAAGATTTCTGCGAGGATCCTAAAGCGGCCCTGGACAGGCTGTGTGCTCTGGCAGACTTGCCACAAATGTCAATACCGGCCAGTCTAAATCCCGCCGACTTTCACATCCTTGGTAACAGAATGCGAAATCTGAATAAGGTGCTGATTCAAGAAGACGTTTCTTGGCGAGACGAGCTCTCTTCCGCCGAGATCGCTACCATTGAGAAGAAGACTGCTTCAATAGCGAAGCATTATGGTTATACTTCATCTTTTGGTTCTGTGAGTTCTTAGTGCGCCAGCAAGAGACTTTGTCGCTTACAGGAACTCGAGTAACTTCGCGTTAATTCTGACATTGGATTGATGGCTCTAAACACGGAACAACACTCTGACTGTGCACGATGCGACAGCGTTGTCCGAGAGCGTTCGTTCCCCCATCCATACAAAGCAGCTCTGGCGATTTGTAGTGATGTCGACTGCACACCTGATTTTGCTACATATCGTGAGATTATGCGCTTCCTAAACACGGCGGAAAAGACTCGAATCGGCACCGGACTTAATATGGAAGTGGGAAACAGTATGTATTTCCTTGCGCCGTCTTTCCGGTATGCATACTGGAATTTATCTGAGCCAGAGCGTGAGCATACGCGGGAATTGATTCGGAGTGGTTACATCGATTGCCTGCATTCAATAGGTGAGGACGCTCGAATCCGAGAACATGCTGCCGGAGCATACGAAGAGTTGTCTCGTCATGACTGTTGGTTAAAGGTGTGGGTCGATCACAGTAAGACTCCGACCAATTTTGGACCGGATCTTATGAGGGGGCACGGGGACGAAGCTGGCCACTCCGCCTATCACGCAGATTTAGCTGCGGCTTACGGCATTTGTTTTGTTTGGAGAGGAAGGGTGACTAGTGCTGTGGCGCAAGAATCAGAAGGCTCGATCCGAGGCATTTTATCAAGAGAGCACGTGCTCGGCAGTGTTTTGTCTTTGGGTAAACATGCAATGAAATCATTCATCGGATCTCATGGGTGTGCGCGATACAGGAGTATTGCTGAAAATCGTTTGCTTTGGCCGATTACTTTGCGCGACGGCAATAGACTGTATGAGTTTCAACGCAGCAACCCTCATTGGGCGGGGCCCGGATGTGCCTCCGGTAGAGACCTGGCTGAGGTATTGTCGACAAAAGTCCTCGATTCGCTTATTGCTGCAGGGGGAATGAGTATAATCTACACCCATTTCTGTGCGGAAATGGCACCTGATACAATACTGCACCCCCGTACGGTTGAAGGATTGCGCAGACTCGCTGAATATTATGCTGATGGTAAGATACTTGTTACTACAACGCAACGACTTCTCTGCTACTGCCGCGCGCGAGAGGAGGTTTCAGCGGAATGTCGGCCGATGCCAGATCGCAGCATCGAGATACATCTACATCATGGCAAAGCAGCGATATCAGATATACCACTGGAAGACACGGACTTATCAGGGCTTACTTTCTACACGCCCGATCCAGCCAGAACCAGGATATATTGGAAAGGGCAAGAGGTGACTTCTACCACGAGGAACCCACCGGATGAAACGGGTAAGCCAAGTGTGTCGATAATATGGCTTCCACTGGACTTTCCTCCTTTGGTATGAACCAGGCAGTCGTGTCAGTTCAAGGTTGAATTCGCAGGCTTACTCTGGCGAGTTGCGGCCAAACGGATTGATAGATATTTGTATAGCATTGATGGCGAGAAAGTAGCGTTATGATTGATTACATATTCATCGCAGGGGATGCCCGTTCCGGATCGACGTTCACGGAACAACTGCTTTCCAACCATCCTGACATAGAAGGGATGGGGGAATTGCAGAAATTGTCGCTGCAATTCGACAGGGATGGAATATGGTCAAACCACGCAGGGCTGTGTGGTTGTGGCGTTCGGATTTCAGATTGTCCGGTCTGGGCGGGGATAGCCTCAGACATAGCAGGTGAGTATGGAGTAGATATCATTGCACATCCGTACTCCTTTCGCATTTCGGATGTGGGAAGGGAGTTGGATTTAGGAGCGAAAGCCCTTCGGCATTACCTCTTTCATTACGGGTATCGTTCCATTAGTTATGCGAGACTGCAGTTGTCAGCTACTCTGGACAGAAAAATAGACGGCCGAACTAAGCCAAGATTCGGTGAGCGAAGGCTGTTTGTCGCTGAACGATTCGCCCAGCGAGTTGGCATTAAGGCTGTGGCGGACAATTCCAAAGATTGTGCCAGTATGATCGATCTCTATCGGGCTACTGAGGGGCGACTCAAAATCTTGTGGTTGACTCGCGACGTTCGGGCGATTGCTGCTTCAAAGGCTCGGCTATGGTCAAGAGATATGGTTGACAGCGCCCGACTTTGGCGACGGATCAACGTTCGTATCCGACGGGCCTTATCCTGCTTCGAGCGTGATAGCTGGCTCCAGATCAAGTATGAAGATTTGTGCCAGGATACACAAAGCACATGCCGTCGCATCTGTGATTTCCTTGGCTACGATCATACGGACGAGATGTGTGCGCTCAAAGCTGTAATCCACCATACCATTGGCGGTGATTCCGTGCGACTTCGTGGTGTTCGAAAAGTTATTCCGGCTCTAGACAAGTGGCGCAAAGTAATAGACCCGGATCAGGAGGAACGTATCTGGAATGTGGCTGGGGCCTTTGCCGAAAGTGTAGGTTACACCAAAGAGTCGCTGCCATAAGTTCCGTAGTCCGCCCCCAATAGGTGGTTTGGCCGATGGTAAGAAAATCGAGCTTTTTGCCGGTATTGTTATTTGTGATTTGCTCTGCATCATTCGCTGTCTTTACTGATGATGACTGGTGTGGGTTTCGGGGCTTGGAAAGGGAAGGGCGATCTGATTCACAGGCCGCGCCGATTGAGTGGTCGTCATCCAAAAACGTGCTGTGGAAAACTACTATTCCTGGCCGAGGTCATTCATCGCCGATTGTGTGCGGCGATAAGGTAGAAATTGTGTCAGAATCATCTTGGGATAAATATTGCCATGTATAGAAAAGCTTCGAGACCTCACATTTGCTTCATTGCACATAATGCATATGGAGCCCTTACCGGTAGAAACACCGCGCATGCGGGCGGTATTGAACGGCAAACATCGTTGATGGCACGTTGGTTTGCACGTGCAGGTTACGAAGTTAGTATGATTAACTGGGATGAAGGACAGGTGGATGGTTCTCTAGTTTCAGGCGTGCGAGTTTTCAAGATTTGTCAGAAAGACGCTGGGATAAGAGGATTAAGATTCTTCTGGCCTCGATGGAGCAGCCTCAATAGAGCCATGGCGAGAGCTAACGCGGATATTTACTACTATAACTGCGGGGATTCAGGCTTAGGTCAGGTTGCGATGTGGGCTCGCAGACATGGCCGTAAATGCGTGTACTCCGTTGCCAACACCCCCGATTGCGATCCTGCCTTGCCGGCGTTGAAACCGAGACGTGAGCGGATGTTGTATAGTTACGGCTTAAGGCATTCTGATGCAGTGGTAGTTCAGACCCGCACACAACAGAAAATGTTACGCGATGGATTTGGAATTGACTCTGAATTGATTCCCATGCCCTGCGAGGGAGTATCAAAAAATGCCAAAAGACATTTAGAAACGGCAAATGATAAATCTATGCGCGTACTTTGGGTAGGTCGATTCAGCAGGGAAAAGCGACTTGAATGGCTTCTTGATGTGGCAGAATGTTGTCCCGAAATAGAATTCGATGTTGTTGGTTCAGCCAACCTACGATCGGATTATTCTGATGAGCTGAGTCGTCGTGCCGCTGGAATCTCGAATATCAAGCTACATGGCCGAGTTTTGTATGACAACATGGCGGAGCATTATCATCGGTCTGGCGTATTATGCTGTACATCTGTGTACGAAGGATTTCCGAATACGTTTCTTGAGGCGTGGAGCTGTGGTCTTCCAGTTGTGTCTACGTTTGATCCTGATGACGTAATTGTTAGCAACAACTTGGGACGCACTGCTTCAAATGTAGAGGATTTAGCCCAATCCCTCCGTCACCTCCTGAACGATGTTGAGCAATATAGAGTTGTTTCGGAAGCAGGCCGGTCATACTATTTGCAAAATCACTCTCTTCATGTGTCTATGCAAAAATTTGCCCGGTTGTTTGAAAGCTTGAACTCACGGTAGTCTTGTGAACAAACGATTATTCATATGAAATTAGCTCTATTCAGCCGATATCCTGAGGACTCGGCCTGTCCCAAGGGCGGCATAGAATCCGTTACTGTAGTTTTGGTGAAGGCTCTGTCCCACCTTGAGGGTCTGGATATCCACGTGATCACTCTGGAGCGGGAGAGAACTAAAGTTGTTGTCGAATACGATGGAGATGTGACCGTTCATCGACTGCCGCGTACCGGCTGGCCTGAGATATTGGATGTTGTGGCTGGCCCTGGCAAGAGACAATTGATCAAATATGTTTCTGAACTGAAGGCGGATGTCTTGCACACCCATGAGACGTTCGGCCTGTGTCTTGGTAATACTTCGATCCCACACGTGTTTACAGTTCACGGATTCGACAGCGCAAATCTCATTGCAGATTCTGCTAAATTTGCAGGATTTCGCTCAGCCCTGTGGAGACAAATAGAACGATGGGGATTGTCTAAGCAGCGGCACATAATATCCATCACGCCTTATGTGCGGGCAATGATTGAGCCGTACACCAATGCGAATATTTACGATATCGATAATCCCGTAGACAAACGTTACTTCGAGGTTGTTAGAAGCGCCGAACCAGGCCGCATTCTATGCGTTGGTTGGATAAACGAGAGAAAGAATACACTCGGTTCTGTTGAGGCCTTTGCTCGCATAGCGTCTGATTTTGAAGATGCAACTCTCGTCATTGCCGGTGAGGCCAAGGAGTCAGAGTATTTCAATAGGGTCCTGCATAGTATCCAGAAACACAAACTTGCTGATCGCATTGAAATGTTGGGACATATCGACCGTGGCCGACTGACAGAGGAACTGGCCAGGGCCGGCGTCCTTCTGCTGCCTTCACGGCAGGAGAATGCGCCGATGGCCATTGCCGAAGCTATGGCGGCGGGTGTGCCGGTCATTGCTTCGAATCGGTGCGGCATGCCTTACATGATCGAAGAGGGCAGAACGGGCTTCTTGGTTGATCCGGAATCAACCGACCAGATTGCAGATCGCTTGTCAAAACTAATCGGGTCCAGACAACTGCGAACCCAGATGGCCGAGGCAGGGTGTCAGATAGCTATGCAGCGATTCCACCCTAAGGCTGTCGCCGAGAAGACGAAAGCTGTATACGAGGCAATATGTGCATGATGGTTTTTGACTTAAACAATTGGCCGGGTACACAGAAGCCGTTTATATTGAAGCATTGAGGAATAAATGTGAAAATCACACACGGAATGGTCTTAGGAAATCAACGACAGATCGAGTCTAAAACCACTCAATCCGCGAAATCCGTGTTAACTTGTGCCATAGGTATCCGTGGCTTCTGTTTTTCCATCGTGGCAAATCACGCTTACATCGATCCTTTGCAGGCTTGCATTGACCTTTTGGAAACTTACATTGTGTCAGATTAACCTTACAACAAGACGATGTAAACTTACAGCGCGGCATTGTACACTTACATTACGGGGATGCAGGTTTACATTGAGGCATTGCTGGCTTGCATTGAGGCATTGAAAGTTTACATCAATGGATTGTAAACGTGCATCGATGTGATGTAATTGTACATTTGCTCGATGCAATCGACAACATGAATATGACTTTTCAACCTGTCATGCGAGCAATTCGGTATCCTTATAGGGCTAACCAAAGCATTCCTTGGAACTTCTAAGTTGCACATGATTCGAAAAGTAGCTGCTTACATCATTTTAGTGAATGTGTATGGCTTGACGTTGTTGATGGCCACCGTAGGGCGCATAATACCGCGTCGGCGGTGGAAACCGAATGGTCGAATTCTGATCACGGGAACCTTCTTTAATCCAAACTGGTATCTTTCAC
>CAZRBG010000106.1:0-12868 GCA_964598225.1 uncultured Pirellulales bacterium
AAAGAGAGGCAGGATGATCACCAGACGTAGCGTAGTGGGGCAGTCACGCGGCGAACCCGCTTAGTCCAACGACATGAATTCAGCAGCGCTAAATCAACCCACGCATTAACCGGATGAACCATTTTTCTTACTTTCCTACAACTGCGTAACTTGGGTTAGTTAAATGGATTAACCTGGGCCTGCAATCTGCAACAGAATTTGCAACAGAAGCGCGTTTTTGACGCTCGGTCGGCAGTCTATTGCATCTCAGCCAACTTCATAAATCGTTAATTGACAAGGACAAAACATTTATCAACAGTTCTGTGAAAACAGCACACTCGGATCAAATCTCCGTTGCTGCACAAGCTGATTTGTGGGGGTAATAGTCCTTGTTGTACTGTTACCCTTTTGCCTTCGTTCTCGGACCACTATTTCTAAAGCTCACTCTGCACAGTATTTACAGACAGCGTTATCGGGTCTTTGTCCGATTGAGAAGGAGCGCGCAACAAGCACGCCACAGATTGGTCCTTTCCTGATGCTTCAGAGGCCTCTCGGGCGCGGTCTAATAGGTCCTTTCGCACTGCCAGATAGAACCGTTCAGTGGTTTCAATACTGGCATGTCCAGCCAACTCCTTGACCTCATGGAGACTCAGTCCCTGAACAATCCAGTTACTCAGACAAGTCCGGCGCAGATCGTGAAAAGTGCCCGTAAGAATCCCCGCTCGGTCCCGGATCTTATTGAAGTGATGGCAGAACTTCGACACAGGGCATCGCCCCTTTTCAACATTCCACTGTCCGGCTCGACGATATTCCTGAATACGTTCATACCGAGCCATTGGAACAAAGATGTACGGACAACCTTCGGGTTGAGACATTTGGTGCTCAATCAATAGCCTTACCAGTTCTGCAGTCAACGGAAGTATACGCCGTTCGGTGTCCTTAATGTGCCACTCCCAGGTGTCCTCGCTGTCCTTCTTTGGGGTAACATCAACCGTCATACGAACGAAATCGATATCGCACCAAGTGGTGTTCAACAGTTCCCCACGTCGCATCCCGGTGCCCAAAGCCATACGAATCAGTAGCTCCCATTTGATTTGAGAACCTTTCTCCCCGTATTGTCGGGCAAACCTGTACAGACTACGATATTCCTGGTCTGTGTACACGCGAATCTTCTGTTTTGGAACCTTGGGCGGTTTAAGTTTGCGAAGTGGGTGACGGTCAAGTTGTCCACGATCTTCCGCCAATTGGAAGACCCTTTTCAGTTGCTTGACTTTCTTCGTAGTCGTACCCGCCGTAAGGTTCTTTGTCAGACAGTGCTGAATGAACCGCTCACCATGCTCGTAGCAAACGCCCTGCACATCAATATCTCCCACGCACTCTGTAAAATCTTTCATGGTCTTTGCCCTGTCCTTGAGGGTCGTGGCTCGAACCTGCCCCTTAGTGCGTATGAGACTGTCTTGAAAGAAGTCTGTCAATCGCATTGAAATGGGTTCAGCAACGTTCATTCGCAGTTCCAGCTCCTTTTCGTATCTCTGACGTTCTGCCCTTCGCTTGTCTGAATGACCCAGCGAGATCTGCCGGCGTTTGCCACTTTGATCCTTGTAATCAAGCATGTACCGAAAGGATTTCTTATTACGCGAGGGCCTCATTCTAAGCCTTACCAGCTCTTTCATTGTTAAACCTCCTTTCCGATGCTGGCCAAAGGCTTGGGTTGGTCCAAGCCAATTGTACCAGAATCGAAAGCTATTGGCCACAAGTGATATGATTTTCAAGCCAGGTTTTCACCGATTCCGTCAGATACACAGTTTTTCCGCAGAGGTGAATGCGCGGCAAACCATATCTACGCTTGAGATTATCGATAACATTTTGATGGTTTCTGGCGTGGCTGATCTCGGGAATCCGTAGAAAGCGGATCAGTTCCTCTTCTGTCATGACAGTTGGACAGAGGTCAAATTGACCTTCTGAACTCGGCAGAATGGCTGTAAATTGAGCATTTTCTTGTGTAGTGTTCATGGTTGATCCTTTGATGTTTTTTTTGCCGCTTATCGACCAAACCGAATGAGGATTAGAGAAAAAGAATTCTTAGGATGAAACGTAGAGTTTGCTTCAGAGAGCCCCTTACAGCAAACATTAGCCAAGAACAATTTGAGTCCTCGCCTGATTTTCAGTAAAATCATGTGATATGACTAAGACATCTGGAGCTGAGAACGGCCATGACTGATGTCACGCAAATCTTGAATGCGATTGAAGGGGGAGACTCAAAAGCTGCGGATGAGTTGCTTCCATTGGTCTATGAGGAACTGCGCCTTCTTGCCGCGCAGAAAATGTCTCAGGAAAAGCCGGGGCAAACACTGCAAGCGACAGCTCTGGTTCATGAGGCCTACGTTCGGCTGGTCGAAGAAGAATATCAGAACTGGAACAGCCGGAATCATTTCTTTATGGCTGCGGCTGAAGCCATGCGGCGGATTCTTATCGAGCATGCTCGCCGCAAGAAAGCCCTCAAACATGGCGGTGATCGCCAAAAAGTCGATCTTGATGATGCCTTTGCAGTCAGCTGGGATGGTGAGTTTTCCGAAAATCTTATCGCCTTGAACGAAGCTTTCGAGAAATTATCCCGCAAGAACAAGCGGCAAGCCGATGTGGTTAGACTTTTATATTTTGCGGGACTTACTATGGAGCAGGCAGCCGAGATTGTGGACACTTCTTTAGCTACCGTCAAACGTGATTGGGCATACGCCCGCGCCTGGCTGCTCCAGGAAATCGGCTGAGAAGTCGATTTTTTCGACAAATAGAAAAAAATTTTGCTTTTTCCCGGATTTTTATGAGCCGTTTTGGCTCTGCATTTCGCACTTTAATGTAGGTAGACGGTAATTGGAGTCAGAATCATGGATTTCGAAGAGAAAAAGGAGGAAATATTCGCTGCGGCTATCGAGATTGAGGACCGCTCGGAGAGGGATTCTTATATAGCTCAAGCCTGTGGGGAGAACCGAGAATTGTTGGAGAGTATCCAAAAGCTGCTCTATTACCATGATGAGAACAGCTTTTTGGATGTACCGGCTCTCGAAGCAGTCACAGGCGAAGAGATTTCGACTCTGACTGAGCATTCCGGCATGGTCATAGGCCGCTATAAGCTGTTGGAAAGAATCGGCGAGGGCGGCATGGCGGTTGTGTATATGGCCGAGCAGGAAAGGCCCATTCGCCGCAAAGTCGCACTGAAGATCATCAAGCTGGGGATGGATACCCGGCAAGTGATCGCTCGATTCGAGGCTGAGCGCCAGGCTCTTGCCATGATGGATCACCCTAATATCGCGAAGGTTCTGGATGCCGGGGCAACTGAAACAGGCAGGCCATATTTTGTCATGGAGCTGGTAACAGGTGTTTCGATTACCGAATACTGCGATAAAAACAACCTCAACACAAGAGAAAGACTTGGGTTATTCATGCAAGTCTGCAACGCCGTCCAGCATGCGCATCAGAAAGGGATTATTCACAGGGATATCAAGCCTACAAACGTCCTGGTGACGATGCAGGATGGCAAAGCTGTGCCAAAAGTAATTGATTTCGGCATCGCCAAGGCTACAAAACAGCGCCTGACTGAAAAAACGCTCTTTACCCGCTATGCCCACATAATCGGCACTCCGGCCTATATGAGTCCGGAACAGGCGGAACTCAGCGATATTGACATCGACACCAGAACCGACATTTATTCTCTGGGTATCCTGCTTTATGAGCTTCTGACGGGGACCACGCCGTTCAGCGAAGAACAACTGCGCAAGGCCGGCTATATCGAGATGCAGCGGGTAATTCGCGAAGAAGAGCCTACTAAGCCATCAACGAAGCTCAGCACTCTTGGTGAGACGCTGACGGATATAGCCAAACACCGCGGCTGCACTCCCGATTTGCTCAGAAAGGCGATTCGGGGTGACCTGGACTGGATTGTGATGAGGTTTCTGGAGAAGGAGCGGAAACGACGGTATGAGGCGGCCAATACACTCGCAATGGACATTCAGCGACATTTGACTGATGAGCCTGTGTCGGCACGACCTCCTTCGGCGCGATACAAGCTCCACAAATTCGCCCGACGCTATAGAGCGACGTTAGTTGCCGCAGTTATGATTGCCGCTATTCTAATTACAGGCTCGGGTATAGCCACGTGGCAGGCAATTCGCGCCACAAAGGCGATGCGTCGCGAGGCTAAGGAGCGCGAAAGGGCGGACCAGCAACTCTACGATTCGCTGGTTGGCGAGGCTCGGGCCATTCGGCTGGCTCGATCCGTGGGATACCGATGGGAAGCTTGGAATCGCCTACAAAAGGCATATGAACTCGAAATCCCAAAGAAAGACATAGAGATTCTTCGTCGCGAAGCGGTTAGCTGCATGGGTGATTTTGTCGGTATAGGCCCGACTGTATTGGATGATTTTCCCGCCGGCATTCTTTCTATCGCATTGAATCCACAAGACAGCTTAATTGCTGTGGGTTTGGCCGATGGAACTGTTTCATTACGAAGCCTTGATACCGGAGCCAAAGTAGATCGAATGCCCACGGAGACGCCCGGCGAGTACAACTCCTTGCCCTTAGCCTTCGGACAGGACGGAAAGACCTTGCTTACGGCACAGGCTAAAGAAATACTCAACACTTGGAAAATGGACGGAACAGGCACTTGGACATCGAAAATTATTCCTGTAGGTGGAAGAGTTCTGCATATCTCAACCGCTGATGACGGTAGATTGTTCGCCCTCTGTTCTACCGAAGTGCCCGGGGAAATACTGATTTGGCGGTTTTCGGATGGCGAATCGGATAAGCTGTGTGTTAAGTCTCCCGGCAAGCTGCGATGCGTCACCTTGAGTCCGGATGGAAGCCTGCTGGCGGTCGGGTTTATAGTTCCTGGTCGTACCCTTGGTCTCACTCTTTGGGATGCCGAGACGGGCGATCTGGTTAAGACATTGACGCCCCAACGCGAACGGGGATTTTTGAGAAACCTTGATTTCAGTTCGGATGGTAGCCTGCTAGTCTGCGCATGCGATGATGGTTTAGTGGTATACGATACAAAGAGCTTCAACGCCGTATGGTCAGTAGGGGACATGTCGGAAGTGGCCGCCATTAGCCCTGCCAGCAACCATGTTGCGTTTTCCAGCAGACAGCTTAATGTTGTCAGATTATGGAATTTTGCTCGAAATCGGCAAGTTGTGGCATTGGAGCATTCGGAACAGCCAATTTGCGTTAAGTTCGGAGCGAATGGTCTTAATGTGGTCATAGCGAGTGATCGAAGTGTTTACATTTGGAGAATTAATACTTCGGAAAAAAAGATTCTACTCGGGCACGGTAGTAACGTTTCAGGTGCGGCTTTCAGTCCCGATGGAAACTTGGTGGCGTCTATCAGTGCGGATCGAACCTTGAGGATTTGGGATCCCCTTGAAGGCAAAGTTCTTCGTGTATGGGATTTACCCGGCCATGGCGAAACTGTTGCTTTTAGTGCCGACGGACAACTTCTGGCTGCAGGCGGAGCGTTTATTAGTATTTGGGATACCGTTTCTTGGAAAAAACTGTGTGATCTCGATGTTGGCCCTGAGACAGTGAGACCATGGATCTGGAAGGTTGCCTTTAGCTCAGATGGACGGTATTTTACAGCAACCGGCGGTGGACTGGCCCTCTGGCGTCTTGAGTACGAAGCTGAAGATCGAAATGGCGACATTTCCTTTGAGTTTATACGGCAGTTGTCTACAACGAACTTCACCAGGCACGTCTGCTTTAGCCCAAATAGCCAACTGCTCGCCTGGGCCGAAGGTTTCCGTAATAGTACCGTGCATATTTGGGATGTACCTAACCGCCGAGAAATGCCGGGCCCGCAAAGCCGAGTTTTCAGTAGCGCTGAAAGTCTGGCGTTCTTTCCGGATAGCAGGCACCTTGTTTTCTTCAGCGAAGACCGGACGATTGAGATTTGGGACGTAATCGAGCGACAAAGGAAGTTTGTTCTACCCGGTGCGGAAAGACAGGAAACGGCAGAAGGGACCTACAATAAGCACCTGAGTTTGAGTCCGAACGGCCGCTGGTTCGCAGCGGATTCTTTTTCGGGCAGAGCTGTGAATATTTGGGATACTCAGGATAGGAGACTTCTGCTGTCTTTGCCAGAACAGGATAGCGCTGTGCATCGCATTGCTTGGAATCCTGATAGTAATCTTTTGGCCGTCGGTCGTTCTGACGGTGTTCTCGTAATTTGGAATTTGGAGAGCGTCCGAGACCAACTTGGGCAGCTCGGTTTTGATTGGTGAAAGTACGTATAGAAAAAAGCAGCCGGTGAGTTCTTCGCCACCAAGCAGAACACTCACCGGCCCAGCCCAACCCGGGCGGATGGTTTGCGCGCCCGAGACAAGGTTTAATTAATGATACCGCAAACCGCGAGACAAAACAAGTTTGGAGGTACGAACCATGAACGGGAACAGAAAAACAAGAGCCATTCTAATTTGTGCATTAGCAGTAATGGGCGGTTTTCTTGCTACTGGCACGGATACAAAGGCGGATTTCGTCTTTGGACCGGCGCAGAATGCCGGGCCGGCTATTAACACATCTCAGACTGAAATTCAGCCGATTCCCGAGCATCTGTCATTGTGGTTCGATCGCCGAAGTGGCCCGGACGGTGCGTGGGAGTACTGGAGAGCCACCCGGTACACAGAGGATTCTCCATGGGAAACTGCCGTGAACTTCGGAAAATGGGAGGAGTCCGACTGGAACCTTGTCAAGGTCTCGCCCAGTTATACCACGGCCGATGGTCTGGAAGTGTACTTCTGGAGTGAAGCAAGCCGACCTGGCGGGTATGGCCAAAAAGACCTTTGGATGAAGAAACGCGAGAAGATCGAAGATGACTGGGGCCCGGCTGTGAACCTCGGCCCGAAGGTGAATAGTGCGCATGATGAGGTCTGTCCGTCAGTTTCGCCCAATGGACTGGAGTTATACTTTTCTGGATGGGGTGAAGATGCTCGCCCAGGCGGTTATGGCAAAGCAGATTTATGGGTGACGCGTCGGAACACAAGGGGCGGCCCCTGGGGAGAGCCGGAGAATCTCGGACCCACTGTAAATACTGCGTCCTTTGATGCCCGGCCCTTTCTCCTTGCCAATGGCCTGTTGCTTTTCTTTGAATCCGATCGGCCCGGCGGTTTCGGCAGCGCCGACCTGTACATGATGAGGCGTACTACCGCCGCTGATCCGTGGACAGAGCCGATGAATCTTGGGCCAAGGGTAAACAGTCCAGCCTCCGATGAGAATGGATTCTTGTCACCCGATGGTTCTACTTTGTATTTTCACAGCGACCGGGCGGGCGGCTACGGCGGCTACGACATCTGGCAGGTTCCGATCATTCCCATCGTGGACTCCAACGGCGACGGCAAAGTCGACGGGAGGGAGGTCCTAATCATGGCTGCGCGTTGGGGCCAATCTGATTCACTGCTCGATATCGGCCCATATGCCTGGGGAGATGGTGTTGTTGACATACAGGATGTAGCTGCTCTTGCCGAGTACATAGGAAAAGATATATACGATCCCACTCTCATTGCACATTGGAAGCTGGATGAAACCGAGGGTATGGTAGTTGCTGATAGTGTTGGCGACAATAATGGATACGCCATCGGAGAACCCATTTGGTTGCCGGATGGCGGACAAGTCGATGGTGCGCTTGAGTTCGATGGAGTGGACGATTTCATCAGCGATCCCGCTGTTTTGAATCCAGAAGACAGTCCTTTCAGTGTGCTCCTTTGGATAAAAGGCGGCGAGCCGGGCCAGGCGATCATCTCCGAACCGGGCGGATCGAATTGGCTGTCTATCGATTCACAGACAGGTTGTTTGATGACCGAGCTTACAGAGGCCGGTCGATCCGGAGGGCCTTTGTTATCCGATGCAATCATAGCCGATGGCACTTGGCATCGAGTAGGCTTAGTCTGGGACGGTTCCAACAGAATGCTTTATGTAGATGGCGTTACTGTGGCGGAGGACCAGCAGAACGGTTTGTCGAGTCCAGGAAGTGGCTTATACATCGGCACAGGCAAAAATATGGAATCCGGTACTTTCTTTTCCGGTCTGATTGATGATGTGAGGGTCTATAACCGGGCCGTGAAACCTTAGATGACCGAGAAGATTATCGTAAATAAGAGCAGGCGAGTATGGATACTTGCGTTCTTATGGCCCCTGCTGTTTTGGATTCTCTTTCCAGCAGGGGCTTTTTTTGAATATACGTATTTTCCCTAATATCAATCGTGACCTGGAATATGGTACTCCCATTTTCCGCAGGTTGATATTTGCATGACATTGTTGTCGGCGGCCTAAGTTCACGTTTGAACGGGCTGGGTGACTAACCGTTTGATCTGGTCCTGTATACAGGGAAGACGCAAAGTACGGAAGATTGCTTCTTGCGGCTGGGTTAACGGGAACGGTGTGACCTGAACGCTCTGTTCGTTATAATGAAGGCCAATGGCTGAGAAGGCGAACCGTTTGAGCAATGTCTCTGCTGTCGTTCGACAAGAAACCCCCTTTGCCAATCGATAACGACGCTGGAGCAAGTAGAAGGCCATCAAGGCAAGGAACTGAACAAGAATCAGACTCTCAATACGTGTCACTTTCTTGAGAAACAGCGGACGAAGACGGATCGGGGCCTTCCATTGGTGATGGGCCGTTTCAATATGGTGCTGTTCCTTGAAAGCGGTAAACACATCGTCTGTGCCGTGCGTCTTTTTGGGCAGACTTGTACTGATGGCGTAAAGACCATCATAGTGGGCGTCTCGTTCGGCGAGTTCCCGATGGTATTGATATGAGAACGTTAGCGTGGGCCATCTCTGGCCTTTGCGCCGAGCCGGAAGAGATTTAAGCTCCTTGGAGGTCAATTCTCGTACTTGATAGGTGAAGTAGTTGCGTGCCTGTTTCTTTCCATATAAGGCCTCCACTTTTTTAACAACAGCCCCCGTCTCCTTCTGATAGCCATTGTCGACACTATGCCGAATATCCTCCAGCCCTTGCTTGATCTTGGCGGTATACTTAGCCCTGGTCTTACGGCAAACCTTCATATCAGCGGTACTGTGGACAAAAATAAGACGAGCACGCATGGAAACCTTCACCTTTTTGTTCTTTCCTTTGGCTGTATCATTGTTTTTTGCATCGGGCTTTTTCACATAGCTGATCCTGTACGGTATCTCCCCAATGCAATAGCGCTCCCATGTCTCCTGAGAAGCATCAAGCCGACGCTTTTGCTTCTCTTTCATCGACAAGAAAGAGGCTTCCTTCATCTCTGGTTTATACTGCTCATACAATTGGGCCAACTCTTCCGTCCAGGTGACAGAGCTGATGAAGTCAAATTTATGCTTGCGAACCATGCTAATGGCGTACTCAGAACTAAAGCAGCCTCGGTCCGTAATCATCATCAAACGTTTTGGCTTGACATATTTGAGTAGGTGTTGGAGGTTCTTGGCAACTGCCGTATGCCCATTTGAACTGCCATCTGTCGAATGATAGAAGAAGGGAACCGGCCCTCTACCATCGTTGGCCAGATTGACCCCAACCTGGGCTTCCTTGATATCATCTCCAGGCCGTGCATGTCGACCGACCTCAATCTTCAAGGGTATCACTTCGGGACAAAAGGATGGATTATCCGATATCTCATCATAGTCTCCGGTAAAATGGAAGCTGGTTGGGTCATAATGCACTTTAGCCAGACTCACATTAAAAGACGCAGACACATGCAATGCCATATCCGCCAAGATATTCCATCGCTTGGCAAAAACGACATCAAGTGCCCGGCCCAGCCGATCATCATTGAGAGCGGTTGCCGGGACCCCCAGAAGAAACTCGGCGCCACTATACCTAGCCCACTGGCCCACCTGATAGAGCGGTTCCGGAGAACAGAGGCGATTGGCGACCAGGGCATGGATCACCTCTCCGACAGAGACTTCGAGCCGTTTGTCCGGGGGGCAATGCTGATTCACAATCCTACGGATATCCATCTTCTCAAGCAGTGGATTGACCAAGACTAAGGGTCCGAGATTTCTGCCGCTCAGTTCTGAGGGATCAAGGACCTGTACCGGGATCGATACACGTTTAGTCATGATTCGGCTCCTTCGGTTTTGTTGCACCATCCTGACTGAACTATTTGGATTTCTCTAACCTTGCTAATTCAATACTGGTATGCACCAGTGCCTTGACCTTTCCCATGAGTTTGTGGTAATTGTCAATTTCTCTTTGAACCAACGATAGTTGCTGTTTTGACACAAATTCCGTATAGCTCTTTCCTTCGAAAGTGTAGCTGAGATAATGGTAGGGTCCATGACGCACAGGTTTCTTAGGGTGGCTGCAACGACATCCCGGTTTTCCACAGACACTACGGCGTTCATAAAGGGTGCCAGGTCGCAAGGGTCCCAGATTTGCGATCTGTTGTTTTAGCCTATCTATTTTATTTTGCAGTGTTTTTTTGCCCATAATCTGATAGCATATCAATGCTATCAGTACTCGTCCACAAAAAAAATAAAAAAAACAGAAAATATTTTCTCGCACACAAACTTAACAGGGAACAGCCTCAGGTATGTTAACTTAAAGGCCTAATCTAACGTAAAGCGATTCCTGTACACCGAGAGTACACCTCTCGATCGGAATGGCGTTTAGAAAACCCGGATGTCACCTGGATTTACCGCTAACAAACCTGCGGAAAATGGGACTAGGCCGTTTTTACCCACAGATTCTGTGCAGCAACCAACGTTATTATTTGTTTCATATATTATGCTATTGCCCCCAATGCGATAAATCTCCTTTTCTGGAGCTTAGCTCCAGCTTTTCTTGTGTTTACCAGGTTTTTCCAAAGAAAGACAGAGATAGAATAGCAGAAGTTGTTTATCGATACAACTGCCCCGCAGGGGCCACCTCTTCCGAGCGCCGTCTCGGACGAGGCGTAGTCTCTTACAAATAGAATTGTGCGCAAAATGGTCATGAAATATTTTTCATCCGACAGTTGGGGTTCTCAGCGATGGTATGATAAACATTTCCCGCAGTTTGAGTGCGGTGGCGGTGACTTTGCGTCCCAAGACGGTCAAGTAGTACTTGTACGAGTTTGCGATTTTCTTGATCAAGCCGTGTTTTCGCAGTCGCTTGAGCAGCCTCGATACCTGATGAGCACTCTTGCCGGACAAGTATCGACAAAGATTACGATTTTGAAATCCGCTGATGTTGAATTCGCCCTGGATGATGGCACGGAAAAGATCAAAGTCATTGCCAATCTCGTCGGCGTAATTACCATTGAGTTTCCGTCCCAGAAACGTGACGATATTCTCAGGCTTTACCGAGTGAACGGCAGTGCGCACGAATCTCATCCCGCAAAGACTCGGCCCATTTGGTGTAATCGAATATACGAATGCCTTTTGTTCCAAGCAGACGGCTCATTCCCTCGGCATAACATATACCGGGGATAGTTTGCGTCAGGACGACTCTGTCCAGGCACGACAAGGTACCTTGAATTTTGTTTGCATGACGTACGGCGAAACTTTCCATAAGCGGCTATCCTTGCAAGTTTTTACGGATACTTTTATAAACCGCCGAGTATAGTCTAAAATTTTGCCGGTTGAGTAAAGTGGTCAAATGTTTTGTGAAACCGGGTGCTGTATAGGTTCATTGAAATGGTCAGTTGTAGGGCCGCTTCAAAGATGGTGCCAAATCGTCTTATCCCATTCGACTTCGCTCAGGGCAGGATTTGGCGACATCTTTGCTCGGCCCGGCACGTGCCAAGTCTTTGGTTCGAGAACAAGCAACCTCCCTCCCTCGAAAGACGGTGGGGAGGGAGATTGCGGTTGCACAAATAGGATGATGCCTTCTGAGCAGAAGGGATACTTCGTGAGGCGTCAGCCTTTTATCCAACCCTCTTTGGTTCCGGCTTGTCCGGGTTAGGATCGTGACTGCTGACTTGCTCAGAAACACGACCCGCTCGGGTCGGCCCCGGTGTTGTCCCCGGCCGCGCGCTGTTTCTTCGAGCAGACCTTCTGCAATCAATTTGCTCATTCTGTCTCTTACGCCCTTTTTGCTTCGGGATAGAAGAGCCGCCAATTGCGGAGATGTCATGATCCGATACTCGGCAATTCTTCCGAGCATCTCAAAATCGGTTGGGGCCAATCTAAATACCATGGTTGATAACTCCTGTAGTTTCACTGAACTACAAACCGTGCAATCCTTTTCACGCAAAGCGGCTGAGCTGACTGTGAAATTTCATGTGGGACGCAAATTTCCAAAAAAACCAAAAGGCGAGTTACATATGGGCCTTGCTGATGAAACAAGATGGTGTGAAACACCACTTTACGTGACAGAAGAACATAGTCGGTAATGGTACCTGAGGACAAGGTAGTGGAAGACGTCACAAGATCCAAACCAGAATTGATGACCGAATCTGAAGTTATACAATTCCTCAGGATACCCGAGATCAGCAATTCCAAGAACTATCATAACGTTATCGAGCACCTCAAGAAATTTCGAGGCTTGCCCAGAGTTCACATATGCCGGAAGGCTTTGTACCCCAAGAAAGCCATTTTAGACTGGTTGGAAAAGGAAACAAATGTCGGAAAATAGAGCTTGCGCTCATACGAACAAACGAAAAGCCGAGAGGCAACGTGCTAAGAAGGAGAAGGAACTCAGAATGGGCTACTTTGAGGCTGAATCTATGAGGCTCAGTGATTTCATGGACGACAGCCTGATGCGGACTGGTGATCAGATCAGGGAAAGTACCAGGCGTATAGCCGAAACAGCTATGCATGATTTCATCAGAACAATCGGAAATATTGATTTTCAGGCAGTAACATTGACACATGGCGAATTGCATCGTCAGGAGCTATAGCGTTCACCAGAACTGACCCATCTGTGCTCAGTTAGACTGAGCCAC
>CAZRBG010000107.1:0-12770 GCA_964598225.1 uncultured Pirellulales bacterium
CCGGTCCATGAATCTCCCGCCATAATTGCGTCAAAAACATCACGCCCCACTTTTTCATCAGCGTAAATAGAGGCTGACGGCCCTGAAGCACCATCTACTTCGTTAACAGATAACCCAAACATCTCAGTAAAAGCCTCATTCTGATAATAATGCTTTCCCTCAGGCGTGGACATACCAATTGCATCTGTAGCGTTTTGCAAAGCCTTTTTGAAAAGAAGCAATGCTTCCTCCGCATGCTTCTGGTCGGTAATGTCCCTTACAGTGGCCTGAAGAAACTGCCTATCTTCTAAGAAAACACGGGTCAGCAGCACAGTAGCTGGAAATCCTTCTCCGTCCAGCCGCTTGTGCGTCCACTCGAAGAAGTTGGAACCTTCCTGCATTGCCTTTTCGATCATCTTAAGGGCTTTTTTGTCGGAACGTTTTCCGTCCGGTTGATATTCAGGTGATATGTCCCACGGGCTCTTCGTGATGAATTCTTCTTCATCTTTCGCCCCGAACATTCTTATTGCCGAGGGGTTGCCCGCAGCGAACGTCCAGACAGGCGGCGGACCGAGTATCATTATCGCATCCTGCGATGATTCATAGAGTGCCTTATATCTGGCATCACATATCAGTTGCTTTTGCTCCGACATTTTCTGCTCGTTAAGACGGCGATTAATGTTCCGGTCCGCGACGAAGATTCCAACAATTCCCAGAAGCCAGAGCAGACAGTAGCCCAAAGACATCATTTCTAACTTATCGTTAGCGATATTCCAAAGAGGCGCCATGGGAACCGAAACACTCACAGCGCCGCGAATATCTCCCACCTTATAACCCTGCGATCCGTGACATTTCAGGCAGCTTTTTTCGGCGAACATCGGTTTTATCAGACGCATATAACTGCTGCCGTCAATTTCCTGGAGGGAATTTACTGCAACGGGGTTGGCCTCAAATCGCTCCAGTATCCGTCGCTCCCAGGGATCCGGAACGTTTTCAGGCCGCAGCGGATTCAAGCTGGTGATATGGCCCTTCAGCCCGTATCTCTCGGCCTCCAATTCCTGCACCTGGCGCGTCATGTAAGCAGGATTAATAAGAGTCAGATGACGCCCTGAAGGTGTTGTAATGTCTCGTTCAGGAATATGGGACAGGTATGGATTTGGCTTGGTATCCTCGGTCACCGGTACGTAAACACCCCCATGTTTTGCCGCCCAAAGCCGATGAACCAGATCCTTTTGAAATGAAGCCTCGGCATGGCTGACCGCCATTTGCATGACCTCAGTCCGATGATGGTAAATGTTCCATAATAGAACAGCACCAACAAATACTGTCCATGCGATTGCCGCCAATGATGTATATCTGCTGATTCTTATGTGACTTGGATTATTTCGTTTTGGTTGCTTCATATTTTCATACTCTCAAGTCAAGATGTACAAAATCTCGTTTTCCTCGTCATAGTTGCGCACCACATCGTTCAGTTATCGACCCTATAGGTTTACAACTCGACAAGTAATTCCCGCACTATGTTCTCGATAAATTGTGATTGTTGCCGGCACAATCCTTGGATGGCGCCAGGGAAATACTTGTCAATGGGCTAAGGCAGAGAGAGTGGATTATCGGAGAGGCTTTGAGCCACAGAGAAAACGAAGATACGAACAGAAGAAGTTAAGAAGAGAAGAAGTTAAGAAGATAAGAGGATAAGAGCACGCCTGTTCCTATCTTCTTATCTTCCTTTGCTCTTAAATCTCTGTGTCCTCTGTGGCTATAAATAAGGTAACTCTGTGGCGGAAACGCTGCTTAGAACTCGACCGAGGTCAGGCCTTCCCGGATGGCGAACCGCGTCAGCTCTGCGATGCTTGAGATTCCCAGTTTGTTCATAGCTTCGCGGCGATTCGAATCTATTGTCTTCGCGCTCACATGAAGTTGGCGTCCGATCTGCTTGGTTGTCTTGCCTTCGGCCAATAATTGGATAACCTGCCGTTCTCGATCCGTGAGTATATCCGTCCTGGATTCGGAGGTTGTCGTTAAATGCTGTACGTAATCGTCCAGCACGATCTCTCTGACCCTGGGACTCAGATAGTGCTCGCCGGAATCAACGGTATGTAACGCATCGACTACTTCATCGAAAAGGCAGGATTTGAGCACGTATCCCGATGCGCCGGCTCGGAGCATATCGGTAACGTAATGTTTGTTGAAATGTACCGATAGCGCCAATACTCTGATATCCGGATTATCTCTGAGGATAAGGCGGGTCGCCTCGATTCCGTTTAGATTGGGCATGCTGATGTCCATCAAGACCACGTCCGGCAGCAGCTTGTTTGCGAGTTCGGCCACTTGCAGCCCGTTTTCAGCCTCGCCGACCACCTCCATATCGGGCTGTTTGTCGATCAACACCCTCAGTCCCTGTCTTACAACCCCGTGGTCATCTGCAATCAGGATCCTCATTTGCATCTCCTTCGAAATTCAAATCCCTTTTAGTCTTTCTAATGGCATCCTTACCGTAGCTTTAGTACCTCGACCGGGTCTGGAATCAAGCTTAAGCCGTCCTCCAAAGCGTCCCAGTTGTTCGTTTATGCTGAAGAGGCCAAACCTTGTCTCTTCGGCAACATCGGACTTGTAAAAGCCCGCGCCGTTATCCTCAACGCTTAAACACAGGTGGTCGTCGCACTTGCGGACGCACACTTCTACTTTGTCGGCCCGAGCGTGTTTGACGACGTTCATAAGTAGTTCTCGAGTAGTCCTGAATAACACATTCTTGACTTGCCCGTCCAGACCGGCCAACTGCTCATCGCCTTCAAGTTCAACGGCAATTCCGTGTTTTTTGTGGATTTCTCTTTCCAGGTATTCTCCGATTGCGGTAACCAGACCCAGCTCATGCAGGGCCGGGCTGCTGAGGTCAAACGTCAACGAATCGGCTTGCTCTATGGCCTCGCCGATAGATTCCGATACGATCTTCAGTGAGTTCGTCACATTAGCATCGCCAATCAATTGCAGTGATGAATCCAGCGCCATTTTGCTTACCACCAGTTTCTGGCATATACTATCGTGCATCCCCGCGGCAATTCGTCGTCTCTCATCGTCTTCGGCAGTGAGAATCTTGGACGCCATATCCTTGAGTCTTGCCTGGTACCTGTGCAGTCTTTCTTCCACCGCCTTCTCATCCGACATGTCGGAGTGGATTGCTATGAAGTTAGTCAGCGCGCCGACATCGTCTCTTACCGGTGTCAGAGCTATACGATTCCAGAATGCAGAACCGTCTTTGCGATAGTTCAGTATTTCTACTGTGTGTTCCCGGCATTCCTCGATAGCTTTCGCTAACTGCGATATGCTTCTTTGGTCGGTATGCTTTCCCTGAAGGAATCGCATGTTCTTACCAATAACCTCCGAACTCTTGT
The DNA here is from genome assembly GCA_964598225.1 of uncultured Pirellulales bacterium. GTDB lineage: Bacteria > Planctomycetota > Phycisphaerae > Sedimentisphaerales > Anaerobacaceae > SG8-4. The sequence goes on from CAZRBG010000107.1 coordinate 3,372, forward strand.
AACCCGTGATCGCCTCAAATCCCTTATTGACATAAATCACCGGATTGTCCGGCTGCCGGGGATCGGTGATGCTGATACCTTCGGTAGATGAGTTGATCGCTCGATTTCGCAGAATTAACGCAGCCTCAGCCTTTTTACGATCTGTGATATCCTCTAACATTCCAACGACAAAACGAGGTTCACCTTCGGCATTTCGCACCATTGAACCAGTCAAACAGCCCCAAAGGAATTGTCCATCTTTTCGAACATAACATTTTTCTATCCGATAGTGCTCCCGCTTGCCTGCTAAGAGCTTTTTAAAAAGTCCCCAATCTTTGCGCACATCTTCGGGATGTGTGAATTCAATGAATGACATATTGACAAGCTCTTGCCTGCTATAGCCAAGCATATTCTGCAGATCGGCATTGCTATCGATTATTCGCCCTTCGAGGTCTACCAGGGCCATGCCAATACCCGCCTTGTCAAATGTGATGCGAAATTGCTCTTCGCTGTTCTTCAGGTCGTTCTCCGCCTTCTTGCGCTCGGTAATATCCCGGGCAATACCCAAAACCAGATTTTCGTCTCCGATTCTGACAGAGAACGCTCTGGTTTCAATCGCTGCTTGACTGCCGTCCTTGCGTGTCAGAGTGAACTCATCCGGTCCGACAATTTCACCGTCGAGACTTCTTTTCAAACTGTCTAATGCTTTATCAATCTCCTCCGGGGTCAGGAATCCGGCTTTGGTAAAGTCCAAACCGATCAGTTCCTCTCTTTCGTATCCTGACAGCGATTCTACCGCTTTGTTGACATCGACAATGTTGCCATTCATGCCACATAAGTAAATTCCATCAGGGGCACACTCGAAGAGCATTTTGAAACGCTGCTCGGAGTCCTTCAGAGCTTCTTCCGCCTCCTTGCGCTCGGTGATGTCGATGTAAGCCGCCTGGATGGCGGGCTTGCCCTGATACTCGATCGAACTTGCATTAATCTCCAGCCGGCGGACCGAGCCGTCCTTACGCACGCCGCGAAGCTCATATCGCTGCGGCGGATGTTTGCCTTCCAGGCGCTGCTTGTGACGCTCCCATACAAGCTCTCGATCCTCCGGATGCACGAATTGGCGGATTTCATCCGGCGATCTGGCCAGCATCTCGCCGACGCTATAGCCGGTGATTTCCGCCATGGCCTGATTCGCAAAGACGACACGCCCTTCCTGAAAGATCGCCAGACCTTGCAGCGAATGGTCCACGAGCGAACGATACGCCTCCTCAGCCGACCTCCGCTCGGTTATATCTTCACCAACTGCGATCAGGTAAGCGGTTTCGTTTCGCTCATTTCTCACGGCGGTCACATTTTGTCTCAACCAGATGTACTTGCCGTCTTTGCGGATATTTCTTTTCTCGATCGCGTATGAGTCTCTCAGGCCGCCCACGAGTTCATTGTAAAGCAGGATTTCCTCTTCCAGATCATCGGGATGAGTATATCTCGTGAAGTCCAATTCCAGCAGGTCTTCCGACGAATAGCCCATCATCGTCTCGAAAGCCTTGTTCACAACGACAGGAACGCCCTTCGGATCAACCACATAGATCGGCACGTTAGAGCACTTGATAGTCATCTCGAATCGCTTGTCGCTGTCGCGAAGCGCCAAGTCGGCTTGGCGACAACGGATCGCAATGCCCGCCTGGTTAATAAAGGCTTCTATTAATTCGTGATTCTTCAAGCCCGTAGTGCTGCGTGTAAGAAGGGTTACGCTGCCGTATAAGTGCCCTTCACTATTGAGACCCATCGAGTAAACATCGCCCAGGCCGAGAAGCTTTTCTATGGCCTTATAAACAATCCTGGGAATCCCGGGTGTAAGATCATATATTCCCCCCGGAACCTTGAGAAGCTTGCTCTGACCGAGTCCTTCTCTTGCAGCATCATCCAGAGGAAAGCACTGTCCGACGGGATTGGCGCCCATTATTTTAGTAACGGCCCGGGTATACTTACCGAGTCCTGCGAGCGCGCGCACACAGAGTTCATCGGTCTGCTCATCAAGAATGGTCACAATTACGATAGAATCTTCACATATCCCTTTGATCTTCCGGGCGATGAATGCGTAGATATCCTCATCGGGCGTCAGTTTGACGAATTCCGTTGCCGATTCGGATAGAAACTTCAATTGGCGAATGTACTCTTTTTCGCGTTGTTCGGCTTTAACATGCCCACCCATTCAGTAAACCACTCCGCTTGCGAATCCTCTTGCGTTAGTATTGAAATAAGCAACGAGTCCTATTCCAACTTGAAAACAATATTCTTTCTGGATCACACTTTAGGCCATGACAGGCTGTTAGTCAAGATAAATCTCACGATTTTCGAATGAAGCGAGCGGCGCACCTGTCTGGCTGCCAGATCGCGGGCAAATTACGCGGAGAGTCCGAGCCCTTTCAAGGGCGACAATGGGCGTTTTGCTCCAGTTGATCGCCGTACGAGAGAATCCGCGCCTTGAACGGCTTGCGCATACTTCAAATTGGCTCGCCGGGCTTTCGGCACTTTCCAGCGCAAGCACAGACGCTAAGGTTCCCGGCCTCTCAGGACGAAACGTATCGAGGCTATCGTTTTTTTCTCACTCAGTGCGCTGACTTATTCCCTGTTAATGCCTCGAAGCCCGATACCACGTCGAGCAATTCGGCGGTGATCGATTCCTGCCGTTGCCGGTTGTATTTTGTGGTTATTTCATCGAGTCTTTCTTCGATGTTCTTTTCCGCGGCCTGCATTGCGGTAAGCCGGCTGGCATTTTCTGCGGCAAGAGATTCGGCCATCGCCCTGTACAGAGAGACGAAGAAATACTGCCTGACCAGAGACGAAAACAAACGCCCCCAATCCATTGTAAAATCGGGCAGCGTGTTCGAGGGCCATTCTTTGGTCTTCAGGCTTTCGAGCCAGTCCAGATCCAGCGGCAGTAAAAATATGCGATTCTGCGAAAAACTCGCAGCGGAAGTCGGTTTATTGTGAAAAAGGACGATTTGATCAACGTCATCCCGGCCTTGCCATCGTTCTATTTGAAGTAAGATTCGATGAATTACCGGAACGAACTCCGAAAGCGACGCCGGCAGCGAGATATACTCGACATTGTCGGATTGTGTATCAAAAGAGCTTTTCGCGCGCTCGCCGATGACCAGTATCTGTGTCTTGTCGGACGATCGGGACAACTGTGCCATTTGATCGGTCGCAAAATCCACGATCAAGTCGTTGAACTGTCCGCACATGCCTCTTTCCGAGCCGAATACTATTGCGCCGAGAACGTTGTTTTCCCGCCTTTGCCTGCCGGTCGACCACCGGCGCTGTGACTTCATTAGAATATGGAAGCCCATTTCAATCGTGTCGTTATATATCTCCAGCGATTCGGCCGCTTGCTGATATTGTCGTATATTTACAGCCGCTAGCGACTTCATGGTTTTGACCACGCTCTGAAGGTCTTCGGTGACCGCCTTCTTTTGTTTAAGCTCTTCCAGCGACTTCATGCTAAGAACTTTCACTCATGGAACGAACCGCTTTGCTTGCGGCGTCTTTCAACGCCTGCTTCCTCTGCTCGGTCAGTTTCTCTCCGCTTTGAAATTCCTCAGCCATTTCGGTAAACTTTTCTCTCGCCGCCCGACGGACCGCTTCTTTTGCTTCGGGCAGTTTATCCAGAGGCAGGTCGTCGAACACGCCTTCATTAACGGCCAGCAAAACCGCGATCTGCTCGATAACCGGAATCGGTTTGTATCGCGGCTGTTTCAGGACTTCGCGCACGCGGCTGCCTCGTTCGAGTGTCTTTTTCGTCTCCTCATCCAGCTTTGTGCCGAATCGGGAAAATGCCTCCAATTCCTCGAATTGAGAATATGAAAGTCGAAGGTTGCCCGCGACGCTGCGATATACCGGCAACTGGGCTTTTCCGCCGACTCGTGAGACGGACTTGCCCACGTCCACCGGCGGCAAGATGCCCTCCTGGAACAACTTCGGCGAAAGATATAACTGGCCGTCAGTTATGGATATCAGATTGGTCGGGATATAGGCCGATATATTTTGGGCCTCGGTTTCGATAATGGGCAGAGCGGTCAGGGTTCCCCCGCCATATTCGTCCCGCAGATGTGTGGCTCGTTCGAGCAGGCGAGAGTGAATATAGAAGATGTCGCCCGGATATGCTTCTCGCGCCGGGGGTCTGCGGAGAAGTAACGAAAGCTCCCTGTAGGATCGTGCGTGCCGGGTCAAATCGTCAAAGACAATCAGGACGTCCTTTCCGTCGGCCATAAAATATTCACCCATAGTCATCGCGGCATAAGGCGCCAGGTAACTCATGCCGGGAAGGTCGTCGCCGGTTACGGCCACGACGATGCAGTTGTCGAATGCATCGTGATTCTTGAGATCGGTAATGACATTAGCTATCGATGCGGCCTGCTTGCCGATAGCGCAATAGATACACAGGACATCCTTGTCTCGCTGGTTTATCATGGCATCGACGGCAATAGCGGTCTTTCCGGTCTGCCGGTCTCCGAGAATGAGCTCTCGCTGGCCGTGACCGATGGGAATGAGTGCGTCAACGACCTGAACGCCGGTCTGAACGGGCGTGCTGACCGGATCGCGATCCATGATTCCGGGGGCCTGTCGCTCTATCGGCCACTGATCGGAAGCTTTAATCGATCCGTGTCCATCCAAAGGCCTGCCCAGGCTGTCGACGACGCGGCCGAGCAAACCCTCTCCCACCGGAACATCCAGGACTCTTTGCGTTCGTTCGACCTGATCGCCGGCGCTGACATCACCAATCGGATCGAGCAGGACAACCGATACCTCATCCGGTTCCAGGTTGAAGGCGATAGCAAGCTTGTCGCCGGGCAGGCGAACCAGCTCCATCGACCTTACGTCCGGCAGGCCTTTCACGCCGGCGATAGATTCGCTTGTATACGTGATTGTACCGAATTCCGTGACTTTCAGTCCCGGATCATAATCCTCAGCGGCTTTGCCGATCTTTTGAAAAGCCGTTCCAAGAAAATCCTGCAACTCATTTTTTTGATTTACAGCCATTATCGTTTCGATCTTGTATGCTCAAAGGCGGATGTTTAGTGTTCGTCTCGATCGTTATCTTCTGCGGTCTCTGCAAAAAGACCTGAAAATCGATTTTGTAATTCATTGACATAGCTTGCGGCAGAGAAGTCGATCTTTCGGCCGTTCGATTGCAGGCTCAACCCGCAGATCAAATCGGGGGATTGTTCGAAGCTGACGCTGAGTTTGCCGCCTCGCAACTGCTGCAACACACCTTCTAATTTTTCTCGATCCTTCCGGTCTATCTCGAAGGAACTCAGAACTTTGAGCTCATCTCCATATTGGTTGACGAATTCCCTTAATTCACTTTTTTTCACATCCGAGTCTTCGGCTCGCCTGACGAAGTTCTGTAGAATGTGCTCTTCCAATTCAACGTCTGCCATATCCTTCAGGAATCGGCGGGTGATCGTGGTCACTTGCTCGGACAACTTCGCCTGCAATTCCCTGAAGAACGCCTGTTGCTGCTGTTCGATTCCTTCCCGCCATTTCTTTTCGAGTTCTTTAACTTCCTCACGGGCGTCGCGGGTCAGTTTCTTCTTCTCATCGTCGGCTTCCTGCCGCGCCTTACTCAGGACTTCATCCTTCTGCCTTTCCAATTGTTCGCTCTTTTGACGATGGGATTGAGCCTGGTGCTCGGCCTTTTCTTTTTCCTTATCAGCCTGCTCCCATTTGGAAGCAATCTTTTCTTCACGCTCGTCTATCGCATTGACGATGCGGCCATACAGAAAATGGCGCAGCAAAGCGATCAATATCAGAAAATTGACGATCTGCGCGATTAGTGTGAACCAGTCTATTTGCATCGATCACTGACCTCCGGCCTGCGAAACGGCATGCTGCCAGAACGGATTGGCGAAAATAAGAATAACTGAAATGACCAGACAGTATATGGCCGTTGATTCGATCATGGCCATTCCCACAAAGAGCGTTCGCGTGATTCTGTTGGCCTCATCAGGCTGCTGAGCCATTGCAGTCAGAGCCCGCGCCAAACCCAGACCTTCGCCGATCGCCGGGCCTATGCTGCCTATGCCTATTGTTATTCCGGCCGTAATAATCGAACTCAAGCTGACAATATCTATGGTGTCCATTTTGTATATTCTCCTTATGGCTGCTATTTTTCGTTTTCCTCTTCTGGTTTTTCCTGCTCTTTTTCTTCCTCCTCCTCGCGCGCTCTGCTCGCTGATGCAATGTACACGGCTGCGAGGACGGCAAAAATATACGCATGAATCTGACCGATCAATAGTTCCAGAAGCTGCATTAATACCGGCACGAAAAACGGGACTATCGTAAGAAGAATAGCACCGATCATGGTCCCGCTCATGACGTTGCCGAACAAGCGAACCGCCAGAGCCAGAGTGCGAGAGAGTTCCGAGATTATCCTGAATGGCAGAATGATAGCAGTCGGCTGCACGTAATGCTTCAGATAGCCTATAATTCCACTTTCTGAGATGCCGAATATCGGGACTGCAAAAAATACACATATAGCCAGCGCGGCTGTCGTCGACAACGAGCCTGTTGGCGGGCGGTATCCCGGTACGACGCTTAGAAGATTTGCAACTGAGATGAATAAAAACAATGTACCGAGAAAATACAGGTATCTTTCAGGCTTTCTCTGCGTAATCTCGCCGATCTGTTGCCTCATGTAGCCGACGATAACTTCCAGTGCATTTTGCCAGCGGGACAATCGCGGCCCTGTAGATATACTTCGAGTCACCAAGTACGACACCAGGGTCAGCAAAGCCATAACCAGCCAGGTAAAGACAATGGTTGCGTTGAGCTTTATGAATCCCCATTGCCAGTATATCGTGCTGTCGGGACTGATTTCCATGCGAATCGATCCTATAATCGTCCGGCGTTGATCTCACGAGGGCCCAGCCGACGTACTAATATCACTCTGGCCAAAACAAAACCCGCCAGACACACCAGAACATAAATCCAGTTGCCCATCTTGGCTACATGATAGAACCCGATGCCCATGGCCAGGATGCGGGCCCAGAAACTGGCGACGCAAAGCAAGAAAGGCTTTTTGGACGGTTGAAGTCTGGTGACGGTCCACCACAATCCGCCGAAATAGATGAGACCCAGTGAAAGTCCGAAGAAAAACACCAGAATGTAAGGAATCTGTTCACTCATATTTGTCCTCCCGTTCTATTTTGTTCCGTTCCCGGCTGACCCAGTACCAGGCATTGAGGCACCCCAGGGCGGCGCCGACGAGCAGAAAAGTAATCGTCCACGAAACCGGGCCAGGCCACTTCGTATCAATCAAAATCCCCAAAGCCAGGAAAAACAGTAGCGGGATAACGACCGACCAGCCGACAATGCCAAACACACCCAGGCCGTACCAGGCCCCCCGATCCTTCTGGCGTCGGCCTTTGATCCTGCTGGCCTGCTTTTTGGCGACCTGCCGTCTCAGCTTGGCCCTGTAATCTTCAGGTGACTCGTTGTCAGTCATATTTGTTCAATTGCATAAAGTTATTTACGAAGTTCGCTTCCATTTTTGCTAATGCCGTTTCGGCCTTTTTTTGCTCCTCCTCTTTGATTGTGAAATTCTCCTGCACCTGATCGCTCAGTCGCTCCAGTTCATCACCCAGTATGGCGTCTCTCGAAGATACAAATACGTCGGCTTGCCGCTTCACCAACACTCCTTCGTCAATAGCGATGAACTTCTCCTGCCGACCCGGCTCCTGGTAAACGAGGATTCCCGGGACAAGAGACGCTACGAAATCGATGTGTTTCGGCAGAAGGCAGAAGGAGCCGTTTTCCGCTTCGGCCGTGACCTTTTCGACTTCGCAGTCAACGGGAATATGGGTTGGAAGCAGTATTTTCAATCTCACTTTTTTTTCACCTCATCAATGCCGCCGACCATATACAGTGATTTCTCCGGGTAATCTGCGAACTCATCGTTCAGGATCTTTTCGCAGCCGTTGAGTGTTTCTTCCAGACTTACCTGCTTGCCTTCGGTGCCCGTGAACTGCTCGGTTGTGAAAAACGGCTGCGTCAAAAAGCGCTCCAGCTTCCGGGCACGGTTGACCACGTTCTGATCTTCGCGAGACAGCTCTTCGAGGCCCAACATCGCGATGATGTCTTTCAGTTCCTCGTACTTTGCCAATGTCTTTCGGATTTGTTGAGCGATGGAATAATGTCTTTCGCCTATGATCTGGGGAGAGATCATCCTCGACTGAGACTCCAGCGGATCGATCGCGGGATAAAGACCCTGGCTGGCCCTTTTACGCGACAGTACGATAGAGGACGACAAATGGCCGAAGGTGTGCACCGCCGCCGGGTCGGTAAAATCGTCGGCGGGAACATAGACCGCCTGTATGGAGGTAATAGAACCATTTCTCGTGTTGCAAATCCTTTCCTCAAGGTCGGCCAGCTCAGTGGCCAGCGTCGGTTGATAGCCCACGCGCGACGGCAGCTTGCCAAGCAGTCCCGAGACTTCCGAGCCGGCCTGTATGAAACGGAAAATATTGTCGGCCAGCAACAACACATCCTGCCGGGCCTGGTCTCTGAAGTACTCGGCCATAGTCGCCGCTACGTGGCCAACTCTAAAGCGCGCTCCGGGCGGCTCGTTCATCTGAGCGAAGACAAGAACCGCATTGTCCAGAACTTTTACTTCCTCCAGTTCCCTGTAAAGCTCCTCACCTTCTCTGCACCTTTCGCCGATGCCGCAGAATATGCTCACGCCCTCGTGCTGTTTGGCCATGTTATGTATCATTTCCATGACTAACACCGTCTTTCCGACGCCGGCACCGCCGAACATGCCGGCCTTGCCGCCTGTTTCCAAAGGCGCAAGAACGTCTATCGCCTTGATGCCCGTCTCGAAAACTTCCGCGCCGGCCGTCCTCATAGACAGAGGAACGGGCTCTCTTCTATAAGGCCACTGTTGTTCGGGCTCGAACTGACCTTTCCGGTCGATAGGTTGGCCGAAGATGCTGAAGGCCCTTCCCAGCAAGTTTTTACCTACAGGTACGCTCAGCGGACCGCCGGTGTCTGTTACGATCGAGCCCCTCGCCAACCCCCGCGTTGGCGTCAGGGCTATACAGCGCATCCGCTGAGCGTCAAGTTGGTTCACCACCTCTAAAACGATGTTTTCATCCTCACCGGTCCGCAATTGCGTGCCGATCTCCGGCAGGTCGTGTTTGAATTCCGCGTCCACTACATTGCTGCGTATGGCGGTTATTCTCCCCACGTTCTCCTGTTTACCCTCGCTACTTGTTGTAAGAGACGTTGCACGATGCATATTGACCTTTCAAATCGAATAACACCTCTATTGTCCGGCTGCAAACAAAGATTTAAATAGGCAAAGCCCTGAATGGCACTTCCATAAGCGTTAAGGCCCTATAAGAATATAGAAAAACAGGC
>CAZRBG010000108.1:0-12468 GCA_964598225.1 uncultured Pirellulales bacterium
CCGGCTTGGAAGGCCGGTGCATTACCACTATGCTACGCCCGCGGCATAATTGACTATTGATTATTGACTAATGACTATTTAGACTGAAATAGTAACGGCTTAATAATAATCAGTCAACAGGAAATTTAAAATGAGTATTTCGGACATTGCAGCCGGCGCTAAATCAGCCTCGATAAGACTCGCGGCGACCGATACAGATACGAAGAATAACGCGCTGGCACAGATTGCGGCTGCCATCAGGCAAAACGCCGACAGAATCGTCGAAGCCAACAGGCAGGACCTCTCCGCTGCCGAGAAGGAAAATCTGGCGGCGCCGCTGCTCAAACGTCTCAAATTCGACGAAGGAAAAATCGACCAGGTCGTCGCCGGGATTGAGAGCCTGATCAAACTCGATGATCCGGTGGGTAAGACGCTCAGCGCTACCGAGCTTGACACCGGTCTTGAGCTTTACAAGGTGAGCTGTCCAATCGGCGTTATCGGCGTCGTTTTCGAATCGCGGCCGGATGCGCTGGTCCAGATTTCGACTCTGTGTCTCAAGAGCGGCAACTCCGCCCTGCTAAAGGGCGGCAGCGAAGCGGCCAACACGAACAGAATCCTGGCCGAGATAATCTCTGCCGCGAGTAAAGAATCGGGACTGCCCGCCGGATGGATTCAACTGCTCGAAACGCGCCGGGACGTAGCAGAAATGCTGGCGCTGGAAAAGCACATCGATCTGATCATTCCGCGAGGCTCGAACGAATTCGTCCGCCACATTATGAGCAACACCAATATCCCCGTCCTCGGACACGCCGACGGTATATGCCACGTTTATGTGGACGGCGACGCCGACCTTGAGACGGCCGTCAACGTCACGGTCGATTCCAAGTGCCAGTACGTGGCGGTCTGTAACGCAGCCGAGACCCTGCTGGTCGATTCGAAAATCGCCGATACGTTTTTGCCGAAGGTCAAAGCCGCCTTAGAGCAAAAAGGCGTCGAACTTCGCGGCTGCGAAAAAACCGCGTCGATCGTCGACGTAAAGCCGGCAACCGAACAAGACTGGTCGACCGAGTATCTCGATTACATGCTCTCGATAAGAGTTGTCGACAATCTTGATGCCGCGATCGACCACATCAACCGTTACGGCTCGGGTCATACCGACAGTATCGTCACGGCAGACAAAATCAAAGCTGAGCGGTTCATGGCGCTTGTAGACTCAGCCAACGTCTTCTGGAATTGCAGCACGCGCTTCAGCGACGGCTACCGGTACGGCCTCGGCGCCGAGGTCGGCATAAGCACCAACAAAATCCACGCCCGCGGCCCCGTCGGCCTCGAAGGCCTGCTGATCTACAAATGGCAACTCTCCGGCAACGGCCAAATTGTCGCCGACTACTCAGGCCCGGATGCAAAGAAGTTTACGCACAGGAAGAAGGCGCAGGATGAATAAAGAAATACTTGCAAATTGGGCAAATTCAAGCTATTCTGTATACGATAGGACGCAAAAAGTTTGCTGTTGTATCAAAGGAGGGTAATAGTGCCATCGTCATCTGTTTGAAAAGATGGGATTTCATCAAGAGGTTCTTTGAACTTTTCACGGAGGAGTATCATGAAAAGAATAGTCATCATCTTAGCGGCAGTAGCACTCATCGGCATCATAGCGGTCGTCGTGTATTTGACCAGGACGGCCAACTCCCCTCCCAAAGCCGAGCCTTCGGCCGCAACCACTCGTGAAGATACACCTGTATCAATAACCTTGATAGGCACGGACGAAGATGGGAACGACCTGAACTACAGCGTAGTAAAGCCGCCGGTCCATGGCAAGCTGAGCGGAACGGCACCGGAGATGACCTACAATCCTGTTACGAATTTTCACGGTTCGGACAGTTTCACGTTCAAGGTCAGCGACGGCGAAGTCGACAGCGAAGCGGCAACCTTTACGGTCACGGTCGAACCGGCCAACGACCGGCCGAAAGCCAATGATGACACTTTGAAAATGCAGGAAGATGAGCCGGTATCTACGGTCGACGTGCTTGCCAATGACAGCGACGCAGACGGTGACAAGCTGGTGGTAATCAACGCCACTCAGGGCAAAAACGGCTCGGTGACTATCGGTGCAGACAGTACGCTTGCCTATACGCCCGCCGGGAACTTCAACGGTGCCGACACATTCACATATACTGTCAGCGACGGCAAAAACGGGGCCGACACGGCCACAGTCAGCGTTACCGTCGAGCCCGTAAATGATCCGCCGTCGATTACCTCCGGGCCCGAGGAAACCACGCGAGTCTGGGCCTCCTACACTTACGACGTAGAGGCCGAAGATCCCGACGCTGGGGATTCGCTGAAGTATTCGCTTCAAGATGCGCCCGAAGGGATGACCATCGACGAGGAAACGGGGTTGGTCGAGTGGACGCCGACCAGCGCCCAGGCGGGCAAATACGATCTTACAGTCAAAGTGCTCGACAGCCACAAAATCCGGGCCTGGGACACCCAGTCGTTCACGCTGACGGTCGCTTCTCTTACCTCGCCGCTTACGTCCGAACTTAAGATAGTGGATTGCTTTCATCGGCGCGGCGGGGAGACATTGTCGGCAAAAGACAGGGTCGGCGCCGTCGAGACCAGTGACGACAGGCGGGTGGAAACCGAACCTCGCTCCTATACGTGTTATGAGTTCGACGACCCCGCCATCCCGCCGGGCGCATCGATAATCTCGGTAGTTGTTTACGTGGAGCATTTCGAAGACAGCTCATTCGGCGACGGCAAATTGAAATGGGCCCTGGGGACGGGCTGGCCGGAGCAGCCGAGCGTCTGGATTTCGACAATTGCTCCCCTTCGTCGCAGCTCGAATAACGAAGCCCGGGATTCATGGGATGCGACCAGTTCTGTCGACACGCCCGAGAAGGTCAACTCGCTGAGCCTCCAGATGGTCAACGAAGCCCGCCCGGACAGGAAAACATCCGTCGATATGGTCTGCGCAGTGGTCAAATGGTATTGAAATCAAAGCGAGAATTTATCTCAAAAAGCCATTTGGCATCGCGTGAAAAATGGCGTATATTTTGGGTAGAACACGCAAGATTGTGAGCAAGTCAGGGGGCGGAAAATATAATCCTTTTCGACTTTCATCGAGAGAATATTCCGAGAGGATATCGATGAATGTGCGCGGATCGGATTTATGTAACGCCGCTTGGCATCATAATACTCCTTTCTTCAAATGGGGGGCTGGTCAACAGGGTCAGCCCTCAGTTTTTTTGCGCGCACACATAAGCATTCACTGCAAGCCCGCCGCCTCTCAGGGACAAGTTCCCGCCCTAAACCTTGCATGTCGGGCTGTTTTTCAAATGACACCTCTCCACGGCACGCCTTAACACTCTGTCACTTTGGGTCAAAAATTTTTCGCTCGGTCCGTTAACTCGCCTTTGCATAGTCCTAAAATAGTCCCATTTCGAGTCCGATAGCGAAGCAAATCAGCGAGACACCGAATGTTCTCCGGCGCAACTGCGAATGACTCTTGACTTTTGCCGTTCGATGAGTTAAACTAATGTGCAACAGTAGATTTCGGGGCGGTTAGATTTGCTTGGGGGTTCTCAGTATTTCTTTATGGCACCCATAATTTAGTTCGGTTTTGTCGGGCGGCTAACCGCCTGCTTGTAATGGTTGTTCCGCAGTAAGCAATACGATGTATTGGGCAATTAGCGGAGAGGGAGATGAAAAGGTTTCAAACAGCTTCCACGATCGTCACAGTGGCCGCGGTGTCTCCTGGTGTGCCATGTGCAGCACCGGTGTGACTGTTCTGCCGGATCTCGGCGGCGTGGTCAGGCTGTTTCACAGAAAAAGAAACGCTGGTTGAGCGAGTCAGCGAGAGGGAGAGCATTGGGTCGGCGCCGGGCAATATCGTCCGGCCCGCCTTCTCAATGTCACTATCATGACACTCTCGGAAGGGTTGAGACATATAGAGGAAAGATGAAAAGATTTTGGAGGTATTACAGGTATCGTATGTGTATTTTAAGATTCTTAGGGAGAATAATCCGCGACATTTGCTGCTCGAAGGGGACTCTCTCGGACGGCATCGACTCGCACAAATGGGAGAGCAAAACCGAAATCACGCGGATGCTGTCGAGCAACGGCCAATAAGCCCAATATCGCAGCACGGCCTTCGACATCAGAGGTCCCAGTCCTTGGAGCTTTTAAGGAACTTGTGCTGCAGGATGAAGCCGATAATCGTCGGCACCATAAGCGCCAAAGGAAGGAACCACTTGCGGTGAAACACCAGTTTTTGAACGAGGTCCGAGGTTTTTGGGTTTATGTACAGAAGCGCCAGCGATCCGACCACAATAAGGCCGCTGCCCCATAGACTGGAAAATAATATCACGGCGACCTTAAAGATAATGAAAGATATCATCCCGCCGGCGACCAGTCCTATAAGCCCGCCCGCCCATATATACTGCTCGGGCAATCCGACAGCATACCAGATTCCCGATGTGAATATAGCGCCCGCCGCAGCACCTAAAATACACACCGCCCATCGCATCAGCGGCACCGACAGCACCGCCAGCACTCCCATACCGATCAGGCCGCCCATGAGTTGGTGGTTCATGCCGACCAGCTTCTCGGCGACTTTCATTCCCAGAATCAAGCCAAACAGCCCGAAATTGATGACGACCAGTATCTTGAAGACGCGCCATCCGTAGAACAGACAGACCACACCGAACGATATGAACGTTACGGCCTGAAGCCACTCCAGCGTAGTAATCTGTTGCCAAAACCACTCGATCGGGACGATTCCCTCCGATGCCGCCGCTTCTTCGGCGTTTCCGTTTCCGTTTCCGCTTGCCTGTGCGAGGATAGTGAGGCAATCCATTTGTCGGGCTCCATTATGTCAGTACTTTCTTTGCTACTTGCCGAATATCAACTCTTCTACAGCATCCGGCCGAGTTCAAGCCGGCCCATCTTTATTTATCGGCCCGTAAGCACCGTTTTCGTTAGGCAGCCGGGCGATTGGCTTATATATGGCCCCACCTGTTGCGCAAATCAAGTGAAGCAATCAGTTCAACAAGGTTCACAAGACGCGTCCGGCCGTTGGCTGGAAAACAACAGTTAGCCCACCGGCGAATCACAGGGGCAATCTGCTCAATCAATATCCGGCGAATCCTGTCATTTCTCAAAAAATATCAAGAAATGTCGAACCTCAAACATTTGGATGCGTAGGTCGTGGTTAGTTAGTATTAACTAACACATTGATTGATCGAGGCCGGATTTATGACATCCGGACTAATAGAAATTGGTTTTTTGGCTCGGAAACTGAAAGAGTCATGGAGAATCTTGAATGAAAACTCTGACCGAAAGAGGCGAGCAAATCGTTACTGAGGCTATCAGACTGCTCTCCGATGGTGGAATCGCGGCCTTAACTACCAAGAATCTGGCTGATTCTGTGGGCGTGACCGAACCTGCGTTGTATCGTCATTTCGGCAGCAAGCTGGATATCCTGGTCGCTATCCTCGATCGGCTGGAAGCGAATATGAATCGGCTTTTCGAGCAAAGCACAAGGGGCGATCAGGCTGTTCTGGATCAGATTCAGGCGGTCTACGAGGGGGTATTCGGCAACTTCGCGGCACAGCCGGCCCTGGCGTCGGTGGTCTTTGCCGAAGAAATCTTCCGTCACGATCCTCGCCTGTCTGAGCGTGTGGCTCGAACTATGGATACGGTGGAAGGGCACATGCTGACTCTGTTGCGCTCGAGTAGAGGCCGGGCGGAATGCCGCCGCGACATTCCCGCAAAGGACCTGGCACGAATCATTATGGGCTCTTCGCGCTTTCTGGTAACCCGCTGGCGCCTCAGCGGGTACGCGTTTGATCTGGAGAAAGAGGGGGCGGCTCTTTGGAAATCATTAAGGTTAATGATAGCCGCTCCGGGAACATAAAACGCCTGATTTTGAAAGAAGATCATCATGAACGTCAAAAAAATTCTGTTGATGCTCGTAAGTGTCAGTATAGCAATGGTCGTCGCTTCCCCCGCAAACGCCCACTGCGACACGAGGGACGGGCCGGTTATCACCGATGCTCGGGCAGCGCTGGCAGCCGAGGATGTAACGACGGTTCTCAAGTGGGTTCTGCCGGAAGATGAGCGGGAAATCAAAGACCTGTTCCGGCAGGTGCTGGAAGTCCGCAAGCAGGGCGAGCCGGCAAAGAGCATGGCTGAGAAGCACATAGCTCGGAGACCTGTACCATCATGAAAAAGAGCGTCAAGAAACACGCCAAACGGTCACTTATCTTCCTGCCGATTCTGCTGGCATTGATAGCCGTCGTCTACATGGTCAAAACTAAAACCGGCCCAGTACGAAAACAGGAGCAGGAATCAATAAAATCGCTTCGGGTCATCGAGGCGCCTTCTGTAAACCTGGTTCCTCGAGCTATTGGCTATGGATCGGCCGAACCCCGACGGATATGGGAGGCGGTCGCAGAAGTCAAAGGCTCGGTCTCTTCCGTACATCCGCACTTGAAATCCGGTGAAATAATAGGTGCAAAAACCGTGTTAGTCCAAATAGATTCCACGGAATACGAGCTGGCTATAGCCCGCCTGGAGGCAAGTGTTGAAGAGAGCCGGGCCAAAATCAAAGAGCTTTCCGAAGACGAGAACAACACAAAGAGACTGATTGAGATCGAGAAACAATCTTTGGAACTGGCTCGAAAATCGCTCGAACGCAAGGTTGGAGCGTTAGAGGGCGATGCCATCGCTCCGGATGAAGTGGACCGCGAAGAAAGAGCTTTTCTTCAGCAAAAACAGGTTGTTCAGCAGTTGGAAAATACCCTGGCGTTAATCCCGGCAAAGCGAAAGGCTTTGAACGCAGCCCTCGCCGCACATCAATCCGATCTTAAACAAGCGCGAATTGATCTGGCCAAAACGACCATCAGTGCGCCGTACGATTGCAGGCTCAGCGATGTCAATATCGAAGCCGGACAGTTCGTACAGGCGGGTCAGCGGCTCTTCAAAGCCCACGGCACCGATGTCACCGAAGTCGAAGCCCGATTCCGGATTGAACAATTGCGAAATCTCTTGATCGAAGAGATGCGCACACGGTTTCAACCAGGCTTGGACACAGGTGCATTCGAACAATTATTCGAGAACGTCAATGTCTTTGTCACCCTGCAAAGCGGCGAATGGTCGGCCCAATGGGAGGGTCGGATTGACAGATTCCGTGAGACCGTGGACCTGAAAACCCGGGAAATGAAGGTGGTGGCAACCGTTGAACGTCCCTACGAGAAAGCCGTACCCGGCGTGCGCCCGCCGTTAGCGTCGGGTATGTTCTGCCGGGTGGAACTTCAAGCCCCTGCACGAGCAGCGAGCGTGGTTGTTCCCAGGGCCGCTATTCACGACGGCGGCGTATTCATCGTAAACCGGGAAGATCGACTGCAAAAGAAGCAAGTGGTTGTGGATTTCACCCAGCCGGAGTTTGTTGTCGTCAAGTCAGGACTATCCGGCGGAGAAACTGTTGTGGTGTCCGATCCCGCCCCGGCCATCGCAGGCATGAAAGTCCTGCCTGTGGTTGATGATAGCTTGGAGCAACGCTTGATAGCCCTGAGTCAGGGAAAGGGGACAAAACGGTGATTAGTTTTTTCGCTCGACATCCCACTGCGGCCAATTTATTGATGATCGCATTTCTGGTTGCCGGCGGTTTGACCGCGCCGCGCATCCTGCGGGAAACCCAGCCCGATTTCGTGCCTACAGAGGTTGAGGTTCGCATCCGCTATCCCGGGGCAACCGCACAGGAGGTCGAGGAGGTCGTCTGCCGACGGGTGGAGGACGCCATTGACGGAATCAATTTTGTGACGGAAGTGCGCGCCGATGCGCGGGAGGGAATCGCATCGATTATCGTTGAAATGAGCACCGACGGCGATATCCAGACATTTTTGAGCGATATCGAAACCGGGGTCGATGCCATCGATGATTTCCCGCAGGAAGTAGAGCGCCCCGTCATTTCCGAACTCGGCAGGACCGATCCTGTTTTGTCTTTGCTTGTCTCCGGGCCTGTGAGCGTTTCGAACCTTAAGGCCTATTGTGAAGATCTGAAGGACCGAATGCAGGAAGCGGGTGTTTCACTGGTGATCATCGAGGGATTTTCCGAGCACCAGTTGCGGGTTTCCCTGTCCGACGCGGCGCTGCGCAGCATAGGAATAAGCGCCGCCGAGGTGGCGGCGCGCATCGCCGCTCAGAGCAGGGACATTCCGCTGGGCACTATCGAAACCCGTGAAAGAGAAATCCTGCTCCGTTTTGTCGATCAGCGTCGCACGCCCGAAGCTTTGGAGAACCTCACAATTCTGGCCACCCCGCAAGGCGGAGAACTGCACCTGGGCGACATTGCAGAAGTCGAGGATACATTCGAACTCGATGAAGAAAAAATCATGAAAGACGGCCGGCGAAGCGCCCTTTTGAGAATCGAGAAGACAAAAAACCAGGATGCGATTCGCGTGGCTCAGAAGGTAAAAGACTTCGTGAGAGACGAGCGCAAGCGTCATCCGCAGATTCAATTGACGATCACCCGGGACGAGACGGACATTCTCAAAGACCGTCTCAACATGCTCGTCACAAACGGCATTCAGGGGTTGTTGCTGGTATTTGCTACAATGTGGCTGTTCTTCAATGTTCGAATCTCCTTCTGGGTGGCAATGGGCCTGCCGGTCTCGTTTCTGGGCGCTTTCGTTCTTGTCCCTCATTTGGGTCTGAGCATCAACATGTTTACCATGGTCGGCCTGTTGATGGCCCTCGGCTTGCTGATGGACGACGCCATTGTCATCGCGGAAAATATCATGGCCCACCGGCAACGTGGCAAATCGCCGGCTGCTGCCGCTGTGGACGGCACTAAGGAGGTGGCGGCAGGCGTCATATCTTCTTTCATTACGACGGTTTGCATTCTGGGGCCGCTGGCCTTTATTGAAGGGCAAATCGGCAGAGTCCTCAAGGTGGTTCCCATGATGTTGATCCTGGTCTTAGGTGTAAGCCTGATCGAGGCCTTCTGGATTCTGCCCGCCCACATCAATCACGCCATGCACGGCTTCGACCTGAACAAGACGAACCGTTTCAGAAAGCGCTTCGATGCCTTCTTCGACTGGATGCGCGACCGTGTGCTGGGCGGTACTGTCGAGGTGCTGCTTAAGTGGCGTTACCTGTTTCTGACTTCGTTGATCGGGATGTTCATTCTCTCGTTAGGCATGGTGGCGTCCGGCAAGATAAAGTTCCAGGGATTTCCCGATCTGGAGGGCGACGTTGTCATGGCCCGGATTCTGATGCCCCAGGGAACGCCGCTTTCGCGAACCGAGACAACCGTTGAGCATATTTTAGCCGCCCTTGACCAGACCAATCAACGCTTCAAGCCGGATCAGCCGGATGACCAGGACCTGATCAGAAACGCCTATGTTCAGTACAACCTGAACACCGAAGCCTTCGAAAACGGACCCCATGTGGCCACTATCACGGTGGACCTGCTGACAGCGGAAAAACGGTCCGGAACGATTGAGGCCTATCTGGCCGCCTGGCGCAAGGAAATCGGCAACCCGCCGGACGTGCTCAGCCTAACCCTGGGCGAGCCGGGATTCGGACCCGGAGGCCGGCCCATCGAAGTGCGTCTCCGGGGCAAAGACCTGGATGAGATGAAAAGAGCCGTCACAGACTTACAAGGCTGGTTCGGCCAATTCAACGGCGTGGTGAACCTTGCTGATGATCTCAGGGCCGGCAAACCCGAGATTCGCATGCGTATGCGGGAAGATGCTTACGGCATCGGAATCGACGCGGCAGATGTCGGTCGCCAACTGAGTGCCGCATTTCAAGGGCTTGAGGCCGATGAAATCCAGGTCGGTCCGGAGTCCTACGAGATAGAGGTCCGTCTGGCCGGCATGGATCGGAACGACCTGCACGACATTGAAAACTTCAACCTTGTTATGGCCGACGGGAAACAGGTTCCGGTGAGAGCGGTGGTCACATGGGAAATGGAAAAGGGATGGGCGCGAATCGCCCGCTTCAACGGTATGCGGGCGGTGACCCTGCGCGGCGATGTGGATACCCGCCTGATAAACACCAACGAACTGATGAGCCTTTTTCGCAACACCTATCTCAGCGAGTTCAACCGGAAATACCCGGCTTTGAAACTGGCAATTGCCGGATCTCTCGAAGAAACCAACGCTACCCGAAAATCGATGTTCGGCGCCTTGTTTATAGGGCTTATCGGGATTTTCATCCTGCTCAGCTTTCAGTTCAGAACCTATACAGAACCGCTCATCGTGATGGTGGCCATTCCTTTTTCGCTGATCGGTGTCGTTTGGGGACACGGCCTGATGGGCGTGCCCATCAGCATGCCGAGTTTGCTGGGGTTCATCGCCCTGGGCGGGGTTGTGGTCAACGATTCCATTCTATTGGTTATCTTCCTGAAAAACGCCAGAAAAGAAGGGACGTCCGTACACGAGGCCGCCGCGCAGGCCAGCAGGACCCGATTCCGGGCGGTCCTGTTGACATCGACCACCACAATTGCCGGTTTGCTGCCTTTACTGTTCGAGCAAAGCCTTCAAGCGCAGATACTGATCCCCTTGGTCATCAGCACCTCATTCGGATTGATGGCGAGCACGGTCTTGGTGCTACTGGCGATCCCATGCATGTACTTGATCTTGGGCGATATCGGGATGGTGGAAAAAATCGGCACAGAATCAGAAGTCCCTTCCGGCAAGAACAAGAAGCCGGAGGCAGAGTATGACATACAAACGTAACATACCATCGATTAAAATTAACGAGAACATTTTCAGAATAAACAGGAGCTTTCACATGAATGCTGAACTAAACGAAAACATGCCGGTCGGAGACGTCGTAGTTAAGTTTCCGCAAACACGCGAATTGTTAGAGACGCTCGGCATCGATTACTGCTGCGGTGGGAAAGTCCCTTTGAACCAGGCCGCAGAGCAAGCCGGTCTGGCCATTGACAAAGTACTGGCGGATCTGACTGAAGCCGTGGAAAGTACGGAAAAGGACGCCGCATCTGTCAAAGATTGGAGCGGCACCTCATCGACTGAGTTGGTCGACCACATAGAACAGACGCATCACGTCTTTATGAAAGAGCAACTGCCGCGTTTGGCCGGCCTGCTGGACAAGGTTATTCAAGCCCACGGGGAACGGCACGGGGAAATGCTCGAACATCTCAAGGGCAATTATACCGCCCTCAAGACGGATATTGAACTGCACCTGGCCAAGGAAGAGCAGATATTGTTTCCTCTGATTCGACAGATGGAGGCCTTCGGCCAGGGCCGGGGACCGGTCCCGGAGGTGCATTGTGGGTCGATAGGCAATCCAATAAGCCAGATGGAGCACGAACACGATGTGGCAGGGCAATGCCTGGCCGAGATGCGCCGGATCACAAGCGACTACAGCTTGCCTGAGGATGCCTGTTCATCCTTTGCGGCTCTCTTCGAGGGTCTCGACGCCCTGGAAAAGGACTTGCACGAGCATATTCACCTGGAAAACAACATTCTCTTTCCAAATGCGCAAAGACTCGAAGAGCACGTGCATTGAAAGAAAGCCAAAGCAATCGACGTTCGGCATGAAGAAAGGGGCAAAAATTTAACGGCCCTGGCTAGATTCCTTACTTGCCGATGCAGTAGAGGTTTTTGACGCCGCGGAGGAAGATTTTGCCGTTGCTGATAGCGGGCGAGGCTCGCATGTCTTCGTCTATATCGTTGCGGGCAATAACATCGAATTTCGGCCCGGGCTTGACGATTGTCATTACACCCTTATCGGAGAGGAAATAGGCCAGGCCGTTCGCGGCTACAATCGAAGCGCTGAAGTGCGGGCCGAGACGCTCTCGCCAGAGGATATTGCCGGTAGCGGCCTCGTAGCACTTTGCCACGCCGGTGTCCGATATGCCCATAAAGTAAGGACCTATCGCGATGGGGCCGGGTACGTACGCACAGTCCTTTTCTATCTGCCAGACGACGTGCGTTTTGGTGACGTTGCCGCTGCCGGTCGGGCGGATCGCCTGAACGAAGCGGTCGGGAAAGCCGCACGTCATAAACAGCAGTTCGCCGTTATAAACGGGCGAGGCGACGAACTGCTCTGTGGGGCCGTCAATCATCCAGTGCTGCTTGCCGGTGTCCGGGTCGTAGCTGGCAACACAGAGGCTGCCGGAGAGTATCATCTGGTTTCGACCGTCGATGGTGCGGACGATCGGCGGGCAGTAGCTGCGAGTATTGTTGGGCCGCGGCGTCTTCCAGATGGTCTGGCCGTTACTGCGTTTCAGGGCTACCAGATAAGCCGGACCGTCGTGGTCGCCGTTGAGTAAGACCTTGTCCTTCCACAGGACGGGGCTGGAGCAGTAGCCGTGCATGCTCGAAAACACTCCCGGGCGAACTGACCAGACCTCCTTGCCGTCGAAATCGTACGCGGCAACGAACATCTTGTCGCGGTCGAGAGACAAAGCAACTAAATGCACGTAATGGCCATGATCTTCAGAAGATATTTAAG
>CAZRBG010000109.1:0-11771 GCA_964598225.1 uncultured Pirellulales bacterium
GTTTTCAAAAAATCAAGCTGCATTTAGAGTTGGCCTAAATTGCAAAAGTCCAGTTCCTAAGTCTAAAGAGGCGCCTTGGGTTAGCCTCTGTTACTTGTGTTGCCGATGGTTCGCTGTTAGCCTCTCTTTTAAGCTGACTAATCTCTATCGGCTCTTTTTACCGAGTATATACCGATAAGAGTAAAATATTTCGCGTCCATTGCGCTTGCATTAAATCCTTGCGGCTTCTGCATTTCGGATATATACTGATATGCGAATTGCAGCGTATAACGATCATCGAAAGTGAGGCTTATGAGTGATAAGGGGACGGAGAAGGCGCCGATTGCCGTCCAGAAGTCTTTCATGGCCGTCGGCCCGACTCTTCACTACAGCCACAAGAACGTCCAGATATGCTGGCTGCTGGCTCTGGCGGCTTTCGGCGTGACCTGTCTGGTCTGGTCGAAGATCGTCACGGGCAACTTCTGGTCGTTCGATGCGCAGACCTCGATGGATCCGGCGTCCTGGCGGCTGGGTGAGTACATTACTGCGGGCGTAAGCATCTTCGAGTACCCGTGGCAGATTGTCGTATTGGGTTTGCTCATGGGCGTTCTGGCCGTGGTACCGATGTTGATATCTCAATTAATGAGTTTTCGCTACAGCGTACCGCTTATTCTGATGGTGTTCTTTTTCGCCAATCTGCCCGGCTTTGCTCTCTGTCTGCTTATCAGTTGCGTCGCGGTTGCGTGCCGGCCGCTTCGCTTTCGCTCGCGCTTTATCGCCATAGCGCTGTGTGCGGCGCCGCAGCTTATCTATTGGGCGTATTTCGGCGGGGCTCAAGGGGTCGAGGCAATCAAATGGGGAGTCTCGTTCACGCCCTGGATTTGCGCCTGGCTCGATGCGCTTATTATAGCGGGATTGGTTCTGGGCATCGGTCACTACACCCGCTACAAGCCGGGTCTGACGGCGATTTTCACTACACTCACGCTCACTATCGCTCTCGTCGTGTTCGAGAAAGCGATTGGTTTCGACGAGCTGGACTACAATCTCTATGTTGCAAACAAGAATCCCGAGCACGTCGAGATGTTTCACGACCGCAGTATCAGCGAAGCTCTTGACGCTACGATACAGGATTCGGCCACTCAGGAATACCTCGAAGATTCATCCTATCCTCCCGACCCGATAGCCAGGCGTGCGGAACTCAAAAGGGTAATGCAGGAAAAGCTGCAATCCCGCGGGCGCTGGCCCCATTGGTTCATAGTTCCCGAAAGCCTGAAATATCAACAAAAGAAAACCGAACTTATCGAGGAGTACGACACGTTTATCTCCATTCGTCCCGACAGCCGGCGGATACCGATAGTGCTCTACTTTAAGGCGATGGTGCAGGAATACGCCCCGGACACCGAGCTGCTCGTACAAAAGGAGGTGCTGCACTTCTACAGCGACTATCCTCACGAGCGTGCGCGGAAGACGTGGTGGATGCTGTTCCGGGATTTCGACAATAGTCCGGAGTCGCTCGAAGCGCGCTGGCGTCTGGCCAAATATTACGCGGGCCAGAGGGCGTTCGGGCAGGCGGAGGAGCTGCTCGCCGAAGCTCAGGTTATGTTGGCGGGCGTCCAAACCAGACTTTCAGAAGCCGAAAGCTCTTCTTCGAGCGGGCTTTTCGGGCTATTCCGCAAGCCCGCCGATACCGCATTAACGCTGTCAAAGCTCGAAGAGCTGCGGATGAGGCTGGATCGAGTACAACTGCTTATCAGCACGGAGAACCGAACGGACGATCCCGGATCGATCGAAAGGCTTGCCAAGTTCGTAATGCTCAACCCGCACGCAACCGACTACGCCCAGCACCTCGACGGGCTGCTCGAGCAAACCGATGCTGATGATAAACTGCGCGACAACATCCTGCTGGCCCAGGCAAAACTCATCGACGACGAGCATACTCGAGCCGAGAAACTCGCCGAGTTGCACGCCGAACACAGCAAGACCGACGGTGGGATGCTCGCACTGTACGAGCTTGGCCTGCTGCAGATCGGCATGGGGCATCGACTGGATCCGGACAACACCGAATTCCGGCGGAAGTTCTTCGAGCAGGCAAGGACGAATCTGGAAAAGTTCGTAGAGCTGTACCCCAACAGTTTCTACATCGAACAAGTCAAGAAAAACCTCGAGGGCCTTCCGAGCAATTGAGGTTTGCCTTCTGTTCGGCGTACCCTGGCATTGGCGGACAGGCCCACACCCCGACCGCCGCGTCGCGAATATCCGGGATTGAGGTTACCGCCCTCTCGGCAGGGTGTGTACTGCACGCCAAAGGCCGTTTTCAGTTCAATTCCTTTATATAGATATTGGCAAATTGTATCGGGTCGCCGTGATGCTGGAGTGCGATTGGGCCTTTCGTCGGGATTCCGGGCAGTGTGGCCTTATCGATCACTGTCTTGCCGTTTAGCACTACTGTCACCGTATCGTCGACGGCGGTAATGACAAAACGGTTCCAGCGCCCCGGCGGATTGTCGGCCTTGACCAATGGCGTCGCGCCTCGGCGCACCTCTGGCGGCATTGACCGGTCTTTGCGATAGCCCCAAATCTCGCCCGAGCCGATGGGCCAGTTCCAGATATTTATCTGGCTCTTGGCCGTGCCGCGAAGATATATGCCGCTGTCGCCGGCGTCCATTACCTCGACTGTCTTGATCTCGCCGTCTGCATCCTTCGCTTCACTGCCGTCCGGCAATATCACCGGCGCTTGTTCCGGTCGAGGCTTTCGCGGCTGGCGCCAGTCCACAATCAGCACGAAGTTGCCGAACTCTTTCTGCGTCCACAGGTGCTTGTCCTTCGCCTCGCTCTTGCCGTCGTAGTCCAGAATCCAGTTCTTGGCCTGCCAGTGACCTTCGTGGCCCGGCGCGTTCTTCCAGCCGCGAAGATCGAGCCCGTTATAGAGGCAGCGGAATCCCTCGGCCTCCTTCGCGACCATCTCCGGCGGCGGACTGGAGCCTGGCAGCTCCTGAATGCGAATACTGCGAAAATGTATCTCGCTGCCCTCGGATTCCAGGCATATATAGCCTTTGCGCGGATTGAGGTCGTAGCCGCGAGTGACGACTTTGCCGTTTACCGCCAGCGTAGCCGTTCCGTTTCTGCTCTCGACACGGTAGTGATTCCACTGGCCGGTGGGATTCATCCGGTCCTCGGCAGGCAGCGAACGCGACCAGCCCCTCGGATGAGGTTTGTCGGGTCTCATAGTCGCGCCGTGAATCGAAAACATATCGCCGGCATTGCCGTCCATGATCTGCACCTCGATCGACCGCGTGAAAGGCTGGCCCGGGGCAGTTACGGGATCGGAATGGATGAACAGGCCGGCGTTGCCGCCTTTTTTCGTATGGCGCCATTCCAGCTCCAGCACGTAGTTCTCGTAATGCCTGTCGGTCCTCAAGACCCCGGTAGGAACCCCGGAGCAGACGATCATACCGTTTTCCACCTGCCACGTCTCCGGCGCACAGTTGACGTTTACCCAGCCGTCGAGGTTTCTGCCGTTGAATAGCGGCACAAAGTCCGCCGTTTCGGCGTCGAGCTTCTTGATTCGGATGTTGCGTAATGTGATTGAACCGTTGAGATTTTGGAATCCGATGTGGCCCTTGAGCGGCCGTTCGGCCAGAGGAGGACCTTTCTGCTGGCGGGCCCTGGTCTCCTTCGACAGATCGACGTCGATAATCTTCTCGCCGTTGAGCACGATCTTAAGGTGATTGCCGCGCGCAGTAATTTCCCACGAGTTCCACTCACCGGGCGGTTTGACGGCGTCGCTGCTCGGGGCGATCTCGTCGTAGATCGATCCAGTCCGCTGCTTCGGCTGAGAGCGGCCACGATAGTAGACTTCATGGTCGACAACCTGAATCTCCATCGCCGTATAAGCCGGATCGCCATACGGCGGGAAACGCAGCCCTATACCGCCGTTGCTGCCGCGTGTTATTTTGGTCTCGAGTTTGAGAACAAAATCGCCGTACTCATCCGGCGACATGATCCACGTCCGCTTGCCCAGCCCGCGAAGAACGCCGTCCTCGAGTTCCCAGGGCTTGCCCGGAACTCTTTGCGGCCTGCGCAAATCGGACCAGTCGCTGACCTTCCAGCCCTCGAGGCCATCTCTGCCGAAAAGCGGTTCGAACCCATCCTCGGCTGCGTGCGAAACACTCATGCAGCAAAATGCGCCGACAAAAAGAATAAGGTTAAGTCGTTTCATAGTAATGTCTCCAGGTGGGGTGGGACCTGCCCTGAGCGAAGTCGAATGGGTTGCCCCACCGCAATACGTTTTAACACCCCCCGTGGTGGGACAAGCCCCACCCTACATTTTCTACCGGTCACTCACAAGCTCACCGAATGGGGCGAGGAGCTCGTATTTGTTTCGCCACGTTGTATACATGATTCCCATTGCGCCTGGCGTCCTGTCCAGCACCTCCAGCCAGCCTCTCGGATTCTCGAGAGTATCGCCGTCGTAGTAAGCACCTGCAAGAGTCCTGAAACCCAGCGACGAAAAGAATCCGAGACTCTCAACTCGCTTGTCGTAGTACCAGCAGACGATGGTCAGGTCCTCCGGGATATAATTCCACGAGCCGGTGAAGTCGCCGTCTACCAGGTAATAATCGTCGTGAGCATTGTGGTTCGGGTCGAACATGTCCGACCAAATCAAAATCTCGGCATCCGGATTCACGCTTCGGATTATCTCGACCTGCCTCGTGACGCAATCGCCGAGTATCTGCGCCATGGTCAGCCCGCGCTCTTTGCACGCCCGACAGGCGCCTCCGGCCCTTATCTCGTCCATGCTCAGAAGATATTTGTTTGGGGCCAGCCGCTCGTGCAGGAGTCGGGCCTGTCTTTGCCAGTACTCATAAACTTCCGGCTCGGACATGCACGCCGTGACCTGGCCTCTGTTAATCGCCAGTCCGTGATAGTAGCTCACTCGCAGGCGCTGCCCGTTTTCGATTCTGCTTTGCGGCAGTATCTCTATACTTGGGCAGTCGTGGTCGAATCTGAAATTTAGTTCGGTATCTGCTATCTCGGCATAATCCTCGTTCTCGATGTACTCGGTTCCCGTGCTCTCCGACCGTACCGTAACCGGCGTGCCCGGGCGGCGAAGAACGTTCAGCAGGCCTACCTCTTCGACCTGAAGATCGTCGATCCAGAACCGGCCCGATACGCCACGCCAGACGCCGACGTAAATCCTGACCTTGTCGTACTCCAGGCTGTTGAAACCCATCTCGACCTTTCGCCAGTCGGTAGTCGAAGGCACTGCCGGGTCCCACGGCGCAAGATTCCGCCCATCCGAAGTCAGTACCTGGATACGAAAAGGGCTGTCGGCCTCGAGAGCTTTTGTCCTGACCGTGCAGCTTACTCGGTAGCAGCGCTGCGGCTTAACTTCGATTTCCTGCATCACCCTGGCGTGGCCCCCCTCGTATCTGCCGAAGTTCTCGAACCTCAGGGACGTCCCGCCGCTATTGTAGATCGCATTATCCGCAAACGAGACATCACCGGGTCTGTCGTGGAATCGGTAACCGACCATAAGGTTGCCTTCGTATTCTTCGAAGCCGCCGTTTTTGATAGCCGCCGGGGAATCCTGAACTAAGTGAGCGCTGTTGTCTTCAACAACGTACAGAGAATCTTTGACCAGCAACCCCGCCGCGAGGTTCTTATTGTGCCCGAGAATTGCGCCTCCGTAGCCGACCGAGAAAATGTTCGGGATTATCTCGATATTACCCCGCTTGCAAATGTTTCGCACCTGTTCGAGCCGGGTGAAGTAAGCCGGGCGCTGGCGGTCGAGCCTGTCGAGGCCGGCTGACAGGACCATGCCGTTGAGCCCCGACTCGGCGGCGGTTTCCACTATCCGTCGGATATCCGCGACATCGCCGTCGCTCCGCAGCGAGCGCGATACAAAAACCCACCGATGCGGCAGAACCTTACCCTGACAGAGCGAGCCGAGAGAAACCAGCAACAATATTAATCCCGGCACACAGAATCGGTCCCGGCCCGCTGATTTTGGATGGTGGGGCAAGCCCCACCCTGCAATCTTTGACATGATCATCTGCAAGTAATCTCCTAATGATTCCGGACGCCCATAATACCACAGTCGCTCCACCTGATGCCAGTAGATTCTGCTACCCAATCGGATCGATGCGCAGACCATAAGATAGACAAGAAGTGCGCCCGGGCAACATCTTTGGTGATAAGAATGTTGACATTAGTATGGACATGCACAATAATCGCTTTGGCTGGTAAGTTTCCTTTGAATTATGGCGAAACAGGCAAATATTGCTTGCATAAACATCCGTGATCCAAAACAGCGGTGTGCGGGTCTGCTCGCCGAACACGGCAGTCAGATACCTCAGAGTGAAATGTATGCCCGAGTTTCAGATACGATAGATATCGAAATCTTGTGCGATCGCTGCCAACGAAGTTTCAAGCCGTTTGCCGACCGCGCCAGAGCTGTTTTTCAGCCCAGGTAATGTGCCTGAATCCGCAGGGTGCGACAGCCGCGCCGGTTTACTCCTTCTGATCTTCTGGCTTGTATAATTACCTGTTCCTACTCTGACGACGTATCGGCGGCGCTGGCGGTTATTTTGGGTTGGGTGAATACTACCTGGCGATTGGTGCCGTTGGCGGTGATTCGGATCAGGTCGTCGCTTCTTTTTTCCGGGCCGTCGGGCCAGCGCATTATCAGACCCTTTGCCTCGAGGTATCCGCTTTCATAGTCCTCATTGTCGACGTCGTACCAAAGGACTTTCGGGCACAGACCCAGGAACTCGCCATCCTGCCTGTAGAGAGTACCGCCGGGCGGATCCGATTTGTAGGTTACTTTGATTTGTTTCGCCCGGCCACAGCCGGCCGCAACCGCCAGTAGCATGAGAACTGCAACTGTAACGCCCCGTTTCATCGTTTTCCCCCTCTCATAGAAGTAGCGGGCCCGCACATTCAGTCGGACCATCGGATTAAGAACCCCGCATTCCAGACTAAAGCATAAGAAATAGTTCCTTCGAGTGCAAAAAGGCCTCTGCTGGAAGGAGTCAGAATGGAGAAAGCAGAGGCGCTGATTTGGAAGATTTTCTATAGTTATGTGCCGGCGCTGATGCATTATGTAACGTTTTTAGCACAGAATTTTCAAAATTGCAGATCAATCCCAACTGGCTTGCCGGGGCAAGTCTGAAACTGTCGATTTCTTGATACCTTACTCGCTACGGGATCGCTCGGCGGCGTTGTTGTCCCGCCGGCGCCGGGCAGGTTAGGATTAAACCGGCAAAAAATGCTCTGATTCGCAATAAACAGTGAATTTATCGCTGTTTTATTACGATATAGTACTGTTTGCACCTTGGAATATGGATACGTTTGTGGCGTTGAGACGGAGTTGGAATGATGCGCATTAAGTATGTAGTTTCCACGATGGTATTCTGGGGACGGGAGCACCCTCTTTCATTCGAGCAGGAGTGCCAGTTCCTCGCATCACTGGGCTTCGGCATCGAGCTGTGGCCCAACATAAAGAGCCAGACCGAGTGCCGGTACGACCGGCGCAACTGGGGGCGTTTGGCCGAGGCCACCGAAGGTATGGAAGTGGTAATGCGGTCGCGAAATGATAATCCGACGCCGGAGCAGTGGGCAGAGCAAATCGAATGTGCCGGCCTGCTCGGCGCCTGTATAGTCGCGGACCTGCGAAATCTCGGCATCCCCGTCGAGCATGATCTTAACGGTTGCGACTTTGCTGAGGACGTAGTGAAGCTGGCCGATGAACGCGACGTCAGGCTGTGTATCGAAACAGGCCCGCTGCCGATCCTGAAGCAGGCCGGCGAGAGATTCGAATCGATCCGCTATTGCCTGGACACCGGCTACGCCCGGCTGGACGGGGAGCATTCTTTCAGGCAGTACGTGGACGAATTGGCGCCGAGAACGTCGGTCCTGCACCTGACCGACAACTACGGCCAGATGGACGATCACGAGCCGCCCGGCCTGCAGGGCGGGATGCCCCGGCAGCAATGGGATTACTTGTTGGAAGTGCTCAACAAGTACGACAACGACGTGATAGGCTCGCTGGAAATGTGCCCGTGCATGCCGTCGGTGATGATCCGTCAGGCGACCGAATTCTTGTTCGACTCGCTGAAATGGCCCAATCGGCCGCAAAAGCAGCCGGGCTACGCCGATGCAAACTACAATCCGATGTAGCCCATGCAAAATGAAGTAGGATGGCAGCCTCAAGCTTCGCTTGGGGCGGCTCTTTATCGCTCTTTGCGTTGTCATTCACGCGGAGGAATGTCACCCCTGCGAAGGCAGGGGCGGGAATCCAGATTTGGGAGAGGTAAATTATGAGAAGCATTATGTATGTATTAGCTGTCGCCGCCCTGCTGATCGGCGGCTGCATGAGATCGCGACAGAGTTCGTCGCAGATCGATTACGATTTTACCGGCGTTGACAAGGTCGCGATCGTATCGGTCGAGGGCGCAATTACAAGCGAGGTCGCGAAGGATCAAATCGCCGACTTCTTCTCCATGGAGCTGCTGGAGAAAGGCTACGCCCCCATCGACCGCGAGCAGGTCAGGGCCCAGTTGCACCAGCAGGAGGCCGAAGTCCAGGATCTATCGAATATCGAGAAGGCCGTCGACGTCGGCTTGATATTGGACGTGCCGGCGGTTCTGGCGATCCGGATACCGCACTTCGACGAGCAAACGACAATCACGGCAAAGATGATCAGCGTCGAGGACGGCAGCACCCTGTGGCTCGCCAGCGAGACCGGCCGCGGCAAAAAGGGCGTCTCGCAGATGTTCTCGTTCTCCAGGTGCAGCCGCGAGGAAGATTCACTGCTCAACAATCCTCTGGCCGGCCCGCCGACAATGAGCGAGGGAGAAAACATGCTCCCCCTGACGCCCGAAGAAGCAGAGAACGCAAAAGACATAATCAAGAGCCTCTGCAAAACCCTCCCAGCCCAGATAACGCCGGCCTGGGAGTAACAACCCGACCGGACAGGGCAGGTAGCAGGGACTTTCTGCCCGCCGCAGGCGGGTCGACTGTCTCTATTGCACAGCAGCGAGGTAAGCAGGACAAACACCCCCTACCACTTTTGGGGTAAATTGGCTTCGTTTTTTAAAATTAGACACAGATTTCACTGATTAACACTGATTCATTTAGGATTTAGAGCTTAGGATTTCCCGCCGAAGGCGGCCTATTGGGTTTGTTTTTCGGGCCCCATAGTCGGCACGACGTTATGTAAGCCTTTATATACAATGCATTTAAGTGCATTTGGACACCCCGAGAATTGGCTTTGTTTTGCAAATTAACCCCTAAGCCGAATGACTTGTCGCAGTCCTATGGATCCCTTACGGAGTACGCAGCACGCTGAACGCAGAACGAGTAAATTGGATTTGTTTCGCATTTTTTGTTACACA
Organism: uncultured Pirellulales bacterium; assembly: GCA_964598225.1. Lineage (GTDB taxonomy): Bacteria > Planctomycetota > Phycisphaerae > Sedimentisphaerales > Anaerobacaceae > SG8-4. Next base: position 9,378 of record CAZRBG010000109.1, read on the forward strand.
CCAATAAACACCAGTAAATTGTCAAATGGCCACAGAGAACACCGAGGGCACAGCGCAACATTAGTCAATAGTCAATATTCAATAGTAAATGTATAGGTCTCCTGTATTCTGTATCCCGCCTTTTACCTTTCTCTTCTTTCCTCGATCCTGCTTTATCCTGTTATCCTGTCTATAAACAAGCGCGCAAAAGGCGCGCCTCTATATTTGGAGCTACATGCATGAATTGAACGAAATTCTACATAATTGTAGGCGGCATTCTCGCTATAAACCCTTATGCGGAAATAAATAAGGAAATATTCAAGCTCTTATGTTTTCACTCCGCGCTACCATCAGTTTTGAACGAAAATTGCTCGATTATTATTCACCACGAAGGCACGAAGCATGACAAAGAGAAACAATAGTCAATCGTCAATATTCAATAGTCAATTACAGTAGCCTGTAGGGCGCAATGCATCGCACCAATTAAGTTTGGATTTAACGCCTTATGACGATCCGCAGGATACCTTACGGCGTAGCATGAATGGATATGATGTTTGTATCAATGAAGCAACAAAGCCAAGGCCGGAAAATGTACCGGACACAATTCTCCTGAAGTTAAAAACGAAATAAAGCAAAGAGCGTATCACCTATCCTTTGGTTCCTCTTTCTCGCGGCCGAGTTGTCTTAGGTGATGTTTAACACGAGACACATCACCGTTATACCGCTCTGAATTCTGCTTAGCAAACCTCTCGTATATGTTCAGTGCCTCCTCATAAGCCTTGCGAGCATCTTCTATCCTGTTTTGGTCCTTATAAAGAATCCCCAGGTTGCTCAGTGTGCTCGCCATATCAGGCAGGTAGCTCAGCGGATTTTGCTCAGCTAACTGTCTTTGTATGGCTAGGGCTTCCTCATATGCATTGCGTGCTTCAAACATATGTTTGTTGTCGTAATGAATTAGCCCTAAGTTGTTCATTGTGTTCGCTACATTGGGAAGATAAGTTTGCGGAATATTCTCAGCTAACTGACGATACTTTGTCAGTGCTTCCTCACACATCTCTTGGGCTTTTCTCGTATGTTTCTGGTCACGGTGTAGAACTGCTAAATTATTAAGAGCAATCGCCACGTAGGGCAAATAGGTCTGCGGATTCTCCTCGGCCAACTTCCGGAAAGCCCTCAGAGCCTCGTCGTACGCCGCGAGAGCGTCATTCATACGTTTCTGTTTGCTATGAAGACTCCCTAGGTTGTTAAGGGTCATGGCCACATAAGGTAGATGAGCTTGCGGATTCTGCTCAGATAGCCGACGGCGGATCATCAACGCCTCCTCGTAAGCTTCGTAAGCATCCTCCATCTGATTCTGATCACACTGAAGAGCACCGAAATTGTTCAGCGTGTTTGCTACGTAGGGAAGATAGGCTTGCGGGTCATTCTCAGCTAACTGACGGTATTTGGCCAGCGACTCTTCGTACGCTTTCCGTGCTTCGCCAATCCGATTTTGGTAATAATGGAGAATACCCAGTCCATTCAACGTCCTTGCTTTTTGATCCTCATCGGCACTTTCCCTCGCTAATTCCCAACAGCGCTGATAGGCAGAGAGTGCCTTATTGTGCTGATTTGAATCCAAACAGAATTTCGCATACGCGAAGATGGCATCGAAACTTCGCGGTGCCGACTCACAGGCTACCCGATATGTTTTCTCCGCCTCGTCGAAATGGAACTGTGTAGCAAGAAGTTGAGCCTTGAGAAGGTAACCCTGGATGGCTTGATTGATAGCCTTTTGTGCCTCGGCCTTGAGCTTCTTCGCAGCCGCCAGTGAGCGACGCAGCTTCTCCTCGTCCAAGAGATCTATCGCTTCTTCAACCTCCCCCTCCAGGAACAAACGCGTGGCCTCTTCATAGAGTTCTGAGGTTTGCTCCGGCTTCAGTCTGGCAAGCTGCTCGGCCGCCTTCTCGGCCGCAGCCTTGGCCTGGTCGCGTTCGGCGCTGAGCTTGGCCAGAGCTTCCGCGTCGGCCTTACGCTCTTTCTTGAGTACCGCCAGACGCCTCTCATACGCTCGATCGATCGCTTCAAAATTCTTGAGTTGGTAGAAACGCCGGGCCATCTCCTCACGGACTTCCTCCTTGCAAAGGAGGATCGTAAGAGGCTCAGAATCGGGGTCTTTGGGAAGCGGACGGCGCAACTGCACCTCATTGACCACAACATACCCTGGCTTGCTGACGACAATCTGTATGATGTCGCCCGGTTGTTTTTTGGGAAACTCCAGTTTGAACGTGCCGTCACTATGGGTCACTGTAGGATTGGCGCCTGCCACTGCGCTAATCTGAACGTTTGGCATCGGTGGCCCACCCAGTTCGTTTTCGATGACTAGGCCTCTGAGAGCTGTCGCATCAACCTGAGTAGCCATTATTAGAATTATAG
>CAZRBG010000110.1:0-11345 GCA_964598225.1 uncultured Pirellulales bacterium
TCCGACGGAACTATCCCCATGAAATCGGGAAGTTATTTCGTGCACGATCCTAAGGGGTACGTTTCTCTTGACTTTTTCAACCAGTATGCGGATCAGGTCTTTGGCTTTTTCCGTGGCTTCACGGCGGTTGTTGTGAACCCAGGAACAGTGCTCACGGATGTTTGCCATCTCCAGCATGTACGCATTGAGTCCCACTGTGGTTGCCGCTTTACGGAAAGTCGGCTCGTGCATTCGCGGCGAGCAGGATGCAACCACTACTCCGGTCAGCTTGTGTTCCTCGATCGCATCGGTGACGATTTTCTGTCCGGGATCGGAGCACATATATTTATAACTGCGGGCGATAGCCACGCTCGGCAACGTACCGGCGTATCGCGCCACCTCCTCACAGTCCACATTCTCTGCAATATTCGCCCCACACCAGCAAACAAAAACGCCCATGCGCGCCATGGTTAAAATTCCCCAATTGAATTATGTCGGTCGCTCAACAACGACTTAACAAAATTGCGGCAGTTAATAATCATCTCTCTCATAGGTATACCGCTCCGTCGACAAATCCTTTTTGGGCCAGCAACGGAAAAGGATCCACTATAAGCTTGTCCAGGCATAAGCGTTTAGGATCCAAATCCATAGCCAGACCCATCAACTGGACAAAATAGATCACGGGAATGCCCAATCGCTCTCCGAGCAATTTCTCGGCCTCCCCTTGAAACATATCGAGGTTGGCCTGGCACAATGGACAGGCCACCGTCAAAACATCCGCGCCGTTCTGCTTGGCCATCTGCAATACAGCAGAACTGAGCTTTATCACCGTCTTTGTTTGCGTCAAAGTCAACGCGGCTCCGCAGCACTCGGTCTTGAAGGGCCAGTCCAAGGGTTCGGCTCCCAATGCTTCCATCATGTTGTCCAGCAGCATAGGGTATTCGGACTTGTCGGTAAGCAGAGCCGCGGGCATGCGCGCCATCAGACAGCCGTAGTAGCAGGCTACCTTCAGACCTTTGAGAGGCCTGCGCACGTGGGCCTTGATGGTTTCAAGCCCGACCTCGCGTGCCAGCACCTCTGTAATGTGCACTACATTAAGACTGCCCTGGTAATCCTCTTCGATGATTTCGCTGATCTTAGCGCGCAGCTCCGGATCGTCCTTTACCTGCTGATTAACCTGCTTCAATCTGCTGTGGCAACAGGCGCAGCACGTTAAGATGTCCAGCGCCTGCTTTTCCGCAGATGCACAGGAAATGGCCGGCAGCGCTATGGACAAAAGATGACTCGTTGCGTGCGCCGGAGTTGCGCCGCAGCAGACCCAATCGTCGATCTCTTCCAGCTCGACACCAAGAGCTTCCAGCACCGCCTCGCTGGCGTGCGCATACTCAGCGCCACTTCCCTCCGATGAACATCCCGGGTAATAGGCGTACTTCATTTACCTTCTATCTCCTCAATGCGGTCGAACACACGCTGTAACCTCTCTATGCGCCTGATTTTGTGAGGTGACACGCCCAGCTTGTTCCTCAGAATGAACCACGGCGCCTTTCTTACATTCGTCAATAACCTGCCCGAGTTGATGTTATATCCACCCATCATTCCAATCTCGCTGAGACGACCGAAATTCCGCACACAGTCCAGAAACGACTGGTAGAAAGTCCAGGCTTCCAGAGAGCGTGACCCTCGTCCAAAGTGTACGTCCGTGGTTAGTTTTCGCACTGCATCCTTGATACGCATAATGTCTATTCCCATCGGACACCGGCCGTTGCAGGTTCCGCATCCGGCACAATGCCAAAGACTATCGCTGCTCAGCGCTTCTGCTTCCATGCCGAGTTGCACCATACGTATTAAACGATTCGGCGACACATCAACGTATGGCTGTACCGGGCAGCCTCCGGAACACTTGCCGCACTGGTAGCAGTCGCTGAGATTCTGCCCGCTCAACTCCTCTACCTTGCGGCGAAACTCAGAGTGCAACGCTTTGTCCGTTACATCAGTCCTCATATTATCTTTCCCGTTTCATGCCTCATTCAATCAGTGACCGGCTCTTTTCGATCTCTTCGAGCACCTTATCGAGAATTTCCATTACATAGCCGACGTTGTGTGCTCCATAGCTGCCGTCCTTAACCACCATATCGAGCTTGGTGCGAGCAGATCCCGCGAGTTTTCCGGCTTCTTCCAGTTTTTCCGTTGTCGCCCCGGAAGACTGTAGCGCCGTCTCCAATTCAGCCATTGCCGGCTCAAGCTCGCCGAGCATGTCCTTAGTCGCTTCCTGCCATGCAGCCAGCTCATCGGCGTAGTCTTTATTGTTATGACAATCAACGCACTGGTTGGCTCCGGAGATTCTGCTTATGAGTGTCAGATTCCCAAGCTGCGTGTTCTGCACATCATCGTGACATCCGTCGCATGCCACGCCCGCTTCGTACATCACATCCGGCTTGGTATCCATTCCCGGCACGGCGGTACCGGCGTAGATGGCTTCCTGTATGGAATGGCGCTTGCCTCCATGGCAGGTTGCGCAGTTGGCGGACGTCAACAACTGCTCCGTCATCGAGCTGTCACCGTGCTTGATCTGGTCGTGACACGCCAGGCAGTCAAAGTGTCCCGCGGAGACATGAACCAGATGGAATTGCTCTTGATCTTCAATCTCGGCCTGGTCTTCATTCTCCAGGTGACAGGACTGACACCGGATTCGCGAAACAGCTCCGTCACCCTGGGTTACCTGACTGTGGCAGTGCACGCATGTCACGTGTCCGTCACCGGCCATAAAGTCTTTATGGCTGAACGGCTCGTCCACGAAGATAACCTCTTGTTCCGGTACGTTGTGACACGTTTCACAGTTGCCCGCGGCCACTTCTTTATCGCCTCGGCCATAGAAGTGGCACGTTAGACAGGTTGTCTTGCTGACGCTGATATGCCGGCCTTCTACAGTCTGTCCGTGACAGCTAACACAGTTCAAAGACTTACCCTTTGGGTGCTCGTTCAGATGTCTGCCGTGACGGAACTTAATTTTGTCATAGAGCATGACCACTTTTCCTTCGTTAGCGATTTCTCCATGACAACTGTTCTGTTGACAGGATGCGTTGCTGATCTCACCGTGGGGCCTGGTGCCGTAAGAGCCGGCGACGTACTGAACCAACTGAACCATTCCCTGAGCCTTGGCTGCAATGGTTCCGGCAACGCCCGGCTCGGTATGGCAGGCGACACAGGCAACGTTCTTGTGAGATGAGTGCTGCCATGATGTAAAGTATTCTTCCATATTGTGGCAGGAGGCGCAAAATCTTGGATGCCCGGTGATCTCGATCCCGTAGGCGCCAAGTGCCACGGTGCCGAACACTGCAACTATTAGAAACAGCAATGCCGCACCAAATCCCGTGAAAAGCGAGAACACCGGCACAGTGCCCAGCCGGGTGATTCTCTTGACCAGATGGGGCAGCAGGAACGCAGCCGCCAAGACCCCCCCGCCAATAACCAGGTAAAGGAATATGTGAGCCGTAAAAACACTGCCGGTACCCCTGAGCCAGTCATAGCCCATCAGTGCCAAAGCTACACTCAGCAGATAAGCGTAAATATCATCCCGCACAATCAAAAACAGACACACAAACACAACACCGCTTATCATGAATACCGGCCAGGAGGTATCCGCCACCGTAGCTATGACCTTTACGCCACAACTGAAGCTCGCCACCACTGCGGCCGCCGTATAAAGAGGCATGGACCAGGCTTTGGCCCTGGTACGGTCCAGCACATATCCCAGTGCCACCCATACAAGTGAAAGCCCTGCCAACAGATGTATCTGCTGCCCGTACGGTGTGCCGGCCAGGACTGCTATAGCCAGCAAGAGCACGAAGCTGATCCATAACACAGTACCCAGCCGCAAGCCCTTGTTCTCGCGGAGTCCCGGTATGAACGCGTATAGCAACACCAGCGGGACGGCCGCAAGATATTGATAAGATGTGCTTACCGACCACGCCTGAATCAGTACTGCAATTGCCAGCACAATACCTGTTAAATGGCCTGATACAACAGAGGTGTCGGCCATTGCGGAGAATCTGTTACGACCGAAGGCCGCCAGACCAAATAGCACAAGCACTATGCCCGTGCCGGCGCCCAAACGCATTTCAATCCCGGAAAATAGACCGAAAATGATTAACAAAGCTCCCAGCACGAATAACCAGTTTGCCAAACGAGCGGCACCTTGTCCTCGCTGTACCCCCCACATCAGCCAGTAGGCGGCCGAAAGAACAAGCAGGCAGGCTCCAGCAACCGCTACGCTCAAGCCGATTACGGGGGTCAATGCCGCCATGACTATTGCGGTCATTGTCGATAAAACCGCCAGTCCCTGTACGAACAACTCCAATATATCGCGCAGTCGACGATTGGGCCGCCAGGCAATCAATACGGCCATTACTCCGATGGCCGTAACACAGTACAGTAACTCGGGCGATCCTCTAAGCCAGGCAAGGACAAAGGCCGCTATTGAGAGGATCAGCCATCCAAGATTGGCCGCCCCTCGCGTTATTCGTTTGCCGCGTGCATCCGCCCAGACAAACAGTCCACCCACCACCAGCGCCGCTGCTGCACAGGCACTCCAGGCGATCGTATTTTCCCAGACAAAAGATGCTCCGTTTAGCACAACGGACGGTGTCCATTCGAGCCAGGAACTGATCCTGTCCGAAGGCAATAAAACCAAAGCAATGAAAATACCAGCGAGTGCCGGCCCCATAGCATAGTAATATGATTTTTCTTTCAGACGCACACTCAAGTATGGTATCGCTACCGACGCCATCAACGCAGCAACTGCGGCTATCACGAAGCGGTCATGTAAAATCAGAAAGTACCAGGCAAAGAAAGCCGGGAAAATCGCTGCCGCGGCTATCCGCCTGCGTGTGAGAGGGTCTCCGGCCTTTGCAAAAAACACACATAGTAACCCCGTGCAGGCCAGGAGCACCTGCGGGACAGCCAGAGACCATATTAAACCCGGGACGTCCGGAAGTTGCCGGCCGAGGCCAAGCAATCCCGCCGAGACGAACATAACGGCAGCCAGCACGTAACCGTCGCCTTTGCCGTCCCGGTCGCGGCGCTGCCAGGCGATCAAAGAGAATGTGATTCCGCAGACGAGACCGGCCAGTGCGACGTACAAATTGCCTGATTGAATGAACATCACCGGCACGATCGGCAGGGACAATCCAGTGGCGCCAAAGAAGAAACACTTTGCCACGATTCGCTCGGCCACCGTCGCCCCCCCGATGTCTTCAACAGCCCCGGCAAGGCGTTCGTATGCTATCCAGAGCAGCAGCGACGCCAAAGCCATGTCGATGACCAAGAAAGGCCACTGCCAGACCGAGAATATAAGCGACATCAGTATGGTCGGCGCCGAACAGAAATAGAAATGTCGAGACCAGTTGTATCCTTTTTCCCGATGAAGACCCGTACCGACCAGCAGGATCACTGCCGCCGATGCTATGGCCGCCACCCAACAAAAATTAATCGACCACAGTCCGGCGGCCAAAAACATGCCGCCAACTGTCAGGAATAGAGCGAATAGATACGTGTAAACGGCCCTTTGGCCCATCATTCGGTGAGCTATATAAACGCCGGAATAGCCCAGAAAGGTTAATGCGGCTACATTCCGTATCAGCCCTTGCCGGCCCATAAGATCGCTTGCCTGCACGAGTGCCCAGATAGAAAACACAAGCACAGTGATGTTCATCACCCGGAATATCGTCAGCGGAAATGACTTCAACGAGTCGGGTAATCCTTTCAGGCAGTGCCCGACAATCAGCAAAAAGACAACTAACGCCAGTGAAAGAAGCGGAAAAGCTGTTATGGGCGCTCCCAGGCCATAGCAAATCATGAAGAATGAGACCGCACTGAAGAGCATTGCACCGTAAAGGAAACCGGCTCGCCTGGTGATTACGGAGGCAAAATAATAACCTATAGAGAAAACAAAAACGAGACCGGCTGTTAGAAAAGGATGGGTGGAATTGAATTCCGTACATGCCACAATCAGCGCAAAGGCAACCAACAAGCCGAATCGGTGAAGAAGCTCAGCAGGAAAAACTGATAGTCGTCGACGTTTCAAACTTGAACCTTGCCTTTCTGTAATTACCATCAAGCCTTGGTTTAAAAAACGCATTTATTAACGCTGATAACGCACTTGAATTGCACTATTGCAAAACGTATGCCACCACAAAAACCTTTTTTCTATCAGGTTGAACATCATACAAAGTAAGACCTCCGGTCAATCCGGATATGCAGAAAATGATTAGTCTTAGGGCATCAAAAAGCCTGTTCTTCAAGCAGCTAAACTCTTTCTCGGATTCCCCAAAAATTATTTTACTGAAATACATAACGTCACCCGGTCGCGATTTGTCAGATCAACGTTGCTGTCCTGTTTTACGGAAATCCGTCAGTCTATCGGGAACCCGTCACTATAACGAAGAAACACCAATTTTGCAGATTTGGCCAGTTCTGTTCGACTGAACAAGCTCTCGAAAGGTGGCGGCTAAAGAGTCTGAGGACATGTGGATGTTTCGATAATCACCCACCACGGAAAACAGGGTTCCCATTATAATCACCCAATAATATCGTCCTCGGCGAGTCAGCACGAGTTTGCCATTGCGTATAACAAGCGCTCCGATCGACAGCAGGAACAGCAACTCACCGCCAAGAAACAGCCGGAAATTACGGCCCAGTTTGTCCTCTAACTCAGAAAGACTTACGGAGCCGCCAACTAAAGCGAGCGTAAACAGGTAACGCATTCGGTCGCGTTCGGAGAAGACCCGACACCCCGTAATTGGAGATCGATCCGATTCACCTCTGCGAATATAATCCTGAACGGAAAAGGTATTATGATACATGGTCTCCCCGACAAAGCCCCACGAGCCGGGCCCCACTCCTATGTACTCGTCGCGGCTCACAATATATTCATCAGACAACTCCGTCTTCTTGGAGAAACACCACACCGATTCGCATCGATACTGCTCGGCCAATTGATCCACGATCAGATCGTACGCCTTTCTGCCGTTCAGTTTGTGCCCTTTTCCGCATTTCTTCTCGATCTCTTTCTGATTAAAGTTGGAGACCATCAAAGGATAATAGGTGACCTGATCGAGATCCAGCTCCTTTATTGTGTTGATTTCCTCGGCTAACATCTCCATGGTTTGATTGGGGAAATTGAATATCAAATCGACATTCAGCGTATCGAACATCCCCTTGATGGAGGCTAATCGCTGGCTGATATTCTCGCTCGAGCCGTATTGTCCGGATCGATGAACGCTGCTCAGAATTTCATTGCTAAATGACTGTACTCCCACAGAAAGACGATTTACACCGATTTCCTTGAGTTTATGCAGGATATCCGGAACAAGATGGTCGGGATTGCACTCCGTAGAAATCTGACGAACGGGCCAGAGTGACCTGGCCAGCGAGAGGATGTCCAAGAGTTTGTCGGGCCATATCGTGGGCGTGCCGCCGCCCACGTATACCGAATCAAACTGATACCCCAGCGAGTAGTAGGCTCTCATTTCTTTTTTAACAGCCTCAAAATACCTGGCCGCCAACTCGGGCTCGAATTTTATGCGTACAAAAGAACAATAGGGGCAGAGGTGAGAACAAAAGGGAATGTGAATATAAAGGAGGTAATTTTTTGATGTATCGGGTAACCGGGGCGCATACGATTTGCCAGGCTCAAAGGCCAGGTAGTGCTTCGTTACTCGTGTTGCAAAGTGTCGCAGCAAACGTTCTATTAGCATGTTGGCATAATAAAGGAGGAAAAGTAAAAATAATTGTCTGGTTATCGCAGTGTGGAAAATCCCGTATTCATCATCATTTTCCTTGGACTTTACCTTTCTGTAACAGTCAGGGCCTCCGGCCTTGAACGGAGCGCATGCCGACAACCAAGCATTGGGAGTGCCAATACAGCAAAAGATGTGCCACTGTAAGAATACGCCGCAGAGGCACTCATAGAACAACGTGACTTCGTGCTTCCGGAGAGTATTGGTTGGTACTTACCCGTTTTCGTACAGAAGAACTCGTATAAGCCCGCGGTAATCCGCTAATATATCGGGTTTCCGCTACCTCAAATGAGAGGTTCCATGCCTAATTAAGTCCGTGTTTCTTAAGTTTGTCTCTGAACGTGGACAGCCTCATCCCCAGAGCCCTGGCGGCGGCGCTTTTATTACCGTTGGCCTCCTTTAATGCTTTGTGCAGCAGTTCTTGCTCGGTTTGACTGATTGCGGCGTCGAATCGACCGGCGGCTGCGAGACCTTCATGAGCCGCCTCCATCTCAGGCGTGAGCAGTTCCTTTGTAATGGCGCCGTTTCCAAGTAAAATTGCTCTTTCAAGAGTGTGCGCCAGTTCGCGAACGTTCCCCGGCCACGTATGACGTTCGAGACATTGGACGCCCGCTTTATGAAGGGTATAGGGCCGGCCCCGGGCAATGCGTTTCAAGAGATGGTCGGCAATGAGGGGTAGATCAGTAAGGTGCGTGCGAAGTGGCGGTAGACTGATTCGCAGGACATTTAGCCGATAGAACAAATCACTGCGAAATGTCTGGTTCTGCACTTCGAGACGGAGGTCTTTCTTGGTTGCCGCAATGACTCTAACGTTTACACGAACCGGCGCAGCGGTACCCACTCTCTCGATAACCTTTTCTTCAATGACTCTCAACAATTTAATCTGATGATCCAAGGGGATGTCATCCACATCGTCCAGATAGATGGTTCCGCCCTCTGCCAAGTCGAACTTCCCTGCCTTTTTATGATCCGCCCCGGTGAAGGAACCTTTTGTATGGCCAAACAAGGCGCTCTCCATGAGATGATCAGGAAAAGTACCGCAGTTGACTTTTACAAAGGCTGCCTATCGTCTATCCGACAGATCATGAATGGTCTGGGCCACCAGATCTTTGCCCGTACCTGTCTCACCGGTTAGAAGCACGGTGGCGTCATTTCTTCCGTAAAGCTGAACCAACCGTCTAACCTCGCACATGTCGCAGGAATTACCGATAATGGTCTGTTCAAGTCTGGAAAGATCACGGAACTCCTCCATCCTTATGACTTCCTGTGGTCTCTGTTTTTTCCCTTTGATCCTCTCAAGCAGTGGGATCAGTTCTTCGTTTCGAAAGGGCTTGGTGATGAAGTTATACGCACCTAACTTCATCGCTTCGACAGCCAGCGGAATGCTGCCGTAGGCCGTCATCATGATTACTTCTGTCTGGGCATCTTCATTAGATTTGATGTGTTCAAGCAGTTCCATGCCATCGATGTTTGACATGCGCAGGTCTGTTATTGCAACGTCAAACGATTGTTTAGCCAGAAGGTCAATCGCCTCTTTGCCATCGCAAGCGGATGCCGTCTCAAAACCGGCATTTTCCAGATCATCCGCCAGTGAAACGCGTTTGATCTCCTCATCATCTACAACCAGGATCTTCATTCTTACTCCTATTTCTCCTCAAAATCATTCCCCATGGCGTTTACAACCTTGTCACCGGGCAATTTACCTCTTGGAAAACGTCAACTGGTCCACGGGCTCAAATACGTTGCCGAAGATTTAAGAATGAGCCGAAATACCGTCTCCTGATTTGGCACGCTGGTGACTTCAATCTGGCCATCCATCTCCGAGATTAACATTCGACACAAAGCCAGTCCCAGGCCGGTCCCTCCGGTTTCCTTTCTGGTCGTGAAAAACGGTTCAAAAATCTTGTCTAGGTTACTATTTGGAATACCACAGCCGGTGTCAACCACTTCAATCGCTACCCGTTTGAGCTGTCCGAAGTTATCTGCTTGCAGTACAAAACTGCGCATAACCAGATCGCCGCCGTTCGGCATAGCCATCAACGCATTGGTGCAGAGATTGAATATGACCTCCTGCAATATATGCATGTCTCCTCGTACCCGAGGGACTTCACCCAATTCTACTCTTAACTGTATTTGATGTGAGATACTCTGGTTGAGCAGTTCACCCACGGTCTCAATGGCCACATTTACATCTATATCCTGTTGCTTGAGCCCGTGAGGCCCGGCAAAGGCCTGTACGCTCTTGGTGGTTCGTTCGATCCTGCCCAGTGCTTCCGTCATGAGCTGAACGTATTGGTCCAGATGGGGGTCATCCTTCACACGGCGGCCAACGGTCTGCAGACAGTTTTGAATGCCGTCAAGAGGGTTGGAAATCTGATGCGCAATACCGGCCACCAACTGACTGATCCCAAGCATTTTCTCCCTTTGCCGGATGACCCCTTGAACTCGAGACAAATAGTTTTGTACTGAGGAGGTGAAATAAACCGTGATCCAAAGAGTTGTCGTCAGCGCAACGAAAAATCCGGCCAAATAAAATCCATGCGGCCCATTTCCGAGCACTGTAGTATGATAAGATCCGGGATTCAGGCTAAAAGCCGAGCTCGGCGTCAGATTCATATATCCAAGTATCATCACAACGGCCGCAAGAAATGAGGCCAGCGAAGCCAACATGTACGGCGTCCTCCCGATCAGGAGCAAAGCCGCGATGGCAATGTGGAACACATAATAGAACAAAAAAGGATTGTATGGCACGCCTGAGAAGTATAACAGCAGAGACAGGCTAACCAGGTCCACGACCATCTGAACCATGATGTATTTGTCCAGATTCTGGCGGCTGAACGTTCTATGCCGCTCATAGAGTATGAAGAAAACATTGTACAGGGCGATAATCCCGGCAAGAACATACAGCGGCCCCGGATGTTCAATAACGTTGAGTACGGAAGACGACAGCCAGATGACTACTAAGGCGCCTGCGCAGAAAATCCACCTGAGCTTAATGATCCAACGCGCCCTGTTAGAGAGAATCGAAAACGCCAAATCCAATGAAACGCCTCCACTTATCCGAAACCTTCTTCAAATAGAGTATAAATGCTGCTTTAGGATGGAATTGCCAGCAAACCCACGACAAGATTGGTCAAACAAAGCCATTTGAGTTCCGATAAGCTGCCTGCTAATTGATCGGCTCGAGTACGTATGGGAATCAATCCCAATTGAAATTCCATCAAAATGAAAAGACTTCCCGTTTTTGAATGCAAGCGGTGTGCCAGGAACATGAAATGGCCTTGCTGAGAAACGATTAGAAACATATTTGCGATTCTCACGCCACCTGAAGGGCATGGGACAAGCAGGAAATCTCCAATTCCCAGCGAATTCCGGCGAATGCCTTTCTCGATTATAAGAGTGCGCCGGCCCATCAATTCTCACGCACGGGAAGAACCTGCGCACAAATAATACCCGCACAATAGAATGCACTACTAAATACAGTCCTCATTACTGACAATCACAGAAAATTGTCAGTCAGTCCTATGTCATTTTCTCTACTTAAATCCCATTAAGCCAGACGTCTGTACT
>CAZRBG010000111.1:0-10545 GCA_964598225.1 uncultured Pirellulales bacterium
CTATATTCTTATAGGGCCTTAACGCTTATGGAAGTGCCATTCGTGGCTGTCCCTATTTTTTAGAGGGGATGCCCATGCTGCGAAAAGACTCATGGGCAAGATGCCCATGCTACGGCAAGGGACTTCTCACACACGGCATAAGTCGGGAAAAATATTTTGGTATCGTCCCGAAGTTTGGGAGGATAATAATATTTTTGAAAAAATTTTCATTTTTTCGTTGACACATTTCGACATACTGTTATAGTTACGTATAACAGTATTGCTACTAAGGAGTGTTGGACATTTTTATACGTATCGAACCATCTTCTTCAGTGCCGATTTACCGGCAGATCATCGACCAGATAAGGTATCAGGTGGTCACCGGCGTGCTGGCCGAAGGCGACAAGGTGCCCAGCGTGCGGGAGCTGGCGGCCAGGCTGGCGGTCAATCAGAATACGATCCTCAAGGTCTATAACGAGCTTTGCCGTCAGAACGTGCTGAGAATCGAGCGCGGCGACGGCACTTACGTCTCTTCGGCAAAGCAGAGCATTCCGGCAGCGGAGAGAAAGAAGGCGGTGGCGAGCGTCCTGCGCGAAGCAGCTACGTTAGCAGTTCAACTGGGCCTGTCGATCGAGCAGGCCGCCGAACTGCTGCAAAAAGAATACGAGAACATAGTATCACAAAGAACCAGACGGAGTAAAGAATTGTGAAGACGGGATAACAGGATGTACTTGATAATTCATCCTTGTTAATCCTGTTATCCTGTCAAAAGAACTTGGACTTGTCGGAGAAGTAATATGTTTCGAATGTTATTCTGGAAAGAATGGCGGGAAAATCTGTGGAAGCTCTGGTTCTGTGGAGGGGCCAGCGTGGTCTTCACGATCATGCTGTTCCGGATCCGGATCGTGCCGGATGTCGCCAATTGCTTCCTGATCTCATTCGTCCAGATGTTCGTCGTGCCGGTGGTCTACGCGCTCGACATCTTCTCGGGCGAAGTAAGCAACCGAACGATACACCTGCTGTTCAAAATACCCGTCAAACGCTGGATGATCTTCTTCAGCAAGTATCTCACCGCGGCTATCGGCATAGCGATTATATTCGTAGTCACGGGAGTTCTGATGGAATTACTGGCTCACGGCAGAGAAACGCGGATCTTTTTCCTGCTGAAAGTCAATTTCCTGTGCGGGATATCAGCGTTGGTGCTGTTCACATGGTTCTGCGCGTTCGGCTGTCAGAGCAGAAGCGAAGCCGGTTCGCTCGGAGTTATTTTCGCCGTCTTTATCGGCTGGGGCATTGTCTCCTTATGGGCAGCAATATGCCAGGTCGGCTGGGCCAAGACGTTTGCACCTTATTTTCTTTTGAAATTTGCTGAGGAAGGTGGTGTTGGAACGATATTCTTGCAGTGCCTACTCTCAGCCGGCGTTCTTGCCATCGCCTGTTACAGATACATCAGCATCAGGAGGTACCTATGAAGGCCGGCGTGATTGTCCATCAGCAGATTTGCCAGCTACGATGGCACCTCCTGGCCTGCCTGGGATTGTTAATGGTCTTGCCGATAGAGGAAGCAATAGTCAATCTGGACGCAGGAGATGGATTTTACAGCGACAGAATGATGTTTGCCGCTCTTTCATTCAGTCCGCTGCTTGCCGGTCTAATAGCCTGTGCAAACATACAGGCCGACTTGAACGAGAAGAGATACATCTTCTGGCGATCGAAGCCGGCTAATGCAAAACTTCTTTTGGTTTTAAAATTCTTCACTGGATTGATTGCTTTTTTCATTATTGTAGCCTGTCCCATAGTCTTCGCGACTGTTACGTGTGCTCTGGCGAATGAAAGCTTCTATGATACACCGTTTCCGAAGTATTATTTCGCATTCTTCTCGCTGATAGGGATTATGGTATTTAGCTTATGCTTCGGATGTAACGTGCTCGTGCGCAATACCGCGCGCTCGTGGCTGATCGGCATGTTTCTGGCCGGTCTCGTTCTGGTAATTCCATTCATGCTGCCTCTGGGTTTTACGGACATCGTCAGCGACGTTGAAATGTGGGCGTTTGGTTTCTATCCGGCGTTCATTCTTGTTATGTCGGTAGCGGCTTTCGTATTCGCCCTGTACGCGGTGCACTATGACTGGCATTTGCGAACGAATCTCAAAGGCCTATTGTGCGTCGCAGCAGGTCTGGTCTTTGTCCTGCTAATGCTGTTCAGCAGCCAGGTGGCCAATATCAGGGTATTGGATGAAGAGGTAATCGGGGGATTTGGTGCACTGGATAACATCGGGGATAGAACAGTACTCCAGGCCCGGTACTATGTTCAAGTCAGCAATGAAGGAATGACACTGGAGAGCATCGGGTCAAATACCACTGATGTAATAAATCCTCCCACTTATGGAAACGTTGGAATAGACTCGGAGGGACATCGAACCGTCTACGGACAAAGGGAGAAAGGTTACTTCGTGAAAACCTATCCCCGCAGCCCGAACGCTCTCTATATGGATACAAAAGACGACTTATATTGCTTTGGCATTGTGTCGTATTACCGCCAGGAGGAACAAGAGCGATGGAAACACCGGAAAGAGAAAATCTATGAAAAAGTCTGCCTAAGAAGTTACAAGCTTGTCGGAAATTCATGGCAAGCAATCGACGAACTGGACATATCCGAATGTCTGACCGGTTGGAGAACCTACCTTCGCATAGCAATGCGCCCGATCGACAAAACAATGGTAGCATGTATAAATCGCAGTTTTGTCACAGTGGACGTCACCCGGCCGGATGAATTGAAAGTGATTGACAAAGAACTCGACGTGATACGGGATGGATTAATGCGGATGGGAGATGAGGAACGTAACAAGGAGTTGTCTATTCCTCTGGTGCCAGTCGAGGGAATCGGCAATGAAGCGAGAATAAGGCTCAGTATCGATCTAGCGTATCGGTTCGATCATAGAAACGACATCTATGATTCCTCAATAGTTGATATCCGCGACGACAAGATCGCTTTCTTCTCCGTTTCTGAAAGGGATGTCGCCCGGTTCGATGTGACCAGAAGGGATGATGATAACATTTATTGCAGTTTCAGCGCGGCGCGTCCGTTCACAACTCTGGAGACCATGGTCAGGCCGCAAGCGTGGATTGGCCCAGATGATAGTGTATTCGTCCAAGACCAGAGGTTGTATTTTAAGCAAGACCAACAACTGATGGTTTTCGATGTTCGGCCAGATCATAGAATACGCAAGCTGGGTCATTTTTACCGTATGGATTACAGTATCGAAGACATTGAAGTGTTGGACGATGGCAAACTATTGCTGAGTGCGAGTTGGGATCGACATTTAGGCAAAAGTCTTTCCCACAGTAAAAATAATAGTTACCTGTATCTCCTGGAAAATCCTGAATGAGGAGCTGAAAATGGCAGATTCGGCAATAAAGATCGAAGGTTTACATTTTTCCTACGGCAAGAAACACGTGCTTAAGGGGGTGGACCTGGAGGTGCCGAAGGGGTCGATATTCGGCTTTCTCGGCAGGAACGGGGCGGGAAAGACGACTGCGATAAAGACGTTGCTCGGACTCCAGAAGCCTCAGGCGGGCAGGTGTCTTGTCGGCGGGCTTGACAGCGTTGCCGATACGCTCGAAGTGCGACGGAGGATCGGATTTATGGCCGAGGACCAGCAGATGTACGGCTGGATGACGGTCAGCCGAATCATCAAATGGGTCGCGGGATTTTATCCGAAATGGGATTACAAATTCTCCGACGAGCTTGCCGAAGTGCTCTCGCTGCCGAAAGACATGAAGGTAAAAGAACTCTCCAAGGGCCAGAATTCGAGCCTGGCGCTGCTGCTGGCTTTGGGGCACAGGCCCGACATTGTGATTCTCGACGATCCGACGCTGGGACTCGATCCGATAGCGAGGAAGGACTTCCTGCGGCACGTAATCGACCTGTTACAGAGCCGCGGCGTGACCGTGTTCTTCTCGAGCCACCTGCTCTACGAGATCGAACCGGTGGCCGATCATATCGCGATACTTGATAAGGGAGTAATAGTCAAGGCCTCGAAGACCGATCAGCTTAGAGAGAGCGTTCGCAAATTCACGCTGACTCCGAAGGCCGGGGCGGAATTCAGCGACATACCGGGCATTCTCGATGTGCTCAAGGTCGGCCACAACGTCTCGATAGCTCTCGAAGACTGCGAAGCAGACAAGAGAGCCCGTCTGTCACAGATGTCGGTCAACGGCATGACAGAGACCGCCCTGAACCTCGACGAAATTTTCGAGGCCTACGTCATCGGCAACAAAGGCCGGGCGCTTGCATAGTGAATGGTGATTAGTAAATGGATATCTCTGCTGTAGCCCATTCACCAATTACCAATCACCAATTACCAGTTACCAATCACCTGTTACCAATAATCAGGGCATGAAATCGGAAACGAAGTTGAGATAGCCACGCTCGCCCGGCTTTAGGCTCGAATGTCTGCGAACCGATTGTAATACGGTCTTAAGTCCGGCTTGCCAGATATCTTCTGAAACGTCTGAACGGACATCGCGCATCTGATCCAGAGCCTCGATCAAAGATTGGACTGCGGCATCGGCCGGCCAGTCGTCGCGAATGGCCGACTTCAATGCCTGGGCAATTGTGCGATCGTCAATACTTCTATCATCGCGGTGGCTCAAGATAAGAACAGACTCGATGTTCTGCAGGACGTCCAGATGATCTCTTGTCATCCGTTTCAATAATTTGTGCGAATCCGGTTCCTTTTTCAGCGACATTCGCAGAATGTTGTTCTTCTGTAAGTTGCGCTTGCGTCCCTTGAGTTTTACTTTTGACATGTCAAGAATCCTTTCATTTTCATTATGCTGACAAAGTCGCTCACGATTATCGGTGGGGCCAGCCCCACCCTACTTAACGGCCGTATGGATTTTCGTACCAGAACATTCCCAGGCCCCTGCCGTCCTGACGTTCTTCGCAGGCCAGGATGTCGAGATCGCCGTCTTCGTCGACGTCGAGCAGTTCCATGCGGTCGTATTTGATTCCCTTGGGGCCGCTGATGTCGTGGGCGATCCAGTCTCCGTCGAAAACTCCCTTGCTGCGGGACAGCCACATTACCCCCGACTTCGGGGCATTGGCGTGCTCGCAACTGAATACGATGTCTTTGTTGCCGTCTTTGTCGATGTCGGCGACGACGACGGCCTTGGCTGTGCCGGTGTTCTCGGGATAGGGGATTATGTATTCCTTCCACGCTCTTCCACCGGCATCGAGTCGCCTGAGTATGACAATCTCGCTGGTTTTGGCCGCAACGAGGACATCCTGCAAGCCGTCTCCGTCGATGTCATCGACGGTCAGGAACATCACTTCCTTATCACGGCAGCCGATGAAGTGATTCGGCCAGGCCCGCAACACACTCTCAGTGCCCGGATTCTCCAGCCATCGACACCCTCGCATGGGGCCTTTCTTTCGGTCCGAGGTCAGGATGTCGACGTCGCCGTCGCCGTCCATGTCCACGCTTCTGAGCGACATGATCCAGCGGGCCGGACTGATCGTGTGCCATTTGTAAGCTGCCAGATCACGGGCGTCATCCGGCACTTCGAACCAGCCGATCCGTCCGTTCGGATTCTTGGAGCCGGCGACGAGGTCGACGCCGCCGCGCCCGTCCACCTGCATCGGGATGCAGAACATCCACCGCGTCATGCCTTTCGAGACGGGAACGACCTCACAGCGCCACTTAGATTCATCGAGATAGTCTCCCGGTCGTTTGGGTGCCCACTGGACGAAAACACTCTGCGTGCCGCCCTCGCAGCACGAGACCACGTCAACGGCGCCGTCCCGGTCAAGATCGACGAACACGGCATCTTCCACCGACCGCGTCCGGCCGGTCGTCACAAAGGGCCATTTCTCCTTAGACTTCGCCGGTCCCGGATTGAGGTAGACCCTGGTAACGCCTTGCTCCTCCCAGCCGGTGGTGATGTCCATATATCCGTCATTGTTCACGTCTGCCAGCTTCACGCCGTCGGCGCCCCGAGACGTGCCGTCGATAATGTGGCATTTCCACGGCGCTTTTGTTGCGAACGTTTGCCGTTCGGCCTGAATACTGACAGAGAAGCAAGCTACAAGCATGAAACAAGGCGCGACGAAATAAAGACGAACAGACATAATGGAATTCCTGAATCAATTCTCAAAGAGTCAGTATAACAGCAAGATACACCTACTGATTTGCCGAAGTCAAAGTATTTTTCATCTACCTTTTGCCGCAGAGCCCACAGATTGCGCTTACGCCTTCTCAAACTTGAATTTGTGAGAGTCGGCGTCGATTCTGATTTTGTCGCCTTCGGTGAACTTGCCTTCGAGCAGTTCGGTTGCGAGCGGATTTTCCAGCCGGTGCTGAATCGTCCGCTTCAGGGGTCTGGCGCCGAAGGCCGGGTCGAAGCCCTCTTGCATAATCTGGTCCCGCGCCTCATCGGTGAACTCGACGTCGAGGTCGCGACTTCGCAAACGATCGGCGAGGTAACCCAGTTGTATATCGGCAATCTTACGCAGATTATCCTTGCTCAGCATGTGGAAGACGATTATCTCGTCGACGCGATTGAGGAACTCGGGCTTGAAAATCTGCTTCAGAGCATCCTTTACATGCGCTTCGATCTCCCAGTCGGCGCCGGATTCCTCGGTGAGCTGCTGGATCTGCGCGCCGGCGATATTACTGGTCATGATAAGGACAGTATTCTTGAAATCGACGGTTTTGCCCTTGCCGTCCGTAAGTCGTCCGTCATCGAAGACCTGGAGCAGGACGTTGAAGACATCCGGGTGGGCCTTTTCGATCTCATCGAGCAGAATCACCGAATAGGGTTTCCGCCGGACCGCTTCAGTGAGCCGTCCACCCTCTTCATATCCAACGTAGCCCGGAGGCGAGCCGATGAGCCTGGCGACCGAATGCTGCTCCATGAATTCGCTCATATCGATTCGGACCATAGCGTTCGGATCGTTGAACAGAAAGTCCGCGAGCGCTTTGGACAGCTCCGTCTTGCCGACACCGGTAGGCCCGAGAAAGAGAAAGGTCCCTATCGGACGATTGGGATCGCCGAGGCCTGACCTGTTTCTGCGGACGGCGTTGCAGAGAGCTTCTACCGCCTCGTCCTGCCCGACGACTCGGTGGCGAATCAGGTTCTCCATATTCATAAGCCGCTCCCGTTCGCCGCTCAACAGTTTCGCTACGGGGATCCCCGCCCATTTCGAGACCACACCGGCGATGTGCTCGGCAGTAACTTCGTTACGGATCATCGACCCGTCGGACTGGGCGAGCTTGGCTTCCTTTTCTTCCAGTTCCTTCTTGAGATTGGTAATGGTTTCGTACTTTAGACGGGCCGCTTTCTCCAATTCGCCCTTTCGCTGAGCATCCTCGAACTGATTCTGAGCGTCCTCGATTTCATTTTTGAGGGCTTTTATCTGATCGATCTCGCCCTTTTCCTGCTCCCATTGCGCGGTGAGTTCCTCGTCTTTTTTCCGTAACTCGGCCAGTTGTTTTTCAGTACTCTCCAGGCTTTCCCGACTGGCCTGGTCGCTTTCCTTCTTGAGCGCTTCGCATTCGATCTGAAGCTGGACGATCCTCCTGCGTATGCCGTCGAGTTCGGCCGGCAGTGAATCGTTTTCTATTCTGAGCTTCGAGGCCGATTCATCGATAAGATCAATCGCCTTATCCGGCAGCCAGCGGTCTGTGATGTAGCGGTTCGACAAGGTCGCCGCGGCTACCAGGGCCGAATCGGTAATACGCACACCGTGGTGCGCATCATAGCGGTCCTTGAGCCCCCGAAGGATGGCAATAGTCTGCTCGATGGTCGGCGGGTCGATCGTAATCGGCTGGAAGCGCCTTTCCAGAGCGGCGTCTTTCTCAACGTGCTTTCGGTATTCGTCGATCGTGGTGGCGCCGATACAGCGCAGATCGCCCCTCGCAAGCGAGGGTTTGAGCAGGTTGCCGGCGTCGACAGCACCTTCGGCCTGGCCGGCCCCTACGACGGTGTGCAACTCGTCAATGAAAAGTATTATCTGCCCTTCGGCGGCGGTCACCTCCTTGAGCACTGCTTTAAGACGATCCTCGAATTCACCCCGAAACTTGGTCCCTGCAATCAGCGCTCCCATGTCCAGAGCGATGACTCTTTTGTCTTTGAGTCCCGCAGGGACGTCACCGGCAACAATTCGCTGGGCCAGGCCCTCGACTATTGCCGTCTTGCCGACTCCCGGCTCGCCTATAAGAACGGGATTATTCTTCGTCCGGCGGTTGAGGACCTGCATACATCGACGAATCTCTTCATCCCTGCCGATAACCGGATCGAGCTTGCCCTTGCGGGCCATGTCCAGAAAATCTATGCCGTAACGCTCGAGCGCCTTGTACTTGTCCTCCGGATTCTGATCGGTTACCTTTTCCGGCCCGCGGACTTCTTTCAGAGCGTTTTCGATCTGTTCGGCTGTGACGGAGTTGAGGCGCAGAAGCTCCTTGGCATCGCTCTGCACCGACGCCAGCGACAAAAACAAATGCTCGACGCTCAGGTACTCATCGCCCATAGCATCCGCCCGATTCTGGGCATCCAGGACCACCTGGCCGAGGGCCGGATCGGGCATGACCTGCTCGGTTGTCTTGCCCTGCGGGAGCCGATTTATTTCACTTTCAATCATCTGTTTGATACGTGAGACGTTCGCGCCGATCTTTTTGAGAATCTGCACGGCTACACTCTCGTCGTCGCTGCAGATGGCGCTGAGCAGATGCAGCGGCGTCATAACTGTATGTGATTTGGCCATCACGATTTGCTGGGCGGTCGCCAGCGCCTCCTGGGCCTTTAATGTAAATTTGTCAAATTTCATAGGTTACCTTCTTCAATAAAACTCCATATCAATAAAATTACTGCTTGAATGATTTATTGTGAGCAAACGGCGTGCCGAACGCGGCTTTCGCCATAAATGCCGTCATAACAAGTGGTTATCGGCTCGGAATTGGCTTAATACGTGCCAAATTGGCAGCCTTCGGACTTGCGCGTCTATACGACGGCTCGACCAATTGGGTTCAAAGCCGGCAATTGAACGCGCCATGAGCCTCGATTATAAGGCGTAAGGGCCGGGAGACTTTCCCGCCATTGACTTTTCCACCCCTATCTGGTATCAAGATATATGTTGCCGGATACTAAACTGCGACCGCTGCGAGAGATAATCGCAGAGTCAGCAAGAATAACGAGACTGGACACAAAAGCGGGAATATCACCATGTCGGATGGACAGAAAACTAAAGCCGAGCTGATCGAAGAGTTGAACATATTGCGCAGCCGAGTTGCGAAATTAGAAGCTAAGATCGGCAATAAGCAACATTCCCTGCACGAAGGATCCGAGAATACCTTCAAACTGGTGTTCGACTGTGCACCGGACGGGATGCTTCTGGCGGACGCCGAAACACGGGAGTTCCGAATGGCAAATAATGCACTTTGTCAAGAGCTGGGCTACACACGGCAGGAGATTGTCAGATTGGGAGTTGATGATATTCATCCTGAGCAGGAGCTTCCCTACGTAGTGGAGCAGTTCGAGAAACTGGCTCGTGGAGAAATCCCGGTCGCCGCCGATATTCCGGTGAAAAGGAAAGACGGCAGCGTCTTCTACGCCGATATAAGCTCGGCCGAGACCACAGTTGCAGGCAGGAGATACCTGATGGGCATCTTCAGAGATATCACTGCCCATAAAAGAGCCGAGGAGCAGCTACGACACAGGACCGAAACATTCCGGCTGGCAATGGAGGCAACCAGTGATGCAGTATGGGACTGGAATATGGTGACGGGTCAGGTCTACAGGAACCCTCGTCATGCTACAATGTTGGGATACAAACCGGAAGAACTCAGTGCATCACAGGACGAGTGGGAAGATCGGGTTCACCCCGATGATAAGGATTTCGTTCTTGGAGCAATTAACGAGCATATCGAGGGCAAGAGCAAAACGGCTACAGCCGAGTATCGCCTGCGGACCAAGTCGGGCGATTATATATGGGTGTTGGGGCGTGGAAAGATTGTCGCGTACGGCGACAACGGTTCACCGCTCCGGATGATCGGCACCAACACTGATATTACGGATCGAAAGCAGACAGAGAGAGCGTTGCAGCAGAGCGAGCTAAAATACCGAACTCTGATAACCAACATCCCGGACGTCGTCTGGACCAGTGATTCTGAGGGAAACAGCACGTTTATCAGTCCGAATGTCGAAGGGGTCTACGGATATACGGCCCGTGAGATACGTCAGCAGCGCCACGACCTGTGGCTCAAACGGGTCCATCCCGAAGATCTGGAAAGAGTGGAAAAGGCGTACCGCGCATTGCTCAATAAGAACCGACCTTTCGACGTGGAGTACAGAATAAAAAGAAAAGACGGCCAGTGGATTTGGCTGCACGACAGATCGATAGCCACCTACGAAAAAGACGGAGTCAAGTATGCCGACGGTATTTTCTCGGACATCACCGGGAGAAGGCGAGCGGAGAATGCACTGAGAGAGAGTGAGGGAAAATACAGGACCCTGGTGGAAAGCGCCGGCGAGACTATTGCATCCGTTGACGAAGACGGAATATTTC
>CAZRBG010000112.1:0-10440 GCA_964598225.1 uncultured Pirellulales bacterium
TTTCTAGAATTAATGTTACTCTTTTGGCTCAATCTACACTTGTTTTGGGACTAGTCAATATTTGAGCATTTTACTCATGGGGCCGTCTATTGTGGTCTTCAGCCTGTTTGTCATTTTGAATCTGCTGGCACTTTTCCAATCTTGGAGAAAGTGGCGATCTTTCGTTCCATTAACTAACGAACTCTCCGCAATGACGCAGACAATTGCTCGAGAAATGGGTGTCACACAAATCAACTGTGTCGTTAATAAGAGTTCTCTGAATCCGTCTCCGTCAGCAAAAGTCGTCGGTTTGTGGCCAAGAAACGTTGTGATATTCACAAAAGGGAGTCTCAGGTTTCTGGCCGATCATCGAGAATATGCGGAGGTGATTATAGCCCATGAGATAGGTCATTTGGAACATGACAGCAGAAGGCTATGGAGATATGGCATCTTATCCCGATTAGGCTTAGTCGGCACTGCGTTTCTAAGCGCACTTGTTGATTCAGTAAAAATGGAAGACTATGGAGATAACTTCGCTTTGCGCTATCTGAACCAGAAGCCAACTCCTACTAATTGGAATGATACACACAGTCAGACAGCCACTCAGGATCGAAAATCAGTCTGCTTGCTACGAAACGCTGTACATGCGATGGAGACTTGTGAATACCCATGGCGTGAAGCCAGGCAGTCGGGGATGCCCTTCGCCGCTACTGGCATGTCAGATCATAACGTACACTACACTGGGTCGATTACGAAGAAAGATGCTTGGTTCAAAACGATCATGCAGGCACTCAAGATTACATATCAGGTCTATTTTCACACTGACATGTACGAGTACATCCATCGGGAAGCACAATATAGGGGTACATTTTCCGATGCGAAGACAAACGCAGGCATGACAAAAAAGAGATAGCAACCGCCCCAAACTGATCAGCTATACTTCTATTCGGTTCCACGCGTCAGTTTTGTTGTGTACAGCCAGACTTCGATGGACAACACATAATGTAAACAGACTTTATATCAATGAGTAGATTAGATCTTCTTGAGTGTATATGAGCGTACATGCCGAGGTGTAGGACGTCTTGCATTGGTACACTCTCGCAACCACTCGTCCTTGTCCATAGACGAGTTCGCTTTATTTCTAAACACATCACATTTCTGGGCGAGTCGCCGTAACGCTCCTTCAATTCTCGATGACAATCTCCAACCATACTGCCCTCCATACCGGCTGTTCAGATAGCTGACATGCTCAATAAGGCCAAGCCGGGCCATTTTCGCCCGGGCGCGTTGGAGCGTACGCCGTGACACATAGTACTTTGATTCGATGTATCCAAGGCGAGGTACTATTGCGTCGGCCCATTTCAACTCAAAGTATATGCACGTTGCGGCGTGCTGTTGGTTGCGGTTTGCGGGGAATAGCATTTCTATAAGCTCTGTGAAGTCTGAAATCTGGCTAATTCGTCTGTGATGGAAGTCGATTTTGGTTGGTTCTGACATTTTGCATCTTCCTCCCGGCCTTTCTGTACAAGATATGGCCTTCGACGTGGGACCTTGGTGTCGAGACCATGTTAAAAAAAAAGAGACCACCTATATATACTTTTCGGTGCGGCACCAGAAACCTGGCGATCATGCGGTTTCCGCATACAACAAGGCAGATTGAGCGGGAAGGTCAGTTCTTTTGAAGGGTTTTACTATATGGTTCGACGAGACTGTTTCGGAGGGTAAATCCCTTTACATTTTTGCTATAGTCGCTATGGTTGTTGCGTACCAACATTATCGTCGAGAACTCTGCCGTGATGCACATTATCACAGCTTTCGAGCATTCGCAGCCTCTTTCTTAAAAATCCCCATATTTCCTTGTATCTGGCGGCACTGTGTAGTAATATTTTAGAAATTCCGAGGTATGAGGTAATCAGGGAAAAATTTGGTTGCGGCGAACGGCCTTTTGACCGCCATCGATTAGCTGCTGTCTTTGCCGGGCAGTTGATATACCGCAGCCAAAACAGAGAGGGCATTCGATGACATTTGAGGGTACGTTCGAGACGTTGACGGGCTATAAGCCTTTTCCGTGGCAGGAGGAGTTATTCAAGAGATTCTCGCAGGGTGAAATCCCTCCTTCATGCAATCTGCCGACTGGATTGGGCAAGACTAACGTGATGGCGATATGGCTGATTGCTCTGGCATGCGGCCAGGGCAAGCTGCCTCGACGCTTGGTATACGTAGTGAATCGCCGGACGGTGGTGGATCAGGCGACACGGGAAGCGGAGAAGCTACGTAAGAACCTTCAGAAACCAGAACTGGCTGACTTGGCAAGTCGATTGCGGCGGCTTTGCGCATTTGGGGAGGATAATGCCAAGACCCTGCCCCTCGCCATCAGTACATTGCGAGGCCAGTTCGCAGATAATGGCGAATGGTCAGCAGATCCAGCCCGTCCGGCCATCATCGTCGGCACTGTGGACATGATCGGCAGCCGCCTGCTGTTCAGCGGCTACCGCATCGGCTATAGACGAAAGCCTCTCCACGCCGGCTTCCTCGGCCAGGATACCTTGCTCGTCCACGACGAAGCTCATCTGGAACCTGCCTTTCAGAAGCTGCTCCTGGCAATCTGCGAGGAACAGAAGCGGTGCAACGAGTTCGGCACATTTCATGTGCTTGAAATGTCGGCCACGGCGCGAGAAAAGGACGCAACATTTGGATTGACAGTAGAAGAACAGAATCCGCCGAATGAAGTTCCTGATCCGCCGATGGAACCGATCCATCGCGTATGGCGGCGACTCACGGCAAAGAAGACGATTCACCTTCATCCTCTTGACGATCGGAAAAAACTGGCTGACACAATTGCAGGTCTTGCCTTCGAACATCACAAGGATTCCGGGCGAGCCGTGCTAGTGTTCGCACAGACGGTGGACGGCGTCGAGAAGGTAGCAGATAAATTGCGTAAAGTTAAACAGCAGGTTGAGACGCTCACAGGCACGATGCGCGGATTGGAACGCGATGGCTTGCTAAAAAAGCCTGTCTTTCAGCGATTCCTGACAGACTCGAATCGAAGCAAGGAAGTGACGCCTGCTAATGGTACCGTCTATTTAATCTGTACAAGCGCCGGGGAAGTAGGTATTGACATCTCTGCCGACCACATGGTTTGCGACCTATCAGCATTCGATAGCATGGCCCAGCGTTTCGGGCGGATCAACCGCTTTGGCGACCGTGACGACACATGCATTGACGTAGTGTATCCTAAGGCATTTGATGAAAAGGGCAAGCTAACACCCGCGCGACAAGCGACGCTGAGTTTGCTGGAGCAATTGAAAGGCGATGCCAGCCCGAAGGCACTTGCCAAACTCGATGCCGAGCAACGGAAAGCCGCGTTCGCGCCCGAGCCGACGGTCCTGCCCGCCACTGATATCCTCTTTGACGCCTGGGCTCTAACGACCATCCGCGACAAGATGCCAGGCCGTCCGCAAGTCGAACCGTACCTGCACGGTCTGGCCGAGTGGGAGCCGCCCCGCACCAACGTTGCTTGGCGGGAGGAAGTCGAGCACATCACGAATGAGCTGGTCGAACGGTGTGGCGATGATTTTCCCCAGACACTTCTGGAAGATTACCCCCTCAAGACCCACGAACTGCTCAGTGACACCAGCAACCGTGTATTCAAGGCGCTCGAAGTGATTGCAAAACGCTATGAAAATTCTTGTCCGCTCTGGATTATCGGCGAACGCGGCGAGGTCGAAGTTTCATCTCTTGAGAGGTTGCTTGGACGTCAAAAGAAGCAAGTCATAGGTCGCATCAGCGACTGCACTATTCTGTTACCGCCAACTGCGGGCGGGCTGAGCGAAGGGATGCTCGATGGCACCTCAGATCACGCCGATGATGTAGCTGACATGCTTGGCGACCCTTCAGAGCGGCGCATTCGCAAGTTGTGTGTAGAGCCTAATGGGTTGGACGAGGCAACCGGCATTGAAGGGATGCGCCTGGTGCGAAGTATCGAGCTCGATACCGACGAAGAAGACGAGGCTGCAAAGCGGGTTTGGGAGTGGTACAAGCTCAAGCCTCTGGAGGACACACGGACGGCCCAGAAACCTGTGGAACTCTACACCCATATCGGAGATGTGGAAGATCGCGCTCAAAGAATCGCCAAAGGCTTGTCACTTCCCGATGAAATCGCCGAAGCTGTTGTTCTTGCTGCCAAACTGCATGACAACGGCAAGCAGTGGGAACGGTTTCAAACTACGCTCGGCAATCGGCATTATCCTGATATGGTTTTGGCCAAGTCCGGCCGCAAGGGCGCCAGGCTGCCCGAACCCTTCCGCCACGAGTTTGCTTCGCTGATGAATGTGGCTGACGATGTGCAAGTGCGGAAGCTCTCGCCGCCGATGCAGGATTTAGTGTTGCACCTGATCGCCGCCCATCACGGCCGCGCCAGGCCTTACTTTCCCGCCGACGAAGTATTCGACCCAACCCAGTCGGCGACTGACGCCGAAACGCTGGCCATCGAGATACCGCGCCGCTTCGCCCGACTCCAATGCAAATACGGCCGGTGGGGCTTGGCGTATCTCGAATCCCTGCTCCGAGCTGCCGACTGGGCCGCCAGTGCCGAACCGTCACAGTTTGTCATCGAGACCAAGGAGGTATCGCCGTGACCAATTATCCGCAACCCGCATTCACCATTAACGTGGACGTGACTAACCCAGGCCAGTTCTTCGCCTGCTGTGGCCTGCTGGAACTGGCCAACCGCCTCTGGCCGAGGGCGGAGGGCTGGTTCACCAAAGATGGGCTTGCTTTTCACATAGCGTGTGAAGGACCACTTGACGAGTTGATGGACGCATTCAAGAGAGTCGCAATTTCCAGTTCACTCAGCCCCGATGAACAGAAACGCCTCGCCACGTTGCTCAGCGTCCCAAAGGCCAGCCTTACGCTTGAAGATGTGGAAGATAAGAAACGGCTTCAGGCCATGTGGCGACTCGAACGTTTGCATGTGTCGACTCCATTTGATCTATGGATTGATTGGTGGAGAGATGAGCATGGAAATCGCACGGAATTGAAGACATGGGCTGCTAAACAGATGGTGTCTGAGATGGTATCAGCCATGATGGCCGCAATTCAAGACGCTTCTGTCCAGGACCCTCCAATCGATGAGACTTTTTTTCAAGCAATAAATGATGACTCGCTTCCCTTCAACTTTGATTCTGATCTGTGCAGAACTGGGAACGCACGAGATGCAGGCTTCAGTGCCGACACATTGAACTTGAAGTCGACCTATCGACCATTCCTTGAACTACTAGCTCTCATTGGTCTGCAGCGTTTTCGTCCCGGCGCCACTACGACAAAAGAGCAGTTTACCTATTGTGTCTGGCCCATTCCGTTATCCGCATCGGTCGCTGGAGCTGTCGCATCCGGGAACATTTACTTAACGAATAGTATTGAATTTTGTTTTGGATTATTCCATCGTACGAAATACATGAAAGCATTTCTTCCAGCTCAACTTTGTAAAGGAGGTTAACCAATGTCTGAATTGACTAAGTTCGATCATTACCTGAATAATGATGGTCCTGCCGCCCTTGTGATCCGAGAGAATCTAATGCCAGTCGAAGGGCCGGATGGAGTATTGTTCCCCGCGACCTTCGCCGCTGGCGATGGTTTCCCCGGTGGATACAACATTGACACCTTTGGTGATGAAAAAGACGGAAAGAATGTCTGCCTTATAGACAGCGTTGGTTCACAAGCTAACCGTATTGAGCCGCTGTTTATGCAGTCAAAGTACCAACACCTGGTCCCTCAAGTTGTGATTAAAGCGGGCGAGCACGAAGTCAACATCCTCGAAGCTGGCCACCGGGCCGGCGATGCCCTCGTGCGTTGTTCTTCGCTCCAGGACGAGATTGAGGACGTCTTTCGGGCATCAATCAAAGGTGATGCGTTACCCTTAGCAAAGATCGCACCAACTTCTTTGGTGTTTGGCGTGTGGAATTCACGGGGACAGAAAGGCAATCAGGACAAGCGGCCACGTTTGATCACGTCGACGATTCGCGCCTTCAATGTTCGCAAGCTATCTCGATCTGCGGTGTACACAGCACCCATCGATTATTCGCTGTTGGATATCTTCAGTGAGGAGGACATAGAGAAGGCGGAGGGCGATCCGAAGAATCCGTTATCCAAGAGGGGTTTTGTCAACGCCTTGGCATCCAACACACACGGAGGTGTCATCGCTGATGGTGGTATTCGGCGCGACGCGACACTTGGTTTGGCGGCGCTGCGACATCTGCATGCCGGTACTGATGAACAAAAGACGCTTGCCTTGCGGCGGTACATCCTCGGACTTTCACTCGTTGCTTTCACCGCCCCGGTCGAAAGCTATCTTCGCCAAGGCTGCACCCTGGTTCTTAATCCTGATCAGCCACGTGAGTTTGTCGAGGTACACCCTGACGGTCGGCGACAGCCTTGCGATATCAGTCATGATGTCGCGCTTCAGTTCGCTACCGTGGCGTGTGAGGCATTCGGTATTGGTGAGAGCCGAACCGTTGCGTTTGAGAAAACCAAGGCCAAGGCCGATGTGAAAAAGAAAGACTGATTGTCGGGGGCACATGCCATGTCAGACTATCTATGTATCACTGTGACTTTTCTCGATTCACGTTTCCACGGGCGTACAGACAGGGGCAAACCGGAATGGCCGCCGTCGCCGCTGCGGTTGTTTCAGTCGCTCGTTGCCGCATCTGCTGGCCGTTGGAACGAACGGACCGAATTGGTTCATGCCTTGCCTGCTTTCCGTTGGCTTGAAGTGCAATCTCACCCGACAATCGTGGCTTCTGGCGGTGTTCAATCTGACCGCCCTTATCGCTTATATGTTCCAGACAATGTAACAGACAAAGTAGCCGCGTCGTGGTCGAGAGGGCGCAACGCCAGCATCGCTGATTACCGCGCGGAAAAAGACTTTCGTCCGACGTATGTATCCGATGGAGCTGTTCGTTACCTCTACCCGCTGCGTGACGGCAACTGCCCACACTTGGACATCTTGACTGCTACCGCGCGCAGTGTTACTCATCTGGGTTGGGGTGTTGACATTGTTGTGGCTGACGCAAACATCATATCGGATGAGAAAGCATCAGTGTTAACCGGGTATCGTTGGCGACCCACTCCTACTGGCGCCACATCGTTGCGCGTGCCAATTCAAGGGACGCTTGATGATCTGATGCGCAAACACAAAGCATTCCTTGGCCGGTTATCGAATGATGAGTTCAGGCCTGTACCACCGTTGCAGACCTTTCGTGTGCGCGGCTATCGGCGTAACGATGAACCCGCACAACGCCCTCATTGTGTATTCGAGCTCCGCCACGATGACGGCTCATTCTGCCGATATTCACAGCGGAAGCTGATTCATATTGCCGGGATGGTGCGGCATCTGGCGAAAGAGGCTATGATGCTCTCACCGCCGGCGGGAGTCTATCATGATTGGGTAGAAACTTACGTGGCCGGACATGGCCGCAAAGACAGGCAGGAACATCATCAGTTTTCATATCTGCCCCTGCCCTCAATTGGTCATCCTTATGCGGATCAAGCGGTCCGCCGTGTCATGGTTACTGCCCCTCTCGGAGATGACGAATGGCTTGAGCATCTAGCGCGCCGTCTACAAGGTCAACCTTTGAAGCCGGAACGGGGGAATGAGTTTGGCGAACAAGGGCCGCCTGTTCTGGTTCGGGTTCGTTGCGATAACGTATCACTGTGTTACACTTCTGCGGCCAACCGCTGGGCCAGTGTTACGCCCGTTATCCTTCCAGGCCATGATGATCGCAAGCCCGCTAAGACCCGCAGGCTTATCGAGATCGCTCTCGCTCAATCCGGCATCGAGCAGCCCTGTACATTCGAGTGGAGTCCTTTTTCACGCTTCCGCAACTCGCTTTCCGCTTATAAGTACGGCCGCGGTCGAAAACCAACCGGTTATATACGCCCGGATTATCTGCTCAGCCAAACTGCCGTTCACCTAACGCTGGTATTCAAGGACAATCTGAAAGTACCAGGTCCGCTGGCGATTGGTGCCGGGCGTCATTGTGGGTTAGGACTGTTTGCTGCGGTGGAATAGTCTTAAAGTCGGCGGCTGATTTGGCCGATCTTTGACAAGTCAATAGTGAATAAATAGAGGGCGGGATCATGATTCAACCATCGAATGCTCGTGGTTCTGCGGATGCGGGCGGCGACGGGCCAGACCTGCTGCCTGTTCGGATGCTCAATGAGTATGCGTATTGCCCGCGGCTGTTTCATTTGATGCACGTGGAAGGCCGGTGGGCGGACAATGTATATACCGTCGAAGGCCGAAATGTCCACCGCCGAGCCGACCGAATCGACCATGTCTTGCCAAATCCAGAGAATAATAACCCGGACGACCAGGCAGAAAACGAAGGAGGAAATGGAGACAGCAACTCCGGCGGCGAAGAGCGTCCCACCATCACCCGATCCGTGGTTCTTGGTAGTGCGGCTCTGGGGCTGACCGGCAAGCTCGATCTGGTTTCCACCGCCGATGAAGAAGCCGTGCCTGTGGAGACCAAACGCGGCCGCGTGCCCAAGAACAAACAGCGGTCCTACGAGCCCGAACGCGTTCAGCTCATGGCCCAGGGGTTGCTACTAAGGGAAAGCGGGTACAGATGCGACCATGGGGTGCTTTACTTTGCCGGCTCGCGCACACGCGTGGACGTGCCGTTCACACAGGAACTGGAACAGCGAACCATCGATCTGATCCGGCAGGCGCATTCGGCAACCGATGCAACGACACTACCTGAACCGCTGGAAGATAGTCCAAAGTGTAATGGCTGTAGCTTAGCTGGTATCTGCTTGCCTGACGAAACCTGTTTGTTGCACGGTCGTGGCAACGGTGCGGGCAAATCCGAAACAACTGAGGTCCGGCAGTTCTTCCCGGCCCGCGACGATGGTCTGCCATTCTACGTGCAGGAACAGGGCGCCATCGTTTGCAAGACTGGCAAAGCTCTGGTCGTCTGGAAAAGCAAGGAAAAGCTCGCGACCGTCCGCGTGGCGGACACGAGTCAACTGGTTCTCTGCGGCAACATCTCTGTGACACCTCAGACGGTGCACATGCTTTGCCAGGAGAACGTCCCAATCGTGCACCTCTCCATGGGCCATTGGTTCTACGGGCTCACGCAAGGCTTCGGCCTTAAGAATGCATATTTGCGAGCAGCCCAGTTCCGTGTCGCTACTGACTCCCTAAGATGTTTGAAGCTTGCCAGGCAGATCGTATCCGCCAAGATTGCCGCCCAGCGGACCTTTTTACGCCGTAACGCCAGCGGCTTGCCTCAGCAAGCGCTTGACGATCTCACCAAGCAGGACAATGATGCCCAGATTGCCAGTAGGATCGAATCATTACTCGGTATCGAGGGATTGGGAGCAAAGGTCTATTTTGGCAACTTCTCCCGTATGCTTAAGAGCGATACGCTCCCCTCCGAGTGGGATTTCCAGAATCGCAATCGCCGTCCTCCCAGAGATCCCGTCAACGCTCTGCTGTCTTTCGGTTACGCAATGCTGGCCAAAGAATGCACTATTGCCGTAGCGGCCGAAGGCTTCGATCCCTATTGGGGATTTTACCACAAACCCCGTCATGGGCGACCTGCCCTTGCGTTGGACTTGATGGAAGAGTTCCGCACGTCGGTGGTGGATTCGGCTGTGATTACGGCTATAAATACCGGAATGGTTCGTCAGCGAGATTTTGAGATCGCCAAGGCCGGCTGCGCCATGAAACCTGCGGCACGCAAGTCCTTCATCCGAGCCTACGAGGGCAGACTCGATCAACTTGTCACGCACCCGATCTTTGACTACCGATGCAGTTGGCGAACCATTATCCGGTTGCAGGCCAAGCTGTTGTCAAGATGGGTGCGGGGAGAGATCGAGACCTACACTGGTATGGTTACGAGGTGACCTATGAGACGGCGGTATCTCATCACATACGATATCTCCGATGACAAACGACGTAATCGAGTCTTTAAGGCTCTGAGGGACAGGGGAGACCATGTTCAGTTCAGCGTGTTCTTATGTGAATTGAATCCTCGAGAATACGCCTCTCTCAAAGGCCAACTACAGGAATTTGTGCATCAACGACAAGACCAGGTTTTGATTCTTGACCTCGGCTTAGCAGATGATATACTTGAGATTGGTCAGGGACTTGATTGTGTTGGATTTGCCTATAATCCGCCGCAGCGAGTCATGGTTGTCTGAAGTATAGCGGTTCGCTGAAAGTTGGTCTGTTTGCCACGGATAATCGCTATGCGAGAGGCTGAGTGATCAGAAAATCGCCTGTATCGCTCGAAGTCTTTAACAAGCAAAGGTTTATGGCGAGTTTTGTGAAAGGTTTTACTCTGTGTCGAAGGCCTGTGTGCTAACCGCTCGATTTATCGTTCATAACTCTCGGCAGAACCGAGGTTTGCCGAGGGTGCTATTTCCGCGTCCTACGTGACGCGGCCCCATTGAAGC
>CAZRBG010000113.1:0-9649 GCA_964598225.1 uncultured Pirellulales bacterium
TATTACGCCAGACCATATACAAATCGGGAAGTTATTTCATGCACGATCCTTAGTAGGACCACCTGGAATTGTACCAGGTGGCAAATTGAGAATGTGGAAAATTATTGAAAGGATTAGAAGATGAAGAAGTCAATAGTATGTGTATTGTTGGCGGTAATGTTGTTCACCCAAGGTTGCTGTAGCATCTTCACCTCTGGGCCGCAAACCGTTTCGGTGGATTCTGTTCCGCCAGGAGCAACCGTCAAGATCGGTCCACATGAAGGTGTAACACCATATGAAGTATCTCTACCTCGCGGCAAGGATTACACAATCACAGCACGATATGATGGCAAAGAAAAAACTCAACACCTAAATAGGAACATCGAGGGTTTGTATTGGGTGAACATCTTGTTCTGGCCGGGACTTATCATTGATTTGGCCACCGGCAATATGTACAAATATGAGCCAACAGATTATCAATTCAATTTCACAACTCAGTGAGAACAATTTCATGCCAGCAACTAAACCCTGGTCAAAGCCAGGGTTTAGTTCTGACCCAATGAAACTTGGGTACAGAACTTGTTATACTGCTTTCTTGTAGTCCTCGTAGGAAATACTAATTATCCTCGGTGTCCGGCTTAACAGAAAATTGGTCTGAGTCGACAATAATTCATGGCGATATTTGTCGACTGAGTTGAATCGACAATTCCAACGATCAAGGCTCGATGCTGACAATTATGCGGCGGTAGCTGTGAAGGTTTGGCTGGCCGTCGTCTTTGACTTCGACAATAATGTGTATTTTGGCAGTCTTGTTTACCGCCGGAACCGTTAAGCTCGCCTCGGGGGCATTGCGGTTTTCGATCTTAATCGTGCCGTTGTAATCGCCCGCTTCCGGGTAGACGAACCAGTTGTAGCCCATATTGTCACCGTCCGGGTCGGACATTCCGGCAGCGCTGAGCTTAACGGTCTCTCCGGGCTTGACTGTCATGTTGACTATGGCCTTGCTCTTGTTATTTTCGAAGGCGGCAACGGGGTTGTGATTGGCCGCATCGAAAGACTCGGCTACGCACCAATCCATCCTGGCGGCGAAGTCGTGTTGAAAGGCCTCGCGCCATCTCCAGATGGTCGCCTGGGCGGAGGTATATTCCACGCCGTTTTCGGCAACGACCGTGTCCATACAGCCTCTTGCGTTGGTCCATATCGGCTGGTTCTCGGCATAAGTCCGGCAGAAAACGTAACGTCCGGCCCAGCCCCCGTAGGACGGGCTCTTGCGGCTGCCTAATCCGTTGCTGACAAGTCCCAGAAATGAAGGCGTATCGCCTTCCATGATGTATTCCAGCTTCGGGTAGAGCTCGCCGAGCGGACCGTGATTTTTGATAATGTTTTCTTCAAGCCATGGATTATCTACAAGCTCGAACTTGTGAAAAGGCCCGTTCTTGTAGTGGCGGTCGCCGGAGATGCCCGTCCAGGTGGCCTTGTAGTATTCGTGGTGGCCAACCTGGCTCGGGGTGACGATGTAGAATAAACCTGGAAACGTCAGCCGCATCCAGCGTCCCGAATTGTCCTGGTCGGAGATTGTATAGACTCTCAGCTTCGAGACAAAGGCGGCAAGCTGCTCGGCGCTGCGCTCATTCCTCACGTCCCACAGCGCCTGAGCCAGACAATTCGCCCCGCCCCAGACGCTGATCCAGACAGGACGCTTATCCGCCTTGTCGACAACCTTGATTATGTGGCGCGAGCCCTCGGAACTCTTGCCGGGCCCGACTCCTTCCATGCCGAACTCCGGCAGACCGGACTTGACGACGCTGAGCAGGTTTTGTTTCGTCGGATATCCCGGCGCGTGCTTGAGTAGATTGCCGCGAACCTTGCCGTAGGCTTCGATACGCTCGCGGATGTTCTCAGGCCGGACCTTGTCCCTTAGCCAGACCGACGTTGTTGCAATCAATCCTTCTACGTCGAACTCGTTCGAGTAGACAAGGAAGCGAACCATCGATTCCTCGTCGTCCGGCTCGTTGCTTATGTCGGTCAGCACGATCACCCGCGGCTTATCGAGTTTCTCGAACGCGACCTTCGGTTCGGCCAGTGTAGTCCGAGACGCCGCAAGTAAAATGATCAGACCAAGCATTCGGCAGGCGGTGCGCCCCATCAGGGGGTCCCTGGGACAGCACACCGAAACGTGATTGGTGGGGCAAGCCCCACCCTACGGCCGGGCACGGAACAGAGAATACTATCACGATTATTCGGCTTAATGTGCGTAAGGATTGTTCGGTTCGATCTGTCGGGTGGTCAAATACTCTGCTGCTTCTCATTCGTTAATCTCCTGCGATTGAATTGCACAACGATATACCAAATCTTCGCGGCATGTTCAACACAATAAGAGAATCCCGTTCTGACTTTGAAAGGCGCTATCGCCGGAGGCAAACACCCGGTATTGAATTATTTTTGTTTTTCGGGCAAAGTTCTCATTTTTCGGAATTTTATTTTGACAGGATGATTCCCGGAAAGCAGAATATTCTTCAGATATTACGCGTGGTGCGATTTCTTATCTTTTCTGAGCGACAAATCTGCAAAAAGAAAAGCGGGCCGAGCAAAGGAGTCAGGAGAGAATTCGGCTCGGCCCGCATCCACGGGTCCCCCCGACCCTAATCATTATACGATTGACTGTAACTATAAGTTCAGCGAAATCAGCAGGTAAACCTGCCGCAACGATATGATTTTTGCGCGAATGTTCAGTGCTTTTTCACCAGGCGCAGAATAGACGGGTTCTCAAAAGGTGGCGTGAATAAGTTTTCTCCACTCCGAGCATCCATGTCTTTGCCAGTAATCAGTCGACCGCTTATAAGGTCGGTCCACTCCACTTTGTACGTTCTGGATTCGAGTTTTACCTCGAAGCTCTTTCCGCCGGTCTGAGGCTGATAGACCAGATACTCCTTGCCGGGATTGGCCAGACAGTAATTCGTCGAACTCAGGTCATTTCGCGGCTCCAAGTCTGCCAAAGCGGCTCGTTCCGATAACCAGCGGGCAAAGCCCATGGCTTTTCGAGCAGGGTCATGCCTTGGATCGGGCTTCTTGGGTGAACCGATGCGGAAGTCCATGTAGTGGTCCATCAGGATGAAATGATTGCCGCGTATCAAGTTCTTCCATATCCATTGCGGATCGCTGTTCCAGGGATTGATATGGTCGTTGTCCACGATTATGACTTTGTCGCCTTTGTCCGGCGGATTCGTGAGATATTTCTTGCCGTATGGCGAAATCCAGTCGGCGGGACTGCCAAAGAGCGGCGGATTCTTAATCGGCGAGCTTGTCATGCCGACGGGGTGCTGTTTCGGCATGGACGCCTCGTACTGCTTGATGAACCGGATCATGTGATAATGCCATCCGATGGAGTTCGTGTGGCTCTCGTTGCTGATCTCCCACAACACGTTGTCGAGGTCGTTGAGCTTGTCTATGACCTTGCGAATATAGGCTTCACGAAGCTTGACTATTTCGGGATTCTTGAGCGTGTGCGTCTCCTCGCCCTCGCCGTCGCCGTTTAGATCACCGTTGACATCGTTAACGTTGTTCGCAGAATTGTAAGGATGCCCTTCCCAGGCGTTGCCTTTCTTCGGATCGACACCTTTGGTCCCCTTCTGCTCGACGCTGAAGCCCTGAAACATCATAACGCTGACGTATATGCCGCGTTCGCCCGCCGCGACGACTCTTTCCCTGAGCCGGTCGAAATAGGCCGGGTTGAACTTGGCTAAGTCAAATTTCGGCTTGCCGTCCAGCGCCTTGCCCGGGCCGGTACGAACGTAGGCCATCGGCTTGTAACGTATCAAAGTCTCACGCGGCACGAACTGCATCCACTGCGCGTGCTCCCACCGCCACATTCGCATGAAGTTATGGCCGCGCTCCTGCATGAAATCGAGATACCGCTCGTAATCGAAATCGGGTGTCTCGCCCTCGACGCCGCGCTCTTGGAAATTCGCCCAGGTGTGCGAACCAGTCAGAAAAACGGCCCTGCCGGAGCCGTCGGTAAAGTATCGCGAATTATCCGGATGAATCTTCAACGGGCCGGTCGAAGTTGGTGAATTCCTTCTCAGCAGCAGAATCCAGTCCCCGCCGCCGGGCGCTGTCTGTTTTTGATTGCTTCCGGAGATGGTTTTACCGTCTGCCCACTGGCTTTTTCTCGGATTGAACCATTTCGCCGCAAATTTTCCTTCGGGTAAATTTATCTCCACGCTCGGCGTTGTTTTACTGACATTAGCCTCTCCGGGCTTTGGGCCGTCCGGATTGGCCAGATAGATGATGTAATTATTGTCGTCATGTATGCACTTGAACCTGCCCGGCTCGGCGCCTACTATCTCATCGTCCGGCTTCATGCCGACCAGCGTCAGGTCGCTGTCCTTGAAGAACTTGTGTATATGCACGAAATCGTCCGCCCCGTGCTCGAGCTTACCCGCCTCGACGGCATCGAAGTAACCCTGCACACCCGCTTCTTTGCCGTTATAAGGCTCATAAGTCTTCAGTCCGCCATAAGTGGCGTGTCCGCCCGACAGCAAAGCTGCCCACATCAGCCGCCGGAAGAAGTAGCGGTCGTGCCTGGGATTTCGCCAGTGCTCGTAGCGGTCCTCGTCCAGCACCATCGGCTCGGCCCGTGTGCCGTGGTATTCTTTGAAGATTTCGCCGTCAACCTGGTCCATATCTTCGAGCATTATGATGTCAGACCAGTCAGCGTCCACAAAGTCGTATCCCTTGAAGCGGCTCTGATGGTTCGTCAACAGCGTCCCCCAGGGCTCACGTGCCGCCATGTCTTTGCCGATCTTGTCGATCGTCCGGCGCAGGACCTTCCTGCCGGTGAGCTTGCCGTCCGGCACGATTTCGCGGTCGTTCGAGATGCACCAGTGAATGTTGGGCAAAGCCGAGAATCGAGCCTGCGCGTACCGAGCGATCAACTTCGCCGCCTCACCACCGGCCTCATATCTTCGCAGCTCTGCTGTGTCCTCGCCATAAGGTATCAGCTTGAAGATAATATGCGGATGTTTCTCCAGCGCGTACTGCAAACGCCTGTCGATCTCCTGCCAGTACTCTAGATTCAGTTCCTTGCGCTCGTTAGCGAAGAGAATCTGCACGTCCGAGCGCTCCTGGCAGAACCACGTGCGAATCTTCGTCGCCCCCATCCGAGCCGCCTGGTCGATGTACTCTCTCCACTTCGGCTCGGTCTGCGTCACGTAGCGATAACCGGTATCGCCTATGTGCAGGAACCACTTGCCGTTGTCGTATGCGAATTGCCGTCGGTCCTGCTTGTGCAGCCGAAGCTTGCCCGGCAGCGAGGAGGCCCTGACCTCGAACTTGCCGGTCTTGCTGCTCAGATCGAAGACGTTTGATGATGATTCCCATCGCCATTTTCCAACGGTATCACAGTAAGCCCGCGCCTTGAACATGCCATCGCCGTCATAAAATGCGTCCACCGACACTTTCGAACCATCCGGCCGCTCGAAAACAACCTGCAGCTCAACGTCGAAGTACGAATTCAGGGACGTTTGTTCCGTCTCTAACGACAGCTCGTAAAAACCCCGATGCGGATACGTCGTTTGTCCCGCGAAACATGCGCTGCCAGACGATAAAATGCTGACAAATACGAGGATGATTGATGAGTAAACCGCTTTTTTCCTTACCACTTTCGACCTCCGGGATATGAAAAATCATCAGCCCGGCTACGGCACCGGGCTATCAGAGCCATAGAATGTCAAAAATTCACCGTTAAGTCAAGCGCCGCAACTGCCCGATACAACGAAATCATGCGGTGATTCTTCTTGGTTTTTCCTCTTGATTTCAGTAAAATAATCGGTAGAAAAGGAATTGGTGGGTGATTCCATCGTACAAAAGATAGGGGAGAAAAATAATGAGACCAAGACTCGCATACGTCATCATATCCACAATCACACTAAACCTGGCCTTACTTGGAATTGCCGAAGGCAGGCCCAGCTATGCTATCACCAGAAACAACTTATGCAGCGCATGCCACGTCATCGAAGTAGAAGGGAGAATGGAAGTAACGGGCCACGAAGTGCTGACAGACCTCGGCACGCAGCTCGACGGCAACGTTCGCGGTCCGCTAAAGACATTCAAGGCCGCGCCCGGGAAAATCGTATCGCTTTCGGTGAAAGTCCTGGACGGCAACGACAGATTCGCCGTGCAGATCAAGGATTTTGAAAAAGGCGGCCGATTGAACGACCCGTCCAACAAGCTCATCTGGACCGAGGCGAACGGCCCGGAAAACGCCTGGACCCGCCACGAGATGGACACGCCGCCCTACTTCACCAAAGACAACGGCAACAACGGCGGTCTCTCCGGAGCTATAACCCCCGCCACGTACAATTTCGATATCCTGGTCGAAACCGGCACACCTTTCGACATCTACGAGCTGGTCTTCGCCGTACCGGGCACGAGACCTCCCCTCGGCAGAGTATATCAGGAGGAGCGATTCTATCTCGAAGTTATCTGCCCGTACGAGATAGCGGGCGACTTGAACGACGACTGCCGCGTTGACTTCGCCGACTTGGCAATAATGACCTCGAACTGGCTAACCGACTGCTTCCTCGACCCCACAGATCCGGCCTGCGTGCCGAAATAACCCAGCTCAAACTTGCTCCGTTCGTAGTGACGCCGTAAGGCGTTATTTTCAATACGCTCTTACGAGCACACTACAAACGGTGAACCAAACTTACTTGGGCACACACGCCGGGTCTTCAGGATTCAAGTTGCAATCGATTAACCAATTCGAAACCATCAAAGCACAATCCGAGAAATCCACTTTGCAATCGTCGTTCAGGTCACCGGCAAGATCATATTCACAAGGCTCTCCCTTTAAAGCCAGACTATGATGATACCCGGCCGCTATCGCAACGAAGTCATTGCCATCGGGAGGCGTGGCCTGACCCCTGCTGTTTTGACCCCAGCCGATGATAGAACCTGCAAAGGCCGACTGCGTCATACAGAGGCAGTAAACAGCCGCCAACGCTACTATCAGCAATATGATATCTGTTCATCCTAAGTCCCCGGTTACTGCGAGGATTCTTCCTTTGGCACTCGCATGCAGTTTCCTTTTCCAGTAACGGAACATTATACACCAATGAGTACGGTTTTGCCAGCAGAATCTGAGATTTGCCAGAATTACAAACGAACGTCAATGATGTTATCTTTCACGTCTATTCAAGAAGCCGCTTGATCTCGTCCGGTGACGGGACTTTGCCGACTGTTTTGACCTGGCCGTCTATCGCGAGAGCTGGTGTCATCATGACGCCGAACTTCATAATCTCGTTGATGTCGGTGATTTTCTGAATTTCACAATCGAGTTCGTGCCGGGCAACGGCGGCCTGTGCGTTCTCGGCCAGTTGCCTGCACTTGGGACAGCCCGGACCGAGTACCTGTATCTTTTTCATGAGTAAGATTCCTCTCAGAAAAGTGCTCCGTAGATTATGCCTGAAATTGTCGCCATTGCGATCACGAGCAAAATGAAAACGCCCGTTTTCCGCGTGCCGATGACCGAGCGTATTACCAGCATGTTGGGCAGGGAAAGTGCCGGGCCGGCCAGCAGAAGCGCCAAGGCGGGGCCTTTTCCCATGCCGGCGCCCATCAGGCCCTGGAGGATGGGAACCTCGGTCAGGGTCGCAAAGTACATGAAAGCCCCGGCCACGGAAGCGAACAGATTCGCCCGGACCGAGTTGCCTCCCACCGCCGCATTAACCCACTCGGCGGGGATCAGGCCCTCGTGCGTGGGGCCCGGTCGGCCCAGCAGAAGCCCCGCTACCAGCACACCTAATAAGAGCAGCGGCAGCATTTGTTTTGCGAATCCCCAGGAGGCTTGAAGCCACTCGATCAACTCAGATCGAATGAACCATGACTTCAACATCCAGACGAAACCCGCCAGCAGCAACAGCACAATCGCCCAGCGAAGGCGATAAATAACCTCGTACAGGAAGCTTGTCTCGACCTGCTCCTCCTGCTGGATCAAGTCGGCGGGAATCTCGTGAGTCTCGCCGGAGACGCCCCGAATTTTCACCTGCTCTTCGCTCCTGCTGATAACGGTTCCTTCGGCACTGTAAGTGGTCAGCCCGCCGGGGCAGCAGAGAAAAATCGCCCTGACGTCGCCGCTGCGAGCCCAGTTCGCGAAGACCAGAATGAGGACCATCGCAGCGAAGTACGTCACCGTCTGCCCGAGCGACCGTCTGGATTCGGTCTCCGGCATAACCGCCTGGGCGGCGGCTTTGTCCGTCTCCTGTTTGCGATGGATCAGGTGCATCAGAAGCCCGATTACGATGCTGAAGATGATCGCTCCGACGGCACGGGCTATGCCGAGTTCAAGGCCGAGAATCCGCGCAGTCAGAATTATTGCCAGTACGTTCACCGCAGGGCCGGCATAGAGAAATGCCGAAGCCGGCCCCAAACCAGCTCCCATCTTGTATATTCCGGCAAATAACGGCAGAACCGTGCAAGAGCAGACGGCAAGGACGCTTCCAGAAACCGAAGCGACGGCATAAGCCAGGACCTTGTTGGCCCCGGCCCCAAGATATTTCATCACCGAAGCCTTGCCGACGAAGACCGCGATCCCCCCGGCGATAAAAAAGGCCGGCAGCAGACACAGCAGAACGTTCTCACGGGCGTACCATTTGGCCAATCTTAGTGACTCGCCAACAGCATTATCGAAGCGGGCGGCGCCTACGGGGATAAAACAAAGACCGACAAAAACGGCAGCAATAGCCGCAAGTTTCTTCCACTCAATTTTCCAACTCATAACAAAACACTCATACTACGCCCATCCGCTGTCGTCCTGCACCCGGCGTTCTCGAATCAAATGGCTACCTGACAATATACCCACATAATCCCCACAGGTTCAAGGCCTTAGAGAGTTTCCAAGGAACGTTTTCGACATCAGAGTCTTTATTCGGCAAGCCGTCCTCCGTCTAATTGCAGCCAGGTTCCTCTCTGTCTGTGTACCAAGTCGTACAATATTCTGAGAAATAGAGCCAAATACAACCGCAGGAGAGCGACGATTTGTGCGTTTCATATATAGAATACGGGCAAAGAGGCCTCACACTGCCCAATAGTAACAGCCGCAAGAGATTTTCTGTTAAGCGGCATGAAACGAAAGGAGTAAGAAAATGAGTACGAAAAAGTTGGTTGGAATTGTGGCTCTGACGGCTCTAATGGCGATGGGCCCTGCGACGTGGGCTCAGCGCGGCATGGGCGACGACGAGGGCATCGTCCGGCAAGGCGTCGAAACACAACAGATTGCCATCGAAGGCACGATCAAGGAAATCGTCGTCGAAAAGTGCGAAAACACGACGGGGCCGTTTGAGGTGGGTATGCAC
The DNA here is from genome assembly GCA_964598225.1 of uncultured Pirellulales bacterium. Taxonomy (GTDB): domain Bacteria; phylum Planctomycetota; class Phycisphaerae; order Sedimentisphaerales; family Anaerobacaceae; genus SG8-4. Next base: position 9,333 of record CAZRBG010000113.1, read on the forward strand.
CTGCTCGTGACCACGGGCGAAGAAAGGCAGCACAACGTGCATCTCGGGCCGGCTGTCCTTGTCAAGAACCTGATAGGGCCGTTGGAGGCCGGTCAGTCGGTTGCCGTACAGGCTTTCCGCACGGAGAAGATGCCCGCCGAAGACTTAGTAGCTATTGAGCTTAAATTCGACGGCAAGACGGTTCGGGTGCGCGATGAGAATCTGCGGCCGGTCTGGGCAGGCGGCCGGGGACGATTCTACGGCCGATACCAGGCGAGACCCAAACCTCCCCGATGGCGTCAATCTTATCGAAGAGGCTACGGTATGGGTCACGGCAG
>CAZRBG010000114.1:0-9621 GCA_964598225.1 uncultured Pirellulales bacterium
CCGACGGAACTATCCCCATGAAATCGGGAAGTTATTTCGTGCACGATCCTAAGTGTGTTCGCTTATTTTGCTTCAAGATTAACTTTCCCGGCAGGGCGGGGCGTCCTTCGAGCTAATGGTCGGTGTAGCCCTGTGGATCGACAAGGGCGGTATCGTTTGGATCCGCCGGTGCGGTCAGTTGGTTGATCTCTGCGAAGATGCCGTAGCGGGAGCCGTCCTGGTCGTAGCTTTGCCAGGCGGCGACGAATTTGCCGTCACCGCCGAGCGCAGCCACAGGATACCTCTGGTCTCCCTCGATATAGGTGTTTACCTGGAATTCGCTGCCGAGCGCCTGGCCGAAGTTGATGAACCGCTGGGCGAATATGTCTCTGTCGGTGGAATTGGGATCCAGCTCATTCTCCCAGACGATCACGAATTCCGCCATCTCGTTAATCGCGACCTGCGGGTATGTCTGGGGGCCCTCAGTCATCGTATTGACGAGGAACTGCTCTCCTAACGGCACGCCGTTCGGCTCGAACACGCGGGCGTGGATATCATCCAGTGCTGCCAGATTGGGATTGCCGTCCCAGGCCACTACGAAATACCCCTCGGAATCCATCGCGATTGAAGGGCTTGTTACAGAGCGGAAGGGCACTGTGTTGACCTGAAATTCCCCGGTTCCGGGCGCGCCGTTCGGGTCGAAGAGACGGCACATTATCGAATTGGTGCTTCGATCGTCCAGCCAGGCCACGGCAAAACCGTCGTTCGCATCCGAAGCTGCGACCGGATAACGGCATTCAGACGGCTCGATGTTAAGCATAAACTCAGGACCGGATGCTACGCCGTTACTGTCGTATATTTGTCCGCAAATAGCTCTTTCACCGTCGGCGGGAATGTCGAGACTCTCCCAGACGACAACAAAGGAGCCGTCTTCGTTCAAGGTTGCGTCGGGGTAACGCTGCCTGCCGATCGTGTATGTATTTACAGATATTTCCTCGCCGAGGGGCAGGCCGTTAGGGTCAAACCGTCTGGCGAAGATGTCATCCTCGTCGTTTGGGTCAACTCCCGGCCCTTGCCAGGTCACAATGGAGCCGGCCGGGCTGGCTGCCACGGCCGGCTCTTTCTGGTTTCCGGAGGAGACCATGTTGATTTGAAATTCTTCCCCAATCGGGCTGAAATTCGGGTCGAATCGCTGTCCAAAGATGCCGTTGGAGCTGCCGTCCTGACGATAGCTGACCCAGACGACCACAAATCCACCGGCGGGGTCTATCGCTATATCGGCATCTTTCTGGTCGTAGGTCGTATACGTGTTGACCTGGGACTCAGCCTCACAAAATATTGCTGTTACAAGACTTACACAGATTACTGTAAGAAGTCGACGCCTCATCGAGTTTTCTCCTCGCCGGCCCGGCCGGCTGTTACAGTTAAACTTATTGGTTGACATATACCCTTTCTATGATATAAGGCGTTTGAGAAACCGAAATGTAGACGGTCTTTTTTTAGATTTTTTGAATTATTTTCAAAAAATACGGGAAACTACGTAGATAGAAGGTGGGCGGCATACGGCAAACCGGTATCAAGTGCGAGGCTTGAGAGCCAAAAGCATAGGAGTATTCCCAATACTGAGAAATCAATAGGTGGTTGATAGAAAGTAGCTGGGATGATCAAATTGAGTTTTCCTCTCGGGATTTTAGCTTGCTTTTCACATAACAGCATGATATGTTGAAGGGTAGATACCCTGATTCGGTTGCCCTGTTCCGTTCGGGGAAAGTATTGAGTGTTATAAGATTGGTAAAAACGGAATTGTCTTGGAGAAAGTTATGGGCAAGATAATTGTAGTAGACGCCAAGGAATGCAACGCGTGTCTTACATGCGAGATAGAGTGCTCATTGGCTCACTCACGTACGAAAACACTTGTAGAGGCCATGAAAGAAGTGGAACCGCGTCTGAGTGTTGCGGCCGCCGATAAACAAGCGGTGCCAATGCAGTGTCAGCACTGTGAGGAAGCTCCATGCATGAGAATATGCCCGACCCATGCGCTCCATCGCGAAGAGGCAGACGGTCCGGTTCTGCTGGACAAGAGTCTGTGCATAGGGTGCAGGTTTTGCCTTGTGGTTTGCCCCTTCGGCGCAATCATTCCGTCTTACGACGGCCGGACGATGGTCAAGTGCGATCTGTGCATAGAACGCCTCAAGGAAGGTCAGGAGCCGGCTTGCGTGGCGAGCTGCCCTATGGGGGCGATGGAGTTCGTCGAAGCCGATGAGTACGCCGAAGATAAGAGGAAAAATGCTGCAAAGCACTATGTTGAGCAGGTAGAGGGATAATTATTCGGATCAGCGGAGGTGACAAGAGAAAGACGCAATGACTATCGTAACGGTATGCGTGGGTAGTTCGTGTCATGTCAAAGGGGCTCGGGAGATACTATCACGTTTTGAGAGCTTTCTCGCCTCTGAGGGGCTTAAACAAAAGGTCGAACTGAGGGGTTCGTTTTGTATGGACCGTTGCGGCGAGGGAATCAACTGGGAGATCGACGGGGAGGTTATCAACAGCGCCAGCGTCGATGAAGCTGTCGAAACACTGCGAAGCCGAGTGCATGGAAAATCGCAACGCAAGATGACTGATAGGTAGAGATGGGCGCGAAACAGAGTAAACATGTTATGAAATTGCCTCAGGACAAAGTGGACGGCCACACGAGTGAGATTTTACAGCACACCCCCAATGGGGTCCTGCTGGTTGATGATCGGACGCTGATCCGTTTTGTGAATCCCGTGTTTCCGAAGATGTTCCACTGCGAGGGTGAGCGTTTACTGGGCCGACCGGCAAGGGAATTTGTTCATTCGGACTGCTTCGAGAGGGCGATTGCCGCCGGCGGAGCGCTGATGGTCAAGGAGAGCATACCGGAGCATGATACGAGTTTTCGTGTCGGTATCTTCTCCATCGAGGGCAAGGACCTCTATTGTGGTATCTTCATAGATATTTCGGATGAAGAAAAGGCCAGGAAGCACTTTCTCGAGTTGAAAGCCCAGACATTGAAACACGCGCAGGATGTGATCGAGAGGCAGATGCAGACCGCCCAGGAGATAGCAAAGCTTCTGGGAGAAACGACGGCCGAGACGAAAGTACTTTTGAGGAAATTGATTTCTCTTTACCAGGAAGAAGACGAGTGATGGGACTGTTTTTTGAATGGGGTATAAAACAGTTAAGGAAGGGCGGTGAGGAACTCTGCGGCGACAATGTGGCTGTCGCCCGCCATCACGATTGTGTAACGCTGGCGCTGTCCGACGGGCTCGGAAGCGGCGTCAAGGCGAATATCTTGTCGATTCTTACAACTCGGATTGCCATGCACCTGATGGAAAACAGGTTGCCATTGGCCGAGGTGGTGGAGACTCTGAGCAAGACATTACCCGTGTGCGAGGTTCGAAAACTTGCTTACAGCACGTTTGCCATAGGCCAGTTCTTCTCCGACGGCAGCGCCCGCGTGGTTGAGTTCGACACGCCGCCTCTCGTATTGCTCAGACAGCGAAAGTCTTTCCCGGTGCTATCCGAGGATCGCCAGATCGGTGATAAGAGAATCCGCGAATCCATGTTCGAGCTGAAAAGCGGGGATTGGCTGATCTTTGTGTCTGACGGTGTGCTCAACGCCGGCATCGGAGGGCTGTATCCACTGGGCTGGGGCCAGGATCACGTGGTAAATTTTCTGAAAGAGCACGGCCATGCCGATATCTCTGCGCAGGAACTCGCAGATTCACTCGGACGGGCCGTCTGGGATCTGTACAGCGGGAAGCCGGGTGACGACGTCAGTGCCGTCGTCATAAAAGTGCGGAAGAAGCTGGCGGCTACTATAATGACGGGACCGCCGGCCGACGAGAGCATGGACAGGCAGGTTGTTGAAAACTTTGCTAAGCGTCCCGGTTTTCGGGCGGCTTGCGGGGGGACAACGGCAAAAATCGTTGCCCGACATATGGGAGGCAGGTCACTTGACGTAGATTTGAGTACGGTGAGAGCCGATGTGCCTCCGTTGGCCAGGCTTGAAGGCGTTGATCTGACCACTGAAGGAATTCTGACGCTTACCAGAACTAACGAGCTCTTGCGCTCCGGAACGGAAAAAGAGAGCGTCAGATTCAAAACCGATGGCGCTTCCGCTGTTTTGAGATTGTGTCTGGATGTCGATCACATACATTTCATAGTAGGACTGGGTGTGAATCCTGCACACCAGAATCCCGAATTGCCGCGACAACTGGACATGAAGCTGGCTGTGGTAAACGGCATTGCCGAAGAACTTCGCAGGAGAGGCAAGGAGGTGACGGTCGAAACCGTGTAGGCAGACCGGCAACTTCTGATATGGGAGTGTTCGTATCACTTGGAATATATCTTGACAGGAACCATCTTTTTGGATAAAGATATTGTTTCTTAAAACTATTTCTTAAAACTATAAATACATATGTTGTGGAATTGTAACTATGGCCGAAGAAACTAAACTTGTGGAACAAATTGTCGATAACTATGACAGCGACGAGGGCATGTTGATACCGATGATGCAGGATCTGCAGGCCGAGTGCGGGTATCTGCCACCTGAAGGCCTCCGCTCTTTGAGCAATCGCTTGGAGATGCCTTTGAGCCGCATCTATGCCGTTGCTACGTTTTATTCCTCGTTTCGTCTTGCCCCCAAGGGCGCCCATGACGTGACCCTTTGCATGGGTACGGTGTGTTATCTCAAGGGCGCTCCCGATATACTGAATGCGATTTGCAAGGAGTTTAAGGTTGAAGCCGGCGGCACAACCGCAGACCGCTTATTCAGCCTCCAGGGGGTCAACTGCGTAGGCGCTTGTGCCCTGGCGCCGGTGATGGTTGTTGACGGGAAGTACTACGATGGCGTTACTGCCGCCTCTGCAATCGAAATTCTTGAAGATCTTGCGCCGGCGCAAGAGAATTCCGAGTTGAATGTAAAGGAGGACATAGCATGATTATGCCGACACCTGCAAAACTCGCAAGCCCGGCCGATCTCGAAGGTCTTATGCGGCAATATCGTCAAGACAGCAGGTCAGTAGCCAAAAATGTAAGAATATGTGTCGGAACCGGCTGCGCCGCAAAGGGGTCTCGAAAGATTTACGGACTGTTCTGCGAAGCGGCTGAACAGTCCGATGCCGACGTGACTATTGAAGCAAAATGTGTAGGTTGCCACGGTTTTTGCGAGCGCGGCCCCATCGTGGTGGTCGAGCCGGGTGAAATCTTTTACCAGCAGGTTGAAGAGCCTGACGTGGCCGAGATATTCCGAGAGACTGTTGTGGGTGGGAGAATCGTCGAAAGACTGCTTTATGAGGACCCCGCCACGAGCAGGAAAGCCTCTGAAGCGGCCGAAATCCCGTTCTACCGCGTGCAGCAGAGAGTTGTCCTCGCAGGCAACGGGAGGATTGATCCCACCACAATCACTGAGTATATCGCTGATGGCGGGTACGGCGCGTTGGCAAAGGCCGTCTCGTCCATGACGTCCGAAGAGGTTATCGATCAGGTCGAAATCGCCGGTCTGAGAGGCCGGGGCGGCGGGGGGTTCCCAACGGCCCGAAAATGGCGGTCCTGCCGGCAAGCCAAAGGCTCGGCCAAGTACGTTATCTGCAACGGTGACGAAGGCGACCCCGGCGCTTTCATGGACCGCTCGATAATGGAGGGAAATCCACATTCGGTTATCGAAGGTATGCTCATAGGAGCCTACGCAATCGGAGCGAAGCAAGGCTACATCTACGTCCGAAATGAGTATCCGCTGGCGGTCGAGCATCTGAAGATGGCCATCTCTCAGGCAAGAGAAGTAGGCTTGCTGGGCAAGAATATTCTTGGCAGCTCCTTCTCGTTCGATATTAAGATCAACCGAGGGGGCGGAGCATTCGTCTGCGGCGAATCCACAGCGTTGATGGCTTCACTCGAGGGCCGTCCCGGCGAGCCTCGTGCAAAATACGTCCATACGGTCGAAAGCGGCTTTCGGGGCAAGCCCACCAATCTTAATAACGTTGAAACCTGGGCCAATGTCCCGCACATTATTAACCGCGGCGGGAAGTGGTTTGCCCAGACTGGAACGCGCAAATCAAAAGGTACCAAGGTCTTCAGCCTGGTGGGCAACGTGGCCAACACCGGCCTGGTGGAAGTACCGATGGGCATCTCGCTGCGCCGGATCATCGAAGAGATCGGCGGCGGCGTCCCCGACGGCAAGAGGTTCAAAGCGGTTCAGACCGGAGGCCCCTCCGGCGGCTGTATTCCGGCCGAACACCTCGATGTTCGCGTCGATTTCGACGAGCTTACAAAGTTAGGTTCGATGATGGGTTCCGGCGGCATGATAGTGATGAATGAGGACACCTGCATGGTGAGGGTGGCGCAGTATTTCACTGAATTCCTGCAAAAGGAATCCTGCGGCAAGTGCACGCCGTGCCGTGAGGGATTGGCTCAGATGCTGCATATTCTCAACCGCACAATCAAGGGAGATGGTGAGGTTGGGGATGTTGAAGAGCTTGGAACTCTGGCCGAATTGCTGGAGGGAACGGCGCTTTGCGCCCTCGGAAAGACTGCGGCAAATCCCATCATGTCCACGATACGTTATTTTCGGGATGAATACGACGCGCATATTCTAGATCGCCACTGCCCGGCCAAGCAGTGCAGAGGGCTGTTTCGGTACGAAATCGACGCTGAAGCGTGCAAGGCATGCGGCATCTGCCTCAAAAACTGCCCGGCCGACGCGATTACCGGCGAGAAGAAAGTTGCCCATGTTATCAACCAGGACAAATGCACCTTGTGCGGAACATGTTGGGATAAATGCCCATTTACGGCAATCTTAAAAGTATAGAAGGATTTGGCGCGGAGACCGCAAGGTTTTGGAACATAATTAAGATAGGGAGATAAGATAATGAGAATATTAGGAGAACAAACGATGCTCACAAGGCTTACGTTCACATATTCTTATCTTCTTAAGTTCGTATCTTCTTTCTTCCTCCTCTCAGCGTTCTCTGCGGCTAATTGGGAGACAATCACGTGCCTACTGTAACAATAGACGGAAAAAAGGTTAGAGTCAAGAAGAACGCAACCGTTCTCGATGCGGCAAAAAGAGCGGGGATATGGATTCCCACGCTCTGCTACCATCCCTCGGTGTCCAGGGAGGCATCATGCCGTCTTTGTATGGTGGAGCTTGATCGGGGCGAGTGGAGGCAGTTGATCACCGCCTGCAATTACCCCGTGCGCAAAAACATTGTTGTTTACGCCTACAGCGAAGCGGCCAAGAAAGCCAGGCACGGGGTTATGGAGCTCTTGCTTGCCAGGGCGCCGGAAAGCGAGGAATTAAAAGTCCTTGCGCAAAAGATGGGCATAGAACGAACATCCTATCCGACTGTGACGGACAGTCAGAGGAACTGCATTTTGTGCGGATTGTGCGTCGGCGTCTGCGAACAGATGATAGGCCAGGCCGCTATAGGATTTGCCGGTCGCGGCGTGGAAAAAACCGTGGCTGCTCCATTCCGACAGCCCGCTGAAGATTGCATCGGTTGCGGGGCTTGTGCCGCCGTCTGCCCGGTCGGAACTATTAAGATAAGAGTGCATCCGGAGAGCAATGAGATAGAAATATCCCCTTTCAAGGCTCGATTCAAGATGCGGCTTTGTGAGCAGTGCAATTCGCCCGTTATCAGCGAACGGGTTGCCGAAAAAGCCCTGCAAAAGCTTGATATGGACGCCGAGGAGTTGCACGATATTCTAAGTCTTTGCCCGGCCTGCCGATCTCTCCGGGCCGCCGGGCAGCTTGCGGCTATGCCGGGCTACGAAAAGGAGTGATCTTTTTCGGACGGCAGGTAATGAAATGCGTCGGCTCGTGCAAGCCGCCAAAGTGGGGATCACGTGTTGGTGGTGTCTGTGCGAGGAGGTTGCCGAACAGTTACGGCTCTGTCGCCCTGTTGCGAACATATTTGCCCAGGCTTGCGTATCATAAACCGGCGGATAAAAATTTTGCGAAAAAAAAACAAAAAAATGTATTGACGGGCTTTCGACATGGCTGTAGAGTATAGTTTTTGGTATGGGCTGAGCTAACGTCAGGCCTGTTAGAAAGGAATAAGGTTAGGGTTTTGAAAGAGATTTTACAGACGTTTATATTGCTTTGAACTGCTTTCGGACAGCTTTGGCTGTCCGGGTTTTGGCCGCTGGCAGTTTATGGCAGCGGTTTTTTTGTTGCTCTTTTTTAAGTATATAGTTATAAGTACGAGCCTTTTCGATTGACTATTGTCAATTTAGTATTTATTTTTGGTGGTTCGGACTTCTTTTGAAGTTTTCGCTTGATTATCACCGATTCATTGGTAAATAGGAAGTCAATTACGGGCTCGTAGCTCAGCTGGCTAGAGCGCACGCCTGATAAGCGTGAGGTCGGTAGTTCGAGTCTACCCGGGCCCATTGGGATCTGAGATTTGAAATTTCAAATTTGAGATGCCGGCTTCGCCGGCCCGGGGGGACGTAGCTCAACTGGGAGAGCGCCGGCTTTGCAAGCCGGAGGTTGTCGGTTCGAGCCCGATCGTCTCCAATGAGTTTTGCTCGTGAATCGTACCGGATATGTGGTCGACGATTACGAGATGCTGATAAGTTCTTTTACAAGTTAATATGCGAAAGCGTGGGATTATACAATTATAATCCGAACGAGCTTTCTCGCTATTTTAAGCGGGAAGCTTGTAGATATGAGCGCGCAAATAGGCGAATTTATGATCTGTTCAATCTCTGATTGATATGGTCAAGTTACTAAGGGTGTATGGGGGATGTCTAGGCGTCGTGAGGCGATGAAGGACGTGGTAGGCTGCGATAAGCCCGGGGCAGGTGCCGAACAACCGTTAATCCCGGGGTGTCCGAATGGGGTAACCCACCGTCACTGGGCAACCAGATGGCGGTATCCATGGCTGAATGCATAGGCCATGTGAAGCGAACGCAGGGAACTGAAACATCTCAGTACCTGCAGGAAAGGAAATCAACCGAGACTCCGTAAGTAGCGGCGAGCGAAAGCGGATATAGCCCAAACCGGAGAGCTTGCTCTCCGGGGTTGTGGGCGCCGGTAAGCAGTTACAAAGGCATTGCTAGCAGAACGGTCTGGAAAGTCCGACCACAGAAGGTGAAAGTCCTGTATGCGAAGGCGAGAGCCCTGCGTTACTGCCGGCGTTCCAGAGTAGCACGGAGCTCGTGGAACTCTGTGTGAAGCTGGGGGGACCACCCTCCAAGGCTAAGTACTACACGACGACCGATAGCGTATAGTAGGGCGACTGAAAGATGAAAAGTACCCCTATTAGGGGAGTTAAAAGTACCTGAAACCATACACCTACAAGCTGTGGGAGCCCTATGGTTTCCTGCTTCGGCGGGATTCAACGGGTGACCGCGTGCCTTTTGCATAATGAGCCGGCGAGTTACCGTCTGTGGCAAGGTTAAGCAGTTCAGCTGCGAAGCCGTAGCGAAAGCGAGTCTTAATAGGGCGATCCAGTCGCAGGGGGTAGACGCGAAGCCAGGTGATCTACCCATGGCCAGGTTGAAGGGGATGTAAAAGTCCCTGGAGGACCGAACGCACCAACGTTGAAAAGTTGGGCGATGACCTGTGGGGAGGAGTAAAAGTCTAATCAAACCTGGAGATATCTCGTTCTCTCCGAA
>CAZRBG010000115.1:0-9379 GCA_964598225.1 uncultured Pirellulales bacterium
CACTCTAACAAAACCCAACGTGTCATTCCGAGCTTGCCGAGCAACCTATCAAAATAGACCCGCGAAGCGGCTCCTTACCCTTTTAGTTCGGTTTACTTAGAGCCTCTTAATCGAATTCTGCCAACTATTGCTGATACGGCACGACTGTGAAATTGTCGAAGGAAGTTGCTGCGTCGGCTTTGGTCCAGAGGCCTACGCCGCCTTTTAGTGTAATATGCTCGCCGGAATTTACCATGAGTTTCATATCGCCGTCCAGATACGCCCTGATCCTGTTTCCCTTGTGGCTGATCTTCAGGACGTGCCAGGCGTCGGTGAGTTCGAGCTTTCCCGTATAGCCCAGCATGACTCGCGTGCCGTCTTTGACGTAATAGATGCTGACGTTCTCCTCGAGCGGATTGTAGCGGGCGATGTAATAGTTACTACGGTCCTGCACCCGCCAGATGGGTCCGCCGCCCTGGTCGATTTTGCCCGAATTACCTTTCAGAAAGACGGCTATCTCACCCTCGAAAAAAGACACCCCGGATGTCCAGCAGAGATTGAACACCCCGCCTTTGGTGTGGTTCGTTGCCGTCAGGCACAACACGCCCGGGCCGAGCGGAGCACGGTCGTCCTTCTTGGTCTGCCAATCGGCTGTGGGTTGGTCCTGGCCCGTTGCTTCTATCTTCCAGCCGGACGGGAGCGCCCCTTCGGGCAAATTTTCAAAATCCCAGCTATGCGTCGCCGCTACAATGCAGCCGCACATCAATAAGCTTGAAATTGCACTTTTACATTTCATTTGGGTCTCCTTATCTGTAGTCAATCATCTTTCGAGAGGCATTCGCATCGGCGCGACAATGTCCGCCATTTGCACTTCGGTGCGCGCTGCACACCCTACCGGTCGGCCCTATCCGGCAAGACCAGACTCGCCAGCGGCCTTAAATAGTATACCCACAATGCAGCGATCTCGCGCATAATAAAATATGGCATCGCCGTCAACGTGTAACTCTCTCGGGCCGGGACAGTATAGACTTCCATACCCTGCCGCTGATAGGACATTTTAATCCGCGGCAGGTGATAAAAATGGCTGACTGCCAGCGCTCGGCTGATTCCAAGGTCTTCGAATGCTGCACAAGTGTTTCTCACGGTTGCACGAGAATTGCGCCCATCGGCATCCAGAATTATCGCCTGGGCCGGAACCCCCTGTTCGATTGCCATCGCGCTCATTGGTTGTGTTTCATGGACGTCGCCGTCGCCTGGGCCGCCCGAAAAGACGATCCGGTCTGCCAATCCGTCGAGGTAAAGCTCGCAGCCGGTTCGGACCCGGTCGGCAAGAGCATCCGAGGGGCGTCCGTTTTCATAAACCCTTGCTCCGAATACGATAATCGCGTCGGCCGGACGGCGATAGTCGGTCCTCCCGAAACAGAACATCTGCGCAAACGGGAAACCAACCACACATAGCAGAACAGTGACGACCATTATCACTGGCGAATGCCGGCCGGCTTTTTTACGCTGGCCCTTTTTCTGCTCGCCAAGGGCAATCAGAATAGTCGCAAGTGCACCGCAGATAAATACCGAGAACGCCACCGGAAAATCCGAGCGGATGTTTCTGCGGATTATGAGCACATAGAATGTGACTGCATTCCAGGCGGTTATAAGGAGCAGCGCCGCGAGGAAAGCATACGTCAGAATCCGGCGTCCGGCCGAGAGCGCGGGACGAATCGAGTATGCGATCAGAAAGAAAGCGGCAGCCGCCAGGAATATGTCGGCCGCGGGTGAATGGATCGGCCGTAGATCGATCCACCAGTGGTTAACGTCGAATCCGGGACTGAGCAGGTCGCCAAGCACGTTCAGAAGTGTAAAAGCTCCGAGAAAGAACGCCAGTCCACGCGCAATCGCCGGCAGATATCCCGTATCCGCCGCCTTGCGTTTGCCGGCCGTTTTAGTTTTTCGGCGTCTTGCTGCCAAAAACCCGACTCCATTAAGGAAATATTGTGAACAACAGAGATCAGCGTAAGAATTTATCTCTCTTCTGTCGGTATGTCCATCTTGTTTGGCAAGAGAAGGATGTCAAGGCTAAAAACTCGACTATAAGCGTGTTGCCGGGAAGTTTTTACTGGCGATGAGGTAAGAACCAGATTATTCTAATGCTCGTAGTAGCGCCCAAGAAGTAACTTTGAAAGGAGTCAAAATGAATATCCAAGAAATTGAAAAATTATTAGGCGGCGACAGCGATTATCTTCTTGGCTTTACAAGCCCCAAAATCAAGAAGAAGCAGCTTCACATCCCCGGCCCTGACTGGATCGAAAGAATCTTCGTAGCGTCGGACAGGCCGAATCCGGTGTTGAGAAACTTGCAGCTCCTGTTCAACACCGGAAGACTCTCAGGCACGGGCTATCTGTCGATCTTGCCGGTGGATCAGGGGATCGAGCATTCGGCAGGGGCGTCTTTCGCTCCGAATCCAATCTACTTCGACGGCGAGAACATAGTCAAGCTCGCGCTCGAAGCGGGGTGTAACGCCGTAGCGTCAACCCTGGGCGTTCTTGGCAGCGTTTCGCGAAAGTATGCGCACCGCATACCCTTTATCGTCAAACTCAATCACAATGAATTGCTCAGCTACCCGAACAAGTACGACCAGGTACTATTTGCCAATGTCAAGCAGGCTTTCGACATGGGAGCGGTCGCGGTCGGAGCCACTATCTACTTCGGCTCGCCCGAGAGCAGCCGGCAGATCGTGGAGATCAGCGAGGTTTTCCATAAGGCTCACGAACTCGGCATGGCGACGATTCTCTGGTGCTACCTCCGGAACTCGGCATTCAAGATAGAAGGCAAGGATTACCACCTCAGTTCCGACATGAGCGGGCAGGCCAACCATCTTGGTGCAACCATACAGGCCGACATTATCAAGCAGAAACTCCCGGTAACAGACGGCGGCTACAAAGCACTTAATAAAAAGGGAAGCTTCGGCAAATTCCACGAGAAGATGTACACCGAGCTGAATTCCGAACACCCGATCGACCTCACCAGGTATCAGGTCGCCAACAACTACATGGGCAGAATCGGCCTGATCAACTCAGGTGGAGCTTCCGGCGAGAACGATCTGGAACAGGTTGTCAGAACCGCCGTTATCAACAAAAGAGCCGGCGGAATCGGCCTGATAACCGGCAGAAAATCCTTCCAGAAACCAATGAAAGAAGGGATTGAACTCTTCCACGCCATCCAGGACGTTTACCTGTGCAAGGACGTTGAGGTAGCATGAGGTGACAGCCGCCCACTGATTTCTTATAGTCCGATTTCTGGGAAGATAAGAAGATAAGAAGATAGGAAGATAAGAAGGTAGGCCGATAGGATAATCGGGGCGTAAGCTTGTGGCCCAGCACGTTTTCATGTTCTTATCCTCTTATCTTTGTATCTTCATTCTACGGTGCGCTCAAGCGATTATGTGAAATCCGGTAGGGTATGCACCCCGTAAGGGGTTCATAGGACAGCACACCATCATTAGTTCCGCAGCGTGGCGCTTGCTCCATTGGTGTCTACGCTTCGTTTCTCAGCTCTATATTGTCCAAGTAGAAGACGGTTCTCTCTGTGGCGTTGCTGGTGAAGCCTACCCAGGTTAACTGCTCGAACGTTTCGTGGCCGAATTCGAGGTCGTTGAACTCACGGGTCGTCCCGCTCGGCAGCTTTACGGTCATGTCCCAGGTATTCCCGCTATTGCCGCCCAGTGACGCTGCGATCTCGAAATGCACCCACTCGTCCAGCGGCAGCTCCAGGATTGTGGCGCCGGCGACTTTCACCTTTGTCCCTTCTATAGAGAGGCTCGGCCCGACAGAGTATGGGCTGTTGCGCCAGTCGCGCCATCCGTGATTGATCCGGACGCCTTCGCCGATACGGATATCGAAAGAACATCGCGTTATTCCCGTGCTGTGCTTGAGCTGATAAACAAGATGCGGATTCCAAGTGTGTTGCAGACCGGGGGCATCAACGATCTTTAAGCTGCGCTCGCCGGTCGCGGCAGTCTCTTCTGTCACGACGATGGCATCACCTTTATTTTCCACATGACATTCGGCACCGCCGGGCCTTTGGTCGACGGGGGCTGTCTCGAATGTCTCATTGATGGAAACAGGCGGCGGATCGGGCGCAACTTCCAGTTCGGGGTATTCGACGTTTGCCGCCTTTCTGCGCCAGGCGGGGTCGCCATAAACACCCGCTTTGCTGTAATCGAACGGCTCAAAGCCGAGTCCCAGCGCCGGCGAGTTTGGACATAGGCGAAAATCATAATTGTCGGCATCGCGGAATAACGGATCGGCTATAATCGAGTTCCTGTCGTGGCCCATTTGTTGCCACCGCTCGAATGAAAGCCCGGCCGGCTTGATTTCCTCGCCCCTGCTCTTCCAGTAGCAGTTCTTGTCCATCTCGATTCGGACTTCCTTCCAGCGCCCCGACAGCAGCGGCCCGTCGTCCCAATAGACGATGTTGTTCTCAAAAGTGAACGAGAGATGATCCTCGACGCGGGTGGCCTGGAGTTGGTGAAGCTTGCTGAAGGCCAGGATGTTGTTGCGGACGATGTTCTCTTTGCCGTAATGCTGATGGAAACCGCCGGTCTTGACGTTGTAGACGAGGTTGTTCTCCATGACGATACCCGTGCTGCCTTCGTCAGTGTAGAGGCCCCAACCGCCGTAGGAGTAGGAATAGACATCGTGAAAGACGTTGTTCGCTACAACCGTCCCCTGCGACGGACCAAGCGTATATATGCCGCCCATGTCGCTGAGCACGCCCCAGCCGAGGTGATGTACGTGGTTGTAGCTGATGTTGTTGCGCTTTGACATGCTGTTAGAATAGCCCCAACGCCAGCCGACCGACAGGCCGGTATAGAAGAAATCGGCGATTTCATTGTGAGTGACGTTATTGTCGCCGCTCTGACCTATCCAAACTCCGACAGCGGAGGTATAAATCCTTCCGCCGGTGCGGATAATATTGTTATCAACCGTGATATGGCTCGTGCGGGACACCTCGTTGGGCCTTATCTGCCCCTCGCCGATTCGCACGCCTCCGGCGCCGAGATCGTGCAGATAAGACCGCTCGATCTTACAGTTCCTGCAGCCCTGGCGAAACCAAACGGCATAAGTTGCACTGTGACCGACCTGACAGTCTTCGATAGTAACATTGCGCGCGCCATCGGCCATGATCGCCGCTTCTGTTACGTAAGCGGCCTGGAATGGGGCATATCCGCTCCTGGGCAACAGTTCTTGATTGTGCTCGAACGTCAGTCCCCTGAGCCTTATGTGATCGACAAAGCGGCCATTTTCCGGTTCGCCCTTAAAGACGACGAGCTTGTCGATAACGGGAGCCACGACTCTTGCTGTTGACATATCCTCATCCGGCAACGGCACATAACTCAGCGTGCCGTCGCGCGAGAGGAACCACTCACCCGGCTTATCGAGAGCGGCTCTGAAGTTCTCCAACTGGAACCGCGTATTTCTTGGCCAGCCGGAGTAGCTTTTGAGCTTTTCACCAACCGTTATGATCTTCTTGTCATCAGCGTCTATATCGGTCAGGAATCTGCGGCTGATGCACCATTTGTGATAGGCAACAAGTGTTACGGCCCTGAGTTCCTCTCCGCTAAGACCTCTCAGCGGCTCCAGGCAGTCGCCGCGAACGGTCGTCGTACGGCGATACTCGCCTTCCCGCACTTCCACGGGCACTTCGACAGTCTTGTCCATGTAGTGGTACCACTTGTTGGGCGTTCGCGCGCGAACGGCCCTGCGGCCATTGACGAACAATTGCTCGAAATACCAATTTTCGTTAGCTACCTCGGGGATGCGAGTCTGCCAGACGCCGTCGCTGCCGCGCTTGAAACCTCTGATGATCCGCCCGCCTGTGAAGGTCGGCGATGCCCCTTCGGCTGCTTCGTAGCTGATCGGACATTCCGCCGTTCCGCTGTCTCGAGATTCGAGCACGAAAGGCTCGGTCAGCGTGTAGGTCCCATCGGCGACAATCACCCGCACGGGCTCGGTTAGCGGAGCTTGCTCTTTCAACTGTCTTATGGCATCGCGAGCACCGGACAGCGAAGCAAGCGGGCCGTCGGTTCGCCCGGCATTGGGCACGGCACGCGCGCCCGTCCAGCCGTCATTCCCTGTCGGAGAGACGAACAAAGTCGTTGCATCAACACGATGAACTAAGATAATAGATAGTGCAAAACAGCAAACACACAGCCATTTTGGCACAGGGAAAGAATACTTCATATAGATTTACCCTTCTGCTAATGGAGTTCGATTAGTAAGTCCGGCTCAGGCCAGTGTGTCCCACTCTATGTTGACTTTCTTGAGGGCGTAACCAATTTCCTTCATGTAGTCGCCGTAGCAGCTCATCCAGTGGAAGCCGGGCATGCGCTCGGCCAGTTTCAGATCGTCGCACGTGTATCGGATATCGATCTGCGAGCGGCAGATATCCATGAACGGAGCGTCGATAATCTCGCCCATCAGGCCGACCCAGCGTTCGAGTTTGAAGTCGGGTACAATGTTGGTCACAACCTGTCCTTTACGCATCTCGACTTTCGGAGCTGCTCCGTAATCCGATTCGAAGTGCGTCATAATCCGGGCCGCTTCGAGTTCTTTGCCGTTCATTTTTCTCGGCGCCGTGCAATGGGCCAGGGTTATCACGCCATCGTGCGGATAGGTCGGGTCGTTGAGGAAGACGGGATTGCCGGAGATATTCGCCATCAGCACGCCGGACGGTATCACCACGAAATCCGACTCGCAGAAGGCCAGATATTGTCCGTCGTTGAGCAGACTCAGCGTCAGGCAGGCCGAGGTCTCCGCCAGCGGCATAATCGTACCCATACAGCCGTTGATAGTAATCGCCTGGCAATTCTCTTTCTTCATGATACCGCGGAAAACCTGCTCCAGAAGGAACGCGTTGTCGACAAACTCTCGCTTTGTTTCCAGGGTATTGCCCGGCGCTTTCAGATACTCCCCGGCACGCCGGCGAGCGCGTTTTACAGCCGCATCGTCGGCTCTGGCCGCTTTGATTAACTCGCCAAGGTCTTTATACGGCACGGTCTTCATGTCGAACTTCAACTTGTTCTCGACCAGTTTTGGTACGACTCCCTTCGGCTGGGCCCAGGCGCCGGGGCCGCCGATAGCGATTATCTTAGTACCCATCGTGTTGTGCAGGCCGCACAGCGAGCGAAGACGCCAGAGAATCTCATCCTGGTTATCGACGACGACGTCTCCTTCATCGATCCCCTTGACACAGAGCTTGTCGGTGTGCTGGCGGAGGTATCGCGGGCTGATGATCTCATACCATAAGTAGACGGGACCTGACTTATGACGGCAGAAGAAGATCATGTCCTTGCCTTTCTCGGCCAGTCTGTCAAAGGTATCCTGGCCACCCCCGGCGGGATAGACGATAATCACATCCGCACCGTCGAGATCGCTTATGCCGGAGATATCGCCCGATCCCTTGATCGCGGCAACCGGCAGGAACTTGACAGGGAAGTCCGCCTTTTTGTCCAGGCCGCGGAGTTCACGCTCGATTCGAGAGACTTCCTCCTTGGCGTCCTGCTCGGTCTGTATGCCGCCCCACGAGCGCCAGCTACGCTGGGGACGCGGGCGAGGCGTGCTGTAGAGCAGTATCGGCTTGACTACGAGCGGCCGGCGCGTCGGCCCAGCTTTGCCGTCCTGTTCCGCCGCAGAGACCGCCGACCATGTCAGCCCGGTCAGAGCGACTCCCATTGCCGCCGCTCCGCCAACGCCCCGCAGAAAGCCTCTGCGCGTTATATCGCCGGATGAATGATCGTGCCCGCACGGGCAGCAAGTGCTCCTGATCGGAAATTCTTCGTGATTTTCGGTAGCCATCGAATTCTCTCCTAAAAAGTTTCTTTTTGCCCCGCAAGTATACCCAAAATTCCGTCGTCACAAAAGCAAAAAACAGGTATAATGTTTCTTCAAGTTTATGAAGAAAGGAGAAATGCTATGAAAGCGCGATATTTTGTAATTTTATTGGTTCTGGTTTGCGGCGCAGGATGTGCGACTCTGGACGAGTTATTCGAGAATGAAAAGGAAATCTCCCTGTCGGAGGTTCCCGATGCGGCATTAGCCGCTGCGATGGCGGCTGTTGATGGGATCGAGCTGACGGAAGCTGAAGTCGAAGAAGAGGACGGCCAAACGATCTACGACATCGAAGGCACGGCAAACGGCAAAGAGTACTCAATCGAAGTAACCGCCGAAGGCAAAGTCCTCGAAGTAGAAGAAGAAACCGAAGACGATGACGGTGACGATTAGACTAACCAGCCCGGTATGTCACGTTTGCGTAGGGTGGGGCTTGCCCCACCTTCAATACCGAAAGAAGTTCAAAGTAACCACAAAATGCAGGATTTCCCGAAGTAGCACGCGCAACAGAGAAGAAAGCATGAATATCAATAAGTTCCATTATCGGCGACAAACTCTATATGCTTTTCTATTCTGCATTAGTGCCACTCTGTCGATGTGTTTCTTTCTCTTCCTGATCATCGTTACTTCATTTGTGCTTTGGATCATGGTTCCATCGATTTTGATCTATGGTTTCAGTTTCAGCGTTTTCCTAGTACTTTTCGCGTGTATCTTTCTTCTGGCTCTGCACAGGAAACGGCACGGACTTATGGCTGCCTCGCTCGGAGCGATGAGCGCACCAGTCTTATTGCTTGCCCTGGCTCTCACAGGCGCCGTAGTTCGTACAAAACCGGAGCAACCGGCTAACAGACAGCAACCATCGACCTCACCAAGCGGCAAATATGTTTTAACAGTTCCAATCGAACGAGAAGATCGGCCTGGTCTGTTCGAATTCGGCTCACCTTATTGGCACGTCACGATATCTGATCCGAACGGCAATGTCCTTTATCGCGACGCAGGGAAGGATTTTCCAGGATGGTTTGGAGCTTATTGGGTCTGGGATCATCAAGATCGTGTGTGGATATTCTCCTATGATAGCGGGACGGTCTTTTTCGAATGTGTGGACGGCATCTGGACCAGACACCAATGGTGGTCGGAAAACAAAAAATACAAACAGCGCGGCATATCCCCGCCGATTTTCTTTATCCAAAACGTGAAACCGAACGCCACTCGAAACGTCCGGTCTCGTTAGCTCCGTCTGCACATCCTTCGGTGGGGCAAGCCCCACCCTACCTGGCTGCCGGTTACAAGAATACCGTTTGAAATCTGTCTTAATGCTCAGGCTCGGTTTCAGATTGCAGCTCCCGAATCACCTGTTCGATCTTCTCTTTTGGCAGTCCTTTCCTGCGAGGCAATTCAAGAGCGATCCGGGCTTCATTCAGAGCTTCGTCTCTGGCTTCGAGACGATGTTCGCCCAGAAACCGGGCCAGCCAGAGATGCACTACCGGATTGTCAGGTTCGATATTAAGCAGTTC
>CAZRBG010000116.1:0-9348 GCA_964598225.1 uncultured Pirellulales bacterium
GATCAGGAGACGTAGTGTAGTGGGGCAGTCACGCGGCGAAGCCGCTTAGTCCAATTTGACTTTTTTCAGGAAATTCTCGTGGTATTTTCGGTTTTTTTCAAAACTTGCGGCCGTTTTAGCACGATATTTGGTCTGAGAAGTGCCCGGAATCGACCAACCACCTTGCTTATGACGGATTTGACCTCTATTCCAAGATTTTTTTGGGACTTATGAACTTTTTCTTGACGTAAGCATAGGCGATTTGGTACAAATAGTATAGGTGAAGTCTGTGGATTTTCTAGGTTTCATGCCTTGCCGACCGGCGCGGCTACTCCACTAAACTGACACCTGTTGAGAGTTGTTAACTTAGGTAAAAGTGAGGCCGCTGAAGTCGTATGCTTCGGATTTGACATACTTAACTTGACGCCCGACCTCATGTACAAGGAAGGAGATGAAGTCACATCGTAACGGAATTGTCCTGGGCAGGAACTTTATAGGGCGTTTAGTTTAGGACAAATGTCTTTATCGGCCTTTTCTTTAATTTTCATGGTTTTATGAAGGAGATTAGTAATGTTTAGAAAATTGTTTCTAATGGCTTCGGCCGTTCTTGTGCTGAGCCTTGCGGGCCCCGCCGCGGCCATTGGACCGAGCGGCTGGTTCGACGAGGATATCAACACTACGGGCGGCAGCGCCGAAGAGAGCGACGGTACGTTTAGCGTTTCAGGCGACGGTGCCGACATTTGGGGCACCGCAGATGCTTTCCACTATACGTACAAGTTATTGGAAGGCGACGGCGAGATGGTTGCACGCGTAGTTAGCAACGGCTCGGGGTCCAACGCCTGGGCAAAGGGCGGCGTTATGATTCGTGAAGAACTCACGCCCGGCTCCACACACGCCATGGCAGTCGTAACCGGAGGCGAGGGCGGCGGCGCTGCATTCCAGTGGCGTCCGGACACCGACGGCGATTCCTTATCCGCCCACGGTCCGTCTCCTACAGTCTCACCGCCCCACTGGGTCAGAATAGTGCGTGAAGGCAACACCTTCAGCGGCTTTCTATCCCCGGACGGCACTAACTGGACTCAGCAGGGTACTGACACCGATATAAACATGGGCGACAGCGTATACATCGGCCTGTGCGTAACATCGCACGCCGGCGGGGAGATTCGAACGTATGAGTTCGACAGCGTAAGCTGGATAGGCAACACTACAGACGCTCCGCCGCAATTGACCGCTTACGAGCCTTCGCCCGCCGATGGTGCACTGCACCCGGAAACATGGGTTAGCACAGGCTGGCAGCCGGGAGAAACCGCTGTTTCTCACGACGTTTATTTCAGCGATGTCCTGGCCGATGTAGAGGCCGGCGCCGAGGAAGCATTCATTGGAAATCAATCTACGCCGTCCTTTATCGTGGGCTTTACCGGATTTGCTTATCCTGACGGCCTGGTTCCGGGAACTACGTATTACTGGCGAGTCGACGAAGTCGAAGCAGATGGAACCACGCACACAGGCGATATTTGGAGCTTCAGTGTCCCACCGAGGACGGCATACGCTCCGGATCCGGGAGACGGCGCCATATTTGTTCCTGAGGACGTAACCCTGAGTTGGGAGCCCGGATTCAATGCGAAATTACACACCGTTTATTTCGGCGATGATTTTGACACTGTGGCCAATGCCACCGGCGGCGATCCTATCGGCAACACGACCTTCCAACCTGGTGCGCTGGAACTCAACAAGACCTATTACTGGCGCGTGGATGAATTCGATCCTCCGACGACGCACACAGGCGAGGTCTGGAGCTTCACGACAACTCTGCCCGGTCTGGGAACAGGCGTCATGAGCAGATGGGAAGACTTGAGCGGCACAGATATTAACGCGCTCAAAGACAGTGTGAACTACCCGGACGATCCTGACGTGACTGAGGAGATCGACGAATTTCAGTGGAACGGACAGGATCTCGACAACTACGGCGGCCAACTCGAAGCATGGGTGTATGTACCTGCGACAGGTGACTACACATTCTGGCTCTGCACCGACGACCAGGGTGAACTGTGGCTTAGCAGCAACGACGATCCTTCCAACACCTCGCTCGTCGCCAGCATACCGAGTTGGGCCAGTGTGGATGAATGGACCAAGTTCCCATCGCAGAAGTCCGAGCCTGTTCCGCTGGTAGGCGGCGAGAAGTACTACATCATGGCGATCTGGAAAGAAGGCGGCGGCGGCGATCATTGCCAGGTAGCCTGGCAAGGCCCCGGTATTCCAGAGCGGACTATCATCCCGGGCAGCAATCTGTCCCCGTTCGAGCCTGTAAAGGCATTCGGCGCCAATCCCGCCAATGGGGCGGTCGACGTAAAGCAGACACCCACACTGAAATGGAAACCGGGTATTCATGCGGAATCGCATGAGGTCTACTTCGGCAGCGATGAAGCGGCCGTGGCCGGCGCCACCAAGGCCTCGCCCGAGTATAAGGGCAGCCAGGCCCTCGGCGAAGAAAGCTTCGAGCCGGGCACGCTCGCGTGGGACAGCACTTTCTACTGGAGAGTCGATGAGGTGGCCACAGGCGATCCCAACAGCCCCTGGGTCGGCTCTGTCTGGAACTTTACGACCGCCGATTTCCTGGTCGTTGATAATTTCGAGGACTACACCGACAACGACGCGGAAGGTGAAGCGGTCTGGCAGACATGGCTCGACGGCTTCGGCGTCGATACCAACGGCTCTCAGATCGGCAATGCAGTTCCTCCCTATATGGAACTGAATACGGTTCAGCAGGGCCGCCAGTCGGTGGAATTGTTCTACAACAATACCGGCGGCGTGACGAATTCAGAAGTCGAACGACCTCTGGAGTTGGTGCGCGACTGGACTCAGAACGGCGTCGACGAATTGTTGCTGTGGTTCCACGGTCGGCCGGCATCCGACGGCAGCTTCGTGGAAGGCCCGGTCGGCACGTTTACGATGACCGGCTCAGGCGCCGATATCACCGGTGATTCCGATGAGTTCCATTACGCTTACAAGACTCTCACCGGCGCCGGCTCTATCATCGCAAGAGTCAACAGCGTCGAGGACACTCATGCATGGGCCAAGGCCGGTGTGATGATTCGCGGCAGCCTTGATGCGGATGCCCAGCACGCTATGACGTTCATAACGCCCGACAACGGCGCTGTCTTCGAGTACCGTCTGGACGTTGGCGGCGACAACGTCGGTGCGGCCGGACAAGAGGCCGACGTTACCGCTCCGCACTGGGTGAAAATCGAGAGAGATATAGGCGGCAATTTCAGTGCCTCGCACTCGGCCGACGGCTCGAGCTGGCAACCGCTGGGGCTCTCGGAAAACATCCAGATGGGCTCGACGGTCTTTATCGGTTTGGCGCTTACCAGTCACGATGCGGCCGCGACAACCGAAGCTGTGTTCTCCAACGTAACCATAACCGGTAACGTCACCGGTCAGTGGACGAACCAGGATATCGGCATCGCCAGCAACGCAGCCGAGCCGCTCTATGTAGGCATCGCCAATGCTGCGGGTGCGCCTGCGATTGTGCCGCATCCAGATCCTCTGGCGGCGCAGATCGACGAGTGGACGCCATGGCCTGTCCCGCTGTCGGAATTCGAGGCTCAGGGTATTGACCTGACGGATGTCCGCAAGTTGGTGATCGGCCTGGGCGCCAAAGGC
Organism: uncultured Pirellulales bacterium; assembly: GCA_964598225.1. Classification (GTDB taxonomy): domain Bacteria; phylum Planctomycetota; class Phycisphaerae; order Sedimentisphaerales; family Anaerobacaceae; genus SG8-4. The sequence goes on from CAZRBG010000116.1 coordinate 3,643, forward strand.
GGCGCAGCTTCCGGTGGTTCGGGAAGCATCTTCCTGGACAACATCACGGTGCGAAAACCGGAACCGGAGCCGCAACAGTAAGCGTAAGCGATTGAGATCTTCGGGCCGATAATACGGTTCCGGCGATCAAAGGTTGCGGTAACTTAGTTTGAACACGGGGCCTATACCAATTTGGTATAGGCCCCGTTCGTTTTTCGGACCGGCGACGGTCAAGCCTGGTGCCGGGTCAATCGTAGTTCATGCACTCGTAGAGTTTGGTGAGCGCATCACGCCGGAGCTGTCTGATTCTCTCCCGCGTCAGCCCCATTTTCTTGCCGATCTCCTTGAGCGGCATAGGTTTTCTGCCGTCGAGACCGTAATGCAGTCTCAGAATATCCGCTTCCCGCGGCTCGATCTTGTCCAGCAATTTCAGGGCTTTTGCCCTCTCTTCACGGGCAACCATCGCGTCTTCCGGCCTGCCGGTGTTTTGATCCTCAAGGATCGTCTCGAGCATCAGATCTTCGTCGACCTCTTCTCCGCTGTAATTTTCTCCTGTAGAGCTCAGTACCTCTACAACGCGATGGATGACTTTGGCCTTGCGAAGCGGCACCTGCATGATCTCGGCCATCTCTTCGACCGAGGGTGTTCTGCCGATCGTGCTTTCCAGCTCCGAGATGGTGTGCCGCCACTGGTTTATCAGCGAGACCATGTAAGTGGGAATGTGAACCGGCTGGACGTTTTCCAGCAGCGCGCGCTTGATGCTCTGCTTTATCCACCATGCGGCGTAAGTGCTGAAGCGAACGCCGCGATCGGGATCGAAATAATCAACGGCCCTTATCAAGCCGAGATTGCCCTCCTCTATCAGGTCGCCGAGGCTCATCCCGCGGTCGCCGTATTTCTTTGCGATGTTGACGACAAGCCTGAGATTGCTTCGTACCAGTTGCTCTCTGGCCCACTGGTCATTTTGCTCGGTAACCAGCGTGCCCAGCTCCTTTTCCTGCTCCTTCGTCAGCAGGGATGCTTCGTCAATCTCCCTGAGATACTCTTTTATAGTGGCGTCAAAAGCCATGCCTCGCTCCTGCTGTTTATTTTATGGGACTATAGCCTCCTTGCCGGACAAACAAATCCAAATGAAATATCGGTCAGAACGAGCCGCGGGTTAACCACGCGCGTGGAAATTTCTCCCCCGGCACCAATTCCGCCTCGTATCCGAGACAAAGCGGGCGCGGTGAGCGATCGGAACCTGACGACAGTCAGAATTGGTGCTGGGTACCAAAAGATGAGGTTATCAGCATGCGCCTTGCACTCTGATAACCTGTTTCCTCCGCAGGATGCCTTAGGCACTGATAATCACTACCTGATCTACTGATAATCTCCATTAAGACTTGCATTTCGCCTTTTAATAGCGTATAGAACGTACAACCGTGTCATTACCTGTAAATGGTGTGAAACATCGCACCCTGTGGCTATGAAAGGCGCGTCTATGACCGAACGAGACATCGACCTGAGCAAGTACATTCGCGAAATCCCCGACTGGCCTCAGAAGGGGGTTCTTTTTCGCGATATCATGCCGCTCCTGGCCGATCCCAAAGCGTTTCCGGCGGCGATTGACAAACTCTCGGCCGACTTTATCGATAAGGGTATCGAATATGTGGCCGCCGTCGAGGCCAGGGGATTTATCTTCGGCTCGGCGGTTGCTGAAAAGCTCGGCGCCGGTTTCGTCCCGATCCGGAAAATAGGCAAGCTCCCCTGGCACACCGAGAGCATCACATACGATCTTGAATACGGCACGGATACGCTTGAAATACACCGCGACGTTTTCAACGGCGGCGCCAAGGTTTTGATGGTAGACGACCTGCTGGCAACCGGCGGCACTATGGCGGCGGCCTGCAAGCTTGTGGAGAAGACGGGAGGCAAAGTCGTCGGCGTTGTTTTTTTGATAGAGCTGACAGCCTTGGGCGGACGAGAAAAAATATCCGAGTACAACGTGAAATCAATCATTTCATTCGATTAACCTTCTCAAGAATATCCCAAAACGCTGACAAGGAGAGTCAACAGTGGCAAAAAGCGAACAGGGCGGAGAAAGGATAATCCGCCGGGGACCTTACCCGGAACTGACGCTTACGGCGGTGCTCGTGGGTTACGGACTCGGAATTCTAATCGCATTGAGCATCGGCTACGCCAGCCTGGTTCTCGGTTTTTCCATCGAGGGCTCGGAGGTAGCCGCGATTCTGGGATTCGGAATCCTTCGCGGCATAATGCGCCGCAGCAGTATCATAGAGAACAATATCAACCAGACCATAGCAAGCTCGGTCAACGGCGCCTCGGCCGGCATGATGTTTACGGTCCCGGCGTTGTTCATCCTGGGAGAAACCGAGTTCAACGCCGTGCTCATGGTCTTCTCGTGCATCGCCGGAGGCATTCTGGGAATAGCATTTATCATCCCTCTTCGCAAGCAAATGATAGACTACGAACGGCTCGCCTATCCCGGCGGCGTGGCCGTGGCGACGATTCTAAAATCCCCCGGCGCCGGAGTCCATAAAGCCATGTTGCTGCTCTCGGGCCTGACGTTGAGCGGCATCGTCTATTTCTTCAGCCAGTACATGGCACAGATAAGACATATCGAGGCTTTCGAGTACTTCAACCTTGGCGAGCTGATTCACTTGCCTCAATACATGAACGGAATATGGTATGTCTCTCTTATGACCGTCGGCGTCGGTTTTATTTCCGGCAGGGGAGGATTCTCGTTTGTCATCGGAGGCTTCGTCTGCTATTGGATCCTGGCGCCGTCTCTGGCCGGGATGGACCTTTTGCCGCCGGCCGAGACGCTGACGAAACTTGAGACGACCATGCCCGAGTACCTGCGATTGAACCTGTTCAGGCCTCTGGGCATCGGTATGCTCATCGGCGGGGCGGTGGCGGGAATCGTCCTGGCTTTGCCGCTGATTGTCAGCGCCGTGCGAAGTATGCAAAGCGCTGCAAAAATGAAGACCGCCATATCGAAAGACGAAATGCCGATTCGCCTTTTATATATCGGCATCGCCGGAGCCACGATTTTGCTCTTCGTGATTGCTCTAACTTCCGTCGAAAACATGGGGCTTCTCCGCGGCGCGATCATGGCCCTGCTCGGCACACTCTGGATATGGGTCGCCGGTGTGATCCTCTCCGAGTGTATCGGCCGGACCAACTGGTCGCCGCTCAGCGGAATGACGCTGATAGCGGTCACTATCCTAATCGTCATCTGCAGCGGACTGCCCGCCTCGGCAGCCACCATAGCGTCGGTTATGGTCGGCGCCGCCGCTTGTGTCGCGATGGCACAGGCAACCGACCTCATGCTCGATCTCAAGACCGGATATCTTGTTGGCGCCTCGCCGAGAAAACAGCAAACCGGCCAGTTCCTGGCAACGTGGCTGGGACCGGTAATTATCATCGGCCTTATCTTTGTTCTTCATAAAGCTTACGGTCTCGGCAGCAAGAGGCTCCCGGCGCCCCAGGGACAGGCCCTTGCCAGCATGATACAGGGAATTCTCGGCGGAGACGTGCCGCTTCAGAAATATATCGCCGGCGCCGGTCTCGGCGCTCTGCTCAGTGCCAGCGGCATAGGCGGGCTGGGCATACTGGTCGGGCTCGGCTTTTATCTGCCGTTTAGCATAGTGTTGACCTACAGCCTCGGAATGGCGATGAGGATCATACTGGACTGGAGGATGGGACCCAGATTCAGCGAAGAAGTGGGAATCCCCGTAGCCGCCGGTTTGATCGTGGGAGAAGCTCTGGTCGGCGTAGGTTTTGCATTGTATTTCATAATCGCAGGGGCAATGGGCGGATAGGAAGAACCACTATGAAGAAAATCGGATATCTGTTGCTAATTGCGGGCTTCCTGGGCGGCTCTTTAACGGCTGTGGTGGACAAAGACCAAGTCCGGTGGAGTTACTTCGTGACTGCTCTTGTTGCCGGTTTCATTGGTGTGGCGTTAGTTCGAGTCGTAACAAGAAAGGAAAGTCGGCATGAAGGAAAGCTTACTTCCAATATGCAGAAGGTCGAAAATTCGCTGGGGAGAATCGTAAAGAATATTACAGAACTCAACGCCGAGAAGAATTCTGTCAATGCCTATGACGTGCGCAGCCGGATAGACGAACTTTTTGCCGACGACCTGGAGACATTTGTCGAAGCCCGAGAGAGCATAGGGCACACCTACAGCCTGAGTGCTTACGCCGACGTGATGAGTTCGTTTGCGGCCGGTGAGCGTTACCTTAATCGCGTCTGGTCGGCCTCGGCAGATGGCTATATCGACGAGGTAAATACCTATCTCGACCGGGCTCAGGAGCAATTCGCCGAGAGCCGTCAGAAAGTCCTCCGACTGAAAAAGGACAATCCCCCGCCCGCATGATTGCCCTTGTAGGGTGGGGCTTGCCCCACCATGTCTGTTACGAGCAATTTTAGCGGTGGGGCAAGCCCCACCCTAGGCAGGCTAAACGACAGAAAGCAGACCGTCCCAGGCTCTTTCGATTATATCTGGAGCAATAAGTGCAGCGAGGATTTGATCCCCCTGATGAAGCTGTCCAGGCTGAAGTGCTCGTTCGGGCCGTGTGGTGCGTCGCTGTCCAGGCCGAAGCCCATGATAATGACAGGGCAGCCCAATTGCTCGGCGAAGGTGCTGACAACGGGGATGGAACCGCCGCAACGGATAAAAACTGGTTCGCCGCCGAATCCCTTGCGCAGCGCCTCTTTAGCAGCCTGGAAGGCCGGCTCGGTCACGTTAAATAGAACAGAAGGACTCATCGAAAAATCGGCAATCTCGAGCCGGACGGTGTCCGGGCATACGGCATTCAGATGCTCGACGATCAAGTCGCGGATACTCTCCGGCTCCTGGTGTGGGACCAGGCGGACGCTGATCTTTGCCGTCGCTGATGCCGGGACGATGGTCTTTGAGCCTCCGCCGGTGTATCCGCCGAAGATGCCGTTGACTTCGAACGTGGGCCGGGTCCAGATACGCTCCAGCGTGGAGTATCCGGGTTCTCCGTGAGGACACGGCACGTTCAGCTCTGCGACGAACGCCTGATCTTCGAATCCGAGCTTCTCAATACTCTCGGCTTCCCATGCTTCCAGCAGAGCTACGTCGTCATAAAAGCCCGGTATGAGTACTGTGCCATCAGGGTCAACACATTTCGATAGAATTTGCGCCAGGACCATCGCGGGATTGGCGATTGCACCGCCGTAGGCACCGGAGTGGACGTCGTGGTTGGCGCCCTTTACTGTCAATTCGGTAATGGCGATGCCGCGAAGACCGTAGGTGATTGCCGGCGTGTTCTCATCGTACATCGTGCTGTCCGAGATGACCAGCACATCCGGCTTCAATTCATCCCGCGCCTCCCTGACGTAGTGTGACAGCGAATCGCCGCCGCATTCCTCTTCGCCTTCCAGCAGGAATATCACTTCGCAGGGCAGCTCGCCTTCGGTCTTGAGCAGGCTCTCGATGGCCTTGATGTGGGTAAAAGACTGGCCCTTGTCGTCGGTAGCGCCCCGGCCGTAAATAATGCCGTCGCGAATCGTCGGCTCGAACGGCGGCGTCTTCCACTGATCCACAGGATCTTCGGGCTGGACGTCGTAATGGCCGTAGATGACCACACGTCGCGAGTGTGTGCCTTTGGTCTCCGCCCGCACTATGGGCTTGCCCCGAATGGCACTTCCATAAGCGTTAAGGCCCTATAAGAATATAGAAAAACAGGC
>CAZRBG010000117.1:0-8953 GCA_964598225.1 uncultured Pirellulales bacterium
GTTATTACGCCAGACCATATACAAATCGGGAAGTTATTTCATGCACGATCCTTAACTTAGTGCCATTATATGATCTCCCCAGAATTACCCGGTCGGATATGTTGAATCTATCACAGTGGTATGATATGATATCGGCGAAAGAGTGGCGAAAGGAGCTTGAGGCCGGTATGTCGAATTCGGAGATCGGGCGAATGCGGTTGAGCACGCACACGGGAAGACCTCTGGGCAGCGACAGTTTTTTAAGCGAGCTGGAAAAACTGCTCGGCCGCCGGGTACGTCCATTGCCGGTCGGAAGGCCGCGAAAGACTAAGAAAAGAAAGAAAAACAAGAGCTAAATAAGTTTTTCCTGCAGCAGAAACAATTAGTAAGATTATGCGATGTGTAAGAGGATATCATCAAATGGAGTACAGAACTATGGGAAAGAAGGAAATTCATTCAAAGAATGTAGCAGTGTGCCCAGAGTGTGGTCAAGCAGGATCGCCGAGAAAGGCCAAACTGTATCACCATGAAACTGGCAAAAGAATTCGGATGCTTTCATTGAGGGCAGCGATCACAAGTGGTTTAATATTGTCGGCATTGTCGGCGAGTGTCATGGTGGTGGTGTTAGAGGCAGAGAATGTGGAAACCATTTTCTTTCCCGTGTTGGTCGGTTCCCTATGCCTATGCATTGTTCTCATATCTCTCGGCATAGGCTGGGCGTATGGAGCCTTGACGAAGAGAAAAGCGGCGGCAAACGCCATGCGTTTCTACCACTTCAGATGCTCCCAATGTAAGCACAAATGGGATCAATGGCAAGGCTGGGGCTGGGCAGAAACATGCTGCCCAATGTGCGACAGCCCCCATGTAACTGCACGCAATCAGTTTGTCGATGCATCCGGAAACCCCGTCACGCTGGATACCCTAGCCTGGGGGCTGGTAGGTATAGTAGTGTTCTCGTTCGTTATAGTTCTAGCTGTGTTTCTACTAGTCACCCCTCTTCCTTCCCAAGCGACTAGAAAGCCACCGATATTCTTCTTCGGTCTTGGAGCAGTCGGCATCTGGGGATCTTCCATCAAGATACTGCGATTCATGGGCAGAAGAGAGGTGTTGACCTTTCTATGCTTTGAATGCAAGCACGAGTGGTCAGACGAAGGCCATACTCCCACTGCAGAAGAATCAGACGAACACCAAAGCAGTTAGAATAAATATCCGGGGACATCTATGAGCAAGCTTTTGTCAAGACGTTCGCGGGATTTTTTCACGAGGGACCAAAGGGGGTCACGCCGTGATTATTAGCAAAGCCGAGTTATGAATAGATTGAAGGCATATAGCGTCAAATCTTTTTTACAATTTATTTGTTGCAGGCCCATCTTCTTTTCTTGACCGCATTCCCTTTGGGACGCCCAGTGTGATGAATCAAAACCCTGTAAATCAGTGAAATCCGCGTTTAGAGATTATTGTCGCGACACTTCGCACCCTACGGCAAATTGCAGCTATAAAATCTGGATTCCCGTTTTCACGGGAATGACGGACAAGAACAAGAAGACATTAGTGGCCATTCGTGGCTAACTTCATAAACGCGTGGCGAGAATTGGATTGGACGTTGGTACGGGCTGGGGGTAGAATATGCAACATGAAGGTTTATCCTTTTAAATTTGAGCCGATTTATAAGCGGCGGATTTGGGGGGGGCGGAAGCTGGAGGAGGTGTTTGGTAAGGAATTGCCGGCGGGGGAGAAGATCGGGGAGAGCTGGGAGTTGGCGGACTTGCCGGAGGATAAGTCGGTGGTTGCCACCGGCGAATTTGTCGGGCTGACTATTCGCGAAGTTGTTGAGAAATACCCTAAAGAGATAACGGGGGATGAAGATTTTTCGGTGCCGTTTCCGCTGCTGATTAAGATTCTGGATGCCGAGGACGTTCTGAGCGTGCAGGTGCATCCCGATCCGGAGACTGTCAAGCGAACCGGTGAGGGCGAGCCCAAGACCGAGTGCTGGTATATTATCTCGGCAGCGCCGGGGGCGGTTATTTACAAAGGGCTGAAAGACGGCATAACGAAGGAGCAATTCGCCAAGGCGATAGAAGACGGCACGGTAGCCGATACGCTGGTGAAGGTGCGGGTACATGCGGGCGAGTGCCATTTTCTGCCTGCCGGGACGGCCCATGCTATCGGGCCGGGCCTGCTGATAGCGGAGATTCAGACACCCTCGGATACGACGTATCGCGTCTTCGACTGGAACAGGGTGGACAACGCCGGCAACGCCAGAGAGCTGCACATCGAGCAAGCGATCGAGAGCATTCACTTCGATCAGTCGAGCGGGGACCTGCCGGTCGCGACGATAGGCCGGCTGGTCGATTGCGAGTACTTCAAGATAGACAAGGGCCATCAGGCCGCCAACTGCGAGCTTCTCCTGTCGCCGGGCGAGATGAAGACGCTGATCTTCCTGTCGGGCATGGGTACGATTCTGGGCAAAGACGGCGGGGCCCCGGTCGAGTTCGCCGCCGGCGACTGCACCCTCATACCGGCCGCGTACGAAGGCGCGATTCGCTTCGGCGCCGATACACAGTACCTGACGGTCACTTTGTGATTGATTATTACCTTTTGAAAGCATCGTTCTTCTCTCCGGGTTCTCAAAATATAAGATTCTCAATTGAAAAGCTCTGTTAGCCGACATATAATTGGGCGTTCCCGATTGTTTTGACAATTCGGTTATTTAGCCGTAAGTTCGCGATATGTGCTCTTGAAAGGGGTTGTGCATGAATGAGTGGGACAAGAAGATCGAGGATAAGAAGGCCGTAGTAGGCGTCCTCGGGCTGGGCTACGTGGGGCTGCCTCTGGCCAGGGAATTTGCCGCGGCGGGTTTGAAGGTGCTCGGTTTCGACGTCGACGAGACGAAAGTCAAGGCGCTCAATGCCGGCCGAAGTATTATTAAGCACGTGCCGCACTCGCAAGTCAAAAAGATGGTGCAGGAAGGCCTGTTCAGCGCCACGACCAAAATGTCTCGCCTGAAGACCGTCGATGCCATATTGGTTTGCGTGCCGACCCCGCTGACCGACAACCGCGAGCCGGACATGCAGTTCGTTATCAAGAGCACCGAGACCATCGCAAAGTATCTGCGCCCCGGCCAGTTGATAGTCCTCGAAAGCACGACTTATCCCGGCACCACGAGCGAACTGATGGCGCCGATCCTTGAGAGCACGGGCCTCAAGGCCGGGAAGGATTTTCATCTGGCGTATTCGCCGGAGCGCGAAGATCCGGGCAACAAGGATTTCACGACCGGGACAATTCCCAAGGTTGTCGGCGGCATGACAAGCAGGTGCAGCCAAATGGCCTCAAAGCTTTACGGAACCTCTATCGTCAAAACGGTCCCGGTATCGAGCCTCGAAGCGGCCGAGGCTGCGAAGATTCTGGAGAATGTGTATCGCTGCGTTAACATCGCGATGGTCAACGAGCTCAAGGTGGTCTTCGATCGAATGGGCATCGACGTATGGGAGGTCATTAAGGCCGCAAGCACTAAACCGTTCGGCTTCAAGGCATTCTACCCCGGGCCCGGTCTCGGCGGCCACTGTATTCCGATAGATCCGTTTTATCTCACGTGGAAGGCCCGTCAGTACGGCTTGCCGACACGGTTCATTGAACTGGCCGGCGAGATCAACACCGGCATGCCTGCGTACGTTGTCGCCAGGACTATGGAAGCCCTGAACGAGCACAGGAAAAGCCTCAAAGGCTCGAAGGTGCTGGTACTGGGTCTGGCATACAAGAAAGACATCGACGACCTGCGGGAATCGCCGTCCATTGAGCTGATAGAGCTGTTGCGGGAAAAAGGTGCGAAGGTCGATTACAACGATCCCTACATCCCCAGGACCCACAAGCAGCGCAAGCACAACTTGAAGATGACAAGCAAGAAGCTGTCGGAGAAGATGCTCGCCGGCTACGATGTGGTTCTGATCTCGACCGATCACAGCAACTATGATTACAATTGGATCGTAAAGCACGCCCGACTCGTCGTCGACACGCGGAACGCGACGGCGGGCGTCCGCGCGAGTAGGAAAATCGTCAAAGCGTAGTATAACAAGGAGCTTAAGTGCGCATCCCACTTCTTGATTTGAAGGCACAGTATAAGACTATAAAAGATGAAGTCGACCGGGCGATCAAAGAGGTCTGCGAAAGTCAGAAGTTCGCTCTCGGCCCGGCCGTGGCCCGCTTCGAGCAGAACGCAGCCGAGTATTGCGGCTGCAAGTTCGCAGTCGGCGTTTCGAGCGGCACCGACGCCCTGCTGGTCAGCCTGATGGCGTTGGAAATCGGGCCGGGCGATGAAGTCATCACGACGCCCTTTAGCTTTTTCGCCACCGCCGGCTCCGTGGCGAGAGTCGGCGCTAAACCGGTCTTCGTCGACATCGACCCGGATACTTTCAACATCGATGCGGCCGGAATCGAGGAGAAAATAACCGACAAGACCAGAGCGATCATTCCGGTCCATCTGTTCGGGCAGGTAGCCGACATGGAGACAATTCTTGAGATCGCCGGGCGGCACAATGTTGCCGTAATCGAAGACGCCGCCCAAGCAATCGGCGCTACTCGAAACGGCACGGCGGCGGGCAACTTCGGCGTTTGCGGCTGCTTGTCGTTCTATCCGACCAAGAACCTGGGCTGCTTCGGCGACGGAGGCATGGTAACAACCAACGATCCGGATTTCGCCGAAAAAATAAGAATGCTGCGCAACCACGGTCAGGGGCCGGCGTACTTCTATAAAGTCGTCGGCGGCAACTTTCGCCTGGACGGAATTCAGGGCGCCGTTCTGGGCGTAAAGCTCAGGTATCTCGACGCCTGGAACGAGAAACGAAGACGGAACGCTGCCCTCTATGACGGTCTTTTCTCTGAATCTCCCGTAGAAACGCCCCGCATTGATTCGACTAACGTCAGCATTTATCATCAGTATACCGTGAAAGTGCCCGAAAGAGATAAGTTGAAGGAATTTCTGGCCGACAACGAGATTGGTTCGGCAGTGTTTTATCCGAAGCCGCTGCATCTTCAGGACTGTTTCAAGGAACTCGGCTACAAACCCGGTCATCTGCCTGTTGCCGAGAGGCTTTGCGGCGAGGTTCTGTCGCTGCCGGTATATCCTGAACTGACCCCGGAACAAATCGAGCATGTTGCAGCAATAGTTTTAAGGTTTTGCAGTAGAAGTTAGGACGAGACGAATTGCTTAAAATCAGTGAAAATCCTCCGATGACGTGGCCCGAGGCCGAATCGATCGCTGACTTCGAAGGTCAGTGGTGGGTCGCCCACACCAAAAGCCGTAACGAAAAAGCACTGGCCCACGATCTGATTCGCCGAGGCGTCAGCTACTTTCTCCCCATGAGTTGGAAGGTCAGCCGTAAGAGCCGCAGGACAACCAAGTCACTGCTGCCTTTGTTCGCCGGATATCTCTTCTGCTGCGGCCGGGAAAATGACCGCCTTGAGATACTCCGCACCGACCGGGTGGCAAATATGATCGAAGTTACCGATCAGGAAAAGTTTTTAAAAGAGCTGCTTCAGATCGAGCAGGCCCTCAAAGCCGGCGCGCCGCTGACACCGCACAAATATCTTAAGGTAGGCCAGAAGTGCAGGGTCACGGCCGGACCTCTGCTCGGGCTCGAGGGTGTAGTCACTCAGACAAAGGGCGGTGTTCGTCTCGTACTCCAGGTGGACATGCTGGGTCAGGCTGCGAGCGTCGAAATCGATATGGACATGATAGAGACTCTTGACTGAGCAAATTGAATCGGATCGAAAGATAAGCTTATGCACATAGTGATCAAGAGCCTGGGGATTATCATCACTCTGGTCGGAGTGGCGTATTTGCTCAGACCCGGGCTGATTAAGCGGCTCATGAATTTTTTCAAAAAGGGTCGCCGAATTTATGCGCCGGGCCTTTTGAGACTTGCCCTGGCCGTCGTCTTTTTTGTCGGCGCTCGTGATTGCAGATACCCGTGGGTGATATTCGCCTGCGGCACAATCTTCCTGACGGGAGCCCTTCTCATATTCACCCTCGGACCGCAAAAGATCCGATTGATTCTCGATTGGTACGAAGGACAACCCGACCTTGTATTCAGAGTCATCGCGTTGATAGTTATCATTTTCGGATCGATAATCATTTACTCGGTATAAAAACAAAACCGGGCAAGGTTTCGCCATATAGACAAAGGAGATTTTGACGGCATGGGAATACTGGTCACCGGCGCCGCCGGTTTTATCGGCTCGCATTTGTGCGAGAGACTTCTTGAAAGCGGTTTGACGGTAATAGGCGTCGACAACTTCGACGACTTCTACGATCCTCAAGTCAAACGCCGCAATATCGAGAACTGCTCGAAACGCGAAGGGTTTCAGCTTGTCGAGGCGGACATTCGCGACGCCGATGCTATGAGCAAGGCACTCAGCACAGGTGTCGATACAATCGTGCATCTGGCAGCGAAAGCCGGCGTCCGCCCTTCCATAGCCGAACCGCTCGTTTACAGCGATGTCAACATTAACGGCACAATGGTCCTGCTCGAGCTGGCGAAAGAGCGCGGCATCGATAAGTTTGTCTTCGCTTCGAGTTCGAGCGTATACGGCAACAACAAAAAAGTCCCCTTCTCCGAAGATGATAACGTCGATTTCCCGATCTCACCTTATGCCGCGACCAAAAAGGCTTGCGAGCTTATATGCCATACTTACCACCACCTCTTCGACATATCCATAACCTGCTTGCGCTTCTTTACCGTCTACGGTCCCCGACAAAGACCGGACCTGGCAATCCACAAATTCGCCAGGCTCATCGAGGACGGCAAGCCGATCCCGGTTTACGGCGACGGCTCCATGATGCGCGATTTTACCTACATCGACGACATAATCGACGGCACCTTCGCCGCGATAGAGAAATGCTCCGGCTTCAACGTCTACAATCTGGGCGAATCACGGCCGATCAAAGTCAACGATCTTATCGCCGAGATCGAGAACGCCCTTGGCAAGAAAGCCGTCAAAGAACATCTCCCGCTCCAGCCGGGCGACGTCGACCGCACCTTTGCCGACGTCACAAGAGCCGCCAAGGATCTCGGTTACAACCCGAAAACCGATATTCGCACCGGTCTGGCCAGGTTCGTCGGGTGGCTTAGAAGCTGGTCCTGATATCATACAATCGCGTGATGAGTACAGCGCTCAATTGCTTTTCGACGCTGGTTAACACTGATTTTTTTAACAATCGGCGTAATCCGCAGAACTCACGCTGTAGGTGTCCGCGGCTTAAATTCGCCCTCAACCTTGACATTTTCTCACGTTCATGCGAAAATACGCACGTAAGACGGAGTATAACTAAAGTCGGCAGATTTGATTCAAGGAGTTGCGAGCGATGAACAGGCGAAATGGTTTTACCCTTATCGAGTTATTGGTTGTCATTGCAATAATTGCCTTGCTTCTGGGCATTTTGTTGCCCGCCCTGAGCAGAGTACGGAAGCAGGCAAAGAGACTTGCCTGCTCAACGCAACTCAGACAGCTCACGTACGGAATGGTATGTTACACCGAGAACTATGACGGCAAAGTCATGGGAGTCGGAGGCCCAAGCAAGCCCTATTGGTTCCATCTGATTGCACCGTTTATCGGAGACCCGCGATACGAGAAAAATCCCCAGGCTGCCTATGAAGGCGTCATGCAGGTGATGATTTGCCCGTCCGTGACCGAACGCGCCGACGGTGAGTCTCTGCAGCGTGGCACAGCAATTCGATCCTGGGCCTACTGGTGGGGTGGCTATGGCGAAAGCTATGCCGAGGGCAGCTACACGATAAATTCGTGGCTTCAGCCGACCGGATATTATCAGGTCGAAACGAGCAATTCGTCTCACAGCAATTATTTCCGGAATTATTCCGATGCCAGAGCCAATGTACCATTGTTCGGCGACGGCATGTGGGTGGACGCATGGCCCAGAAGCACCGATCCGCCCCCATCCAACTCATTCGACGGCGATAACGGCCAGGTAGCCAGCATGCACAGATTCTGCATAGCCAGGCACGGCCGCGCAATCAACATCGGCTACGTCGACACCCACGTAGACGTCGTAGACCTGGAGGACCTCTGGAAACAACACTGGCACCGCAACTACGAACCCAGAGACGACGTCGAAGTGCCGAAGTGACGCATAAGATGACAAAGAACATGAAAGAGAGAAACGGGAACATAGGGTGTGCCCCTATTAATCAAGCGATATGAAGCCCTTGCTATATCTGGAAACGACGATTCCAAGCTACCTGACGAGCAGGCCCAGCCGGGATCTGATTGTGGCGGCCCGCCAGCAGATCACCATGGACTGGTGGCTCAAGAGGCGGGGCGATTTTCGCATCTTCGTATCGCAGATCGTGTTGGACGAAGCTGCCGAAGGCGACCGACAGGCGTCCGAGGCTCGACTGTCGCTTATAGAAGGGCTGCCGCTGCTGGCCGTCAATGAGGACGTCATCTCACTAACGCAGATGCTGCTCAGAAGAAAAGTGTTGCCCAGGAAGGCGACGCGGGACGCCGGCCATATCGCCGTATCCGCTGTCCACGGCGTACAGTTCTTGCTGACATGGAACTGCACGCATCTGGCCAACGCGGAGATATTTGAAGAAATTGAGGCGGCCTGTTCCTGCGAAGGCTATCGTTGTCCCGTCATTTGTACCCCTGAAGAATTGTTGGGAGAGTAATAGACATGGCAAAAAAGAGAACATCCACAGGCGACCCTATTGTCGCTGAGGTTCGCCGGATCAAGCAACAGCTGGCAGCCCGGCACAATTACGACGCCGAGGCAATGCTGCGGGCTGCGATGCGTCGTCAGAAACGTCAGGGCAGGGAGGTCGTAACCCTCGCGAAACGCCCGGTGCGCGACAACCAGAGTTAGCAAAAGTAAAAATAGGATGCGTCCCTAAGGAATCAAAAAATGTACCGGACACCTGATACCATTCCGTAGTGAGTAATAGCCCGACTGGAGTGGCCC
>CAZRBG010000118.1:0-8616 GCA_964598225.1 uncultured Pirellulales bacterium
TTCCGACGGAACTATCCCCATGAAATCGGGAAGTTATTTCGTGCACGATCCTAAAATGCTTTTCGGCCTCATCGAATCGACCGGCCTTTTCGAGTATATGGGCAAGCTGACCCCGAAACGGGCCTCTTTCCGGCAGCAATTCGACCGCTTTAGTGAAGTTCGCAATTGCCTCGTTGGTCTTGCCTGACTGGTATCGACATGAACCCAAATTCAGATGCAGATAGGCGTTTCTGGGATTGAGCTTGAGGGCTTCATTCAGTAATTCCCCGGCGCGCTGAAATTGCCCGCGTCCAGACAGAATATTGAACGTCAACAACGCAAGGGTGGGTTTAAATTCGTCAAATTTCGATATGCTCTGGTATATTTCAAGAGCCTTGTCAGGTTCGCGGTCTGAAAGGAACTGGCCGTAATAGAACTGCGATCCAATCGCCTCAGGATTCAACACAAGAGCCTTCCTGTGGTATTGCTCGGCCAAGTCAGGTTTGCCCTGCTTTTCGGCGAGAATTGCGGACTGAGTGTATCCGAAAGAAGACTCAGGTCTCAGACTTAGGAACCTCTCCATCCGCTCAGAAGCCCGCTTGTATCGGTCGTTAGAGAAATGGTGATAGGCTTGAACAAGAAGCATGAAAGCGTCCATTGCGTCTTTGCGTTGAGACAAATGCGAATCGGCGGGCTCAAGGGATTGTTCACGCCCGATTTGTCCGAGCAGACGTGTGACCTGGGTGATTGCCGGGCCTCGGGCCCGGACACGTTCGTCGCCCCTTCTCGCAGTCAACGTGGTGAAACAGCCGGCGGCGACATCCGAGTTCGGCAACAGCATCGGTGAGCCGCTCCATCCCGGGCCGAGGCGCCCGACCTCGCCCAGAGATATGAACCGTGGGACTTGCCGGCGCACGGCCACAAAGTCAACGATTAACTCCTCCGTCTGCCCGTCGAGACCTTCCGGAACAGGCTCGTTTCCGCCCGTCCCAAGGCTTCGAATTATCTGTGGAATGCCCGTCACGGTGAGATTTTCGGCCGTTAGAAGGCTCGACTCATCCGCCGGCTTCAGAGCCGGATGCCCCTTCCAGGGTACTCCAAGCACCGCGAGGTCAAGCTCCTCGTCAGCGGCGACTATACCGGCTTCGGCCCCATCCCCCAGGTACGGACTGGCCGCGAAGACCGTCCCGGCCATCCGGTGCCGGCCCTGTTTGGATTCTTCGAAGGACAGGTGATACGCCGTTACGACCAGTGTGCCGTCGCCGATCACGAACCCGGCGCCTACGAATCTTCCCATAAAGGAACGCATGGTCACAAGAACCAGCCCATCGCGAGGCTCGACAGCGGCAGAATTCTCGGCAAAAAGAAGTGTTTGGTAGCCGAGAGTCAAAATCACAACGGCAAGGACGGATACTCTGAACGTGTTCATGTGCTTTCTCCTTAGTTATTTAGCGTAAATCAGTATATAACAATCTCGCGATTCGGGAAAGAATTCGTTCAGATAAAAAGTGAAGTTTCGCACTTTTTAAGCGACTAATTT
This sequence comes from uncultured Pirellulales bacterium, assembly GCA_964598225.1. Classification (GTDB taxonomy): domain Bacteria; phylum Planctomycetota; class Phycisphaerae; order Sedimentisphaerales; family Anaerobacaceae; genus SG8-4. Next base: position 1,520 of record CAZRBG010000118.1, read on the forward strand.
TAATGATTTATCAATACGAACATATCGACCATCGGATGTCTTTATTGAATTAACGATTAAGACAGGGAGGTCGATATGCACAATATATCTTCGACATGGACAGTTCTTCTTCAACAGTTTTCTCCTCTTTTTACATCGCCCGGAGCGCGCCGCCGCATTGAGCCTTTGGTTGTACTCGATGGTCTGGCTCTGGTATCTCAAGCAGAAATCCAGTCGAAGATTTTTCATCGTTCAGCCCTGGTACAGTCGGAAGTCGGCTCCGAGCTTTGCCGATGCGTTGAGTTGCCTTCGACGCGAGCTTTGGCGTGAGAGCATAAAATATATGTTCGGTATTTCCGCCGTACATGACAAAAAATTCGAGTTTGTGCTGGAGGCGTTAGCCCCAGCAGCCTGAACCATTAACAAAAGTGCGAAAGTTTACAAATCCAATATGTCCGATAAAGCCCGGTAGGGAGTGCACCGCACATCATCCTATGTTGTCACTTACACACGACCCACTCCGCTCAAGACTCACCCTCGCCGGAACTTTCCTTTACTTTCATCTGCCGGCCGCAGCAGACGATGTTACATGCACAGGATGTGTCGCAATCTTTGACAACCTCCATCTCGACGCCGCAATTCTCGCAGCTCAATATTTGTCCCTTCTTGACAGGTTCCATGATTATCTCCTTAACGTTGCCGCAAACTTTCAACTCTTCCTTTCTGCTGTGAGACGCACCAGTCTCATCCGAAACCAATCTACACGCAATGCGCGGGATTTGCCAGAAATATCAAGAGGAAAGTTTAATCAATCGAGCAATTTCAGAACTTCCTGCGGAGTTTCAAGCAGGGCTTGAGCGCCGTTTGTCGAGAGTTCCTCGGCGGTTCGGAAGCCCCAGAGGGCGCCGGCGGGGAACATTCCGGCTGCTACGGCGGTTTGCATGTCGGTGTTTGTGTCGCCGAGGTAGATGAATCTTTCCGGTGGTATGCCGAGTTCGTCGGCGATACTCAGAGCGCCGGCGGGATCGGGCTTGATGGGCATATCGGGCGTGGCGCCGCGGACGATCTCGAAATTGAAATCAGGCAGTAATTTCTCCACTGTCTTTTTGGTGAAAGCGTCGGGCTTGTTCGACAGGACGGCCTTTGCGATGCCACGTTGGTCCAGCTCAGCGAGCAACTGCGTCATGCCGGGATAGGGCCTGGTATTCTCGGCCCAGCGGGTTTCGTATTCGGCGATTATCGCATCATGGCACTTTTTAAGCGTATCGGCATCTTGACTTTCTTCGGGCAGCGCCCGCCTGACGAGCCAATCCATCCCCTCGCCCAGGAAATAACGATAGGCATCTTGCGGGTGCGGCGGAAAGCCCAAGCGCTCCAACGCGCCATTCGTCGAGTTCGCGATGTCGGCCAGCGTATCGAGCAGCGTCCCGTCGAGGTCGAACAGTACGGCTTGAAATTTGCTCTTGCTCACTCTCCCACCATCTGGCAAATCACGGTTCGAGTTCTCGGCCTGGTATCGAAGTCGATAAGAATGATCTGTTGCCACGTGCCCAGCGCGAGCCGGCCGGCGGTCACCGGAACGCTCAACGACGGCCCGAGCAGCGAGGCCCGAACGTGCGAATGGCCGTTATCGTCGTGCCATGTTTCTTCGTGCTCGTACCGGGCGTTCTGCGGCGCTATCTTCTCGAAAGCGGCCTCAAGATCATAATTCGCCAGCCCCGGCTCGTATTCGGTCGTCGTGATCCCCGCTGTCGATCCAACGTTGAAAGCGGTAACCGTCCCGTCCGCCATGCCGGATTCAGCCACCGCCGTTGCCACCTGATCGGTGATGTTGACGACTTCGCAATTGCCCCTTGTCTTAATGTTAAGCTCCTGGGTTTCTACCATCGTTGAGAACCTTTATCATCAAGTTGTTACTCCCACAAAACTGCCCGAGTAAATGAATTCGTCAGATTACCGGATCGGACCGTTATCCTCAAGCAATTTTCAAAGCCGGGGCGGGGCAGGCATCCAACTACCCTGATTCGATTATTATCGGACTTGCGTTTACTTACGCTTGCAATAAAACCAAAAAAAGAAGCCCCTGCATAAAGGAGGGTGGTGAAGCCAGCAGGGGCTTACGGGGGAAACCGGTCTATAATACCGCTTTCGGACAGCTAAGACGCTCGCGAAGCGGACAATATTGCCGATTTTTTCAAAAATGAAAAGATTTCTCGATTTTTCCGGCGCGGGGATAGATTATTTCACGGCAGGCGCCCGCATCGGCGCAACAAAAAAGCCCCTGCCTGAAGGAGGACCAAAAAACAGCAGGGGCATTCTTAGAGAGGGCTGTAAGCTTCCGTGAATACTACCCTCTCGTCAGAAACGTATTCCGGCCGGCACCCCCAAGCTATGCATACCGGCCGGAGATCAGGTTGTTCATATATTAATTATTATCGTGATTTCGCAGGACCTGCCAAATAGTCTCTTCCTTGAAATAAACGTCTAAATTCCTTGATTGAGGATCGAGAAAAGATATTTTAACGCAATTTGGACCGAAAAAGAATGTGCCGAAGCAAATGTTGTCATTGATCAATTCACCTTGGTTTGTTAATATGGAGAAGATAGCATAGGAGGAACTATTTTGTGACGGTCGAAAAAGTTGCATAATTCAAAAGAAGGACATGCCATGAGAACTCACAAGTTAGTCTTTATGGTTATTACGACGATTGCGGGAACCTGCCTGATAATCCCGGGCTGCTGCCGAGAGAAAGACGGCGCCACAGTGCAAATCGAGCCTTCCGGCGATAAAATGCCGTTCCAACGCCCCATGCGGACCAGAAAACGGGCCCCCAGTCCTTACGGCAAACTGAGAGTACCGGCAGAAATCTACGTCGATCTCGTCCGGCCCGAGCCAGCAGGCGATCCGGTCAAACTGACAGTCTCGGCATTTTCGGAGGTCGCGGCAAAAACCGGCGTTATAACACTGAAACTGCCCGAAATCGGCACAGAGCCGGAACGCACTGAGATCCTGTGGGCAGCCGCCCCGTCGGATTTGATCGCCGAAACAAGAGAATACGCCCTTCCCGCCCTGCCCGCGGGAAAGTACCATTTGGCAGGTATTCTCGAATTCACGCCCGATCGCGAGAATGCGGACAAGCTCGTGGTTTCGGACTCACTCTACCTCGACGTAAGAGCCGGCGGGATTCTCTCATCCAACGTGTCATTCCGGCAGATCAGGCGGTGGGAGTTGTACGAAGAATTAGAGCAACGCGTGCTGAAAAGCCTCAATCCCGGCTTAGCAACAGCCGACCCGGAGACAATGGCCTGCTATCGCGAATTGATAGAAACCACCAATCCCGGCCTGATAAAGAACAAAATCGCCGAGCTGCGAGCCACCGATCCCGACGTGGCCCGAAGAATCATGGAATTGAATCAAACCAAATCGCATCGTTAGATTGATTGCTGAGATAGCCAACCTGAAATAAGGATTTCAAACATGAGACAATCACTTCAAAATCTGACAACAACACTTCTGCTCATACTCCTTATCGACGTTGCCGCAAACGGCTCGAATCTTGGTGGTTATTACTTATCACATGATTTCTTCCAGTCCTACAATCCAGGAGATTCAATAGAAGTAGAATGTTCTGTCGAAAATCACAGTTCCGATCCGGCAGAAAGCTACACTGTGGATATCTATGCCGGCTCATATCATATAGGCAGTGAAAGTCGAGGACCTGTAGAGGGTTATTCGAGAGATTCTTTTTATGTGAGCTGTTCTTTACCTTATGATATAACAACCGGCATGTACAACCTCATCATGGTTATTGATTCCCCTGATGATGATGACACGGGCAACAATGAAATCTACGCCGGCAGGAACATCTCTGTTGTAGTACCCGCACCTCCGGATATATCAATTCAAACCGTAGACGCCACCGAAGGCATCTACAAACCGGGCGACTCAATCGAAGTCACAATAGAAATCAATTGCGGCGAAGGTCAGCTTACGGCAGATATGGACGTAAATTTCTACGCATCGGCAGACAGAAATATTACTGTAGCCGACTACAAGATTCATAGCGAAGGATTTAGCAGTCTTGAACCCGACGAATATTACTCCTTAGAGGCAAGGTGTGGGTTTCCTTCTGACATTCCGGACGGTTACTACTATATCGGGATCATAGTAACTGACCCGGAGCTTGGCACGTATCACGACAGGAATTCCGTTTGGGTGAGTGAACCTATGGACGCGGCCGTCCAAAACGTAAGCGCCGCTGCGGGCACTTACTCTCCCGGCGACGAGATCAAGGTCTACAGCCTTATTAAAAACATTGGCGAACGGACTACCGAGAGCTATGTCGTCGATTACTATCTATCGACGGATACGGCTATAACAATCGACGATCACAAGATCGGTTACGCGGCTCGTAGCGGTTTAGCCCCGGACCAGCAGCACAGTTACGAAACAACCTGCCGAATCCCTATCAACGCTCCGGCGGGTGATTGCTATGTAGGGATGATCGTCAACTGTCCGAAAGACTATGATACGGGGAACAGTGTCGGCCGCGACACGGCGGCAATCAATGTGGTCCATCCAGCCGGTTACCTCTGCGGCCGGGTTAATTATGAAGACAGGCGGAATTATGCGTTGCCCATACGCTACGCTCTGGTGGAAGTTTGTGCCGAAGACAACAATAATGACCCCTTGGATGATCCTCTGCTCGGAAAAACATATACCGATCGCGATGGCCGCTACGCCATGATTCTGGCGAAAGACCAGAACAGCAGCCGAGATATTTATGTTAAGATCCTTACAGAAGGAGTCAGCGGCGCTTATCCGGACACAACGACCAGGATATGCGTCCTGAAAGATGACGTGCTCGACGAGGCCTATTCTCTCGTCAGCGATCTGCATTCACACCCCGGAGATTCATCTGTTATTATCGACATGACGGCGCCCTACTTCGAAGGAGGAGAATTCGCCGTCTTCGACTCGATTGTTGAAGGCTTTCATAAGGCCAGGACCTACCTGAACATCGAAATCGGAGAAGTCGCAGTCTACTGGCCGAGTGAAGCCGAGACTTCGTACTTCGATCCCTGTGATACGGGGATTTATATATCGCAGGACGATCGCGGCGACCGTGATGTCATTATGCACGAATACGGCCATTATGTTGCACAAATACACGGCATAGCGCTGGGGCCTGTGGGCAAAAACTCCGCGCATTATTGGGACAAGGATCTCCGATACGAACCGGCAAGCCGGACAGATGAAGAGGCAATGAATCTGGCCTTTCGCGAAGCTTGGGCATCGCTGTTCAGCGTGGCAACACAATACGGCGACACTTGGCTTTTCCAATCGGGCGATTCATACTACGACGACTATGACGAAGAAAGCGGCTGGTCAATCAATGTCGATCTCGATAATGAGGGCGAAGCAGAATTCTCGCCGGGGCAATATTTCGAGAACATGAACGCAGGAGCACTTTGGGATATTTTTGACGACAAAAACGATCGTATTTCCGGCAAAGATACTCTCAGCGATCCCTCGCTTGAGAAGATATGGACTATATCGCGAGACTATAAGCCTGAGACCATATTGGATTTCTGGAATAAATGGTTTCAAATCTATGAGTACGAAGAGGAAATGGAATACATCTTCCAAGGCCACGAGATGCGATTTGACAGGCCATGACACCGTCTCTATGAAAGAATGACACGTTGGGTTTTGTTAGAGTGCTTAAGGCTGTGCATGGGCGGTAATAGCGGGCGAAATAAGCTCATCCCGCCGACTGATTCAGAATCCCGTTGGTGAACCAATCTGCTTATGTTGCGCATACCAACGAGCAAATACGTCAAAAAAGTAGGAAAAAATTTTATTTTTTTGACATTATAGACTTGACGACTCTGTTTTTTTGGTTATAGTAGCATTTTTGGTGGTCAGGTGAAGAGGTGGTGTTCGTGCCTGACCTTTTGCTATTCATATAGAGATGAAAGCTCTTTGACAAGTTAACAGTTAAGCCAAACCAGCCCTGTTGGAACTCGTTTTCAGCAGGAGCTAAGCAGCGAAAGTGCAGTTCCCTCGGCGGGATACGCCCCGCTCTGGGAGCTTACAAGCTTGTCCCCGCAGTAGCGGGGAACCATCTTAATCAGCACTTTCGGTGCGTATGCTAAAAGTGTTGAGCCTTTAGTTGACGATTTCCGTCTACGGACGGATTCGACGATACAAATTGAAGGGTTTGATCCTGGCTCAGAACGAACGCTGGCGGCGTGGCTAAGACATGCAAGTCGAACGGACCATTAATTTATTAGTGGTTAGTGGCGAAAGGGTTAGGAACGGATAGGTAACGTACCCTGTGCTTTGGGATAGCGTCGGTTGCTTCGGCAACCTTCCGAAAGGGGCGGTAATACCAAATAATATCATTCGTCGATAGGCGTATGATCAAAGATTTATCGGCACGGGAGCGGCCTGTCCCCTATCAGCTTGTTGGTGAGGTAACGGCTCACCAAGGCGACGACGGGTAGCGGGACTGAGAGGTTGACCCGCAACATCGGGACTGAGACACTGCCCGGACCTCCACGGAGGGCTGCAGTAACGAATCTTGCGCAATGGGCGAAAGCCTGACGCAGCGACGCCGCGTGCGGGAGGAAGTCCTTCGGGATGTAAACCGCTGTCAGAGATAAGAAAGTGTGCTTCGGCACATTGATCTACCTCAGAGGAAGTCACGGCTAACTTCGTGCCAGCAGCCGCGGTAAGACGAAGGTGGCTAGCGTTGTTCGGTATTACTGGGCTTAAAGAGTGTGTAGGCGGAAAAGTAAGCGTCTTGTGAAAGCCCCCGGCTTAACCGGGGAATTGCGTGACGAACTGCTTTTCTTGAGGCAAGTAGGGGTGCATGGAACTCTTGGTGGAGCGGTGGAATGCGTAGATATCAAGAGGAACGCCGGTGGTGAAGACGGTGCACTGGGCTTGTCCTGACGCTGAGACACGAAAGCGTGGGGAGCGAACGGGATTAGATACCCCGGTAGTCCACGCCGTAAACGATGCCTACTAGGTTGTGGTGGTTCTGACACCAGCACAGCCGAAGCAAAAGTGTTAAGTAGGCCGCCTGGGGAGTACGGTCGCAAGGCTAAAA
>CAZRBG010000119.1:0-8015 GCA_964598225.1 uncultured Pirellulales bacterium
TATGGGCCACTCCACTCGGGCTATTACTCACTACGGAATGGTATCAGGTGTCCGGTACACTTTTTTAGCGGGAATCGGCCTTTACAGCAGCCGGCGGGATGGTATAATCGTCCGCATGCCACGAGCCAGGCGGATTGCGTTGCGTGGAACCGTGTACCACGTGCTCAATCGAGCTAACGGGCGTCTGCGCATCTTCCGCAAGGCGGCGGACTTCCTGGCCTTTGAGACGATCCTGGCCGACGGGATCGAGCGGTTCTCGATGCGGCTGTGCGGCTACTGCCTGATGGGCAACCACTGGCACCTGCTGCTGTGGCCGCGCGGCGACGACGACCTGCCGGCCTTCATGCGGTGGGTGACCCTCACGCACGTCCAGCGCTACCACGCCTCGCATGCGACGGTCGGGATCGGGCATCTGTACCAGGGGCGGTACAAGAGTTTCCCCGTGCAGAGCGACCGGCACTACCTGACGGTGCGGCGGTACGTCGAGGCCAACCCGCTGCGGGCCGGAGTCGTGGACGACGCCGGGCAGTGGCCGTGGTCGAGCTATGCGATCCGGCGCGGGCGGGAGTCGGTCGTGCCGTTGGATACCGGCCCGGTGGACAAAGCGACGAGCCGCTCGATCTGGGCGAGCTTGAACTGACGATAAACAAGCCACTCCAAGCCGATGATGCGACGCCATTATCTAAGGCAAAGACTTCTGAAACCAAAGAAAGACCAAACACGATTAAAGCATCAAGGATAGAAGAGTCCGCTGAGAGGCTCAGGCGTATCGGCAGGGCATTACATTCCTATGCGAAAGATCACAACGGCAAATACCCGGATATGAAGAGTTGGCACGAGTTGCGAAAGTATATAACGGCTGAAGGATTGGCATGGCCCGCCGAACAGCCCGCATACCTCGGAGGAGGTCGAACGATCGTCGACCGGCCGGACATCGCAATATATCATGACATACAATTGATGCCCTATGGAAAGGGAACGAACGTCCTGTTCAACGACGGTCATGTTGAGTTTGTCGGCCCTGAAAGACTGAATGAACTGAACATCAACAAGACTTCCATTTTCCTCGACACACGGATTCTGACGGCAACAGATGATTTCCTCAAATCGATCGCACTCGATGCAAATTCCGTGCGCACCTCTGATGCCTGGTCGGAGCATCTTCTGACTGATTCGCCAGCCGATCCGAACTCGGTTCTCTACCTTCTCATCCTTGATGATCTCAACGCACGTTTGCTTCTCAAGGCTATGGCCACGTCCGAAGGCAAAGGCTGCAAATCAATCGCAGCTCCGCAGGTGATGACGCTGGACGGCAGACCGGTAATGATGAAGGTAATATCCGACGAGTACTATTTCCTCAGCCCAAGCGATGGAAATGATTCTTCAAATCCGGATGAATTCAAAACACGGCGAGTGGAGGTTGGAACTTCCATAAGGATAGTTCCGGATGTCCTGCCTGACACTAACGATGTCAGGCTGGATTTTGAGTGGGAACTCCGCCAGATACGCGGCTACAGAGAACGGCCGGGACCGGGCAAGAGGAATCGAAAGTTCCCTTTGTTCGCAGTAGACAACCTGAAGACTACAGCCGTGATTCCCGACGGCACGACTCTTCTCATTTGCGGCAAGAAGTTCACCGAATACCGTCGAGCCGAATGGAGCGTGCCGGTGCTTGGTAGCGTACCGGTTATCGGCGGAGCGTTTCACGGCGTTGACATTACAAGAGAAGAGCAAAAGACACTGCTGATATTGGTCAAGCCTACCAGAAATCCGGCGACATACACGCCGCCGACACCCCCGCCACTCGATCCTGATGACCCGCTCTTAGAGAAGCTCCAAAACAAATTCAAGGATTCAGCCACAATTCGTGAAACAATGCCAACACTTTCCATATACTAAAACGAAGCGTCGAGCGTCTCAATAGGTAGAGGATACACCGAAAGGTGATTTTGGAAATCACTCGACGGATGCCTCTTAGCGTTGTTCTGCGGATGCTGATAAAAGTGAAGCTTTCAAATGCGGTCGAGATGCGCGCCGAGAAAGAAAGGAGCGAAGAACATGTACAGTGAAAGAGCAAGGGTAGAGATTAACAGACGCAACTTTCTGCATTCGGCCGCAGCAGCCGGTGCCGGATTGGCGTTGCCGAAGAGAGCCTTTACAGAGGCGAACAACGGCAAGAAACCGGATGATATAAACGTTGCTCTGCTCGGGGCCGGTGCTCAGGGGCGAGTACTGTTAAATGCATGCAGGAGAATTCCCGGAATTCGTTTCAAAGCTCTCTGTGACATCTGGAGAGACTGGAGCCTCAAGCGTGTATCACGGATTCTGAAGGCTTATCATCATGAGCACAATACTTACTCTGACTATAGGGAAATGCTTGCCGCCGAGAAGGACCTCGACGCAGTGTTGATCGTCACTCCCGACTTCTGGCATACGCCGCAGACGGTGGCCTGCCTTGAGGCTGGTCTGCACGTTTATTGCGAGACGGCGATGTCGAACACAATCGAAGGGGCCGGGAAAATGGTGGAAGCCGCCCGGAGAACGGGCAAGCTGCTGCAAATCGGTTGTCAACGGCGCAGCAATCCGCGACATCTTCACTGCTATGATAAACTCCTGAAAGATAACAAAGTCCTGGGGCGTATCGCCGCAGTCTCGGGCCAGTGGAACCGGATGGTGACGGGGCCTCTTGGCTGGCCGGAGAAATATGCCTTAGACCGGGCCACACTCGAAAAATATGGCTACGAATCAATGCAGCAGTTTCGCAACTGGCGATGGTACAAGGGGCTGGGGGGTGGCCCTGTTGTGGATCGCGGATCGCATCAGATAGACATTTTTAACTGGTTCCTCGGAGCAAATCCCCGGTCGGTAATGGCAAACGGCCGCACTGCTTATCTCGATAAAGAGACCCATGAATGGTACGACACCGTTATGGCCGTCTATGAGTACGAGACCGCGTCGGGATCGGTTTTGGCGTATTACCAAATCATTAGCTCCAATAGCAGTCTGGAATATTACGAAAAGTTTCTTGGCGATCAGGGAACTCTGGTTGTCTCAGAATTGTCTCATCGCAGTGGAGTTTATCGAGAACAGAGAATTCCGCGAAAGCGATGGAGGAAATGGGTAGAGTTGGGCTACCTGAAGCCCCCGGAGGAAATGGCGGATTACGAGCGCGAAATTGCCATACCGATATATCTTGTTTCCGAGACGCCACCTTCCTCCTTATACAAGCAGTTGCCGTACAAGATACCGGTAGAGATGCAAAAGTCGTTTCATCAGCCACACCTGGAGAATTTCTTCGACGCCGTTCGCGGCAAGGCTGAACTAAATTGTCCTGCCGAAGTCGGCTATGAAACAGCAGTGGCCGTACTAAAGGTCAACGAAGCAATCGAAGCCGGCAGAAAGCTAAAATTTAAGCCGGAAGAGTTTGTGGTTCATAATCCGCAAAAAGAGATGATCGAGCACCTTCTCGGAGTGACGCTGCCGGAGGCTGCACGAAATTGCAGATATCGCTATAAGAGTTATGGGATGGGAAGTGGAATTACCTGGGGTTACTTCGAGATATCCAGAGCAGATATGCCGGCTTTGATGAACGCATCAGATTATCTGCCCGACACATCCGAACTCGGGCAAAATGCCGTCGCCAGGGAGAATATAGAAAACTATATTGAGCGAACGGGCGAAAACATACCCTGGTGGAAACCTTTAACACTTAAGAAGCGTCGGTACACCAGTAAGGCATTAGAAAGTCTGGGACCCGTCTGGGGTCGGCAGATGGACATTTGCGTTGGCGAGAGACGAGATGATCTGATGGGAGTTTACATTGTCTATCACTGCGATTGATACATATTGAAAAAGGACGTTCGGACACTATGCGCTTTGAGTTTGCTTTCGCGGCTCTGAATCATAGAATACCGGCCTCATTTCACAGAACATGAGGAGCACGTTCAGAGTCCTAATCCCGCGTGGCTCCCCCGACGGTCTTCTTATCCGAAGTTGTAGTGTTTTTTGACAGGTTCGCTGACCTGCCAGGTGCATTCGAGTTCTTCGGGGAATACTACGAGGTCGCCGGGGCCGAAGCTTACCGAATCGGTTCCGTCGGTGACTGTTACCTTGCCCTCGATCAGCAGGCAGGTCTCTTTTTCCGTGTATACCCAGTCGAAATTGCTCGGCTCGCACTGCCAGATCGGCCAGGCCTTGCAGGTCGAGGCTTCCTGGTTCGAAGGTTTCTTCACTATGACGTCTTTTACCGTCGGCATATTCACACTCCTTTAATTATTGATTATTTCTGATTTACTATTTATTATTTGTTGTTTGTAGTGACGCCGTAAGGCGTTGTTTTTAAATGCCCTTACGGGCATACTACGAACTACAATAAATGTTTCGCCGGAAATAGTAAATACCAAATGTTGGCACGATTGCACAGTGTGACGCTCGAAGGAATCGAGGGGATAGTCTGCGAGGTCGAGGTTGACATCCTCCGCGGCGGGTTCGAGAAGTCCATAATCGTCGGGTTGCCCGACGCCGCAGTCAAGGAGAGCATCGAGAGAGTCCGAAGCGCCATCGTCAACAGCGGCTACAGCCACCCCAAGACCGCATCGCTGATAAATCTCGCCCCTGCGGACGTAAAAAAGGCCGGACCCGCCTTCGATCTGCCCATCGCCCTGGGGATGCTGATCGGCCAGGGAGTACTGGTCGGCTCGGCGCTTAAAGACACCGTCGTCGTGGGAGAGCTGGCCCTGGACGGCAGGGTCCGGCCGGTCAACGGGGTACTGAGCATGGCGATGAGCGCCGCGGCCGGAGGTTTTAGCCGGATGATAGTGCCGCTGGATAACGCAAAAGAAGCAGCGGTCGTTCAGGATGTCGAGGTCTTCGGCGTGGGCTCGCTCGCCCAGGCGGCCGGGTTTCTGTCCGAGCAGTTGCCGTTGGAGCCTACTAACATCGACGTCGAGGGCATTTTCAACGTGGCGTCGAATTACGACGTCGATTTTTCAGATGTCAAGGGCCAGGAGGGCGTCAAACGAGCTCTGACCGTAGCCGCAGCGGGCGGCCACAATATAATGATGATAGGCCCGCCCGGCGCGGGAAAGACGATGCTCGCCCAGAGGCTGGCGACGATACTGCAGCCGCTTAGCCTGGAGCAATCGCTGGAGACAACGCGGGTATATTCTGCGGTCGGAATGCTCGACAGCAAGGCGCTGCTGGCTACGCGCCCGGTACGGACGCCGCACCACTCGGCCAGCGGGCCGGCTCTGGTCGGCGGCGGGCCGATGCCCAAACCCGGCGAATTGTCGCTCGCCCATTTCGGCATACTCTTTCTCGACGAATTCGCGGAATTCCCGCGGCACGTTCTGGAAATGATCCGCCAGCCGCTCGAAGACGGTTTCGTGATTATCTCGCGTGCGAAAAGAACCGTCAGGTTCCCAGCCCACTTCATGCTCGTCGCGGCGATGAACCCGTGCCCCTGCGGCTATTTCGGCAGCGAGGCGAGAAGATGCAAATGCACGCCGGGCCAGATCGCTCGATACCTCTCGAAAGTCTCCGGGCCGCTGGTGGACAGAATCGATATCCATATCGACGTGCCTGCGATAAGCTTCCGCAAGCTGCGCTCGAAATCCGGCCAGCTTGACTCGGCCGCGATGAGAGACGACGTCATGCGGGCGACCACTGTCCAGACCCAGCGCTTCGGCAACGGCAAGGTTCACACCAACTCCCGCATGAGCCACAAGCAGGTAGAGAAATTCTGCAAGCTCGATGAGGCATGCGAACTGATCCTTAAACAGGCAATGCAGGAATTCGGCCTCAGCGCCCGCGCCCACGACAAAATCTGCAAGCTCGCCCGAACAATAGCCGACCTCGCAGGCGCCCCGGACATAACCCCCGAGCACATAGCCGAATCCGTAAGCTACCGAAAACTCGACAGGAAGCTTTGATTTCCAGATAAATCAAGAATAATTTAACGGACAATATCCATGCACAAGAAACCAAAGCCTCACCAACCAAGGCCACCCCAGGACTATCTTGATGCAGCAGCCGATAAGCTCGAATCAGCGAAAGCGCTTGCCGGTGAAGGGAACATTAGCGACCAGAATTTTCTCGAGCGCATGGCGCGCAGCGACGACCTCTTGGAGCATGACGGCCAGACATGCGGCCAATGCTATCACACAATGCTCGGCGCCCAAGTCGCGCGGGAGATGATCGAGGGCGGCGAATACGAGGACGTGATCCAGAAATGGACCGCAGAAACCGAGAGGCGATGGAAGAAAAGCAAATTCTTCCAGCTATGGGTCGAAGAGCAACGGGCCGGGCACGATCCGCGAAAAGCTTTCGAGCAGCGAGGCTGGGAACCGTAAATGGTACGACGCACAGTGGGATTTAATGCAACGAATAAGACGGCCCCAGATTCCAAGAAAGGTCGTGCACGAATAAGTTGTAAAAAAAGATGTGACCCTAATACTACACGAACCATTGCCAGAAAACGTTTGCTCAACGGAACTTAACGCTTATGGAAGTGCCATTCGGGTGCGTACCTAGTTTCTCTCAAAACTTACTTCTTGATTCCGCGGAAAAACCCCTTGTGACATGCACTGGCGCTATCAAAAACGAGGGTGTTTTGCCGGTTTTCATGGGTTTATCAGCGGAATCACTTCTTAAGGTCTGACCCGAATGGCACTTCGAGCAACTTTACGTAAGATCGCCACAAAGACGGACAACGGCACACGTTTGCGGGCCTGGCAATAGGCGCTGGCGTCGGGAGAGATGCGTCGGCCCGACTTGACGGCCTGCTCAGCCGCCACCGTGGCCACAGCCTCCCGGCACGGCGATCCGGGGTGCAGAACTTGAATCAAAAAGGCCCAGAAGGTCAGGACCGGATTCCAGATCCGATCCCGCCAGCGGTAGCCTTCGGCCATCGCCAAAATATCTTCAGGCGAAAGAAAATCTGCCACCTGCGTAAGACGGCCCCACAAATCGTTCTTGAGAAGTTCTCGGTAATAAGCTATCCTTGCCATCGTTGGCCTCCTTTCTGCTTGAGTTAATCTGTCAAATGTCAACCAAACAATATAAAGGAGGCCCATTTGTCAACCCCTTGACTCACAAAGAGTTATCGCCTATCTTCATGCCATTCGGGACAGTCACCCTTTTCTGTCACCGTAAATAGGTGGCTGTCCGTAGTTTCTTGTTAGATTCCTATACGTGCTTAGGTACAATAATAGTTCTTAGATCAATTTCAGATTTCCCATTTACTATCAAGACCGCTATTTCTGCACGTTTGGGTATTATTTCTGAGATACCCCTGCTAAATTCGAGCACCATAATACCAAAATCACAGCGCATTTTCAGCAAATTTCCGATAAATATCGGACGAACTGTCGCATGATACATAAGAAAAGGAGCGTAACTTGCAGGGCGCGCCAGTGTAAAGGCTTATAAATAAGCTACTTACAGTTAAATAGTGGGGTGCTCGCTTACAATACTGTGCATCCATGCCTCATTACATAACTCCAGAACTGTTGCCAACGGCCCGCAGTGAGCTTCAATGTTCGCAAGGCCAGAACGCAGCTTGCTCCGGCTTCTTTCCACCTCGATCCAGAAACACACATTCGTTGCTTAACCACTGTTTTGCAGGCAGCCTCCGTTACACCGCTGCCAATAGGGAGATTATGCTTCAAGTGTTTCGTGTAACTCATCCTGTTCTTGTTATTTGTATAATATCCTATGACCTTACGCAGTTCTTCGTTACGTTCAATGAAATTCTTGCTGTCGAGATTGGACCTTTGAAACTCCAGTTCCTTTAGAAGTCGTCCTGCGGTTCCCTGTTTGGGTTATCCGGGGTTATCCGGGGGTTATCCGGGGGTTATCCGGGGACACCTTACCTATTTCTTGACTGTTCGGGGACACCTTACCTATCTCGGTGACGAATTAAGTAAGGTGTCCCCAGATAACCCAAAGAACGCTGATTTGACCTTGAGCAGCATTTCGTGTAGTGACAATATTTTATTTTTTATCCTCTTTTTCCC
>CAZRBG010000120.1:0-7605 GCA_964598225.1 uncultured Pirellulales bacterium
AGCAGATGCGCAAGGCCCGCGACTGGGCCAAGACCAACAAGAAGGACGCCGATCTTCTATCGCTTCTGCCATTTGAGATGACCGACTGGTGGAAGGTCTGGCGCGCCCCTGCCGATGTTCGCAACCTTCGCGAGCAGATGCGTTTTCGCGCCGATCTTGTCGGTATGCAGACGGCGGTCAAGAGCCGCATCCACGCCGTATTCCATCGTCACGGGATATTTCACGGGTTCAGCGATCTTTTCGGGGCCAATGGCCGCAAGTTTCTGTCCGAGCTTTGTCTGCATAATTCGGCGAATCTTCCCTCCGAGGCCCTTATGTCACTTCGCGGCAACGTCAGGCTCCTGGACCATCTTCGCCGGCAGCTGGCCGAGGCAGCTCGCATACTCCGCAGTCAGATGGTAAGCAACCCGTTGACAAAGCGGTTGAAGACCATCCCCGGCATTGCGATGATCCTGGCCTACGTATTTGCGGCGGAGATAGGCAGGATCGAGCGGTTCAAAAATCACAAGTCCCTGGCGGCGACGGACACGTGCGACAGCACGTGGACAAATGAATAGGTGGGCCGAACGGAGCCCTGTTCCGGTGTACGAACGAGTAAGGAAGTAAAGAAAAAAAGATTGCTGTTCAAGGTGAGAAGCGTCAACGGCAAATCGAAGCGTTGCCCTGACGATCGCTTGGGGTCTGTTCAGATAACGATAGTCTTTGCGGACCGGCAGGCGTAGGTAAGTGACTATGTGACCGAAGGTTATCTGAGAAAAAGAAAAAAATGAAAAAAGAAAACAAAAAACTTGACGCCAGACAGCCTTTCATGAATAGGGTGTGCACCGCACACCAAGTCGTGATCGGTGGGCAGCGCCCACCCTACCAAAACCGAACCTCGATTGTGCAACTATCCGCTTGGAAGGAATATTAAAAATGACAGATATCAGAGGGATTCTGGCCGAAGCGGTCCGAAGGGAAGCGAGTGACGTCCACATCAACGTCGGAATGCGGCCCGTAGTCCGCGTGAACACTGAGCTTACAGAGCTGGACTTTCCCGCCGTAACCAACGAGGATGCAAGAGAGGTAGTACTCTCACTTGTCGGACAGGAGAAGTTCGACAAATTTGAAAAGGCCAGAGACCTCGATTTCTCGACGAGCATCACCGATCCGGATCAGCGATTCCGGGTCAACGCACACTACCAGCGCGATACGGTCGCAATTGCCTTCAGGTTGATTTCAGATCGCGTCCCGTCGATTGATGATCTGCACCTTCCGAAGAGCGTCCGCGAACTCGCCGACCTGCCGAGAGGGCTCGTACTCGTAACCGGCCACACCGGCTCGGGAAAAAGTACGACGATAGCTGCTCTGATCGGACTGATAAACTCGAAATATCGCAAACGCCTGATTACAATCGAAGACCCGATTGAGTACCTGCTTACGAACGATCAGTGCATGATCGAGCAAAGGGAGGTCGGCTCGGATTGTCCTGATTTCTCAACGGGACTGCGGCACATACTTCGCCAGGACCCCGACGTCATCATGGTCGGAGAAATGAGGGACCTGGAGACCACCAGTTTCGCAATGACGGCCGCCGAGACAGGGCATCTCGTGTTCAGCACGCTGCACACCACTAATGCCTCTCAATCGGTCGAACGCGTCATCGATATCTATCCGGCAAACCAGCAGACACAGGCCCGGACGATGCTGGCCAACAGCCTTCAGGCCGTGGTCTCGCAGACCCTTTTCAGACGCGTCGATCAGCCTGGAATGATCCCGAGCACCGAGGTTTTGATGTGTACAACGGCGGTGAGAAACTGCATCCGCGAAAACAGGATATACGAAATACCCAATATTATCGAGACCTCCAGCCGGTACGGCATGCATACAATGGACAACAGCATCGCTCAGTTATGCCTCAACGGCTACATCAACAAAGAAGAGGCAATCCTGCGATCGAGCAACCGCGCCAAAATGGAGCAGGCGCTTCAGCCGCCTCCCCGGAAAATCCCTCGAGCTTTTCGAAAAAGGTGACTGCGTTTCACCATCTTATGGGCAGCCAGACTGTCATCTTCGGCTCATCACGATTATTCCACCCGTAATAAGGAATCATGGTGATTTCCGCTCGGCGTCCCCGGACGTCACTTACCTGACGATATCCGCCGATATCCTGTTGGGCAACCTTCTCGATCACCAAAGCATTGGTTGTTAATACGGTAACGCCGCCGAGCAGATCCGGCTCGTGCCGGACTTTCCATTCTGCGTCGCCGGGCAGGCAGATGTCTTCAATCGCGACTCCTTCCGGCAGGTCAATCGATTCGAGGCAGTAGACAATCGGGCCGCGCATGGCCGCGATCTGATTTCGTGTATGCTCGATACGCGGATCGGCAACAATCATCCTTACCGGCATCGGCAACTCCAGCTCAATAACATCGCCGACTACCCAGCGGCGCTGAATCGCCGCATAGGATGCCGGCCTGCAGTCGGCCTCAGCCGGCCTGCCGTTGACGGCCAGCTTCGCATTCTGCGCCCAGGCGGGAATTCTCAGCCTGATGGAAAATTCGCGGCCCACCTCAAGCGCATCGAGCGTCATACGCACTCTGCCATCCCACGGATAATCAGTCTCCTGCGTTAGTTTCAGGCCCCGGCCGTCGGCCAACTCGCCGTCGAAAACGTTGGCGCCGTAATGATGAATCCAAAGCCCCTTATCTTCAACGCTGTAAAGATAGTTGTGCCATGAAGCGACGGTCCGCATCAGGTTCGTAGGGCAACATATTTGTCTCCTGTCCGGATAACCGCGTTTGTGGGTATCATTGCTGCGCAGCACGTGCTCGGTACCGTGCCAGCGGAGAGGATTTGTGTACGACCAGCCTTCGCCGTCAACTTCGATGCCGGACAGGATCGAATTGTAGAGCGTGCGCTCCATAATATCGGCAAAGCGAGCCTCGCCGGTGATCGCGAGCATGCGCCAGTTCCACATCAGATTTCCAATCTGCCCGCACGTTTCGTTGTAAGCCGTATCGTTGGGCAGCTCATAAGGAGCGGCAATTCCCTCGTGAATCGAGTCGCCCACGATGGTAGTGAGTGTTCCGGGCTTGAAAGTTCTGGCCGGGTGGGACTTGTGCTCTGGGCTGACACCGCCGGTGACATACATTTTCTTAGTCACCAGGTCTGTCCACAAACGCTCGAGGGCGGCAAGAAGCGTCTCGTCGCCGGTCTCCATGTAAGCATCGGCCGCACCGGCGTAAAGATATGTAAAGAAAACAGCGTGGCCCACCACTTCCGTTTCCTTGCGCAGCGGGCGCCAGTTCTGATTCAAGTCGCTGCCGTTGGTCAGGGATGAGCCCCATGCGTTGCGCCTGCCGTTTCCGTATCTGCTGCCGCGCCAGTCGATGAAAAAATTCGCCAGATCGAGGTATTTCCTGTTGCCGGTCGTGCGATAAAGTTCTACCGCCCCCATTATTATCGACGGATTGCGAGGAAATTCAGCAAGTTTCGGATCGCGACCTTTGAATGTTTCGAAGACGTAGTCGGCGGCTTTGCAAGCGATGTCGAGGAGTTTCGTCTTGCCCGTGAGACGATTATGGATGCATGCGGTGGTGAGTAAGTGCCCCATAGTATAAAGCTCGTGATGATGCGCATTCTGGAACCTCGGCCATCCCCGAACTGTCGTCTGCGAAGCAATATAACCATCCGGTTGCTGGGCTTTGGCAATAATATCAACGATCTCCTCGATTTGCTCGCCAAGGTCTTTATCATTCGCAACGGCGTTAATGTGACATGCACTTTCGAGCCATTTGTATACCCAGGCGTCCTGCCAGTGCGTCCCGGCGAACTCGCCCTCCACCAGACCGGAGGCGATCTTAAGGTTCTGAATGGCGTGCCCCATCTCCGGATCCGACGCCAGCTCCCATAGCTTCGGCAAAGTAACATCCCTCGTCTTTGCAAACTGATCGGCCCAGAATCCACCGGTCCACCTCACGTCATTCAGGTCAACGCTTTTAAGTTTCGCGTGCGGGCTGTCCTGATTCTTGATGACGCCATAATCGCGATTCGCCGCCCCTGGAACGGACGTCGCAAATAATAGCGATGCGACAAGACACGCTAATAATTTCTCCATTATTCATCTCCTATGCGTAATTCTCTTTTCAACTGAAAGGTCAATTCAAGTATTAACGACGCATTTTTTGGATTTCCGGACACATTGACATTCTCATCCGGATCCTTTTCATGATCGTACAGTTCTACGGCGAGCGGTTCACCAGCCGGATTTCGCACATCCACCCAGATAGTCAATCGATACCTATCCGTCCGCATCGAATAGCCCATCAGGTGGTTGTTGTACAGATCCCTGCTGTATCGCTCGGGTGCCTCGGCCTGTAGTTTCTGCTCGACGCTGCGCACCAGCGGGCCGAAGAACGTGCCTCGCATCGCCGGTGAAAGCGGCATAGCCGCCCATTCACGAAGTGCCGGACACGGAAATTGACTGAACGCCGCAGACTTCCCACGACCATCTGGATCATTCAGCAGCGGCACGAAGCTCTTTCCTTCAACGTGCTCCGGCACCGGCAACCCAGCAAGCTTGCAGAGCGTCGGATACATATCCAGAAGCTCGACAAGAGCATCGCTGCTCCCGCCGGCCGTTTTCATGCCGGGGGCGCTTACGATCAAAGGGCATCGCGTGGCGATCTCGAAATTCGTCGCCTTGCCCCAGAGGGTGTGTTCTCCGAGGTGCCAGCCGTGATCCCCCCAGAGCATGATGATCGTGTTATCCCGCAGCTTCAGACGTTCCAGCTCGTCGATTATCCGGCCGATTTGCGCATCCACATAACTAACACAGGCAAGGTAGCCGTGAATGAGATTCCGAGCCATGTCGTCCGGAATCGGACCGGATTTCGGCACACCATGCCGAACACGAAGCTCGAATGACGAATGCATTCCGACCGACGGCGCATTCTTTGGAACGAACGGATTATCTGCAAGGTCAATCTCCGCCGGATCATAAATATCCCAGTACTTTTTCGGCGCGACAAAAGGCAGGTGCGGCTTGTAAAAACCAACGCCGAGAAAAAAGGGCTTACCTCCCTTGAGCTGTCTCAACGTGGCGATTCCGGCTTCGGTGCTTCGACCGTCCCGATACGCATTATCCGGCACGTTGGCCGATTCAACCGCCGGCCCGCATGCAAGACCACCAAGTCTGACCTGACCGTACTTTCGCTTAACTTCCTCGCGCCGGCGCTTGACCAGGGCCTGATTCTCAGGCAGTTGATATCCACCGACGTCCCATTTGTAGCTCGGTTTTGGACGCACAGCCCTGCGGCTCCAGGATTTCTCTTCATCTCGCATTCTGCCGTGATAAATCTTGCCGATGTAAACAGTCTCGTAGCCGTGATTGCGGAAATGCTGAGGCAACGTAACTACATCGGGCACGGTATCGCGAAAGTACGTCACATTATCGACAATCCCGGAAGTATCCGGCCGCAGACCGGTCATCAGGCTCGCTCGCGACGGACTGCAAATGGCCTCCTGACAATAAGCGCGATTGAATCGCACCCCTTCACTCGCCAGCTTGTCGATACTGGGACTGTGGACACCTTGACAGCCATAGCAGCCCAGTTCAGGCCTCAAATCATCCACGGCGATAAAGAGCACGTTGGACCTGCCGTCAGCGGCCAATACGCTCCGATTCGATAACGACAAACCGGAAGTGATAGCCGCTGCGCCCAGGCCTTTGATAAACTGCCTTCGTGTGCGCTGTTGCCCGGAGATTATCATCTTATGTATGTTCCTTTTTACCTCAATTGATAGGATCAACAGGAGTGATTGTCAAGACCGATTATATCCGAGCAAGACACAGTCCGATGGAATTACATTGTTTGCCCTCTCTGCTGCACATATAATGGCTGGAACGGATACGCGAATTCGCCTCGCGAAATAAGCATCTGCGTTTTACGGAAAGGAAAAGGAAATGAAACACAATGAATCATCTAAGCAGCTATCTATCACAATAAGAACAATATTCCTGACGGCTCTCGCAGCGGTCGCGTTTTATCCCCCGACTTCGCAGGCAACAGATGCGCAATCGGAAACACAAGAGGTCAGTATGGTGGTCGTTCATGCAGATGGCAATGCCGGGAAGATCAACAAAAACATATACGGTCACTTCTCCGAGCATCTGGGCAGGTGTATTTATGGGGGCTTCTGGGTCGGAGAAGACTCTGCAATTCCCAACACTCGGGGCATTCGCAACGACGTCGTCGAGGCGCTCAGAAAGATCAAGATACCCGTTCTGCGCTGGCCCGGCGGATGCTTCGCGGACGAGTATCACTGGAAGGATGGCATCGGGCCACGAGACAAACGCCCATCCATGATCAACACGCACTGGGGCAGGGTTACCGAAACCAATGCTTTCGGCACACACGAATTTCTGGATTTGTGCGAACAGCTCGGCTGCGATGCATATATCGCAGGCAACGTCGGTTCCGGCACGGTCGAAGAGATGCAGGACTGGGTCGAGTATATGACTTTCGATGGCGAGAGTGAAATGGCCAATTTGCGCCGGGCTAACGGCCGCGACAAACCCTGGCGTGTGAAGTACTTCGGCGTGGGCAACGAAAACTGGGGCTGTGGCGGCAACATGACGCCGGAATACTACGCCGACCTCTACAACCGTTTTCAGACATACGTTCGCAGCTATTCGAGCAATCGAATTGTCAAGGTCGCATGTGGCCCAGGCAGTGAGAATTATCACTGGATGAACGTCGTTGCCGAACGCACCGGTCGCAGGATGGACGCGATCAGTCTGCATCACTATGTGCGCGGAACGGGCAACTGGACGCGAAAGGGCAGCGCGACGAAGTTCGATGAGACCGAATGGTTTGCGCTGATGAAGAACACGCTGACGATTTATCCTCTGCTCAAAGGCAATGTCGAGATACTGGACAGGGTCGACCCTCGCGGACGCATAGGCTTGTTCGTTGATGAATGGGGCACGTGGTGGGATGCCGAGCCCGGCACGAATCCGAGCTTTCTGTATCAGCAGAACACGCTTCGCGACGCCGTCTCCGCCGGCATATTCCTTAATGCCTTCAACAAACACTGCAAACGAGTCAGAATGGCGAACATCGCTCAGACGAACAACGTCCTGCAGGCAATGATACTCACCAAAGACGAAAAGATGATTGTGACGCCGACGTACCACGTATTCGAGATGTTTAAGGTCCACCAGGACGCCACATTGCTGCCGATTGATTTGCAATGCGAAAACTATGAATACAAAAATGAAATGATTCCCGCTCTCGATTTTTCGGCATCGAAAGATAATTCGGGCAGAATTCACATTAGTGTCTGCAACCTGGATCCAAAAAAACCGGCTCTTATCTCATGCATGATTGAAAAAATCAAACCGCGAAAAGTCTCCGGTCGTGTGCTCACAGCAAAAGCTATGAATACACATAACACGTTTGATAATCCGGAGGCGGTGAAGCCGACTGCGTTTGAGGATTTCCAACTTCAAGACAACATTCTCAAAGCCACACTACCGTCGAAATCTGTGGTGGTCCTGGAAATCGAGTAAGGATCGTGCATGAAATAACTTCCCGATTTGTATATGGTCTGGCGTAATAA
>CAZRBG010000121.1:0-7241 GCA_964598225.1 uncultured Pirellulales bacterium
TTATTACGCCAGACCATATACAAATCGGGAAGTTATTTCATGCACGATCCTTAGAAGGAGGATTAGCATGTGTAGAAAATCAATCCTTACAATTCTTTCAATTGTGGCCTTGGTACTGACCATAGGGCCTATCGCGAGCCCCACTCGCGCCGAGCTTATCGGGTATTGGAAATTCGATGAGACAGCGGGCACTGTAGCCGCGGACTCCGCCGGCGGCGACAACGACGGAACGTTGATGGGCGAGGAAATTGCATGGGTGGAAGGCAGGTCCGGCGGCGCTCTGGCGCACTCGGGTATGGTGGAGACGAATGCCGGTGTGGAGTTCCCCACAACGGGCATGTCGGCAGCAGCCGGAACGGTCGCCATGTGGGGCCTCTTGTTTGATCCACAGCCGGAGACGGATGGGCGTTACTTCTTCGGCCATACTACCCAGCCACAGTGGACCAACCGAATCCAGCTATATATGCAGGATGGAACCAATCCCTCGACGCTCCTGGACATCGGCCTGGGGGACAACCACAACCGTCAAAACGACATCGTGGAAATACCGTTGGAGGAATGGGTCCATGTGGCTTTGAGCTGGGACACGGGCGCCTATTTCGTCTTCGTAAACGGAGAAGAAGTTGCAACCGGCGCTTACGCAGGGCTCAGTGAGATTCATCCAACTGCTAACATCGGCAATGACGGAAGTTCAAGCCCTTATGAGGCCTTCGTTGGCAAAATGGATGAAGTCCGGCTTTACGATCATGCGCTGAATGCAGGTGAAATTCTGGCCGCAATGAAGAGCGCGCCGCTTCCGCAGGCTTCCGGGCCGAAGCCCAAGGACGGCGTACTTTACCTCGAAACCTGGGCGAACCTTGAGTGGAGAGCGGGAGATTTTGCGGTTTCGCACGATGTCTATGTCGGCGATAATTTTGATGACGTTAACGACGCCAATCATGCTTCGCCGACTTTTCAGGGAAATCAGACCGATACGGCTTTGCTTGCCGGTTTCCCGGGATATGCCATTTCCGGCGGGTTTGTCGCGGGCACCACTTATTACTGGCGCGTTGATGAGGTTAACGACGCCCACCCGGACAGTCCCTGGAAGGGCCACATCTGGAGTTTTTCGATTCCGCCGAAGACCGCATATTTCCCCGACCCTCCGGATGGCGCGGAGTTCGTCGATCCGAACGCGACCCTTAGCTGGACGGCCGGCAACGGCGCCAAGTTGCACACTTTTTATATCGGCGAGAATTACGAAGACGTCAACAACGCCGCCGACGGAACTACGCTGGGAACAACAAGTCATCAACCGGGGCCGCTTGAATTAGAGAAAGTCTACTACTGGCGGGTCGATGAGTTCGACGGCACGGAGGCTCACAAGGGCGACATCTGGGCATTTACGACTCCTGGCGCCGTGGGCAATCCCGATCCAGCAAATGGTGCGGCGGATGTGCAGATGAACAGCGTGCTGACCTGGACCGCCGCAGACAACGCTACTTCGCACGAACTGTATTTCGGCACCGATGCCGACGCGGTGGGCAGCGCCACGACGGACTCGCCGGAGTATATAGGCCCCAGAGCACTCGGAGCGACCAGCTACGATCCCGGGGGACTCGAGTGGGAAACCAGCTATGCCTGGCGCGTGGACGAGGTCTATCCGACCGGCACCGTCAAAGGATTGGTCTGGACCTTCACAACAGCCGACTTTTTGCTTGTGGACGATTTCGAGTCGTATGACAACGTCGATCCGCTGCCCGGCGAACCCGGGGTCAACAGGATATTCGACAAATGGATCGACGGTTTCGGAACCACCACGAACGGAGCTTTGGTCGGAAATGAGATGCCGCCTTATGCAGAGCAGAATATCGTTCACAGCGGCAGCCAGTCGATGAACTACAGCTACGACACAAACCTCAAAATATCGGAGGCGACTTTAACCTTAGAATATCCTCGCGACTGGACTGAGGGAGGCGTTACAAAACTCGTCATCTGGTTCAGAGGAAGAGGCGCCAACGACCCCGAACGGATGTTCGCCGCTCTTAACGGAAACGCCGTCGTCTATCACGAAGACGCGAGCGCTACTCAGATTAGCGGCTGGAACCCGTGGCCAATCGACTTGCAGAAATTCGTCGCTCAGGGTGTTAACCTTGCCAACGTGAACGCTATTACCATAGGTTTCGGCACGAAAGATGTTCCCGCAGCAGGGGGTACAGGAATCGTCTACTTCGACGACATCAGGCTGTACCGGTAGCTTATGAATTGAGTACTCTTGACGACTGACTCGGCCCGGGCGCCAAAAAGAGCCCGGGCCGGCTCCAATGTGAATTTGTTGGAGGGATATCTGATCTGGGGACACCATACTTAATTCAACGACGAAATAGGTAAGGTGAGACTATGAAGCAAGCCTCCTTTCGGAGCGCTGAAAATTTTGGATAATGGTCAGTGTTTGAGAATTCAAAATTTAGGAGACTTGCTATGTATTACGTCGGATTGGATGTGCACTATCGAACGTCAACCTACTGTATTCTCAACGCCAACGGACGCGAACTGAAGTGCGAAACGGTTCGCGGGCATTGGACAAAGCTGCTGGCCGAACTGGCCGATGTCAAACGCTTAGTGCGGACGGTGACTAAATCTCTCGATAAGATCGGCGGGCGTCACGCCGGGGTGACATTGCTTCGAACCATACCCGGCGTCGGGATGCGGACAGCCGAGACGATAGCGGCATATATCGACGATCCCAAACGCTTCAGGCGCAGCTCGCAGGTTGCGGCCTATTTCGGACTGATCCCGTGCCAGGACGCCAGCGCCGGCGTCAATCGGCTCGGTCACATTACCAAACAGGGCCCCGGTACGGCACGCAAGTATCTTGTGGAAGCGGCCTGGCAGGGAGTGTATCGCTCGCCGAAGATCAGGGCCTACTTCGAGCGAATCCTTCGCGGCAAGAAGGAGCGCCGCAAGATCGCATTGGTTGCTACCGCTCACTACTTATTGCGCTGCATGCACGCGATGCCGGTGCGCTGCGAGCCCTGGCGTGAGGCGGCGTAACGGGCCGATCTTTTGCCCGCTCACGCCCCAATTTCGGGCGAGGGCGTAAGCAGGCAAAAGATCTTGATGGAGAAATAACGTAAAGGCAGAAAGGATCAGGTGACATCGGAAGGCAAGACGAATGCGTGACGATTGGCGGGATAACATGGCCGGACTCCGCTGGTGGGGACTGAGGCGGTTCAACCTCGTTAAGGTGACTGGAGCCGGCCCGAACGTAATCGACTGGCGCCCCGAGACCGGGTGACGCCGAATAGATGTTTGGAATTCCCGTGAAAAAATCCCGCAAACGTCTTGACAAAAGCTTGCTCATAGATGTCCCCGGATTTCCCGCCGCGGATTTCCCGGATTTCGGATTTGCCGCCTGCGAAATACCCACATGTTCACGCTGGCACTTCGGCCATCCGGAAAAAAACCGTTCTATGGCCCGACGATGTCCAGCTTGACGCCGGGTACGTCTCCCCAACAACCCAGGCGATCACCTTCCTGGCGGTTAATCTCCACCATGTGAAAAATGTCATCTTCACTGTCGGTGTTCACCAGCATCAGGTCTGAACCAAAGCGCCCACCATTTGCAAACATACCGTCGGAAATAGTGACGGTCTTTTCTTTCCATTGGCCGGTATTCGTTTTCTTGAGGGTATACGCGATTGCCTCTGGATTGTTAACACCATGGTATTTCAATGCCCAGCTTCCAGACCCCTTGTCAAAGTATACGACGCGGACGCTGATATCATATTGGGCGTCAAGGGCATTGTGGCAGAAGAATTCATCATCAATGTTAAAATAGAGGCCGTTTTTCCCTTCAGCATGATTAAAACCACGGGCAAAGCGGCCATAGGGTTGACTCTTAGAGCCCACTCGCCAGTACCCTTGACTGGTGGCATTGGCGTTGATCTGATAGAGGAAATTACGGTAGTTACCCGGCCAAATCTCATATGCCACATCGTTGAGTGCCTTTAGTTTCTGATGGTAGGAATGGAGTTCTGTCACCATCAGACCAGGATCACCCTGGCGGGCGCCATAGGGCGCCATTGCCTGCACAATCGCGGCGTAACGGTTCTTGTTTTGACCTTGGGAGAGCGCGCCGAATTGTGATTCAGGAAAACGCTCCGTGTCAAGGTAATCCAGACCGTCTCGCAAAGCGCACCATGCGGTCTTGCTGTCCCGGGCCGATTTGTAACCCGCATGGTCTGTAAAGAACGTATAGGCTTCAATATAATTAGAGGGGTCATCAAGGGCCTGGGTGCGCTGATTGAACATATCCATTCCATAGGTCAGCATCCATAAACACTGCCAATACATGTTCCAGACAGGTGCCTCTACAAACCACGGCCGACGCTCGCGCACCGCATGGTCAATTTCTCCACGGCCTCGAATCACAAAGTCACCATTGAATTGCACCAGATCCTGGCGCAGCCATTCATAGCGCATTTCCGTATTGCCCTGATAGCCCTGAGCCGTAGACCAGGTCTTTCGTCCCAAAAAGGGAATTTCCTCTTGGAAATAATCGTGCAAGGTTTCATTGGGTTTGATAATCAGCACAATCGACTGACGCATGTCAGAAAAGGATTCCGCGTATTTGGTAAAAACGCGCCGATTCCATTCACGCCACTCGGCACCGGAGGTCCAGTTGATGGCAAACTGTTGGTATCCTGATTTGAGGGTTCCTTGATAAGGCTGTGGATCGCCACTTTTACCCGCGGGTGCCTGGACTACGACAATTTTGTCCTGTATGTATGTTGGCAAGGCCTTAACATGGTCGGCGACTTTGTCGATCATGTTAAAAAAGTGGGTTTCAAAATCAGGATCAAGATAGTAGGGGTAGGTGTCTTTGGTGGTCACAACTTTGGGAACACCATGGTTATAAATCCAATTGGGTGAAGCGTCGCCTTGATAAACCTTGATGCCCAGATACAGTCCTCGGTCCGCGGCGCTTTTCAAACCGTTATCCAAGTCGCTGAAGTTCCATTGCCCTTTGCCGGGCTCAATCTTACTCCAGGTGGTATGCACGATCGTTCCCTTGTACCAGGGCCACTCAGGACCACCGTAATTCTCTCCTCCCCAAATACCCCAGATGCCGACCCAATCGGGGCGGTCAGCGAGACTCGGATTGTGGATGCCGGCAAGAGCGAGAGCAATGAAGCACAGTTTCCACCCCAATACTCTTTTTCCATTATTTCCTAACGACAGCATAGCTTCTCCTTTCAAACAACCTACGATCTATCACTGGGAAAGGGGCTTTGCCGCCGCTTCCACCCGACGCAGGAGTTCATCATGAAGGACCTTAGATTGGTTTTTGAAGGTATTTTCAAGCTGTGCTTCCAGATCGACTGAGGTCGTTGCATCGCTCTTGAGATCATTTAGTGTCACCCCATATTTCCCCATGAGGACGACATAGGTTGCGGCATCGGACCAGTCTACGTTTCCATGCGCATATTTGCCCTCCATGAAGATGTTTCCCAAAGCACTTTTCTTGAAACGATTGAAATAGTCGTCCCCCCTGGGCCCGCCTGAAACAATGCCGTATTGTCCAATGGCTCCACATTCGTAGTATTTGATCACACCCTTGGCCGCCTGCTCTTTGAGATACATGCAGGCCGGTCGGTCGAAATTGCAGTTGGCTACATTATGGTGGTTTTTTCCGGCATTGTGCAGGTAAGAGGTTGTCCAGTGGGTTAGTATGCGTATCCGAGAGAGCGATTCCTGTTTTTGGGTACTGATACAGTGCTTGACGGCGATGGCGGCTTCCGTGGTCGCGCCCCAACCAAGGATATAGAGTGGTTCACTCTGGGTATTCAACTGATCCACTAATGCTTGTACGGTTGGATAGTCTTTTAAATCTGCATAATCACGTTCCTCGTTGAAACGTTGACCGCCGGAACTGGCCTGTTTAAATACAATATCTTCCGGATACCCTCCTAAATGAGCGTTAAGAGATGCCACATCCTGACGATAGGCCGCACCGATATAGCTGTTTGCCCAGGCCGCCTGATCCGGCGCACTGAGAATCTGCTTGCGCGAGGTGCTGGAGATGGTGATGCCGTGTATCACAAACTCATTGGCAAACAATAGAAAACCGGCCATAGCCGAAATATCATCCGGATCCGTAATGGTCCCTGATGCGCCGGGGCCAGGAAGTCTCTTGTCTGTCATATCCGAAAGCACCCAAACCGCTGGTTTTTCTGCTAAGCCCACTTTTGCCAGTAGGGCAATGAGCAGCACCATAGGCAATATCACAGTATGTAACCATTTTGCTTTTAACATAGTCGTTCTCCTATCTTAAGATACGGTCGCCGAAGAACAGTCCGCCCGCTAAAAGCCACCGCCTCTGTCCACACCAGACGGCACAAAACTTGGCTTGTTTTAGGACTGGACCTGCAATACCCGCACACAAAGCTCGAATACTTAACTTCATCATATCGAATTCAGTTAACCTTGTTTAATTCTACTTTACTGACGGCCAACTGTCCACCTCCCCGCAGCAAGGCCAGGCGAAAATCGACACCGTTGCAGCGGTTCATGCCGCAGATGTGCAACAGGCGCTGGACAATCGCATCTTCCGGTCGAATCGCATCGCTGAGCAAATCCGCGAATTGATTCGGGGAGAATTAAAGGTGTCCGGTACATTTTTCGATATTGTGCTGTTGTAATTCCAATGTCGTCATTAAAATGCCCTGGAGCTATTTCTATATATTCAAAAAACTCCTTCATATTTCTCGTCCCGGATAGCGCACTGATATTCGAATCGTATCGTTAGATTTTACCCTGTGTCAAGCAGAAGTCTGAGATTTTACGGAAAAATGCCAAAGGGGGCATATCGTGATTAACAACCTTGATACGGCCCTGCTCCGGCAGTAATATAAAGACATGAAGACAGTAGAACAAATCCGAAAAGAAGCGTTGGCGCTCTCAGCGGGTGAACGTGCCGGACTTGCCCACGATTTGATCCTGAGCCTTAAGGATCCTGATGCTTATGAGTTGAGTCCTGATCAGGAGACCGAGATTCGCCGGCGCGTCAGTAAGGTTAAAAAAGGCAAAGCGACGGGCCGCCCGGCGGCGGACGTGTTCGCCGACATCGAGGCCAAACTGAAATGACTCCGGTCACTATCCTCCATGAAGCGGAGATTGAACTGTGGGAGGCCGTGGAGTTCTACTAGACCCAAAACAAGCGTACAGTGGCTTGGTGGATGAGCGTTGGCGGAAGGGTT
>CAZRBG010000122.1:0-7157 GCA_964598225.1 uncultured Pirellulales bacterium
GTTCATTTCCTTTCTTTGAGCTACATACTAATTCAAATTCAGGAAATGTCCAATTCCGGCTGAAGCATTACACTCAGCCTTTGTATTTGGAGACAATTTATCACGATTCACTTTTAACAACAAGCAAAATCCATATACTACTTGACAAGTTCTCATAAAAAAGTAATATAATTCAAACTTGTGAGACTTAGGCTCATCGCTAGTTAGCTCGGAGTATTTTAAGTTGTTAACGGTAATTTCCATATTGATAAACGGGATCCTTTATAATACACGCACTTTCAAAGTCGTATGTTACGTTAATCGCCTTTTTGCACGTATTTTTGTGCTGACTTGTATTCTAAATTTAACCGCGTGTAATTCCTATCGGCCTCCTACTGAAGAACAGTCGAAGTATTTTGAAAAAAGAGCATTTGTGAAAGCAGCATATACAGAGTCTGGTTATATGATGCAGTCACAAGTCCAATTAGTGGCTCCTGACGTCCAGCAACAGTTACAGTTTTTAGCCGATGAAATAAAAGTTGCTGCTGGAGTAGAAATGGATTTCCGCGTTCACATTACCAATAACTCTTATGTGGGTACGATGTCGACAGCAAGCGGAGATATTTTTGTTCCCATAGGATATCTGAATATGGTGGCGAATCGCGATGAAATAGCATTCGGCCTCGCAAGGGAAATTGCCATTCAGCACCGCCAGTTACCGCTGCAGGATATGGAGGAACAATATCTGGTTGCACAGAATGATCAGATGAAAACAATGGTTTTTGGAATGGTTACCTCTTGTGCTACTCAATCCATATTCCACTACTAT
Organism: uncultured Pirellulales bacterium; assembly: GCA_964598225.1. GTDB lineage: Bacteria > Planctomycetota > Phycisphaerae > Sedimentisphaerales > Anaerobacaceae > SG8-4. The sequence goes on from CAZRBG010000122.1 coordinate 809, forward strand.
GTTACCGGCCCAATCCACGATGCTCTCATGAAAGAGATATTGGAAGAAATAGAGTTGCCAGTCGACGTAATCTATGTCGAGGCTTCCGGTGGAGGCATCAAGGCCATACCAAACAGAATGGGAAGCATTACTGGGGATCTCAATCCATACTCGAGTCTGCGAACAATATCAACTGTAACTTCCTTACCAATCACTATGGCCCTTGGCTGGGTTCCCAATATGGCAACTGATATGTCCCTTTCAATGATGAGTCGCTTGATTAAAACGGCCGATGAAGAGGCAGATAGTGCTCGACGTAACTATAAGAATGCACTGGGCCTTACCTATATGCAAATGGCGGGCTATGATGATACTTCCGGCCAACAGGTTATCGATAAGCTTGAGGAATGGTGGAAGATTGTTGAGGAAGAACGGAAGAAAGATGAATCAAGCTGACGATTCAGTCGTTAGTTCGATGCGCGTGCATTTATTGGCGTTCGTTTTAGGCAGTACTATGTTTGCTGTTCTGTCTGTATTGTTTTGTGCGGGTTGTGCCAGCAAGAAAAGCGTGCGTCAAGATATCACAACGCACCTGAAGCAGCAGGGCATGTCACGTCCTTACGTTGCCGAAGGGTACTTTGGCGCCCAACCTGATTTGGTAATGGATGTCCTGCTCGATTACCTTCGCACTCAAGGGACCCAGTTACTGTGTTGGGATGAGCAAAGTGGTGTAGTCTCCTGGTGCGATACCAGCGCTCATTTTGTTCCGCTACAGAATAGACTTGATGCGATGAGCGTGCCTGGATTAGACAGCGAACATATTAATACGTGGCGCGGCTATATTTATGGTTGCGCATATCTCAGGCCCTCTGCAAATGGAACATGGCTTCATCTACGTGTTGGAGGTCGTGATCGGGCCTATGGCAATCGTATATATTCTGACGGAACCTATGAATGGCGTGTTCTTGGTTCTCTTGAGCGCACTATTCACCGGGTTGCTACAGGACAGCGTATCGTACAGGAGACAAACGCGTCAAAGAATGTATCGCCTGCTCGTACTGCAAGCAATTATGATAAAGTCTTTAGAGCACGGTTTAAGACTCTCCCCAAGGTTGATCCTAACGATATCATTTCTATGAGTACGGGAAGTCGATATCCTGTTCCGGCAAAGAGACTGTGGATAGCATGCATGGATGTCATCACTCAAAATAGCATTGTTCCCTATGTGAATGGCGAAGACAGAGTAGTCATATTCTGTCAACGTACTGCAGTTCCAACTGATGTCAGTACACAAAAAGTAGAACCTGTAGATGTCATCATGACGCTCGCAGTACAAAACTCGGGGCAGGATTCCTGCAAAATGCACATGGCAATGCTAGGTAAGCAGGATTTAAAGCCAAAGGAGATCATTCGAAAAACATCTGGCGATACAAATGATGTTACAACCAGTTTGTCTGGAGTGCCAATTGACATTGCGACTACTATGATTGCATCTGAGTTAGAAAGGCAGATTGATCTTCAACTGTTCTACAATGAGAACTTAGGAAACAAACTGTTAAGACGCCTTAAACACGAGTGAAGCGTCTTTCACTTGCCAATCGCCGCCTACGGAACACTATAGAATCGCTTGATAAACCAGAAAGGCCTGAGATACAAGAACTCATTCCAATATGAACTCTTGCGTAGAAGTGAGATTCGACTTTAAGATTGGATTAACCTGAGCCTGTGATTTGCAACAAAACTTGCAACAGAAGTGCACTTTTGGAACTCTTTCGTCGCATTGTTGCATTTCAGCCAGCTTCGTAAGTCGTTGTTTTATAAGTACAAAGCATTTCTTGATAATTCTCTAAGAACAGCAGCAACGGATCAAATCTCCGATGCGCTTTGCACGGAGACTGCGTCGAGCTAATCTGCCAATGAACCGTGACTCGTGAGTTTTCGATGACCGAAGGACAATCAGTATCCCGTGTCATTCGGTCCTTGGATATTATCTCATAAGAAATTCGCGGTATGGTGCCTGTAAACCTGCTTGCTGAAGAGTTTTCTGAGCAATCTTTTCCATGTCAAGACCTCCAGATAGCATACTTGTATACATTGGCACCATTAGATAACGCAAAAGACGTGGATTCCATCCTATCAGAATATACCGCCACTTCGAGCATGGGTTGGGATAGTTACCGACAACAGAGCGACCCTAAATTATGAATAGTCGCTCTCTGAGGTGGTGAAAATGACTAATGAGAGATCGGAGACAATTGGCCGAGAGGCTGAACTTGTTATGCTCCTTCGACATAAATGGCAGGAGGGGATTGAGCGGGCCGTTGATAAGGTAAAGCTTGGTACCGTTCCGGCAAGGAGACGGACAAAGGCAGAGAAGTGGTTCCGGAAGCAGTGGTATAGAGCGCTGGCGGTTAGCAAGAGGCGCGACATCAGATTTCGAAGCAGTCCGAAGATCGGTTGCGGAGATGACTACTAACGGCAGTTATTGCCGGTTCACGAGTTCTTAATTCGTCTGGTTGAAATCGAGGCAGCTTTGGGTACAATGGCATGGCGTAATTTATAGGAGCAGATTTCATGAGCATAGAAGAAAAATCCCGATATAGCAGGCGAGCATTTCTGGAAACAACCGCTGCAGTTGGCGTCGCAGGGTTTCTCCCGAAAAATCTGATGGCAGTGAATGATAATGTTTCGAAAAAGCCGAACATTATTCTGATAATGGCAGATGACCTCGGCTACGAGTGCATCGGCGCTAATGGCGGGACTTCTTACGAGACCCCGATTCTCGACAAGTTGGCTGCTGAGGGAGTCAGATTCGAGCACTGCTACTCGCAGCCGCTTTGCACTCCCTCACGTGTTCAACTGATGACGGGCATGTATAATGTGCGAAATTATACGAGATTCGGCCGACTTGAAAGAGATCAGGCCACCTTTGCTCACCTTCTGAAAAGAGCAGGCTATGCAACCTGCGTGGTCGGCAAGTGGCAGTTGGGCAAAGAGAAGGATTCCCCGCGTCATTTCGGATTCGATGAATCTTGCCTGTGGCAGCATCGCCGGGGCAGAACCGACGAAAAGGGACATGATACACGCTTTTCCAATCCAAGATTGGAGGTCAATAGCGAGTTTGTGAACTACACCAATGGCGAGTACGGCCCTGATGTCGTTAGCGACTATGCCTGCGACTTCATGGGGCGGACCAAGGATCAGCCTTTCCTGCTCTACTATCCGATGATTCTGACCCATTGTCCGTTCACGCCCACTCCTGACTCTCCCGATTGGGATCCCGAGTCAATGGGTTCCAAAAGCTACAAGGGCAACGCCAAGTATTTCGGAGACATGGTTTCTTACACGGACAAGATCGTGGGAAAGCTCGTCGATAGACTGGAAGAATTGGGTCTGCGCGAGAACACAGTTATTCTTTTCACAGGCGACAACGGAACGGATAAACCTGTTGTTTCTGAGATGAATGGCCGCAAGGTGGCAGGCGGCAAAGGAAGTACGACTGATGCCGGGACTCGCGTGCCGTTGGTGGCTAATTGGCCGGGTATTATTTCTGGTGGAAGAGTGTGCGGGGATCTCATAGATTTCAGTGACTTTGTTCCAACGCTTTGTGATCTTTCAGGCGTTACAATCCCTGAGCAATTGAAGGTTGACGGGAGAAGCTTTTTGCCGCAGCTAATGGGCAGGAAAGGCCATCCTCGCGACTGGATCTACTGCTGGTATTCGCGCAGCGGCAATGCAGAGAAGGCAAAGGAGTTTGCGCGTAACCGGCGCTATAAGCTCTATCGCTCGGGAGAGTTCTACGATGTTCAGAATGATATGCTGGAAAAGAAAAACCTGACGGCCGTCGACATGGATAGTGACGCCAGACAAGCCAGGGCAATGCTGCAGAGAGCTCTCGACCAATACAGTAATGCACGTCCGGCAAACAGGATGAACAAATGAAAGCAAGAAAGAAAATCCAGTTGATAAATGGAATCACGGCGGCAATCGCGAAGATGGTTATGAGGACTGGATGAACCTTCGCGACTACTATTTCACCGCCGTAGCCGATGCTCTGAGCTATCCAGAGGCGAAAGCACAGTATTTTACGCCGCTGTAGGAATACATCCTAAGACCTGTTCCGCCTGGGCGCCTTGGCTCTGAAGACATAGACAAGGACAATTCCCATGAGAAATCCTCCGATATGGGCCCAGAACGCCACCCCGCCGGTAGCGGTCGTGCCCAGCGTGGGCATGGCTGAGACCAGTTGGATAATGAACCAATACGCCAACATGAAGATGGCCGGGACCGCAAAGGTGGTGATGAAAAAACCCAGGAAGACCAGCAGTTCCACTCTCGCCCGGGGATACAAGACCGCATACGCCCCCATCACTCCGCCGATGGCGCCGGATGCGCCGACCATAGGCACCGTACTGGATGGATTAATGGCCGTCTGGGCCGCTGCGGCCGCGAGCCCCGACAACAGATACATGGCAACAAAACGCACTCGTCCAAAGGCCTCTTCCACATTGTCCCCGAAGACCCATAAGAACCACATGTTGGCAAGGATGTGCAGCCAGCCGCCGTGCATGAACATAGACGAGAGAGGGGCGAACCAGTTGGGCGAGGCGTCGATGGTATAGGTAAAAGATGGGCCCAATTCCACGGTCTTGCCTGCGGGGACTGTACCAAGCAGTTCCGCCGGGATGAGACCGAAGGACACGAGAGACTCCACAAGAGCGGGCTGAGTGCCCATTCCCTGGACCAGGACCCACACCATGGCATTGATCCCGATGATCGCAAATGTCACGAAAGGCGTTTTTGTGGTCGGGTTGTCATCACGGATCGGAAACATACAGTCCCTTTTTCTTGTTTCTTGGCATCCAATATGCCTGTAAACACAGCCCTATGGATATAACTATAACTCAGCCTGGTGTTTTTCGCAATTGTTCCGTATTTAACATTCGCTAAGGATCGTCATATCGGTGAGGCGAATAGTGCCGACATCCTTGTAAACACGATGCAAAAGCCGACTAATGATGACTGAACCGTATGTCGCGAACCATATTACTTCGCCAAACTACGTTGATATAGGCCAATATTGAGCCACTTGATTGACCGGCAAGAAGGTATGGCCATGAAAATCTCGATCTTCAATATATGTCTTGCATGCCTTAAGCCCAAAAGATAATCTGAATAACTGAATCGGCAACTGCTCAGATTTTCTATTGTGAGCCTTGAATGAATAGATGTGAGACACGAGAGTTTGTGGCTCGACTTTTCCTATTGGCGTGTGCCGCATGGCCCCGGGCCACGCTTGCGGATGTGCCTGTGTTGCCAAACGCAGATATGCAGTCCGACAGTCGGCCGAATGTTCTTCTTATCATTTTATCATTTCCGACGATCATGGACTGGCCGTGGGTAGCCATGGGCTGAGGGGAAAGCAGAATATGTATGAACACACCGTAGGTACGCCTTTGATCTGGCGGGGTCCGGGAATTCCGAAAGGGCAGCGCACAAACGCTCAATGCTACCTGCGCGATTTGTATCCGACAATTTGTGAACTTGTTGGGATCGACGTCCCGCCAACGGTACAAGGCCACAGCCTGGTTCCTGTCATTCGAGGTGAAAGAGAGTCAGTATATTCGTGTGTCTTCGGTCATTTCAAAGACGCCCAACGCATGATTCGCACCGATCGGTGGAAGCTAATTCGTTATCCTAAGATCGATAAGTTTCAGTTGTTCGATCTCGCCAATGATCCCTGCGAACTCAACAACTTGGCCGAAAATCCAGCGCACGCTGTTTTAATGAAACAACTGTGTGATAGACTTCGTGCCTGGCAGAAAGATGTAGGCGATCCTGCGATGACTGCTCCGGTTGGCTCAGTTACGGTTCAATAGGTGTAGACGGTTCCGGGAATTCTTTGTGTAGACACGAATATTCGACTTTGACGTGATGAACTAAATCGCCTCGCGGTGATGGGTGAGTTATCACAGGCGTTCATTTCCGGCATTCTTGAGAGCTTCTCTGCTTTCGACATTTCTTGTTGATCCGTTACGATCTCGCTAACAGGGCACTCATAGGGAGTGTCTGCATTCATAATGCCAAAGCGAGAGGACGGATCGAGTACCGCAATCCCTCAACTCAAAAAGGTGACCCGTCTACCGGAGCAAACCTCACTAAACCTTGGTCGCTTACCGGCTACTCACCTTACAATCCCCATAGAATCTCGGATCCAGTACACCCCGGCACCGCGAGGCGGCTTCGTTCTTCGGAGACTTATCTGAACTCAACAATCGCGATGAGGAGCTGCGAATAGATATGGTTTTTCCCGTCGCCGAGCCGATGGGTAAAACCAGATTGGACTGAGCGCGGGGTCTGATGCAGGTGT
>CAZRBG010000123.1:0-7101 GCA_964598225.1 uncultured Pirellulales bacterium
CGTGCGAGTGCTTATATTATGCGCCGACGACAAGAAAAACACAACAGTGCCATTGATATAAGACCCTTTTTCAGGCAGTTGTCATTTATTCTGAGATCGTGGTGGTGAATATGAATCGCACCCGGCAATTATATTGCAGTGGCCTTAGATGAAAAATTCCACCGTTTCCAGAATGTTGTCTTCGCTGAAGGGTTTGGTTATGAAATCATCTGCGCCGGCCTCATACCCGGACACTTTATCATCCAACGCTCCCTTGGCGGTCACCATGATGATTTTCGTATCTTTGAACTCCGATTTCGATCGCAAGCGTCTACAGACCTCGTAGCCGTCGATGCCGGGCATCATGATGTCGAGCAAAATCAAATCAGGCTTGAATTTCGAGGCAATCACCAATGCCTCTTCGCCTGTCATTGCCGTTCTTAAATTATAGTCATCTTCCAGCAATTCCTCGATGATTGCGATGTTGTCGCAATTGTCATCCACCGCCAGTATCTTCTTCATTTTCTCTTTCGTTTTCATGCCTGATACTCCTGTTAGTATGTGACTCTTTGATCCAAGTAAATATACAATTTGGCCAGTAGTTCATCACCGTCGAAAGGTTTGGTTATATAATCATCAGCTCCGGCCTTGAAGCCTTCATGCCTTTCGGATTTCATAGCCCTGGCCGAGACCATTACGATTTTTGCATTTCGGGTCAGCTCGTTTTCCCTTAACTGACGGCAAACCTCATAGCCATCAATGCCGGGCATCATAATGTCTAAAAGAATGACATCGGGCTGGAATTCCAGCGCAACTTGAACCGCGCGTTCGCCGGTCATCGCTGTTTTCAGGTTGTACTCTTCCGACAGGAGTTCCTCCAATATAGCGATGTTGTTGGGGTCGTCATCTACAGCCAGTATTTTGTCTTTTCCGTTCATAGTTGTATCTCATATTCGGGTTTCAGAGACGCGGACAGGCACGTCAAATAAAGATCTCCGGTCTCTGTTTCATGCTATAGCTTGTGTGTCGACATTGACCGGCAACACCTCGTTTTGCTCTTGCCTGTCACGATTAAAAGGTATCTCGAAGGAAAATACGGCACCTCCTTCGGGCTTGTTTTCCGCCCAGATCCGGCCTCCATGTGCGTTTATGATCTCATACGAAATTGACAGACCGAGGCCGGTCCCGCCGGCCCCGGTCTTGGTCTTGCTTGACTGCACGAATTTGTCAAACACTGCTTCAAGTTCATCATTGGGTACTCCCGGCCCGGAATCGGAAACCGAGACCTTCACGCCGACATGCGTACGACTTATGGCAACATCGATGGTTTTGCCCTTCGGCGAGAATTTGACTGCGTTGTTCAGTATGTTCCGAAAGACTTGTTTGATCTTGTCCGAATCGAGTAATACCCGTTCATCCAGGTCACGAATTTCATATCTGATTCTCAGATTTCGTTCCGAAATCAACGGCTGCACTTCACTGATGATTGATTTGGCCAGGAAATCCAAGTCTGTCGGAGAAAGAGTAAAGGCCGTCCCTTTGGACTCGAGTTTGGCCAGGTCGAGAAGGTTGTTAAGCAGATCGAGCAGCGTTTGACCGCTTTGTTTGATCTTGGTAAAGTAATCGAGGAGCTTTTTGCGTTCGGAATCAGCATACTTTTTGATGCCGAAGCTGGCAAAGCTGAGAACGCTGTGCAATGGAGTACGCAATTCGTGCGATATGTTTGCAAGGAATTCGCTCTTTGCTTTGTTGGCGGCTTCGGCTTGCTGCTTGGCCTGCATAAGCTCTTTTTCTGCCTGCTTGCGGTCTTCAATTTCCTTTCGCATCTGTTCATTTACTTGTTCAAGGTTAACCGTTCGTTCTCTCACCATTTGCTCGAGGTGTCTGCGGTGTCCGTCTTCACTGTCCAACAGACGTTTTCTGATTCTTCTTCTTTCAAGAGAATACCGGATGGCTCGGGCCAGCAACTGTTTGAGAGTATCTCCCTTGACGATGTAGTCGTCTGCTCCCTCCCTGATTGCCTCAAGGCCCGTCTGCTCGTCATCAAGGCCCGTCAGTACAATTACCGAGGCATCCGAGTTTACGGAACGCGCTCTCTTCACGGTATCAAGACCCGAACTGTCGCCAAGGTGCAGATCGAGCAGTACAATATCATAGTTATTGTCTGCAAGCATTCGGCATGCCTCTGACAGGGTGCTTGCATCCTCGATCTCGAACGAATTGCTGAGGTTGGATTTTGCAAGAATCAACCTCACCTGCTTACGATCCAGAAAATCATCGTCGACCAAAAGAATTTTTGTTGTCGCACCATCCATTTTCGGGTCGTTACCCCTGATTAGTCAATTTACTTTTGATTTCTAACCTGTCGCCGATAGTTTCACGCAAACAGGACAGTTCCGGCGGCTCCGGATGGTGAAATTGTGACAGGGCCTTAACCATCATCGGAGCAAGCCGGACTATCCGTCAGCAATTAAGAACTCCAAACTGTATGGCGTCTGTTATCGCTAATACTACAGGGCCATACGCCGGCAAGGGCTTGGGACTCTGCCTCGAATGTTTGCCGGCCATAAACAGGCTCCCGGGCGCACCCGACAGGGGAATGTCTTCCACGTGGTGGCCGTAAAAAATGTTGTTTGATAGCATTTTGGCCATGGAGCAGGTGTACTCTGGGGTTGAGAGCACTTATCGGGTTATCGCCACAACGTATGGCACTGTAGTATTAGAGAGCTGCAGACAATAGCAACAGAACTATGTAATCAAGACTATACAGTGTTCCGTTTCAATTTACTGCTTCGGTTCCGAGTCTTTGACTCGGCACAATCATATAATCGGGGCTATCGCGCCGCCGAATAACTATACAATTGCTGGTTATCGTATTCTAAAATCCTGGTTTTTGCATTTCTAAGCCTGGCCGGCGACAAAGCAACCTGCATGGTAACCAGGCGAGAGGGGCCGCCTTTCCCCGGCCGGGATTTTCGAAGGTCAGATACTGAAAAATACTGGTTAAAAGGCCCTGTATAACGGACGATGGAGTTAATAATGTCAAAGTTGGAAACCCAGTTGAAGAGCAAGCGAGACGGGAGGCAGCCATGGAAGTGACGAATAACACCCGATTAATAGATTGGGGTAAACTCATCAAGAGATGGGGCGATGAAGAATTGGTAAGAGAAATCACCCCTGTATTTCTTGCCGATAACCGGAAACGGCTTGAGAGGCTAAAGAAGGCAATAAAGTCTGAAGACGCTGAACAAATCACGGCAAGTGCTCATGCGCTGAAAGGAGCCGGTAGGAATTTCGAGGCGATCCGTCTCTTCGAAGCAGCGGGACGGATGGAATGTGCCGGGAAAGAAAATAATCTGAACGAAGCCGCATCATTATTTGATCAATTGAAGTCGGAAATTGACAATATTCTGGAGTTCTTATCACAGCCCGACTGGATTGAAATCGCCAAGCGCCGTTAAAATGCACCTCAGGGTCGGAAAGCAAACACAAACACAGCTTGAACATTCGGAAAACAGAAACAGTCCAAGGGCAGAATCAACATTCAGATTTAGTTTCGGCGCAGACTAATAGATCAGACTCCTGCGAATTCTGATTTCGAGAAAGAGGAATTTCGAAGGCGAATACTGCTCCTCCCGCCGTTTCGTTCTCGGCCCGGATTCGACCGCCGTGGCCTGCGATAATCTCGCGACATATAGACAGTCCGAGTCCGGTTCCTCCGGCTCCTGTTTTAGTCTTGCTCGACTGCACGAATTTGTCAAACACCGTTTCAAGTTCGTTCTCGGGTACGCCGGGGCCATGGTCGGACACAGAAACTTCCGCGGTTTTCTCCGATTGACCAACGGCTACATCAATGGTCGATCCGTTCGGGGAAAATTTGATTGCGTTACTCAGAAGGTTACGCAGAACCTGTTTGATCTTATCAAAATCGAGACAGACTTGCTCGCTTAAATGGTCTGATTCGTATCTGACTGTTAGACCCCGTTCTGTTAACAGAGTATGCATTTCATCTATAACAGATTTAACCAAACTGTCGAGGTCCGTCGGCTCGAAAGAAAAATTAACTCTTTGTGACTCCAGCTTGGCGAGGTCGAGAAGATCGTTGAGCAATTCAAGCAAAGTCTTGCCGCTTTGACTTATTCTGTTGAAATAACCCAGGAGCTTCTCCCGTTCGGCGCGTGCATATTTTTTACTGCCAAAGGACGCAAAGCTCAGGATACTGTGAAGAGGGGTGCGCAGCTCATGCGACATATTGGCAAGGAATTCGCTCTTGGCTTCGCTGGCGACTATGGCTTCTTCCGCCAACTTGTTCGCCTGCCGCACAGATGCTTCGAGTTGTCTGTTGACTTTTTCGGTCTCTAATTTGGCATTCTCCGCCTGATTCTTCGCCTTTCTGAGGCTCTTCTCGCTATTCATAAGAGCCATGTACTGTGCCGACGAGTTGGCCGAGACGTATTTGAACGCCACGACATACGCGGCTAATCGCACCAGATGCAGCAGCCACCAGGACGCGCTCCACAAGGTAGTAAAGATAAAAGTGACCCCGGCTATGCCGAACAGGAGGCAGTAGACTGCGAAAAGCACATCGATTGGATCGAGAGTCCGGTCAAACCGGCCGAAAAAGTACGCTACTCCGCACAGGAAGAGCACACCTCCCACGAAGTTGAGGTTTACTGCAATTTGGGTGAATTCGCCCTTGATTAAGATCGGAGGCAATATTTCCGGGTAGATAAACGACATTGCGCCGAATAGCCCCGCTCCCGTTGCAAGGATCATCGGCAGTATGTTGACCGGCCTTGTGCGAGTAACACGTTCCGGCAGCCAGATCAAAGCTATACACACACCTCCGATCAGTTGTGAAACACAGCGCAGACAGGCAAACTCGTTACACGGCATCATGCTCGCATGGAAAGCATCGATGATACCCATAACGAGTATAGAGCACGCCAGCCAGACTGTGTGCCGCTTGTCTTTTTCACCCTTGCGCATAAGAAGGAAACCGGCAATTCCAAGAGCAAGCATGCAACCGAGGGTTTCGAGTACGGCGTGCAGTGCTGCATGATTCAGCCTTAGCCGGGGCAAGGTACTCTCGATACTTGATATGCTCAATGTCAACAATATCCCAATTGCAGACAGCAGAAGAACTGGGGGGATACCTTTACGTTGTGCCGGGATGTTGAATTTTAAACCTGCTTTTGATCGCGATGTCATTTTAATCTCACGACTGAGTAGTTCTATAATGGATTTCACCGCCAAGTAGACTCTGGTTATGACCGCGCCGTCGAGTGTTATTCATTGTGTGGTCTCTCTACCCGGCTCACTATGCCGTTATTTCCGGCCATTACGAGCGCACTAAAGCATCCTCGTCCACAGGCAGGTACTTACGGGCTATCTTTAGAAGCATCTGAAAATCGATCGGCTTGGCCAGATAATCGTCGCAGCCGGCATCCAGACATTTTTGTTCATCACCTTTCATCACGCTGGCGGTCAAGGCAACTATCGGTGTCTTTATCCCCTTGTCTTTAAGTGTCCTTGCCGCCTCATAACCATTCATTCTCGGCATCTGAATATCCATTAGTATCAGATCGAAGGATTTGAACAGAGCTTGTTGAACCGCCTGGATACCGTCCTCGGCTACTGTTACTTCCAGGCCTATTTTCTTTAGCAGCGCTTTCGTAAGTGCCTGGTTGGTGGGCACGTCATCGACTACGAGGACGTGGCCCGAGAGGGAAATATTCTGTTGTTCTCTTTCTGTGTTGTTCTCGGCTGCTTCGCTCTCGCCTTGCCAATCCGGCAAAGACGGTGCCGCCGCATCAATAGCGGCCGGTATTTTGATTGTGAAAACTGAACCTTCTCCCTCCGAGCTTGCCAAAGTCAGCTCTCCACTTAAGAGTTCCACCAATTGCCTGGTAATAGCAAGACCGAGCCCCGTTCCGCCGTAGTTGCGAGAAGTACTCCCGTCCGCCTGAGTAAACGACTCGAATATCTGCTCTTGCTTTGCGGGGGCGATGCCAATTCCCGTATCCGCTACTTCAAAGATAACGTGGCTCCGGTCATCTATATTCGCCGATGAAACATTTATATGAACGTGCCCGCTGTCGGTGAACTTGATCGCATTGCTAACGAGATTTATCAGGCATTGAGACAGTCGGGTGGGATCGGTCAGTATTTGAGCGGGCAAATCATTGCTTGTGTTGATCTCAAACTCCAGATTTTTTTCCTCTGCTTTGTGTTTGGACATGGATCTGATGCTATCGAGTATCTCACTCAGAGAGCAGTCCATTATCTCAGGCTCCAACCGGCCGGCTTCGATCTTCGAAAAATCCAGAATATCGTCTACCAATTGCAGTAAATGTTTACCACTTTCGCGCAGGGTATGAACGTATTCTGTTTGCTCGTCGGAGAGTTTCTCGGCGGCAAGCATATCGCTGAAACCGATAATAGCGTTCATCGGAGTTCTGATTTCGTGGCTCATGTTGGCCAGGAACTGGCTCTTGGCGTCGATCGCTTCTTTGTGTCCGGTAATGTCATTGATTACGACGATGGCGTAATCCTCATCATCCATGTTCAGAGATTCGACAGAGACTTCCAGCCAGGGGCTGGCCTCTTTGCCGTTCACTATGAAAGTGTGCTGCATTTCGTCCTTTTCGACAGCCCGTCCCGAGCTGAATACGCCCTCGACCGCCGTTCGCAGCACACATTGCGAGCAGAATTGACCGTGCCCGCACCCTTCCAATACATCTTCGGCGTGGATGCAGCCTAAGCCTGCTCCGGGTTTTTTGTTGACGATTTCCCATCCTTCTTTGCATACCAATTTTGCGGCAACGTTGTTGGCCTTCCTGATAGTCAGGCTCCTGTCCAGCAGCAGCATGCCAAAAGGCGTTACACGAAATATGGACTCAAGCAGTTTGTTCCGGTCGCTGAGGAAATGTTCGGTTTTCTTGCGATCCGTGATGTCGGTGTGTATTCCGACAAGGCCGATAACTTTACCTTCGTCATCCTTAAGAGAATATGCCCGAAGAAGAATATCTTTTTTGCTTTTATCTTTAGCTAACATTTTCACTTCGCCGGTCCATGAATCTCCCGCCATAATTGCGTCAAAAACATCACGCCCCACTTTTT
>CAZRBG010000124.1:0-7024 GCA_964598225.1 uncultured Pirellulales bacterium
TTTCAAAAAATCAAGCTGCATTTAGAGTTGGCCTAAATTGCAAAAGTCCAGTTATAAATATCGAGGGCAAAGACCGCTTCGAATGGCGGCTAATCTAATATTGACGGAGAACACGCGGTGGCGGTACCAAAAGCAGTCATCCTGTTGAGCGGCGGCCTTGACTCGGCAACAACTCTTGCCGTGGCGCGAAATGAAGGTTTTCACTGCTACGCCCTGACCTTGCAATACGGCCAGCGGCACGAACGGGAAATCGCCGCCGCAAAAAGAGTGGCCGATCATCTTGCTGTTCTTGAGCATCGTATAATCGATATTGATCTGGCTGCTTTCGGCGGCTCAGCGCTTACCGATTCGGCTATCGATGTGCCTAAGGACAGAGCCGATCTGGATGATTCGACGAAAATACCGCTCACATACGTACCTGCTCGAAACACGATATTTCTCGGCTACGCCCTCGCCTGGGCCGAGGTTACCGGGGCCTTCGACATATTTATCGGCGTCAACTCGACCGACTATAGCGGCTATCCCGACTGCCGGGCCGAATTCATCGCTGCCTTCGAGAAGACCGCGAATCTTGCTACCGCCGCCGCCGTCGAGGGCAGGGGACGGTACAGGATTCATACGCCGATTATTGAGATGGCAAAGGCACAGATTATCCTCGCCGGCACCAGGCTGGGTGTCGATTATTCCCTGACGCACAGTTGCTACGATCCGGATGAACGAGGCAGAAGCTGCGGGCAGTGCGACTCCTGCCGACTCAGACTAAAAGGCTTTGCCGAGGCGGGGCTCGTGGACCCTCTCGAATATCGAACAAAGAATGTGGAGTGAAATAAATATTCAAAGACGAGTATAAGAGTATCAGAGTATCAGAGTATCAGGTAGGTGACTCGAAAGTCCTTCCTGATACCCTGATAATCTGATATCTCCGCAGGACGCCTAAGGCGCTGCACCCTGATCCCCTGATGACCTGATACACTCGTTCGGGACGAACAAATGATAGTAAACGAAATATTCTACTCACTGCAGGGTGAGGGATTCCTCGCCGGAATGCCCAGTATTTTTGTGCGGCTGGCCGGATGTCCGCTTCGCTGCCGATGGTGCGATACCAAATATGCCTGGTCCGAGGATTCGGGGCAGGATCGTACTATCCCCGAGATAATTGAAGCAGTATCTAAATATCACTGCAACTTCGTGGTAATCACCGGAGGCGAGCCGATGGTTCAGTTCGAGGTCCGGCAGTTGGCCAGGGAACTGAGAGCTGAGGGCAAACATATAACAATCGAAACTGCCGGCATCGCTTTTATTCCGAACATAGAATGCGACCTTATGAGCATCAGCCCGAAGCTAAGCAATTCGGTGCCGAAAGATATCGATTTGGCGGCAACACACAGGGACTCGAGACTCGACCTGGCCGTGCTCGGAGAGTTGCTCGCTAATTACAATTACCAGCTCAAGTTCGTCGTCGAATCCGTTAACGACCTGCCGGAGGTTCAGGAAGTCATAGATCAATTGGGCAACGTTGCTCCCGGAATGGTTATGTTAATGCCGCAGGCCGCCACGAAAGAAGAACTCTTATCCAAATCCCCGATCGTGGCGGAGCTCTGCAAATCCGCCGGCTATGCCTTCTGCCAGAGGCTCCAGGTCCTGCTCTGGGGCGACCGGACAGGCACGTAGCCCGGCCACAATCCGCTATTTAGCGAATTCCGGATTTGATAATTGACAATCAACAGTCAATAATCAATAATCAAAAGATAATCGCCTCGCCCGGGTGGCGGAATAGGCAGACGCGCTAGCTTGAGGGGCTAGTGACCTTCGGGTCGTGCTGGTTCGACTCCAGTCCCGGGCAGTTCCGCATTGATTATTTACTATTCATTCGGCTTCGCTCAGGACAAGCTTAATATTGACTATTGATGATTTGCCCGCCACAGGATTCTTCATTTCCAGGGTTAAGTGCGGCCGGAGAACGGCCGACGTATCCGCTGTAAGTGGTTCTGGATAAATATGACATAGCGACGAAGGAGAACGAATATGCATTTGGAAGAGTTGCTTCAGTGTATCGAGGAAAATCGGCGGGAATTTATGGCCAAACGTGCTGAAAAGGTCCGTTCCACCGAATCTGCCGCTGAGGTCAGCCTGCGAGGGGAAAATGGGACTCAAGATTCGGCAGACAACAAGGGCGGGGCAGTACCGGCGGAAGTGGAAGTCGGCGCGGTTACCGGACAGTAAGGATTAAGCCCGTCAGGATGCGATATTCCGCATTATGGCGGGATTTGTTCATAATCCCCTTTCAAATAGCCTCTCGACTTCTTTCGGGGTGACATTGCGGGGCTGAAGTGTGGTCGCTTATCACACCTTGAACGAAGTTCCTCTTTTTCGAGTAGAGCGGCAGCGGGGTCACCCGCAGCGCGAAGTCCTTTAGCTCTGTCCGAATATTTTGGCCGGCGTTTTATCATTTCTTCGTTTTCTTTGAAGGCCGCTCCTGTTTGAAAGAACCTATGCCTCCTGCGCCGATTTCACTCCTTTTCCTTCCGAAACTACCGCGGCGACTGCTTTCAGTCTGTTGATCTTGACAGGGGCGGGGCGATAGCCTATAGTTGCTTTTCGTGAACTGAATTGTTGGTGAGTTTAACGTAATGGAGTATGATGACAATGGCAAAGAAGGATCAATGCAAAAACTGCACTGGATTGTGCTGTAGATATTTTGCGCTGCCGATCGAGACGCCGGAAGACAAGGAAGACTACGACGATATAAGATGGTATTTGTGCCACGAAGATGTAACCGTATTCGTTGAGGACGGCGACTGGTACGTCAACATAAAGAATAAGTGCAGACACCTTAACGATGAAAACTATCGCTGCGACATCTACGATAAGAGGCCTAAAATCTGCCGGGGTTATCGTCATGCCGACTGCGATTTCGTCCAGGGCGAGTACGACTACGAGCTTCACTTTACCGACGACAAACAGATGGAAGAGTACATCAAGATAAAATTCGACAACAACGTCATCGAAAAGAAGAAAGACCGCAAGAGAAAGAAGAAAAAGAAATGAAAATACCGCCGGTAAAGGGGACCAGGGATTTCTATCCGCCTCAGATGGCGGTTCGCAATTTCATCATCGACGGCTGGAAAAAGGCGTCGCTGCGCAACGGCTTTGAAGAGTACGACGGGCCGATCTTCGAGTATTTGAAGATGTTCCAGGTCAAAAGCGGCGACGAAATCGTCGAGCAATTGTTTTCATTGCAGGACCGGGGCGGCAGAGACCTTGCGCTGAGGCCCGAGATGACGCCCACGCTGGCGAGAATGGTAAACCAGCAGATCAACTCACTGGCCAAACCAATCAAGTGGTTTTCCGTGCCGCGCCTGTTCCGCGCCGAACGCCCCCAAAAGGGGCGCCTCCGCGAATTCTTCCAATGGAACATAGACATAATCGGCGTCGACGACATCCTCGCCGATGCCGAGATCATTTTCACGACTGTGGATTATCTGCGTGAGGTCGGATTAACACACAGAGATGTCGGGGTAAAGATTTCAAGTAGGCGATTCCTCTCTTCGGCTATGCGAAACGCTGGCGTTACTGAGGATAAGTTGGAAACACTATATACTCTTCTCGACAAGTACGCAAAGATGCCGCCAGAGGCTTTTAAGGAGGCGCTACTGGCGCAGGTCTCCGACTCGGGTGCGGTCGGAAAGATTGTGAATTTCATACGAGCTACGACGTTGGCTGACGCAAGAGAAGCAGTGGGTGGCAATCCTGAAATGGATGAATCAGTGCAGGAGCTTGCACGCTTGATGGACCTGCTGGACGAGATGGGGGTGTCACGATTCTGCGAATTCTCTCCGAGCATAGTCAGGGGCCTGGCATACTATACGGGAATAGTGTTCGAGGTACATGAGCGCAAGCAGGAGCTTCGCGCCATCTGCGGAGGTGGAAGATACGACAACTTACTGAGAGATTTTGGCGGCCCGTCAATACCAGCTACCGGCATGGGGCTGGGAGACTGTGTTCTGGAAATCCTGCTCGAAGAGAAAGGATTGTTGCAGAAGCAGTTACCGGCGCGCAGGCTGGACTATTTCGTTGCTTGTGTGGATAAGAATTACAAGGACGCGACTGATGCAACGCTCAAACTCACAATGAAATTACGCTCGGCAGGTTTGGCTGCCAGTTTCAGTTACAAGCGCGGCAAGCTCGGTAAGCAGTTGAAGCAGGCCGCGGATCAAAAAGCGCGACAGTGTATTATCATCGGCGAGGAGTACAGAGATAACAAGCTTGCCGTTAAAGACATGGGTACCGGCGAGCAGGAGCTTGTGGACGTGGATGAGTTTCTGTCGAGGTTGGGCTCGGATTAAATGTCACGCCCAGTGAAGTTGAGTACGCCGTTTTAACAGGTTCCTCGGCTTCGCTCGGAAAGACGTGCCGGGATGACGTCAGAGTTGCCGAGAAGCGCATATGAGGGACTTTTCTCCCAATCATTACGAGCGGGCGTTTGAGAATTGGCTGCTCGATAATCGGATTCCGTATGAGCGCTCCGATGACAGCAAGAGGGCGCATTTCGGCTGTTCAGATATCAAGAGCTTCGATTTTCTGGTGGAGCCTTCCGCGGGGCGGAGGATAATCGCCGAAGTTAAGGGCAGGACATTCAAAGGAATCTGCCCGGCGAAGATGGCGGGCTTCGAGTCATGGGTCACGAGAGAAGACGTTGAGAGCCTTGGCCGGTGGCGGGAGATTCTCGGCCAAGGCCATCAGGCCGTATTTGTGTTCGCTTACAGGATCGAGAACATCGACGTCGATTTTGACGGCATGGACGTTCTGGATTTCGACGACAGCAGATACCTTTTCTTCTGCGTAAAGCTTGAGGACTACCGCAGGTTCATGCAACGCCGCAGCCCGAAGTGGCAAACTGTCACCTTGCCTGCCGAGAAATTCCGCGAGACTGCGATTCACATCAGGACGTTTATGCTTTGATGAATTTTGTATTGACCGTAACTTAGTCCGCTGATAGAATCCACCCTCCTATAGCGACAAGCTGTTCGACAAAACATAAGTATTTAGGAGAAAAGTGGAATGATTAAAGATATCGTCTGTTTGGCTGTCGGGGCTATTCTCCTGACCGGTTGTGTGTCAGTTCAAGGAAACAAGGCTGTCAAAGAATGTGAGCTCGCAGATGAGTGCCCGCTTATGAAGAAACCGGCCCAGGTCCTGCGTCACGTGGTTCTGTTCAAATTCAAGGATGAAGCTACTCCGGCGGAGATAAGGAAGGTCGAGAATGCCTTTGCCGCTCTGCCGAGCAAGGTCGATCTGATTTATGATTTCGAGTGGGGCACTGATGTGAGCGTTGAGAACCTACACCAGGGCTTTACTCACTGTTTTGTTGTGACTTTTCTCAGCGAAGAAGACAGAGCTAAATATTTGCCTCATCCGGCACACAAGGAATTCGGCAATATTCTCGGGCCGCACCTGGACAAAGCCCTGGTTGTCGATTACTGGACACAGAATTAAGAAACCTGACCACTACCATCAGATTCCGCGATTCCGGCCCAACGCAGGGTTGGGCAAGGCATTCTTTGCTTGATTTTCCCACGTTCTTCTGGCATTCTACCAGCGTAAGGGCCACATAGTGCCTTCAAGGAGGATTGCTGTCACAAGATTGTACTTCTGCGCCTTTGGCGGATCAGTAAACGAGCTTTTTTCGCACTGAGAGCCTTTTTCCGGGTTTTTCTGCCAAAAGATTCGCAATAAAGCAGCCAGTGAGGCGTCTATATTTGTAAGATTAGACAAACTATCCGTAGACCGTCAGGAGAGTCTTGTACTACTTTTAGTTATATCACGAAAGGTCTCAGGGTGAAGAAAGTCTACATAATAATCATTGTCATAGTAGCGTTAGCCGCCGTCGCGGGAGGTGTAATGGCCGTAAGGGCCAGGCTAAACGTCCCTGAGAAGCCGACCACGGTTCGTGTCGAACATGCTGAGAGAGGGACGCTGGTTGAGTACGTCAGCGCTCCGGGGGAAATCGAGCCGCGCAGAAACGTGGAAATCAGCGCCAAGGTCTCTGCGCGAGTAGAAGCTCTGCCGTACGATGAGGGGGCCGCCGTCACCAAGGGCAACCCGAGCGCCGAGCCGGCCGTGCCGGCCTCGGTCCTGGTCAAGCTCGATTCGAAGGATTGGGAGAGCCAACTGGTGTCGGCGCAGGCCGGCCGAGACGCACAGGCCGCGCAGATCGAAGTGGAGAAGGCCAGAATCGAAAGCCAGAAGGCGACCCTTGCCGGCCTTGCAGCTTCTTTGGATCAGGCAAAGCTTGATTTCGAGCGTCAGAAGGGATTGCTCGAATCGAAGGATATCGCCCAGGCGACTTTCGACCAGGCAAAGGCTCGATATGATGAACTGAAGGCTCAGTACGAGTCCGCCCAGCATTCATTACAGTCGGCCAAATTGAATTTGAATGTATTGAAGCACAATCTCGAAGCGGCCGATGCCCGCATCGACCAGGCCAAAGAGGCCCTCAGCTATACCACCATTGTCTCGCCAATCGACGGAACTGTTACGCGTCTCAATGCCGAAGTTGGTGAGATGGTGATGACCGGCACGATGAATAACGCCGGCACGATTATTATGGAAGTCGGCGATCTGTCCGAAATGCTCGTAGTCGCACAGGTGGACGAGGCGGACGTCGGACAACTCAAGGTGGGCCAGAAAGCCCGGGTGCACGTGCAGGCCTGGCCGGACAAGATCTTCGATGGTGAAGTCAGGACGGTTGCCCTGAGCCACCAGTACGGCAACCAGGGCACGAAGTACTACGAAACCGAGGTGCTGCTGATAGATCCTAACGAACAGGTGTTCACCGGGATGAACGCCGACGTTGACGTTGCCGTGGCCGAGCACGAGGATGTGTTGATCGTCCCAAGCCAGGCGGTCATGGGTCGTAAGGTCGATGAGCTGCCCGTGGAAATCAGGGACAGGCTCACCGAACGAGAGAAAAGGGGTGCAGGTTTCATTTTACGTAATTTCTCAAGCCGATTGTTTAAGATTC
>CAZRBG010000125.1:0-6838 GCA_964598225.1 uncultured Pirellulales bacterium
AACCCAAGAACGCTGATTTGACCTTGAAAGTTATCCACGAAGTGACGAACATGTGTTAGTGCGTATCAAGGCAGTCAATAAGATTTCCCATTGAACAATTGCCGAAACCGGCGATATATGTATAATATATGTGAGCAGCCTTGACGGGCAGGACGAAGATATGTTCTCTTCGTTGATTACAGTATATTTTTGTCGTTCCGAGCACTATTATGGGACTTTACGATAGAGATTACACGCAGGAGGGTTATCAGTCGCGCTACGGACACGGACCCAATATGCGGTTCATGCTGCCGACTATTACGCCGGTAGTAAAGTGGCTGCTGATTATTAATGTAGCCGTATTTCTGCTGACTTTTATCATCTCTCCGCTTGGAGAGTTCGCTTACTATTGGCTTTCGGTGTTTCCGGAGACCGTGGGAATGGCTTTGCAGCCGTGGCGAATAATAACTTACCAGTTTCTGCACAGCGTCTATGGATTCGGCCACATTTTTGTGAACATGCTCGTCCTTTTCTTCTTCGGCCCCATGCTGGAAAGATATTGGGGCAGCAAGAAGTTCCTGATCTTCTATCTTATCTGCGGCGCAACCGGAGGCGTGCTGTATCCTTTGCTGGTTTTTGTGGGGTGGTTGGGAGCAGCGCCTTTAGTTGGCGCCTCGGGTTCGATCTTGGGAATGCTGGCGGCGGGCGCTATACTGTTTCCGAACCTGAGAGTGTACGTATGGGGAATCTTCCCCATAAAACTCATGTTCCTTGCAATAATATTTGCTGGAATCGCCGTTCTGACTCTTTTACGTCCCGACCAGTTCGGCAACGCCGGCGGTCAGGCGGCTCACCTCGGCGGAATGATTGCCGGAGCTGTCTACGTGCTCTCACAGTCATGGCGCGACCAGTTCACTTCGAAAATGAGGTTCAGTCGCCGGCAGAAGCGCGTGACCGACGAGCGGGACCTTCAGGTCGAGCTTGATCGAATTCTGGAAAAAGTGCACAACTCCGGCCTGCAAAGCCTGACCTCCAAAGAAAAGAAGATCCTCAAAGAAGCCACCAGAGCCGAACAAATGCGCGGCAGATTCTAAAGCATTCTAACAGGACCCAACGTCTCATTCCGAGCGCAGCTCTACCGTCATCCCGAATTAGCCGAAGCCCTGAGCAAAGTCGAAGGGGCAGCCGAGGGACCCATTAAAACAGCCTCGCGGAGCGGCTCCTTATCCTTCTGGTCCGGTTCAGTTAGAGCCTCTAAGAATTGCACAAGAAGAATCAAACCACACGGCAGGGCACGAGCGAATGCTGAATTTGTGATGCCTGAATTGCCTTCACCTTGTCATTCCCGCGAAGGCGGGAATCCAGAAAGGTAGGGTGCGATGTATCGCACCAATCGAAAAATCACACAAATAACTAAAGCAGCCCTCATTTCATACCGATATAGCCTCCAAACAATCTTTATGGGTGAGACAGACCTCACAGCATTTGATAAGCACCACTTCGCCAAAATTACCGATATGTTCTGATAAATTTTTGAAGGATGGGAAAGTCTTGATAGGAATTAAGAACAGCAAATAAATGAAAGGCAATGTATCATGGTTAATGTTAATTACGACTCAAAAATTATTCAGGAGTTTGCAGACAGGCTTTACAAAAGAGCTAATTCCATCGTTGCTATGTATACATTAATTGGCCTGTTTCTTGGCTCCGTTCCTGCGTTTTTTCTTATGACTGAATCAGAGATAGAGACAACAACAGCAGTGATTGTCGCAGGCATTGTTGCTTTATTTGGCGGTTTGATAGGTTTTTCAACTGGTCGCGAGCGAGTTTTCCGCATGAAATTGCAGGCTCAAACTGCTTTATGTCAATTGAAAATTGAACAAAACACAACCGGCAGAAACACGTAAAGGGGAGTTTTTGGCAAAGAAAATGAAAAACGGAAAGTCAGGCAAGGCTCGAGAATTTTATAAGAAGGTATTTCAGTTAAATCGAAATAACGAGACGTCGTATGAAGCTATAGAGCATTTTATGAGATTCATCAAAGATGCCGCAACATGGCGGAAACCTCGCCCTCGAAAGGAAGAACGAAATAATGGAACAGATAACGGGGCAAAACATGAGTAATGGAAAAACGAATAAAGCGAACAAACTCAGTAATTCGGTATTTTGGATTGCGGTACTGGCTATGGGTGCTGTGCTTGTGATCCTCACCCTTTTTGGTGACCAATGGTTTGGTCCACCAGAGATGGGACGGGCCGACATAGCCCAGGCGAGCGAATTTCAAAAAGACCTATTGGAGTTCCAGATACGGAATTGGTTAAACGAACGTGGAAAAGAAAAGGGGCTTGACAGAAAATGTGTAGCGGTCTCGCTTGTAAAAGAATCAACAAACAAATATGTTGGTTTTGCAGAGTTCTATAATGGAGATCAAATCGATGTCGAGGCTGTTACAGATGGGGACGACGTGCTTTTTCGTGCAAAGCCAAGTGTTTCTTTCAGATAGGAAAGCAAGAACATTATCATATTCTATATGAAAGGTGCACATGCAGACGACATGAAACAAAAGTGTATTGTGTTAATGAAAAGACACAAGTACAAAGGGCAAAATTGCTCTCTTCTTGAAATGATAAATATCAAGGTAAAGATATTCAGGAAACCGCAATGAAGAAACAAATCATCTGCAGAAATTGTGGAACGGTAGGTTACCCAAGGAACGAATGCAAGGGGCGGCTCTGCACAGAATTATTCATCTGGTTGCTTCCTGTTGTTATATCCTTTTGTGCTTTCGCATATTACAATAGTGAATATGGCATGAACTTCGACCAATTTCTATATTACATTTCTACCCCTTTTACGGATGCGTCCATTGCTTTGGTATTCTCTGGCGATCCAATCGCTTTTGCTGATCTGGAGTCACTTCGAGAATTAGTATCTGACATGTCCCAAGAAAAAGCATTAAAGCTGTTGTTCGATCAAGAAAATACTATAACTCTTTTGAATGCCACGTTTTTGCTGTTTTGGGGAGTTGGGCTTATATATTCTTTGTGGAGGTGGTTGTCAAGACGACCCGTCTGTTACTCCTGTGGTGTTGGGAAGGATTGCCTTGTACCGTTAGATACGCCGTTGGCGAAAGAACTGCTAAACCAATACAAACACGAGTTTCAAAGCGATGAAAAAACAGGTGTACTTTCTCAAATCGAAAGATTGGCAGAATTGAAAGAAAAAGGTGTTTTGTCAGAAGAAGAATTTCAGTCCCAAAAGGCAAAATGGATAGCTTAATTGGTATTTGGAGAAATTAAGTTACTTCGCTATTAATAGCACTCAGAAATATGAAAGACGGCAGAGTTCGGAAAGGGAGGTAACTCAAATGGGTAATTATACACTTGATCAACTTCGAGAAGAAGGACCGCCATTTGCTATGGCAATGCTTTTGAAGAGGTGTATACAGGGCAGTGAACCTTTTGTGACTTATCAAAATATACGAGACGAGTTACAATATCAACTCGGCATCGATACTATCTTTCCCCTTCACATAGGACACGTTGCTGGCTCTTTGATGGACCAAATTTGGTCCATCAAATTGAAAATTGCCCGAGAGGCACCTTTGATCAACGCGTTGGTAACGCGGTCGAGCGGAATTCCCGGCAACGGAATAGGGAATTACTTTGCCGATAGATACAAAATCGAAAGCTATCGCAATTGGAAAAAGATACCGTCCGGAAAGAAAAAGGAGATTGTGAATAGAGAGCGAATAAAGATTATGCGCTATACGGACTGGGAAAAACTAAACAAAGAACTCTTTGGTTCCACAGCGCTATCTAAGCTGCGCATACGCAAGGGAACTGAAATAGACGGATTTTCGCCAAACGGAAATAATTATGGCGGTCCCGCTGAAAGCGAAGAACATAAAAGATTAAAGAATTGGGTAGCTGCACACCCACATGAAATTGGCCTCCGCACATCGTTTGTAAAACGCAAAACTGAACACCGATTGCTCTCAGGAGATATAGTAGATGTTCTTTTTCAAGATGCTAATGAATTCGTAACCGTCGAGGTTAAATCCTGCCGATCAAATGATGAAGACTTTCGACGAGGGATTTATCAGTGCGTAAAATACCGGGAAGTCAAAGAAGCGGAACAGTTTCCATATAAAGTGAAAGTTACAACGTTATTGGTTACTGAACGGAAACTCAGTTCTGAATTGAAAACACGAGCTCGCGATCTTGATGTTAGATTTAGGTGCGTTTCTGTGAACAACGGTCGAGGCGGGATGTCTTTAAACTAAGCAGAAATGTTATAAAAAGGATATAAACGGGACATTACCTGTCATATGCTCCGGCAAACAATCGAAAAAGTCGATGTGTTTTCTTCTTTTGGACAAATTTTGCGGCCTTTTGGAAGGCTTTTGCAAATGCTTTGAGATTTTCTTCGAAAACCATGACCCGGTTGTGTTGATAGTTTTTTCCGGATCGTCTGGATTCGCTGATAACCAGATATTTTTTGCCGCCTTTCGATTCCTTGACATCGAAGAAGTAATGACGATTGCCCGCAGCAATTCTCTCTGTAAATATCTCGCGCCTTTCTTTATACCTCATTGTTCTTTTCCTCTTTACAATTAAAATGGTGCGATACATCGCACCCTGCGGGCCTGTTTGCCTATGCCGTTAATAATCCTGTTTGATCCTGTAAATCCTGTCTAAAAATCTTTTCTACTCGATGCCTTTTCGGCAGAGGAGGGCAGCTTGGGTGAGCCGAATTCGCACACCCCGTGATGTCGTCGAAGTACACCTCACGCTGGCCGCCGGCGCCGGGGGGGCCTTTGTTGCGATCCTGATAGTAAGGTCTTTACATTGGTCAGATCGACACCCCGGCCGGCAAATTCGACAAAACGTTGGTTCCAACTCAATGTCCGTCTCGATTTTCAGCCTTCAATCGAACATGACATTATTATATGATTGTATACAATTGCTTCAATAATAGAATACATTTATTTCGGGGCACCGATCAAGAAATCGTTGCAGACAGATCAATTATCCTGGAGACTGAACGAGTATGAAACTGGACAGGCGACAGTTCATGGGACTATCCGTCGGTTTGGCCGCCGGCGCAACAGCGACACGGGGCGCATCGGCAAACTCAGGGAACAAAAGCCCCCGCAAACCAAACGTTCTGCTTGTCATCGCAGACCAGATGACGCCGCTGCTGACCGGTCTGTATGGACATTCGGTGGTCAAGACACCGCACCTCAACAAACTGGCTGAGAACGGCGTTCTGTTTGACGCCGCTTACAGTCCCTGCCCGCTTTGCGCTCCGGCGCGGGCGTGTTTGTTGACGGGAACGTACTGTTCGGAAAACGGCGTTTACGACAACGCGGCGGCTCTTTCCTGCGATCAGCCGACACTCTGTCATCCCCTGAACCTGATGGATTACGACACGGCGCTCAGCGGCAAGATACATTTCGTCGGAGCCGATCAGCTTCACGGATTTCAGAAGCGGCTTCTGCCGAACATCTATCCGGCGGATTTCTCATGGGTAAAGTCCCGCGATCATAAGACTCCTCGATCGCATGCCCGCAGCTATCTCGGCAGCGCAGTCCACGTCGGGCGCTCCGGCAGAAACCTTAAATATGACGAACTCGCCCACCGAGAAGCACTGAGTTACCTCAAAAAGAAAGGCGGGCAAAAAAGAAAAGGTAAATCATACCGTCCGTTCTTTCTCTGTGTCTCTTACAATTTCCCGCACGAGCCGTTCTGGCCTCCGAAAAAGTACTGGGATATGTACGAGGACGAGCCAATCGAAATCCCAAAACTGCCGTCTGACTTCGAGAAGAGGCACTCGGCAATGGATCGCTGGCTGAACCGCCATCACGGCGTTGACAAGGTGGACCTGCAAAAGCCTGCGTCGCTGAAAAAACTCTGGCGGGCGTATTATGCACTGGTGACGTATATAGACGACAAGGTCGGGGAACTGGTCGCCGGACTCAAAGCCGACGGCCTGATGGACAACACCATCATCATCTTCACCAGCGATCACGGCGACATGCTCTGTCAGAAGAACATGGTGCAGAAAAGATCCTTCTACGAGTCTTCGGCTCGCGTGCCGCTATTAGTCGTTTCTCCCCACGTCGGGCGAAGAGGTCACGTTTGTAAGACACCGGTCTCACTGCTCGATATTGCACCGACAATTCTGGAGTTGACAGGATATACCGATTCGGAAAGTCTTGCCGCCGACGGCACGAGTCTCGTTCCTCTTCTGCAAGGCAAAGAACAGCCGGACCGGGTGGTATTCTCTGAAATGCACTCCGAAGGCGTGTATGCGACGTGCTTCATGGTAAGGAGGGGCAAGTACAAGTACATCTACATCCACGGACACGATGAGCAACTCTTTGGTCTTGAGGCCGATGCCCATGAGTGGAACAACCTCGCAAACCGATCCGAGCATGCTTCGATCAAAGACGAACTGAAGGGGCTTATTCTCAGCCGATTCGATCCCGACAAGATCGAGAAGGAACTCCGAGACAGCCTGCAAAGGCGGCACTTGCTCAAAAAGGCGATGAAGAAAACCGGCCGGGACTGGTCTTTTAAGCCGGAGCAAAAGCAATGACCGGAAGAAACAACGGCCGGGCAAAGCTCAGCAGCAAATGTGCAAACACCTGCAAAACCGTAAGAAAGGACTGGTCAAGATCATGAAACTCGCAAACTATCCCGGCAATTGAAAGGAACGCGAATGCCTCCATTACTGATTCTTGCTATCGGGGTGGCCATCGTCATCGGAATGATCGTAATTCTGCGAATCAATGCCTTCCTAGCCCCAAAACAAGCGTACAGTGGCTTGGTGGATGAGCGTTGGCGGAAGGGTT
>CAZRBG010000126.1:0-6548 GCA_964598225.1 uncultured Pirellulales bacterium
GCGGGAGCCAGCGGTGCTTGGCCACGGGCGCGCCGAGGCGGCCGGTGGTGTGGCAGTGGGCGCAGTCGCGCATCGTGTCGTTGAGGTCGTTGCGCACCTGTCCGCCCGGGTCGTCGCCCTTGGCGATTTCGTGGAGCTCCTTGCCGCGGATGCGCGGGTCGTCGGCCGATTGGCCGGCGGGATGGCAGTCGGTGCACCGCAGTCCGGCGCGCAGGTGCACGTCGGTGCGGGCGCGGAAGTTGGTGCCGCGCTTCTTCCACCCCGGCTGCTGGTGGCAGGCCACGCACGCCTCGTTGCGCGGTTCCCGCACGATATTCGGCGAGAGCGTGCCGTCGGGGTTGAACCGCGTCTTGTCGTAGGCAACGGTGACCGGCTCGCCGTTGGCCACCGAGCCGGTGACGGCGGCGAGACCCGAACCGGCGGTGGCGGCCCAGCGGAAGTTGAGCGCCTTAAGCTGCTTGTTGCGCTCCGAGGAGCTGTATTCCGGCAAGTGGCACAGCAGGCAGTCGGCCTCCACCACCCCCGTCTCGCTCCAGCGAGCCTTGTAGTAATCGCCGTCGAGGTTGTTCTCGCCGCCGGAGATAAGGCCGCTGGCGGGGTCGGCCATCCAGCGGTCGTAGCGCTTGCCCTCGCGGTCGTACTCCGCCGAACCGCCGCCCGGGTGGCACTTGCCGCAGGGGGACGTGAAGAAGTCGAACGACGTCATGTCCATCGTGGCGGGCGATTCGTTATTCTTCGGCGAGAGGTACCGGTACAGCGGGGCGGGGGAACACCACGTGCCGCCGTAGTTACCCGGCGTCAGGGCCCACTGGCATCGGGCCGCCTGGTCGGCCGTTGGATCCTCACCCTTGCCCTGCATGAAGTGGTAGGCCTCGGTGATCGTCTCGTAGTCGTGGCACTTGCCGCAGGTCTGCTTCGGCGAGTACGGCTTGTCGGCATTCACCCCCTTTACCGGGTCAATCACGTTGCCGTCCTCATCGAACAGCATAAAGGGCGGGCACACCCCCAAGACGCGCCCGGCCTGCGCCGAGGGCGCCTCCACGGCAACCTTTTGGGCAGCTCCAGAAACATTCCTGACGGGGGCGACCTGAGAGGCCGCTTCCGCAGACCGTACCAGCGCACACAAGGAAGCTGTGACCAGTAAGAATTTTCTTTTCCATTTCATTCTGTGATCCTCCAATGAGTATTATAGTTCAATCCCCAGTTCCTTCCATTTGCCGAGAATGTCTTCTTTGGAGTAGAAACCTTCATGGCGGAAGAGTTCTTTGCCGGAGGCGTCATAGAAGATTTGGGTTGGGATAAGCTTGATGCCGTATTCATTACCCGCACCGGGATTTTCCCAGACATCGATAAAAGTCACCTTGAACTGTTCATTATAGTTTTGCTTCAGATCGTCAAGGATTGGTTTCATCATCTTACAGGGAATACATTTACCTGCCCCCAAATCAATTAGATGAGGCAACTTTTCAGAATCTTCTGCCGCTTGAGAGCTATCAGGATTTCCCGATTCGCCAACTGTTGCTGTATCTGAATTTGAGTTTGCTGTGGCAACAGGTTCCGAAACCACATTTTTCCCTTGCTGCTTAATGGCAATTACAACGGCCACTGCGATCACGAGGACGGCAACAATTACGATCTTTCCAATCTTATTCATAAACGAAACACCTTCCTTTCTATACACTGATCTTGCCCAATTTACCAACAGCCAAGTTCCGGCAACCATCGCCAATAACAGCAGTGGATTACCTTTACCACCGCTGCATGGGCACTGGAGTAAAACGGACTTTTCACAAATCACATCGAGCATACTTACCTGTCCAATATCACCGTTTTGGAATCTTTCCTTGTTCTTCCAAAGCCTTCTTGACTTTTGCCCATATCTTTTCTCTCTTGTAAATCTGTCTTACCGATTCAATGTCGGGGAACGATATGGCCCTACCCATGCAAAGATTCTCACAGGTAGAACAGCCGACAACACAATCATATGGCTTTGCCACCGTGGGACCATCGTCTGTCCATTCATATACGCCTTTTCCGCAATTCATGCACATCCCGCACTCCACGCATTTTTCAGGGTCGATGGTTGGGAACCAATCAATCTTTTCTCTCGGATATCCTGTCAGCCATGGCATAATATTACACCCTTTCTTAATATAAATTCTATTTCGCGTTATTTTCGATCAAATTTTGGTAAGCCTTCTTAGCCCGCGAACGAGGAATTGCTCTTTGGCTAAGATGCTCGATAGTCTTCACCAAAGTTCCTGACATATTGCCGGGAAAACCTAATACCGCTTCGCCAAAGCCCAAATCCGTTGCATCCCGGCATCCGTAGCAGCCATAGGAAAAGTTGAGCCTGTTTTCCTTGTAAGGGATAATGGTTGCATCAACACATGTTGCCTGAAGTACGGCGGTATCGGCACTGCGTCTTTCGCCTCCAGCCAGATTCAAATCAGCCAGTAAAATCCACATCAGTTTTTCCACCTCTCCTTCGACCACCACCACATCCGGGACTCTTGGTGCATCCGCCAACGAACAAAGGGCGATACATTCCACTGAACCCGGATTTAGTTTGGGCATGTTCTCAAACATCGTACGTCCGGTACCCGGTTTTTCTACGATCCCAAAACCGACAATCGCTTCTCCACTTACTAATCCAGGCGGAAGAGACTTTATACCAAAGGCTGCTGCAGCCGCGGGGCAGGAAAGCTCTTCTGCCTCAAGTATCACCCGCTCCGCCCGACGTGCTTTCATTAGCGCCTGGCAGTAGCGATGTTTTTGGAGCCTCTTCCAACCGCCGAAGAGGTGCATATCTGTTCCAGCCCCAAGAAGAAATACGGCTACCGGCTCTGAATCCAGACCGAGGAATTCTTTAATCTCGTAGTTTATAAGTTCGAAATCAGCTATGTTTATCTCCTGCAAATCTCAGATTTATTTTGTAGTGTTTATATCAAGTCCTGAAGGTCTACTCTCCACTTTTAATCAGAGGCGGCTCGATTTTCATATGTTCTCCACGGTGCCACTCAAATATCGGTTTGCAGTGACCCTTGTCCAGGGCATCATCCACCCGCGGCTTTATGACTTTCCTGACAAAATCAACCGCCAGGGCGCCGTCGCGGTGGGCCACGATCCGCTCGACGTCTTGCAGGTCTTCGGCACCAAGGGTTATTACAATCTTTCGCCTTTGCATTTCTATTCAGTTGCTTCATTTATCATTCCTTGCCACGATGAGAGTGCTGCCGGCAACGTCGAACTCTTTTTCAAATTCCTCACCGCCTGGCTCGTCCAGATTAAACGGCAGCCATACGAGTCTGCCGCCAGTCAATTGCTGGCGAAAATTATCTCTGATCACTTGGGCGGCATTGGCTTCAATCGAAAGACAGGTAAAACATCGGGCCGTTCGGTGAAAGTAGTATACCACGACCGTTGATGCTTCCGGATTGCCTTTGTGCTGTCCGCTTAAGCCTGAAGATGCTGACTTGCCGTCTGCTTGAGGCCCTTGACAGCCGCAGCCGATTAGAACCAGCACGATAAGAGCGCTTTGTGTCAGTCCGGATAACATTGCGGTATCAACTCCTATGATGCGATCATCTCTGTGCCCTTGGCTACAACTTTGACAATATTATCCTCGGTGGCCGGGGTCTGGCCCTTCTCCATGCCCAGATCGGTCATCCGCAGGTGCTTGAACCGAGTGAAACCAGCCTGCTGCAGACATTTCTTCGTACAGTCCAGATCGCAGCCGTCGATGGCCAGGATGTCCGAAGCCTCTTCGGTTTTCTTCATGATTCCGTCGACACGCCCGCCAACGCCGGCCAGGCAGAACATCTTGCCCAGCCCATTTTTGGTTAGCTCTCTGGCTGCGCGATCTGCAACCTCACCAACATCCGCCGCGCCCGAACAGGCAAATATCAGCCTTGGACCACCGCTACAACATTTGCTTTCTGCACACATCGGTCGTTCCTTTCCACAAAATCTTTCGGTCTTGCGTGACGGCCGTCACCTCGAACCGCGCACTTCACGTAACGGTGCTACGATAACATTTCCTTTATATCACCTGCGTCGGCGACTTTTCCCGTGACTTTAACCTGTCCGTCGACGGCCAGAGCGGGGGTCACCATCACCCCAAACTTCATGATCTCATTGATCTCCGTGATCTTTTCAATCTGGTACTCAACGCCCAGTTCCTTTGCAGCCGCCTCGGCGTTTTCCGCCAGCTTCTTGCATTTAGGGCATCCTGTACCAAGAATTTGAATCTTTTTCATTTCTAAAGCTCCTGATTTAAGTCTAAATCATATTCATGCAGATTTTCTGTTAAAAATCAAATAGATACACGGCATAAGTAATAATGCAACACCTATTTCAAAAACAAGACCACCAATTGCACCAATCGCCATAGGCTGAAGCAAATCCCCGCCTTCGCCCAGATTTAACGCCAGCGGAACAAAGCCGGCAATCGTACTGACCGTAGTCATAATCCTCGGTCTGAAACGGATTTTACCTGCTCTCAATATAGCCTCAAAAGCGGAAATATGTTCACCTCTCCTCAGAACCTCGGCATAAGTAAGCAGTAAAACGCCGTCATTTACCGTAGCCGCCACCACGATCAAAAGTCCTATCGCTACAGTCGCTCCAACAGCTAAACCAGACAAATATAACCCGTAAACCATCCCTATAACACAAAGCGGCAGGCAAATGAGTATCAATAACGGCAATTTCAAACTCTCGAACTGAACTGCCAGAACAACGAAAGCAAAGAAAACCGCAAAAATAAGTACCCATTTGGCGGTTTTTGTCATTTCGGCCATCATTTGAGCCTGTCCGCCCATCTCCAGGTAAACACCCTGCGGTTTGTCCAGAGAACTAAGGGCATTTTGAGCCCGTTCAACGGCCTGGCCAACACTTATGCCGTCGGAATCCGCCCGCACTATGACTTGCTTGGCCTGATTTTCTCTTACAATCTCAACCGGGCCTACCGCTCTTTTGACTTCGGCGATGTCGCGCAGATAGAACTGCTGACCTTGAGTATTTTCCAAAATCAGTTGCTCGACATCCTCTTTGGAGTTGATCTTCGTTTCAGGTATCATAACCCTGATGGCATAATATTCCGAGCCTTCACGGTACTGGGTCGCAACCTCGCCCTGAATAAGCGAACGAAGGGTCTGGGCAACTTGTCGTATTGGAATCTGCAGCACTGAAGCCCTCGCCCGGTCAACATAAACACGGTATTCCGGCTTGGACATATCCATCGAAATATTAACACCGGCAAGCCCTTCAATTTGATTGAAATTTGAAGCAACTCGCTGAGCAAAGGCAAAAATTTTCTCGATATCAGATCCGTTGACTTTGACTTCTACCTGCTGTTGCCCGATCTTTCTGATACCTTTGATTTTCATGTGCATCACGGCAATCTTACCGCCGGGAACAGGAATTTTAGCCAGTTCAGGTCTTGACTTCTTTATGTATTCATCGGTAGAAATACTTCTTTGGGTTTTTGGCACAAGCTGGATATCCACTTCGCCCTGTTCGGCGATTTCATACGTATAAAGCCCCCAAACTCTGCCCCCGGCCAACGTGAAATAACTTTCAATGTCCTCGTCATCCTTTATTTTCTGCTCAATGGCTGCCAGAATACTATTTGTCTTTTCAACGGACGTTCCTGCCGGCAGTATCAACTTAGCCATAACCCTGCCGTCATCAATTTCCGGAAAAAATTCCGAACCCGTTACACCAAAGAGAAAAACGCCAAGGACCAGCAGTCCTATGGCAATCAAGACCACTGTCCATTTGAACCGTAATGCCAGGTTCAATAATTTGCCGTAACCTCCGGATGCATAGTCATTGACCTTATCCAGAAAATAACCAATTCCGCCTTTTACATGGCCTTTTTTAATGAGACGATCTGCAATTAAAGGCGTTATAGTCAGAGCGATAATAAGCGACAGAACCGCGATACCGGCGATAACCATAACCAGTTCTTTAAACAGCAGTGATATAAGTCCCGGCACCAGCAGGAAAGGCAGAAACAAGGCAAGATATGACAAGGTGGCGGCCAAAAGGGCTGTTCTGATTTCATCCATCGCCTTGGATGTTGATTCGCTTCCGTCAAGATTTTTGACGCGGGTAATATTTTCAACAGCCACAATCGAATTATCCAGCACCACGCCCATTGCGACAACCAGCCCGCCGAGCGAGAAAATATTCAGACTGAACCCCGCCGTCTTCATCACAAAGAAATTTGCCACCAGCGTTAGCGGCATTGCGATAATCAGAACAATAATCTGCCGCCAGTGACCAAGGAAAACATAAGTAACAATAATTACCAGTATCGCTGCGATTATGGCAGAATCCTTAACGCTGTTTATTGCCGCCATAACGTAATCACCCTGATTCTCTACGATACCAAATTCAATATCTCCGGGTATCTCAGGCTTGAGTTGTTTGAGTCTTTCCTCTACAGCCCGGGCAACTTGTACAGTGTTGGATTCTGCCTGTTTCAAAATACTGAGTTTAACACAGTTTTCCCCACCGAAACGAGTTATAACTCGAGCTTC
>CAZRBG010000127.1:0-6293 GCA_964598225.1 uncultured Pirellulales bacterium
GGTGGGGCAATTCAATTGAGCAAAGGCGGGTCAATTTTCGTGAGCGGTATAGGTCAGGAGTGTATTGATCGCGGCAGGAGCAATGCAACTGTGAAAAAAAACCTTGCAGCCATAAAAAGGTTGTTCACGCTGGCAGTTCTACGCGGACAGCTTGACGAAAATCCTCTGCGGTACATTGCTATGCCGAGATCACAAAATAAGAAGATCAATGTCTACCGTCATGAACAGTGTCGAAGGATGCAAAAAGCTGCACAAGAGTATACTGCTAAATGGAATCCAGAGACATCTGTCAATTGGGATTTGCTGATCACTGTAGCTTTGGCAACTGCGTTGAGACGTTCAGAACTTATGAACTGCACCTGGAGAGATGTTGATTTCGGCGCACGGACTATTGGCGTTAATGCCAAGGAGAACACCACAGACACATGGGAATGGCGCATCAAAGATGCTCACCACCGGACTCTCCCACTGACAGGTGAAATTGTTCAGATGCTCGTAGATCATCAAGCTCGGCAGGCTGAAGGGTATCCTTATATCTTCGTACCCACGACAAGATACAATCACATCCAAAACGTACTGAGGCCGAAGGGCGCCTGGACCCTAGAGGCCTCTCGGTTGAGAGTAGTGAATAATTTCAAGAGATGTTTTGACAAGATACTTTTGAAGGCGAGTATCAAGACGGGGACTTTCCATGATATTCGGAGAACTGCAATAAGCATGTGGTTCGCTAACGGTATGAGCGAGTACGAAGTGATGAGGCTTGCAGGACACTCAGATTTCTCTACTACGCATAAGTATTATCTTACCGTGGCAGACGACTTGCTTGACCGTGCAAGGTCTGCAACTGCCCAAGGCCTGCGTCAAAAATTGGTACGTTTTGGTACGCCTACTCTTAAACCAGAAGAAAGGATTGACAATTCAGGCAGGAAGTCATTATACTGCAATGACTTAAGAACAGAGCGCTCGTAGCTCAGTAGGATAGAGCATCGGTTTCCTAAACCGAAGGTCGCAGGTTCGAATCCTGCCGGGCGTATTAGAGATGCGGTTCTCGTTACCGTTGGCGGGGGTGTCCTTAGCACTACGTTGTATTGCGTCGCACTGAGTTGCGGGTAAAAACGCCAAGTTTTGCGCCAAGTCATTTTGAGTGTCATTCTCGTCATCAGCGCCGGTCGCCCGCTGCTCTTGCTGGTTTGCCGACAAATTCGACAAAGAGGCAACTCCTTCGGCTTCCTGCTTTACGCCGAGCAGGTGCTTGGCTGCAATTTCCCGCCATCAGCAGAGAGAATAGAGTGTCATTTGGCTACTGAAAGGCTCGCGTGCAAGATCGGGATTGCGGAACTAGACCGAGAGAAAAATCATTTGGGCAGATGGCCAAATCAGGGCAGCCACGGCTAATTCGGACATCTCAGGCCCCGAACGATTTTCTCGGTCTTTGCGATTGTTGTCTTACTTGCACATTAACCGGATGAGCCCATATTATGTCATTTGTATTGCTTAATTGTTACCACTCAAACCACCAGTCTTGAAGGATAGCTACCGTTTTCAACCAAAAATAAGGAGTGTACTCAAATCGTGCTTTCTGCGAGAAAAATTACATTTCTGCATTACGTTGAGCCGAAAGTCAGGTTGATTATCTTGTAACATACGACCAGAAAAGCTCCGAACACGACGTAGATGAAATAGCCCCGAAGTTTGACGTCATCCGTTTTGAGGCCGAGCCTGGCCCCAACAAAGCGCCTATCGACCCGCCAATTGTCATTACAGCCCACAGATGCAAGTCGATATTGCCGTGTTTAGTGTTGAGTGCCACCGCAATTATCGACGATATCCAGACGATCAGCAGGCTGGTTCCCACCGCCTTCGTCGTTCGCTGGCCGACCAGGTATATCAGCGCAGGAAGCAGTATTATGCCTCCACCGACTCCCATCAAACCCGTGAGAACACCGGCGCCAACGCCCAGCAGCACCAGAGAAACAACGGAAAGATGAGGTTGTTCGAGCGATTGATAGAAGAAGTAGGGCGGAATTTTTACTGCGGCAAGTAATCCCACCCTTTTCTGCGGAGGCTTTCCGCGCGTGCGAAGCTGATCGAGGCTCAATTGTCCGGCGATTGCCAGCAGGAACACTGCGAAGGCGCACATCAGGATATATTCGACGGCCTGAATTTCGCGACCGTTAATCACCAGTGGGGCGCTCTTCTTGAGAGTTTCGAGCAAATGCAAACCTATGCTTACACCCAATACGCCGCCGGCGGAAATCGTCAGAGCCAGTCTTACATCAATTGTGCCGGTTCGCCTCCTGTTGAGCATGGCGAAGCTGGTCGTCACCAGGATGGTAGCCATGCCGGTGCCGACAGCGGTGGGACCGGGGGTGTCCAACAGGATGATCAGAGCCGGCGTCAAGAGGAACCCTCCGCCTATACCGAACATGCCCGTTAAGACCCCCACTATCAGAGCTATAGAAAAGCCGCCGGCCGCGGCTGTTTCCAGGCCGTGCATGTTACCTCCTAATGAAAACCATCCATCACTGATTCGCGGCCTCACATCTTAAGGGCGTTCGAATTCCACACGCATTTTCAAGCTTGTTTCAGACGGCTTTAGCCTCACGTATTCTTTTTGGCCGTTAAAGTCTGTGTGCGGCCGGTCATTCACAAAGACAGAACGCATCATCTTGCCATCGGGGTGACGAATACGGATGAAAATTTCAGCAGGTGCATTGCGGACAGGCGGATCGATCACGGCCTCGATATAGCCTTGCCTGACTGAAGAGGTCAGCGTGTAATTCGTTTTGCCGAAGTGAGTCGGAGCGTTCTTCACCGATACCTCCTGACCATCCATCATGTAATGACTCGGTACGAAAGGAGCAAGCCACAGTTGGTCTCCTTTCTCCATCACCAACATCTGCCGCGACTGGGCCACCATCCGGCCGGTTGTATGCGTCTTGTTCCAGGCCGCCGTGGCGCAGGGGTGCTCCCACGCCGAAAGGTTTTCACTATCGAAACCCCCGGGAATCTCGTTGAAGTTCGACCGAATCACGGCCTTGACGTCGTCGCGCAAGCCGTGGATTCTTACGATTCGCGAATGCGCGGGCTGATATTTTGAGAATCCGCCCTTGTCGAACCACCTTCGCCGGTTGTCCTCACCTTCGTGACATGGCGTTCTGTTGTCGAACAGAAAGCACACGTCTTCAAGGTGATTGACCATCCAGTTGACCTCATCGCTATGCGGGTCGAGAAGATCGAATGCGGCGTCGAGATGCTGGCTGCCATGCTCGACATCGTAGCTTTCTGCGGCGCGGTTGCCGCTCGGGTGCATGTCGCTTACCCGACCGTAACTGTAGACCACCGCCGGATATGGCGGGACCCATGTGCCGTCCGGCATCGCCAGAGCCGGATTCCTTTGCTGAGACCATCGGTATGCCCTCAGTATGTTTTGCCGGAACTCGGCAGCTTCTCCGGTCAACCTTTCAGCGCCGGGGTAATCGAATTCAGTCAGCAATTCGGATATCCGGCTTAATCCGTTGTGATTGTGAGCCTGCAGATAGAACCTGTATCCGAAACGCGACCAGTCCCCCGTCACGCCCGGCGGAAACAGACCGTATTCGGGGACTTTGTTGCCGTAAGCGTCCCGTGCTTTGGTTTTGTCGCATTGTTTGACTATCCATTCACATGCTTTGGCGAGGTCAGGAGCATTTTTCCGGAACCACTCGCGATCTCGCGTCAGCCTAAAGTGCTCGGCAACGGTCCACAGATTCCAGCCCGTGCCCATCAGGGTATAGCCGGTCGTCAGGGCGCCCGCCTCATTATAAAGACTGAGATAATAATCCAGGCACTGCCGGGCGTACCGGCCGCGATTCATCAAATCCATGACACGAATGCCGGCCTTAATTCGAGACGCATCTTTGCGTTTGTCCTGAAATGAGACAAAATTGAGCGTCAGCTTCGCATCGGCGGGTTCAGCCTGCAAGTTCTCAATGATAAAAGCCGAGACACAAACCGCCTTCTGATCCGCCCAGCCCGGCTGAAACGGCTTGGGACAGTCATTCCACGGCGCCACAAACGCATACTGATTGTAAATCAGACCGCCTTCTTCGACGTTCAGCACCTGTATCGGCATCCAGTCGCCGCGCAGCCGCCGCCGGACCTTGTCCCTATCTCTTTCTATTTGTTTCCGCGAAGGTCTTTGAGGATAGGCGAGGCGGCGATTGAAAGATTCAGCCTCAAGAAGTCTGGCCGAATCTTCGTCCTTGTGCGCGCCGAATTGAGGGACTAAGAAATCCTTGGGCATATTCCCTCTGTTAAGATAATCCAGCGTGGAGTAATTGATGGTTCCGGACCGGCGGACGTTAAACTTCCGGTTGTGGCACACAAGCGCCATGAACGTGGGGCTGTAGTTCTGGATATCGTTGAAAACTTCCATCGCTCCGGACATACTCTGATCCGGCATTTCATGCACTCTCTCGAGCGCGGTTTGACGTCCTTCTATTCTTTCACGGTAATCAAGCAGATTTATCGGCTTGGAAGCGTCCGTCAGAAAAACTCCGGCGTGAGGTACATAGACACATCCGTTATCGATCAAATCTTCTACGGCGACGCCAAACGCCGTTTCAGGAAGCCGGAACCAGAGAATAGTGCGATCAGATTTGTGTTGCTGTCGCCGGCTGCAGGAGATTTTCATCTCGAGCTTACCGTTCATGTCCCAGCGGCACTTTATCTGTGAATCGTCGTTGACGTGCGATAGTATCTTTCCGTTGTAAATCTCGATCTCAGCCTCTGGCTTATCTACGGACTTTTCTTGTTCTAAAAGCAACTCCATCGTTTGCCAGGATGAGCTGGAGTATGCCGAGATGTTCTTCACCTTGACCGGCTCGTCGGCAGCAGGGAAGATAAATCGCACTTTCATAAAGCCGGGCACCGGTTTGAACTCTTTCCAGGCGATTCGCCTAGGCTCGTCTTTCTGAATTTCAAAATGAACTTCGAATACGAGTTTATTCGGAGCCGGTTTACTGACGGTCACATCAAGAGGCAGCCATTTGCCCTGCCACATCGACTCATGCCCGCTCGGCACGTGCCAGAATTCGACTTTCAGCTCGTCGATTTCGGGCACGCGCCTGCTATCGTGGAACTGAATTTCGATTCTCTTAACGTCTCTGCGTTCGAGCCATTCCAGTCCGATGCAGGCTTGATCGCCCTTCCAGACCGGCACTGTAAGCAGCCGGTCACAATCGGCAACCACCTCTTTGCCTGGAAAGACATATTCGGCGGGAAACTCCTCGGTGCGGCCGATACTTATCCCCCCGCGAGCCGGGTCCCACGTCATCTTCCTGGCGAACGCCGCTATGTCAACGGCAGCATTTACGTCAGGTTCACGGGATTTAGATACGTTTGCGGGTGCACTCCATGCCGGGGTGTCTTCAATAAGAATGTGCACGCACACATTAACATTATGGTTATTCTTTGGCTTTTCATTGCTCTAATTTCTTCTCCAGAATTGAGATGCGTTTGAAACCAAACAAGAAATTGGGATGGCCGCAGCCGCGTATATGCTTTGCTGTGAAATTGAGCCTGACCTTCCGGCCAGCATACTGCTTTAGAGAGACGACCCTGTCTTTCCACCATTTTCGATTACGAGCGCAGCAGAAAGGCGGGATTTCTTCGCTCCAGATACTGACGGTCCTGCCGCTGGCTTCCGCTTCGATTTCAAAACGTACCGGCGCAAGAGTGCTCGGCAGAGGTGCGTGGACCAGGTAAGAGATCGTCGGCTCGAAACGGAGCAAAGGATCGTTGACCGGCACGGTGAACGAAATACGCGCCGTCCATCGAACACGAAGAATCGTTGAGACAAACTCTGGATTATCTTAAAGGCTGACGCCAGTTAAGGGAGCGAAGAATCATGAACAAAACAACGGTGTCATCGGTGATAATCGCTTTGTCGATTATCTCTGTATCGTGCAATCACCCAACTCAAGCCGCCGAGAGCGTGACCTTACAGAATCGTCAGCTTCTTGTCACATTCGACGATTCGGACGCAGTCCTAGGGACTCCTTACGGAGGACCACGTCTGAGTAGCGTAAGGCATCTTGCTACAGACTACACCTATTCGATCAGTAACGACCAGCACGTAATGCTGGCGCTGGTCCGGCCGGAATCGATTCATGATCCTAGCTTAGACGTGACCTATGATTTGCAGGATCAGTTTAAGCCTAAAGACGTCAGCGTAAGCGGCGAGAAGACAAAGGCCGTGTTCGAATTCGAAAACCCGGCTTTGCAGGTCGAGGTTATCTACACTCTCAGTG
>CAZRBG010000128.1:0-5558 GCA_964598225.1 uncultured Pirellulales bacterium
AACCCTTCCGCCAACGCTCATCCACCAAGCCACTGTACGCTTGTTTTGGGACTAGCCATAAAATGTGCAATCGGCACCGGTGTAAGAAACTGCCCTATCTTGGATCTTTCCCGCCTTTGGTGGTTCTTATTAATCTTGTGGCGGACTTGATCAAGGTGACCTGTAATCTCATTAGCCACTGTTCGGACTGTCTGCCTCATCTATCTGCTCAATTCTGCTCTGAACTATCTCTGCAATAGCTACCTTTGATGAAAATGTCGGTCGCACATACATATGGGAGTGTAAATGAGTAAGGAGATGATGTCAAATCGAAATCTACGGCGAGAGTGGTAATCCTGAGGCCTCAAGCTATCACAAATGCGCAGTCAAGTGTGTCATAACCCTGGCTGTAGGGACGTCTTAGGCAAAGCTGTCGGCTCAGGTCAGATTTCCTTTGTTATTCCCGGCTGGGGAGGGGCGTAGATGCCGTCGGGGCCGGCTTGGATTGGGGCGGGCGTGTCGTACGTCATGCCGTCGATGTCCTTGACGAACTGGAAGTCGGAATTTAGAGTTTGGTCCCGGGTGATATATTGGCCCGTGTGGGTGGCCGCTCGTCCCATCAATGCGGCTACTTCGGCCTCGCCCGCTCTTCTGGCTTCGTTGTGCGGTGTGTCCTGCCGGATCGCGTCGAGCAGCAATTGCCACTCGACACGGTAGGGATTAGGGTCCCTGCCCGGGTACTGCCACACCATCTCCTCCCGGACCATGTTGTGGCTTTTGTAGATTTTGGGCCTGGGAGCGCCGAGGCTCGCCATGATTACCGCCGAGCCTTTGGAGCCGTGCGCGTAGTCGGAGTAGGTCTCCCAGCAGCCCGTCATGTGCCGCGAGAAGGCCAGCAGTTTCGTGCCGTCGGCGAAAGTGTATTCGACCGTGTAGTGGTCGAACTGGCTGCCCGCTTTTTCGAAGCAGCGGCCGCCGAAGCCCTGTGCCTTGACCGGCCAGGCGCCTTTGGTCCAGCAGGCGACGTCGATGTTGTGGCAGTGCCAGTCGATGAAGAACCCGGACGAGACCCAGGTAAAGCTGTTCGGATGCTGGAGTTGGAACTTCAGTTCATTGGCGCCGGCCGGGAAAGGCGGACAAACGACCGGCCCGTGCACGCGGTAGATTCGCAACGTGTGGACGTCGCCGATGACGCCGTCGTGAATGCGTTTGATTGTCTCCTGTCGGGCCTCGGAATGGCGCCACATGAAGCCTACGCCGACTTTCAGACCCTTGCGCTCCGATTCTTCGGCGACCTTAAGCCACCGGCGAACGGCAGGCCCGTCTGTCGCGAAAGACTTCTCGGCAAACACATTAACGCCCTTCTTGACGGCGTACTCGAAATGCAACGGCCGAAATGCCGCGTGGGTAGTCAGCAGCACCACGTCTCCGGGAGAGAGACAATCAATCGCTTTCTTATACGCATCGAAGCCGATGAATTGCCGCTCCGGAGGCACGTCGATCTTATCTGCAAAGCCCTTCGTCAGATTCTTGAGGCTGCTTTTGAGCCTGTGCTCGAAAAGATCGGCCATAGCATAAAGCTTCACAGGCCCGCCCTTTGCCGAGAGCGCATCGGCAACTGCACCGGTCCCCCTGCCGCCGCAACCCACAAGTGCCAGTCTGATAGTAGAGTCCCCCGCGGCATAACTCCGTGCCCCGATCAGCCCGGCCAAAGCCGAGGCCGTTACAAATCGCCCCGATGATTTCAGGAACTGACGACGCGATTTTGAATTCGATCCGGCATTAGTCTCTGATCCGTTCATGGCAAGCTCTCCTTGAATTCAATCCTTTCTTCTTTGCTCGAACATCGAACTAAAATACCACAATCTCCGGCGATTTCAAGGATTTATGCCCGTGCAACTCATAGGCAAGCCTGCTCCGTGAGGGCGACTATCGAAAAAAAGCTTCAAAAAATTCCGAAAAGAACCGTCTACATTTCGCTCTGTTATACGCCTTTATTATTGATTCCGCGGAAAAACCCCTTGTGACATGCACTGGCGCTATCAAAAACGAGGGTGTTTTGCCGGTTTTCATGGGTTTATCAGCGGAATCTATTATTTAGAGGCGTAGCGCGCTTTGTCAGTACAGGAAGTTGGCTTTTATAATAGGGAATTATTACCATGTCTTGGCGGGATTCGCAACGGCCGGACGAAGAGGCCGCCGAGTTGATGCAAAAGGCGGCTGGTGGGGATTATGAGGCGTTCGCGCGCCTGTACATAAGCTTTGTTCCCGAACTGAGGCGTTTCTTCGGAGAACATGGGTTTGGTCCGGAGTTATGCGAGGAGCTGGTGCAGAGAATCTTCGTTTCTCTCTGGGAAAATCGCGCACATTTACCGACGAAATCGCCTTTCAAGGCGTATCTTTTCGGGATGGCTAAAAATACGCTCCACAGTGAGATGAGAAGACGTCGCCAAATCTCGGATAAAAGTCAGGAGAACAATCCAGTATCTACCGGCAAACCTCACAATGCCCTTTCTCAGCCGGAAGCCCGGTTACATTCCGAAGAATTGCGAGAAGCTATCAAAAAAGCCCTGGACAAGCTCACCGAAGAGCAACGCCAGGCCCTGGAAACAATCAACACAACCGATATCAGCTTTTGCTGGTCATCGGAAAAATCAAAATGCTCACACGAAGCTCACAAGGGCCGGCTAAAACGCGCACGCAAGAAACTCAGGAAACTATTGGCTCACATTTTCCCAGATGAGTAAACTTCCGATAAAATACGAGCTTTTGTTGCCAAGAGAGAGTATCGGTCGTTAAAATCGATACAGGCCGCAAAATCCGCAAACGAAAAAAACGATTGTGATGGATTTTTTTGTAAAAATTTCAAAAAAGCGCGCCCCTTTTCGGCCACTTGTGTTACTTATATATAGATGGACGTAGTTTTTTGAGTAGCGCCGTTTGACGAATACATCTTTGGCAGAGCCGGCAGGGAAAACAACACACGGCGAGGAACAACGCTTAGGATAAGCAAGTGGAAAGTGTGCGCATACTTTGAGTGATAGTGTAAGAAGATTTAATTTACAGCGAGTCGGTCGCCCGTCTGCGAAAGGAGGTGATTGCGTATGGGGTAAAGTAGTCTGGCCGGCACGTAGCTTTTGTGCCAAGAGGCGTTGAGAAATAGCAATTTTGGGTAATTGTAGCCTTGACTAACACCATAATCAGGGGGGAGTAGCGAAAGGAGTTATAAATGAAGAAGTTAATGGAGAATTACAGATT
This sequence comes from uncultured Pirellulales bacterium, assembly GCA_964598225.1. Lineage (GTDB taxonomy): Bacteria > Planctomycetota > Phycisphaerae > Sedimentisphaerales > Anaerobacaceae > SG8-4. Next base: position 3,238 of record CAZRBG010000128.1, read on the forward strand.
GATTGTGATTGCCATGGCTATGTTTCTTTTTTTCCCGACCCATTCAGTGTATCCTTACGAATGGGAATTTTACACGTATTCCGAGAGTGACCAAACCGGTGACTTGTATTACGGATGGGATGGGCATGTATACAAGGAAATCGATATCACTGAGCACGAGTGTTCCCGTAACTTTGACGAGGAAAACGGTTCAGGCTTTGAAATGGACGGCAGTTGGACCATATATGTTGAGGCTGAGGTAGGAAGTTCATTCGAAAGATATAGCAACACTATCTCTCTTACTGGTAAGGCCTACAACACAGCCGAAGAGGATTGGGAGTGGTCCGGTCCCGCAGGCACTGCGCCTGGTGCCCAAGTTGAGTATTATTTGTCCGCAAGCGGAAGCCAAATTACACAGGGCAATATTTACCTAACCACAGGAACGCCCACACTTGAATCAAGCGGTCTTGCAGAAGGATCTGCCTACTCCTGGGTCCATGATTCTCAAAACTCGGAGTGGATGTATGTGGACGCTGAAGTCAGCGGAAATGTCACAAATTTGGTCAATTCTGCCGATCGGTACTGGGATAACTCACACTCAGTTGCTGAACCTGGTGGCAGAGAAGACTCCGATGAAGACGACTTTATCGCCGAGTATTTATCCTGGGAATTCGGCTCTGGATTTTATGACACGTATTACGTACAGTCGGGAATAGGACTTTTTACGGCAACCGGACAAGTGCATGGTCAGGTTGACGCAGATGTTTACTGCGAAGTTAAGTCGGATCAATCAGGATCTGCACTTAGCTATGGTACATCAGAGATAACCGGGCACTGCTCTTTCACCATGACTTCGAATTGATAAGTTATTGTAAGAAGCGCGGTTAGGTCGATTGAGAAAGCATTGTTAAGAATCCAAGATACTATGATTAGAGCCGACTTACGTTATCTGATTGGGCACAGTGCCGGGAAGTCTCTTAGCCGATCGTGTCAAAGGATTTCCCGGCACATCCATAGCGCGATTAAATAAAGCTATATTCGGCCCAACAGTAGCAACGGTTAGTCTACTGGATTGATTAAAGAACAGAAGGAAGCAGGCTTATGAGGATCAGAAAAGGTTGTAATGTAAAAGATTTGCTATTGTCAAAAGCGATCCTTTTGGTTGCAGTTTCTTTAGTCTTGTGCCTGTGGAAAGGACCGGCCGACAGCACTGCTGCTGTCGACAAAACCACAAGAACTCAGACCAACGCCAAGGGGCAAAGGCAAGCCACATTCAAAAAGATACTGTCCCGTGCTCCCTTGGGCAACTTCCAAACCTCTCTTGAAATGAAGGAGAATGTCGATTTTCTCCTCACACCAGCCCTGCTTGTACAAGAAGTCATGTCCGACGATATCGTAATAACTTATCCGTCAGAATAGAGTGTTAGAGAAATGAACAATTATAGTCGCAAATTCAAGCAAAAGTTACGGGTGGGCGAAATTGTTATATTGTTTCTGATGATTTTGCTATCGAGCAATTCGAGCTACGGGATGGGTCGAAAAGACATGGGGAGCCACGTGCTGCAATTTGATGGTATACTTGAACTCAACTCCGCTATACTTCAGACACACGTACTCTTGTTTGCAAGGTATTGGGTTTCACAAGAGTCCTATGCCGTGTCAATTGTCTGGGTTGAACCACATGTTGGCAGCCTAAATTTCTCTATATATCCGGTCACTACTGCGGTTGACAGTGATGAACAACGCTTCAGGATAACTAACGAAGTCCAAACCAACAATAATTCCGTGTTCCACAAGCCTCTTGGAAAACGAGGCCCCTTCCGCTATATGTTCAATGACTACCCATTTCCAAACATAAGATTCGCCGAGACAGAGGCTCTTGCATCGCGCATTTATGTCAATGACCTGAAAGACCTTTCAGGACAAGACGACGGTACATGGCAAACAATTAAGGTTGAGAAATCAAGAAGCAAAATGGCGATTGATAGGGAAGTAGAGAAACTTAAGCTCCGCATAACTGATGGGCGCGTTAATTCCCTTAAGTTGCTGGATGCGGAAGAAAGGCCCGTAAAAAATGTTGAATACGAATACTCTACCCAAAAAGACCGGCACCTTCTCAGTAGACAAAATGTGCTATTGCCGGAAAGGTCTCTCTTTGTCGGTTTCGGAGGCAAAGGCGCAATATTGAAAATAGGCGACGAGGAACGCATGTATAGAAAGCTCGGAATAGTGCACCATAAGGGAACGCGCGCATGCGCCATCGACTATGAGCCGAAGAAAATATATGGCTATAGCGTTCACCAGAACTGACCCATCTGTGCTCAGTTAGACTGAGCCACTCG
>CAZRBG010000129.1:0-5547 GCA_964598225.1 uncultured Pirellulales bacterium
TTCCGACGGAACTATCCCCATGAAATCGGGAAGTTATTTCGTGCACGATCCTTAGTGCGCGTTCTTCGGACAACTCGCCATGTCTTTCTTTCATTCTCTGCCTGATAGACTCATCCTCATTCTCTATTATAGTTCGAGCCATTTGCAGGTACATGTCATCGATGCCGCTCAGGCCGACCATCTTTCCATCAGGCGTTACCCTCATAACAAGACTCTTGCCGATCATTGATGAATACGTTGGCGCCAGTGGATTGTCGGCACCCACAGCAGGATTTGTCGAATCGTACTCCATTGTCCCGGCGACACTTTCACCCTTTTCCTTCAGCGCCAGGAAGGTGACTCTGATCGAGCCGACACCATTGGCGTCAATATGCTCAACGGCAAGCTCCAGATCGGTCGTCGATACGCTGTGAATATCCTGACTTTGGCCCGTCAGTTTCATAGCAACTCTGTCTTCGCTGGTTATTCGCAGTTTTCGTTTCCGCCCCTCGCTGAGCCGCAGTTTTAAATCGAATCCCGGAGCCTCATTACTAACGTCAGTCGGTGAAGCAGCAGGCTCTGCAGGAGCAACCTCCTGTACTGGAGGTTCCAACGTGAAGCTCCCTTCCGGACGCTCATCAGCAACAGCGGGCTGCGGCGATGAATCCGCAACAGCAGACTCTTTTCGCGGCATTGAACCTCCGGGCTTGTCAGCCGGGCTCGAATCCGAAGGCAGAATCGCGAACACAAGAATGATTAGACCGGCAACAATCACCAGCGCAGCGGCGGAAACGACAAGGATAACCCGGCGGTCCAGCCCTTCGTCCTGTTCGTACTCATCGGATTCATCATCGTAGTCGTCTTCATCCGCAGGCGGAGGAGTTTTGTCCGAATCCACCACCTCGCCACCGACTGAGGATTCCACGTTGCTGCTGCACGAAGGGCATTCGATGTATCTGTCCTTAGAACCCTTCGGCACTTTTATCACCTCGCCGCACATCGAGCAGACTACATCTACAGTCTCGGAGCCGGTTTCTGGGTCGGCCCTGAGAGAGGGAACGACAATCGGATTTTTGCACTTGGGACATTTGGCCTCCTTGCCGGCGTGAATCTGAAGTACGCGGATCCCCTGCCCGCAGTTTTGGCAGGCAAACTTGATCTTGGGCGATTCGGCGGGCACGACACAGGTTCTGCTGCACTTCGGGCATGTGATTCTTTTGCCCGCGTATTGATCCTGAACGCTGATTCTCTCACCACACAGTATGCAGACAAACTTGATCATGGTCAAGACCTCCGAATCTACGCGATTACCTAAATCGGCGCACCTCACAACTACACAATTCCAATATACCAAATCCGCCTTGGAATTGCCAGCGTCTCGCCATACTCGCGCCCTTTGGCGGCATGGTCAACCGGTTCCGATTCCTCGCAACCAGGAAAGAACAAAAAAGCCGCCAGCATGAGCATGAGCGACATCCTCTCCGATAATTTTGCACATCGAAATAGCATCATAATCCGCCTCTTGCTACCGTGGTTATTGCGTCAACGATCTCCGCCTGCGTTTTCACCGAGAGCCTCGAACACATCCGGCGGCACATAATGGCCCAGGCTTTGTGCTTTCTTAAAATCTTTTCGTGCCGGGTCGTAATTCCTCTTATGGTAGTAGACCATCGCACGATTATAGTACGCTTCGGAAAACTCCGGATTCAACTCAATTGCCTGGTTGAAATCCCGGATGGCCTTGTCGTAGCGGCGGGCCTCATAGTGCGCGGTTCCTCGGTTGCAGTATGCCTCGGGAAATTCGCCTTCCTGTTTTATGATCGTATCGAAACAGGCTATAGCCTTGTCGTATTGTCCCTCGGCCAAATAGGTAGTTCCGCGATTGTATTGCGAAACGCTGTTTATGATGTCATAAGAAAGATAGATAGCTGCCACGGCAGCGATAATCGTTACGAGTTTGATCGAACTAATGCGTTTCATAATACAGCTACCCTGAGACCATCCGACGGCTTACTCGTTCTTCCTGTTGTTCTTTTTCTCTCGGAGTGTTCCGTGTAGAAGGCTGCCTGCGATAACTACGACAATCAGGAAAACCATCAACACCATAGCAGCCTGTGAGCTGTAAGTCGCGAAGCGGTTCAAGAAGAGCCCCCAGGCAATGATTGCAAGATAAGTGCCCGACAGAACAACCGGTATGTTGATCCATACCCGCAGACCCAGCAGGAACCCGATAACGCAGCCGACCACCGGTCCGGTCATCCAAAACGGAAACCAAACGAACGCGAAAAGCCCGATGATGCCGTATCGTCGGACCTTGTCCTTATGGGCCTCGGCCGACTCGCGGATCCGCTCGAACGTCTTCTTGAGCGATTTGAGCACCAACAGGTGCCGCCAGCTAAAAACGAACAGCGGATAGACAATCAGCACCAGTATTGTCTCGACTATCATGCAGATCGGGATAACCTTCGCGTGTCCGAGACGCTGAGAATATCCATACGCCATTGCGGCAGCGCGGCCGAACACGATGTCTATTGCCGTCATCCCGATCAGTTCCTGAAATTCCTCCGGCGATACCAGCAATTTTACACCGAGCCAGAGAATGTACGCCGACGACAGCAGAACACCGGCCAGCAGGACGCGACCCTCGGAACTGGTCAGCAGCGTCCCGCGCAGCCGCTCGGGCGGCCGGGAACTTTGGTCCTCCGCAGGTCTCTCTGTTTCGGCTACAACTTCTTCGGTGTCTCTTCGAGTAATCATACCTTAATTTCAAAGCGCTTACAGATGCCACGGGCTGCGCATCGAGCGCGCCAGCATCTGATTGGCCGCATCGTCGTTCACAAATCGCTCCCGCTCGGGGTCCCATCTCAGTTTTCGCTTCAGCGTCATCGCGATATTGCCAATATGACAGATAGTCACAGAACGATGGCCCACCTCGACCGGGGCGGCGGTATCGCGATTTGTCTTGATACAATCGAGGAAATTGCGATGATGATCGTCGCTCTCGTACAGATGAATCTCATTCGGCCCTATTACCGAAGTCTTCACGGATTCGGGGCTGGACGTGAGACGGCCCTTTTGAAGCTGAATCCAGCCCTCGGTCCCCTCGAAGCGCATCGGCCCGTTCGGATCGGTCCTGCATATCAGTTCGCAGCCATCCTCATAGCGCGCTCTGAAGTGTACCTTCGTGGCAGTGGTGAACAGGCCGTCTTTGGGGAATTCGCCGCCCAGGTCCTCGACTTCCACCGGACCGCTTCCGTCCGTGCCGTTAGCCCATTGTGCGACGTCGATCATGTGCGCGCCCAGGTTGGTCGTCTGCCCGCCGGAATAGTCCAGACCGAACCGGAAGGTGTAGAGGCAGCGATCCTTGTGATACGGGACCCATGGCGCCGGTCCGAGCCACATGTTGTAGTCGAGCCATTCGGGCACGGGCATCGGCTGCCAATCGCTCGGCGGGGCCTCTTTGTTGTTTGCCCCGATGGTTGTGACTATCTTCCTGAGCTTGCCGATTCTGCCGTTGCGGACGAGCTCGCAGATATGCCGGTACTGCTGATCGGACCTTCGCTGCGTTCCCGTCTGGAAGACTACGCCGTACCGCCGTACGGCCTTGACCATAGCCTGCCCTTCGGCAACGGTCAGACTCATGGGCTTCTCGCAATAGATGTGTATGCCCTTTTTCGCGGCGGCAATCGCCGGGATCGCGTGCCAGTGATCGGGCGTGGTTATGCAGACCGCGTCGATGTCGTCCCGCGCCAGCAGATCGCGAAAATCAACGTACGCCCTGCAATCCTTATATTCCCCCGACCGGGCCTTCTTCGAGTAGTAATCGTCCACTATCTTCCGTGCCGGCTCCCTGCCGAACCACGGTCCGTTCCATCCCTTCTTGTACCAGTGGCCGTATTCGTTGCTCGCCTCCGTAACGTCGCAAACGGCCACAACCTGCACGTCCGAGTTACCCAGAAACGACCGCATATTGTTTGTTCCCATGCCGCCGACGCCGATCGAGCCCATAGTGATCCGCCCGCTCGGCGCCGCTGAGCCCGCCCCGCCGAGAGCTGACGACGAGACAACATAAGGAAACCCCACAGCCCCCGCCGCCCCGGCAAGAGCACCGCCTAAAAATCCGCGTCGATTGATCTTCGATTCCCGTCGAGTAGACATAATATGGTTCCTTTTCCTGAAGTTTGCTCTGATCCCTCGATGCCCGATTCTCGCGAGTATCGAGACAAATTTCATTGTACAACCCACCTTCGCCCCCGGTAAAGAGAAAACCAAGCGTTGATAATTTACCGAGAAAAGGCGGGGTGTGATACCCCCCCATCGTCATTCCGAGCCCGCCGAGGAATCTATCAAAACCAGCCTCGCCATGCTAAAAAAAATCGGCTCAGCGCTAAACCAAAGAGTACAAGTCCAGTTCGTCCCCGAGACCACAAGTTGTTACTAACCCAAGAATTGTACTGCGTACCTTTAATTATCCATGATGACATGGTCCCCAAATTCTCGCTTTACTGATTCAGTCGCATTTGGTAGAATTCCTATATGGGACTAAGCCCGATAGCTGGTCTTGGTGTGTCTATGGCTGTTTTAACGGTATATCTCGACAATTCGGTTCTTGGCGGTTACTTCGATTCCGAGTTTCAGGAGCCTACCCGACGCCTCTGGCGCATGGCTGAGAACGGGGAATTACGCTTTGTCGCGTCCGTCGTCACACAGGAAGAGGCAGCTTTGGCCCCGTCTCAAGTGGTTAGGCTCTTTGCCAAAACATTTCCAGACGATGCGGCTCTGCTCGATCTGACACCACGTGCCGAGGAACTCGCCCAAGCCTATCTGACCGTCGGCGTGGTATCGCAGAAGTACGCAGATGACGCCCGTCATGTGGCCATTGCGACGACACATGGTATCGGCGTGCTGGTGACTTGGAATTTCCAGCACCTGGCAAATTATCGCCGGGAAGCAGGATTCAATCGAGTAAATCTGGAAAACGGCTACCCCACGATTAGAATTATCAGTCCATTGGAGATCGTTTATGAAAGCCAGGATGAAGAAGTTTGACGCTGTAGCAGAGTCACGTAAATGGAAGGAAGCCGTTGCTCGGGAAACCAGAGGGATGTCCCCGGAGCAGACGATAGCTTACTTCGATCGTGACGCAGTCAGCCGTCGTTTTGACGCGGCCCTCCGACGAGCCAAACAGCAAGGCCAAAGTCATGAATAAATGCCACATTAACGTCTACGAAACTTAGCGTTCCTTACCATTCGGCTTCGCTCTCCCTTGGGGGCACCCTTCGGCGGGGACAGGCTCGGCCCTCGTGGCAAGGACAACCCAGTCAGCGATCAGCCGTTTGGAGGATGCCGACTATAACGGCCACAGCCTCGCCGTGCTAAGAAAGATCGGCTCAGCACTAAACCAGAGAGTACAAGTTCAGTTCGTCCCCGAAACTGCGATCTATGCTCGCGCATAAGTAAAGGAGGTTTGCCGTTCCAGACCGGACAAGCAAAACTCCAGGAACTTAGTTTTTAAGGGTGCAGGTTTCATTTTACGTAATTTCTCAAGCCGATTGTTTAAGATTCCTA
>CAZRBG010000130.1:0-5496 GCA_964598225.1 uncultured Pirellulales bacterium
CCGGCCATCTCCAGCCGCCGTTTGAACATTTCTTCGCGGGCGTCAACTTCTTTGGGTCTTTTCTGAATGACCCACTCATAGTTGTCCGGGTTCAGATCCTTGCCCCTCAGTCCCTTGAAATCCACGCCGTAGCGATGGGCCTGGAACATCAGCCTGGTTACCGCCCACCCGAACTTTTCCGGGATGTTCAAGATGAACGGGCTGATGTATTTCCAGACAACTTCCTTTTCGGGCGTGATTTCATAGAAAGTCCCCGCCGACGAGTCACAGGCCATGTAGTTGCCGTTAGGCAGCTTTTGCACGCTCCCGCAGAAGTTCGAGATTATCAGATGCATCGGGTCGATGTACTCCCATATAATTTCTCCGGTGTCGGGGTCGACTTCGAGCAGTCTGGAGGCGTGAAAGCAGGAAGTATCGTTGTGATCCACGCCAGGGGTGTGAATCCTTCGGTGCAGTCCGTTATCGAAGATCGTCACAGTACCCTGTTCGGTAATGCTAACATCGTGCTGATGGCCCAGCAACTGCTCGGGTCCCCATTCCCAGACGATTTCGCCCGTCTTCTTGCTGATTCTCATGATTGCGTTCAGTCGCCGGACTGACAAGATCACGTCTCCGTTGGGAAAGACGTCCACGGAATTCGTATAGCCCCAAATCTCCCTGTCGCAAAACGGACACTCGACGTGGTTGTTGGTATCGAAGTGCTCCCAGTTATTCCACTCCCAGAGGCTCTCTCCGTTCCTGTTGATCTCTCTGACCTGGACGCCGTAGGTCCGGCCGTTCAGTTCCGTGCCCGGGACTCCGCCTCTGAGGCTTTTCTGAATCTTATCGGGCAGTTCGACGTGTCTCATAATCATAATATTTCCGTTGTCGAGCACGTGGAAATCATGATGTAGCCGATCATCGTCGTACCGCCATACTTCGTTGCCCTCCCAGTCTACCTCCACCAGCTCGTCGGCCGAGGCATTCAGTCCCTCCATGATGTTCGGTCCTCTGCCAAGCCACATAAGATTGCCGTTTTCGAGAAGCTTGCAGTTAAGTCCCGGCGGATGTTCCATTTCCCAGAAATGTACCACATTGCCCTTGATGTCTATCAGCCAGGCCATTCTGTTCTGAAAAGACGGCGCAAAAAGCGTGTACCCGCCATAGCTTTTCATCTCATTGTAGATTGAAACGTCGCTCGGCATTTGCCGGATGTAATTTGCCATGATACTTCTCACTTTCTTGACTTCCCTTTTACAGTACAATTCATTCAGTCGCTCCTTCAAAGCTCTCAACAATTTCTGCTAATCTGGCCGCTCGCTCAGGATCGATTCGGCCTTCTTTCGTCTGTGCCAATTCGCTCGCCTTTTCTTTTGCCAGCGCGTACGTGTCCTTGCCGCCCTCGGCTTGCCAGATCGTTCGCGATCCGCGAACGCTGAGCCTGGGCCGTATGTATTCGTCCGAGCGGAGCCATTTCATCGTGTGGTCGGCGGTAAGATAACTCTCGCCGTTCGGACCGATTTGTTTTATGACGTCCGTTGCGATTGTGTCTTCTGTTACATTGATCCCCGCGGATATCCTCTTCGACATTGCAGAAATCTCTTCGTCCATCAGAAGCTGTTCGTTGCTACACGTCATCCCGGTGGCGAACATCCCGCAATTGACGACGAGGTCGTGTCCAGACGCGACGGCGCAGAACTGGCTGAAGGTCTTCTCCCACGCGTTCTGTTCGTCGTGCTCGTGATTATCGGAGTTCGGCGCCGTAGTGTGTGACGGCACCTTGTAGAATTTCGCCAGCTGAGCCGCGGCTATCCGGCAGGTGGTCGTCTCGGTCGACCCGACCAGCGCTGCGCCGGAGTTCATGTCTGTCGTGGTCCACGAGTTGCCGTACATCAGCTTCATTCCCTTCTCCAGCAACTGGAGCATGACGATGCCGGACAAGGCTTCCGTATTGTTCATAGTGAGCAGTCCGGCGAGCGTATAGGGTGCGGAAATGCCCGCAATCGGCTCAGGCAGCAGGGAAATGGGCACTCCCGTCCCGGCGGCCTCGAAGAATGCTTCGATGACTCCATGCTCCCAGTAAAGCGGGGCGGTTGAGGAAAGCTGCGATATGCCGTAAACCTGATTCTTCAGGTCGCCTTTGAATGCGTCCTTCAATAATTCAATGCAGGCCGAATTAATCCTGTTGTTATCCGCCGAGAAATATATCGGTTTGGTGCTGTTTTCCACGACTGCTTTGACCCCGTAGAGTAGCGTCGCATGAGGATCCGGCACATCCTGCGGCATGACGGGGATCCCGATCATATCCATACATTCGAGGGCGTGGCAAATCCTTGAAAATGCCTCCACGTCCGCCACGGTGGAGGGCCTGGTCAGTCCCGATTCAGGATCATACCAGAACACCGCATTGTGGCCGGCGGCTATTTTGGGAACGCCGTCGCCCAGCACGAACGCAAATTCACCGTTGCGGTCGAATACCTCGAATGTTTCAGGCGTCGAACCAAGGGCATCCTCCACCGAACCGCGAGGAAACTTTGCGATCTGCTTTTCGCGATCAACGTCAAATCCTTTATTTTCAAGGAGGCTCAGCATGCGATCATTGAGAATCTTGACCCCGCAGCTCTCCAGTATGTCGATGGAGGCTCCGTGGATGTCCTTGATTTCCTGCTCGGAAAGTACTTTTAGCTTCTCAAGCTTCATATTTATTATTTACTAATTAATATTTAACATTTGCTATTGCGTCAAGAGAGCTTATGAATCGGTCCGGGCGGAAAACAATAGTAAATATTGAATCATACATATTAAATTTCTTTACGGCGTCCCGATCAAACTGATACCATCTCCCTATTTCTCTTGCGTCATTATTGCGATCTCAGTGAATCCCGCCCGTATAGGCAACTCTTTTCCCTGGGGCAAGGCCGCTCTAAAATGCAGTGATACATCTTTGCCCGCCAGACCATCAAGTGAGATCACCCTGGTCGGCGATTGCAGCCAGGGAGGCGTGCCGGATTCTTTCCTGGCCCAATGGTGGTAAGGGGCTATGCCGTTCTGCCACAACAGTGTCGATTTCCCGTCCTGCTCAGCGGTTATGCTGAAACGGATTATGGGGGCAGCGGCACTATCCTCCACACTCATCTGGGGCGATTGAATTTGAGGCCTGAACTTCAGCACGGGCGAATCCGCCGGTATGGCAGCCTTTAACGAGTAGTCGCTGACCGGCCTTGGTATTTCAACCGAATGCGCAACTTCCGCGTTGCCGGCCAGGGCCTTTGCGGTCAGGTGTTCCGCCAGTTTTGCGAGCTGGTCCGGCCTCGGGGCAATCAGGCAGAACGTCGGTTTGCCTCGCCCGGGAAGTCTGGCGATAAGGCCTGCCGAGTAGCGCCTGCCGTCGCTCCACTGGATATAACGGCTATACAACTCCTCGGTAAAATGAGGTCCGATATCGGGATGATCTTTAAGCCCGTCGTGAGTCCCGATGATTAAGCGGCAGTCGGCTTTCGGGGCGGGGCGTTCTATGCATCCGTCCAAGGCAAACGGCGTTCCGGCCCGGGCGCCCAGAGTATCCATGATGCGCAGAGCCAGTTCGCGGTCGCGCCAGTTCTCGCCCGTCTCCACGCGAACGGCCCTTTCGCTGTCTCGAAGAGTATTCACAATACCATCGACGGGAACCCGAACGACCGGCTCGAACGACCTGACGACCGAATCGGCCATGCGCTCGTACTGAGAATAGCGTATCAGCTCCTTCAGTTTTTCAAGGCCTGTTTCTATCACAACACAATCTTTGCCTATGACGGGAACCTTGACTGTCTGGCCGTAAGAGACGCTTCCGTTACCGAGCGGCGCCTTGACGGGGTAGACGATATTAGCGCCGACATTTGTGTTTTCCGGGTTGAAGCCTATCTTCTCGTCGAGAGTAAATTCCGCCTGAGCCTTCTCAAATCCCTTGTTGAACAGATAAATTATGCCTTCGCCGTTGCCCACATGCGAGTAGCCCATCAGGCCCTCATTCGGTTTATCGTCCAACGGATAGATCAGCCGCAGGTTAAAGATGTATTTTGACCTCTTCCTGTCCCACGCGAGCCACTCCTTGAGAACGTCTATGTCAAACTGAGCCATCTGGTCGAAGCAGAAACGTATGTCCCTGACGGCGGTGGTGGCGAAGCAGGTAAACATATTGAACGTCCAACCTTCGCCGGAGGAGATAATGAAATCCTTGTGGGCGGGGTTCACCCATATCGGCGAGCCCTGTTGTATCGACCAGCCCGCGATATCGCCTTTAATGCCCCAGGGCGGCATAAACCGCTCGTATTTCGCCTGCCAGCTACGGTATCTCTCGAACGCCAGAGCGCGGACGGGAAAATCGGTCTTCATAACCTCACCCATCGTGGCGCTGGCGCCGGGATCGCCCGCATGAAGGTGCGTTGCATGCAGCAGAATCCAGGGCGTAGTGTCTCCTCTGCACCAGAACCGATAAAGGCCGGGGCTCATCTCATTGGCCATATCGAAGATGTCGATAGTCTTGCGCATCTGTATGTCTACGGAATTCCACGCATTAGCGAGGCTTCTCCACTGAGGATCGGTCGAATAATCAGCCATATAAGCCTGGTCGTCAAACAGAATTCCCCGCAGATTGTATCGCTCGATGCATTGAGCCGCGAATTCCTGGAGCCGATCGCCATACGGGCTGGCGGTGGATCTCGGCGGCTTTCTGCGTTGGGCGGCCTCGGCCTCAGGTGATCTTTCGACAGCCCATAGATCGCCTTCATCCACTGTCCAGCGGCCGGTCGTGTCGAACCATAAGGACACGTTCATGCCGAGCGACTCGGTCACGGCTTTAATGGGCAGTAATCCGTTGGGCAGCCTGCTTTCCGTCGTCATAGCGGCGTCCCAGGCCAGATCATTGGCATCGCGAACCTTTGGCAGCCGCTCGCTGTACGTATGGTCCCCGTTCTGCCAGCCCAGGTCGAAGTGCATCAGGTCGGCGCCCACGTAGGCCATATCCTCGAGATTCATCAGGATGCGGGATGAATTCGTAAAGGCCAGCCACGGGCCCCACGTGGTGTATTTAATCACAAACGGCACGTCGGGATCGACGCGCTCTCTTACATGCTCGATGAAAGCCTGCCGGGCGGCGTCAAGGTCGTCAACGTGCGCGGCGGTCTTTTCAAAGCAGACCAGCGAACCGGCGCAAACCTCCTTCGTTTGACCCGCTTCAAGCATAAATCCCGGCCGATAGGTCATTTCAATCGTGCCGTCGCGGTACGAAAGATGAGCCCTGGGCCACTCCAATGTGAAGAAACAACCCTTGCCCGACGCGAGTAGAACCGCAGGCAAACCATACTTATTATTCCCCGGCCACGACATAGGCACGTCGGGCTTAAGATGCCACTGACCCACGCCCGCGATATAAGTGTCCTTCTTCGCCCGGCAATTGACAGTCTTTCGCAAAACAGGGCGATCTCCACTGAGAGTGTAGATAACCTCGACCTGCAAAGCCGGGTTTTCGAATTCGAACAC
>CAZRBG010000131.1:0-5152 GCA_964598225.1 uncultured Pirellulales bacterium
TTATTACGCCAGACCATATACAAATCGGGAAGTTATTTCATGCACGATCCTTAGAGTTTTGTGGTGTTATGCCCTCAGCGCTTTGTTCGCTCTCCTGACGGTGTCGCCAACATGCTTCGGCTCCATCATGCCTATAGTGATGGCGTCGACCAGCTCATTCTCGAATACGTACTTGAGAGACGAATCTTTCTGTTCGGGGTTGGTCAGCCTGCCCTCGCCGAATATCTTCATGCCGATGACAATTTTGCCGTTTGCCCGGGCCTGCTTGAGTACGGCCGATACCTCCTCGGGAGTTCCATCCATAAGAGCCTTTTTGCCTGCGTTGTTTATGCGGGCTAAGATGACATCGGTCCACGGATCAGAGGCCGCAACCTTGATCGCCTCCAGGTCGTGACACGAGACGCCGATCGCCTTGACCGCGCCCTTTTGCTTCATCTCATCCAGCTCGTCGCGGATGCGTTTGTAAGTGTCGGGCCATTTGGTATCCGTCATACAGTGTATAAGGCAGATTTCAAGCAGGTCGGTGTTGAGTTCCTTGCGGAAGCGGTTCACCTCCTCAATCGCTCCGCCCGAAGGCATGTTCCAGAAGGCCTCTCGCGGCCAGATTTTGGTAAGAATATTATAATTGTCCCTCGGAACCCCCTTGAGGGCCGTACGCATATATGGATGAGACCCGTAGAGGTCGGCCATGTCCATCAACCGGACTCCGTTGTCCAGGCTGGTTCGGATCAGCTTGGTGAATGCCTTCTCACCAAGGCGAGTATGTGCCGACGAGCGAGCGCCGCCTCTCCAACCGGTTCCCTGGGCCAGCATAGTGGTTTTTATATCGCTGTTTCCAAGCGTGACGACGTCGGTTATCTTGTGTCCGCGGCCGGATATTCCGCCGGCCTGCACTTGTGCCAAACCCGGCCCGGCCACAAGAGCACCGGTCCCGGCCAGAACCGTTCCTATGAATTGCCTTCGACTATAGTTGTTGTTTTGTTGTTTGTCCATGTCAATCGCTCCTTTCATGGCTCCTTGGTAAGGCGCATGTCAGCTTTTTTATTCATTCGACCATTAACGGGAAATGTTCAGTTAAATTCCCAAAGAGCAGCTTCAAACTTACACGCAGTCCGGCCCCGCAATCGCCGGAGCCGACTAAGTCAAACCATTATACCGATAGGCAAACGGTTCTGCAACACGCAATGCAGGACCATCACTAGCGCCTCCAAAAAACGGGCTTGCGGCCCTAAATCGCAAATAATAGGCCAGAATTAGTATTTGAAAAGTCCTTCAGGTGTAGGTTATAATCCGTTCGGTATCGCGCGTCTCTTGAAGAATCGAGGTAAATATGGATCTTTCCATCGTAGTACCCGTATTTAATGAAAGTGCCAAAATCGCCAGAGACATCCGGTCTGCGGCGGCTTTCTTGAATGATAACAGTATGGAAGGCGAGATCATAGTAGTTGATGACGGCAGCGTTGACGACACTGCAAAAGCCGCCGGGAAAGCCGAAGCCGGCTTGCCTCAAGGCGCTCGTCTCGAACTTATCCGGACCGAGCATCGCGGCAAAGGTCATGCCGTGCGCACAGGGATGAAAGCCACTCAAGGTGATTATGTGATGTTTGCGGACAGCGGCGGATGTGTCTCATTTTCGGACACTCTCAAGGGACTTCAACTCATAAAACACCAACGGTGTGACATCGCCCACGGCTCCCGCAAAATGAAAGACTGCCACATCCTGCGCAAGCAGAGTGCGTACAGGCGGTTATGCTCGCGGCTGTTCCATTGGCTGGTCATCAAAGACATGGGTGTTCCCGCGGAACTGACCGACACCCAGTGCGGTTTCAAGATTTACAAAGGAGATGTGGGACGGCATCTTTATGATGAGTGTATTACAGACGGATATACATTTGATATCGAAGTCGTTCTCAGGGCCGTGCAGGAAGGATATAAAATAAAGGAGTTTGCTCTCGACTGGGTCTGCGATCCGGACAGCCGCCTGTCGCCGGCGCGTAATTCCTGGCAGATTCTCCGTGAATTGTTGCGGATTCGTCGGAAAGTTGTAAAAAATGGCTGAACGAAGTACCGCCGGAAGGAACCGGCACTTTTCAACCGTAGCTTCCCCCCTTTGACCCTTTAGAACGGATTTAGCGTGGATTATTAATATGGCGTGGTACGAAATAATTGCCGTTGCACTGTTGCTTATCCAATTTCCTTTTATGTTCAAGATGGTAGGTCACTACAGGGATGTTCTCAAGAGACATAAGAGAATAAGAACCTACCGGCCGAATGCCGTAATAATCGTCCCGTGCCGCGGGCTGGATACTCATTTTCACGAAAACATCGCCTCCTGCTTCCGGCAGAACTACGACAGTTACCGACTGTGGTTTGTCGTGCAGGATGAGTCCGATCCCGCGTATGCCGAGCTGAACAGATTGAGGGACGAACTGGAATCATCTTCCCATGCCCATGGCGTCGGTATCCTTGTTGCCGGGCCGACCCAGTCGTGCAGCCAGAAAATACATAATCTCCTTCACGCCTACAATCAGATCGACGATTCCATCGAGGTAATGGCCTTCGCCGATTCGGATGCATATCTGCGGCCCGACTGGCTTTCGCATATCGTCTATCCCCTGCGCCAGGACAAGAACGGGGCGGCCACGGGTTATCGCTGGTTCGTGCCGGACCAGAATAACTTTGCAACTCTGGCCCTCTCGTGCGTCAATGCCAAGATCGCCCAGTTGCTCGGTAATACCCGCTTCAATCAGGCCTGGGGCGGCTCAATGGCGATTCGCGTCGATACGTTCAGGTCTCTCGGCCTGGACAAAATGTGGCCCGGGGCCCTTAGCGACGACTATACGCTCAGTTGCGCAGTCAAGAAATCGGGGCGGAAGATCGCATTCGTCCCGGCGTGTCTGGTCGCTTCTCACGAGGCGATGAGCTGGCCGGAGCTGTTCGAATTCGCCCGCCGTCAGCTTGTTATCACCCGCATCAGTATGCCCGGGACGTGGTGGTTCGGCGTATTTTGCATCGTATACAGCGTTCTCGGGCTGTGGGGCAGTGCCGCTCTGGCGATCTGGGGACCGATCCCGCAATCGGGCAGACTGCTGATGGGCGCAGTCGCGGCCATTCTCTTCCTGGGCCAGGGAATTCGAGCATTCGCCCGCCAGCGCATGATCGCCAGGCTGCTCGAAAGAGACCGGGACGCGCTTCGCTGTGCCCGCCTGGCCGACATCGCCTTTGCCTGGGGCTGGTCGATACTCTTGCTGGCGTTCTTCATAACCTCAGCCTTCGGCAGAACAATCTGCTGGCGAGGTATCCGCTACAAAATCTACGGCCTGACCGAAATGACCATCATAGACAAGCAGCCGAACTCATCCTAAACAACCGATCCGCCCTGACCTGTCATTGGAATGAGCCCGGGGTATGGGTAATCTGGTGTCCCCGGATTTAAAAACAACGGCGACAAATATATGCAACAGCTTTACTGACAATTGGTACGATGTCTTCTTATCAACAACCATGCGTGGGCGGATTCCTAATCATCAAATTGCCGGAAACTATTAATATTTCTTTTTACTGTAGAGAGCAACCTGTGTCCATCCCTCACACAAACCAAACGCCGGATACAATTCTTCTTCCTTTTACGGTTTTCACTTATCCTTGCGAGCTTGAATGTCAAGGAGTTCCTGTTTCCACTTGGCTGCCTTTCTTCCGTACTTTCCCTTTGGATATTTAGCTCCAAGCTCATCAAGAATGGAAATTGCTCTTTCAGCGTTCCCTTTCGTAAATTCAACCGTGACAAGATTCTTTAGCACTTCCTCACGAATCGGGAATTCATCCGCCAGTTTGCTGCCCATTGTTAGGCATTTGTACGCCTGTTGGAAAAGCGGCTCATTGGCTCCACCTTTCTCATATTGCTCCTGGAATTTCACAAAGCTCGGGTGCTTTGCATGGAATTGTCTGAAATACTCCAGACCCAAGCGGGCCGCACACCAGTTAGCGAGGACGGTTCCTTCACACTGCTCGACTACTTTTTTCAAATGAAGAATTCTCTCCGGGCGTTTCTCCTTATATTCATGAAAGTGGTATTCAAGATAGGTATAGTCGTTAGGATCTGAAAGTAGTGATAACGCTTTTTTTTGCAGTTCCGACGACGCCTCGACGATTACGTCTATGGGATTTGAAATTAGCGCGTAGCCACTGACTGTTACCTTGTAGGTGCCTGGAACAGGGAAAAGGAGTCTCCTTTCGCCCGGATGATATAGAAATACGAACCATTTGCTATACTCCAATCCATTTTTGTCCTCCAAAGTAAGGCTCGACGGGAAAACCGGAAGACGATTGGTTGAATAGACTGCCTCTCTGTGCTCAATACGAAGATATGCATGGTGTAGAAAACTCTCAACGACTTCACTCGTTGTCGGATTAACCAGAGGCGTCTCATACTTGTATACTAATTTCAAGATTAGAGGGTCGCCAACCTTGAGCGATCTATGTTTCGAGTCAATTACTATCCGGTAAGGTTTGCCGTTGCTGATGCCGGGCACAATAAACGTCAGTATGGTTATTACAAACGCTATTTGAACTGTTCTATGTGAGCTTCTCATTGCTACTATCCTTAAGAAAAGTTGAAAAGAAAACGTTCTCTATTAGTAATTTGAATCCATCCTCATGTCTAGCAGGCACCAATCGCAGAAATAATCCCCCAGTTGGCTGTACTCATCGGTCCACATTAAGCACCCGGATTTGCACGCATTGTCAACAATCCCAGCACCGTGTCCCACTTCGTGAGCTAACGTTTTGTCGCTACTAGGTGCTACACCGCTGTCTGCTAGTGACTCATAGTATATTACGCATTGATTGTCGTCACCATAGGCCTTTGCAGACCCGAAAACGATCGCTTCCATGTCAGGATCACCGTCCGCACCCTCGGCTGGTTGAAACGCAGCTACAACAAGCTCTGTCCAGAAATCATTGCTGCTTTGGCAACCATAATAATCGTTCCATGTACCATTACCCCAGGCAACAGACGAAGAGGACAGGTTTCTGTCAAAAGGTACTTCAGAACCGAAATCCGGCAAATACTCTATCTTGCGAAAAGTCGGGGTCAGACCTGAATGGCACTTCCATAAGCGTTAAGGCCCTATAAGAATATAGAAAAACAGGC
>CAZRBG010000132.1:0-4846 GCA_964598225.1 uncultured Pirellulales bacterium
GGGATTTGAATAATGACAATGAAGACAGAACCTAACACAAAATTACGAGTTTTATTTCTGTGCACGGGCAATTCCTGCCGCAGTCAGATGGCTGAGGGCTGGGCACGGCGCCTCAAGGGCGATGTCATCGAGTCGTACTCGGCCGGGATCGAATCGCACGGTCTGAACCCCGATGCCGTCAAGGTTATGGCTGAGGCCGGCGTGGATATTTCAGATCATCGTTCCAAACGCCTGGACGAACTCGGGGATATTACCTTCGATTACGTCGTGACCGTCTGCGACCACGCCCATGAGTCCTGTCCTCTCTTTCCCGGCAAGGCCAAGATAGTGCACGTGGGTTTTGATGATCCGCCTCGGCTTGCCAAAGAGGCGAAAACGCCTCAAGAAGCGCTCGATTGTTACCGCCGGGTGCGAGATGAGATCAAAGCTTTCATTGAGAAATTGCCTGAGATTCTAAATGAAAGAACACAATAAAATGATTGACGAAAAAGCAAAAAGACCTTGCAAGAAATATGCATCGCGGCGAACGTTTTTAAGCGCTTCCGCTCCGGCCGGGTTGGCGGCCGCAATTCTGGCTGCACGAGAAGCGAAAGGCAACGTAAGCAAAGACAGCAAGAACAAGAAGGACGATTGCTACGGCATGGTTATCGATTTGCGAAGGTGCGTCGGGTGTCACTCCTGTTCGGTCGCATGCAAATCCGAGTTCAATGTTTCGCTGGGCGTTTGGAGATCATGGGTGAAAATAACGGAAAGCGGAACCTATCCGAACGTCAGAAGGATTTTTCTACCGAAACTCTGTAACAACTGCCAAAAGGCGCCTTGTGTGAGCGTCTGTCCCACAGGGGCATCGCACTATGACGAACACGGCATCAGCAATGTGAACAAGAACAAATGTATTGGTTGCCGGCTATGTGTGGCAGCATGTCCCTATGAAATGAGGTTCGTTAATCCGGCTACAAGAACTGCCGAAAAGTGCACCCTGTGCCTTCATCGTGTTGCCAAAGGAGTTGTGCCTGCCTGCGTCAATACCTGTGTCGGGCGGGCGAGGATTTTCGGTAACTTCGGTGATCCCGATAGCGAGGTTTCGGACCTTCTCAGGACGAACAAGGCAAGGACTCTGAGGCCGAAGCTGGGAACGGAACCTCAGGTTTACTATATCTGCGATATTGAGGAGTAATTGAAAGGAGTGCAGCCGTGTTAATTTATGATGTTCATCACGTGCCGGCACTGAATTGGACGGTGGCGCTCTATTTCTTTTTCGGCGGTCTGGCCGGCGGTGGTTTCCTGCTTTCGTATTGGGCCGGCTATTACAAGGAGAATTTGAAGCATCCGGCAAAAGTCGCGGCACAGATAACGCCGGTTGCATTGGCGTTCGGTATGTTGTTGTTGGTATCTCACCTCGGGCATCCTTTCAAATTCTGGCTCGTACTTACCACTTTCAGGCCGGGTTCCGTGACTTCATGGGGTGCCTGGGCGCTGACCTTATTCATGTTCGTAAGCGTTGTTTATGCTTTCTTGTGGTGCATAGGCAGGGACGGCAATGCAAAGATGCTGGGTTGGTTGGGTGTGCCGTTGGCGATATTTGCAGGCACGTATACCGGACTGGTGCTGATGCAATTGTCAGGTAATCCGTTGTGGGATTCGGCGTTGTTGCCCTGGATGTTCCTGGTGGGAGGGTTAATCAGCGCGGCGGCGGTGGCCGTACTGGTAATGACTGTGACCGAGCGGGAGCCAACAGAACCGTTTTTTGGCTTAAAGAGACTCATTTGCGTTCTGGTGATACTCGAATTGCTGATGGTGGGTTCCGAGATTGCAGCTTTGTACACGGATTCCGCCGAATCGGCCAAAGTGGCCGACATCCTGTTGACCGGCCGGTTTTCCGTGTGGTTTGTGGGTCTTGAAATCATAGTCGGATCAGTCCTGCCGCTTGTCCTGTTGTTCCTGACGGGCGTATTCAAGAGCAGGTTGTTGCCGGGATTGGCCTGCGTATTACTATTGATCGGAGTCTTGGCTGTCAGGTTTGTGGTTATCTATGCCGGCCGAGTCAGCTTTTAGGGACGAGCAAAGGAGAATAATGTGAAATCGGATGGCATAACAAGGAGAGAGCTTCTGAAAAATTGTGGCGGCCTTACAGTTACAGGGACCGCGACTCTTGGCGGCGCCTACCTGAATTCCGCCGAGGGTATGGAACTGTCCGAAGGAGGAAGGGATTTCTCACTGACGAGCGATGCGGAAAGAAGAGTTATACCGTCGGCCTGCTGGCAATGCGTCGCCCGAGACGCCATTCTATGCTACGTCGAAAACGGCAGGCTGGTAAAGATAGAAGGCAATCCAAAGTCTATACGCAATCGCGGAAGAATTTGCGCCAAAGGCCAGGCGGGGATCAGTCAGTTGTATGATCCTGATCGACTTCTGTATCCACTGAAACGGACCGGCAAACGCGGCCAGGGCAAATGGCGTCGGATAACCTGGGACGAAGCTCTGGAATTGCTTATCGATGGCGGCGAGATTGCCGGCACAAAAGTCAAGGGTCTCAGAACTCTCCGCAAGCAGGGAACGTCCGAGAAATTCATGTTCCATTACGGCCGAATGAAGGGATCGGACAGCGCCATCATCAAGGATAATTTCCTGCCGGCCTACGGCACCAAGACTGTGGCCGGGCATACTGCGATATGCGAAGGTGCAAAGTGGGTCGCGCAGGAGCTTACCTGGGGCAAGCACTACGACGTAAACGACGTCGAGCATACAAACATGATACTGAATTTCGGCTGCAACTTCTATGAGGCCCACACGTCCCACGTCCAGTTGGCGCAAAGAGCGATAAACGCCCAGGCAAAAGGCGTAAAGGTTGTAACGTTTGACGTGAGACTTTCAAACACCGCCGCGAGAAGCGACGAGTGGATACCGATCACGCCGGGAACCGACGGCGCCGTTGCGCTGGCTATGTGCAAGGTGATAATGGACGAGGGTTTATACGATTGCGATTTCATTGAAACGTGGACGAATGTGACGCCGCGGCAACTGAAAGACCATTTATCGCAGTACACGACTGAATGGGCTGAGGGCGTAAGCGGCGTGCCGGCAGCAAAGATCCGGACATTGGCGATTCAGTTCGCCAAGGCTCATCCCGGCACGTGCGTCTCGTATCGGGGAGCTGTGGCTCACTATAACGGCGTTGAAAATGAACGTGCAATAAAGATGCTGGACGCCATCTGCGGATACATCGACGTAAAGGGCGGAACTTGTCGCGGTGTCGGCGCACAGTTCAGCTATCCCAAGGCATCGGCAAATCCCGTCGGCCTAAAGATAATAGACGGTTTCCCCGGAGAGATAGCATATCCGACGCATCACTCGGATCACCAAGTTCTCAAAATGATCAAAGACGGCCGTAACGGACGACCGGATATTTACATGATCTATTGTTACAACCCCGCGTACGTAAACGGCGGCTGCCGGGAAAACATCGACATACTTAAAGATGAGAAATTGATTCCTTTTGTCGTATCTGTAGATATCGCTATGAGTGAGTCGACCCATCTGGCTGATCTTGTTCTGCCCGACGTGTCATATTTGGAGCGATGGTCCTGGGACGATATGGTTTCCTACGAAATGGTCCCGGAATTCTACCTTCGTCAGCCGGTTGTCGAAATGAGAGGTGAATGCCGACAGTTTCAGGATGTTGCGATAGAAATCGCCGGGCGTCTTGGGATCGACCTTGGATTTGAATCCACTGTCGATTTTATCAGGCAGTCTTGCGAGAAATCGGGGGTCGATTTTGAGTATCTCAAGAACAACGGCGTCTGGCACGACATGAACGCGGCACCGAAGTATCTATCCTACAGAGAGAAGCTGAACGATTCCTCATATATCGCCGATGACATTATCTTTGGCGAAACCACCGGCGTGTACTGGAACTGGACAAAATCAAACGCGAAGAACCGACAGGAAGCTCTCGAAAAGGGCTACACGGATACGAAGAACGCTTACAAAGGATACATCGGGCAAAAGATCGGCAATGCAGTATTTGCCGGGTTCAAACCCGACAAAATAAACAAGTCCGGCAAGTTCGAGCTATATTCCGGATTCCTGGAGAAGAAAGGATTTGATCCACTGCCCAGTTATATGCCGGTCCCGGAACATCAAAATCTCAAGGACGGCGAGTTGCTTTTGACCACCTACAAAGTCAATGTACAAACTCACTCCAGGACACAGAACAATAAATGGCTTACTGAGATATACCATGAAAATCCCTTGTTGATTCACCCGGAGACTGCTGCGGCGAACGGCATCAACGACGGCGACAGAGTGCTGGTCAAGTCGGAAACGGGGACGATTGAGGCCGTTGCAAAATGTACTGAAGGAATACATAAATCTGTTGTATCATGCTCATTCCACTGCGGCCACTGGCAATACGGGGAATATGCATCCGGCAAGAAAACCATACTTCACGAGTGTGAACCTGACTGCAGCCGCAAATGGTGGAAAGGAGTCGGGGTGAATCCAAACTGGGCGATCCCCTCCGAGCCTGATCCCATCGGCGGACAACTGAGATTTATGGATACGGTCGTAACTGTGAAGAAAGCCTAAACGAAGTAACGACGCGCAGAAATAAAACGCTGCGAGTAAGAACAGGCGATCATGCCCTGGAACCTGGCTTGAAAGGCGGGCAGATCGAGAATGAATGAATCTTCCGGAACGAATTAAACTGAGTGACTATGACATAAGGGCGGACTTTGTTGATTACAAGAGGATTTGAAACTATGGATAAGAAGACAAAAGAATTGATTGCCGTTGGTGCTTCGGTTGCCTGTAATTGCCATCCGTGTGTAAGGTACCATGTCGGCAA
>CAZRBG010000133.1:0-4522 GCA_964598225.1 uncultured Pirellulales bacterium
CCCTTCCGCCAACGCTCATCCACCAAGCCACTGTACGCTTGTTTTGGGACTAGTAACGGATTCTGATCTTCCTAAAAAAATGAGATCATACGAGAAAGCTCGAATAATCCCAAGAAGAGAAATAAAGCCGTTCACAGGTGCCTCCTTTATCGACTGGCTTACAAGGAAAGAGGGACCAAGACTGGTTATTATGAATACAGTTCAATCAGCGGCAGTGCTTGCTGAACACATGAAGCAAAAAGGCCATGATGTCATACACCTATCAACTGCTCTTGCTCCTATTCATAGAGATCCCATCGTCGAGCGCATTAAACAGCGGCTCAAGTATAAAGTGAAAAATTGGACGCTTGTTGCTACGAGTTGTGTTGAAGCTGGTCTCGATTTCTCATTTAGAACAGGATTTCGAGAGTCCTGTTCTGCAACAAGTCTTTTGCAAATAGGGGGTCGCATAAACAGAAATAATGAATATGGTACAGCAGAAGTGTGGGATTTTCGTATTGTTGACCCACCCTTGTACAAGGAGAATCCTTCATTTGCTCTTTCAAGAAAAGTACTGGATAAATTGCTTGATGAGAATGCATTCAATTGTCTTTCCATTGAGGATATCTTACAAGATGCTCTAAGTCGCGAAATAACTGACAGCAAAAATGAAAAGGCGAACGAAATACTGAAAATGGAAAAGGAAATGGAATATCCGCAGGTGTCCCGATTATGTCGGGTAATAGATAGTGATACCCGAACTGTTTTAATTGATCAGGCTATGGCTGAAAAAATAAAAAATGGCAGAAGAGTCTCTCAAAATGATCTGCAAAGACATTGTGTTCAAATTTGGGCTTCAAAGATAAAAGTATTAAATATAAAAACACTTTTTGAATCGCATGAAGACGACTATGGTCTGTGTGTTTGGGAAGATGATTACGATCCGGATTTTCTTGGTTATATGGCAGGCGTTCTAAAGTTAGAGTCGTTCATCAAAGAGGGAGGGGCTATCATCTGATATATTCCGAATCCCAACTGCTTCTGTTGTCTGGCTTACAACACTCGGCGTTTTGTCCGCGGCAGTGGGGGTTGATACATCTTGAGCAGGTGTGGTCGGAGAATCTGTTGACGGCTGAAGGGCGGAATCTGCATGAGAAGACGCATGAGGCGGATAGTGAAGATCGGCCGGGGATTCGGATTGTTCGCGGGTTGAGGCTGCAATCGTTGCGGCTTGGGCTGGTGGGACAGGCGGATGTTGTGGAGTTTCATAGGGCGGAAGCTGGAGTCGAATTGCCGGGGGCGGCCGGTCTGTGGCGGCCGCTGCCGGTTGAGTATAAACGCGGCAAAACGAAGATCGACGACTGTGATCGGGTGCAGCTCTGTGCTCAGGCGATGTGCCTGGAGGAGATGCTCGGCTGCGAAATCGAGTATGGGGCCATATTCTACGGCCGTCCGAGAAGGCGGGAGCGGGTGAAACTGACGGCGGGCTTGAGAGAACGGGCCGAATCGCTGACGGAAGAGCTTCATGAGCTTTACGAAGCCGGGACCACGCCCAGGGCCAAGTACCAGAAGAAATGTGGTAGCTGCTCGCTCTATGAAACCTGTATGCCCAAGGTGACCGGGATTGCAAAGGATATCAAACACTATCTGGCAAAGGCTTTGGAATAGACATGAAAAAGCTTCTTAACACACTCTATGTCACGACTCAGGGAGCGTATATTTCGCGAAAAGGCGACACCGTTCTTGTAAGCCATGAGCGAGTGGCCAAAATCCGCGTGCCCATTCACAATCTCGGCTCCATCGTTTGTTTTGGAAACGTATTGTGCAGTCCGTTCGCGATGGGTCTCTGCGGCGAAAATAACGTGACGCTGTCGTTCTTGACCGAGAATGGGCGATTTATGGCTCGCGTGCATGGACCTGTAAGCGGAAACGTACTCTTAAGGCGTGAGCAGTATCGCCGGGCGGATGATCCGGTTTCGAGTGCGGAAATTGCCCGGTCTATTGTGACCGCGGAAATTGCAAATAGCCGCATTGCCCTCCAGAGGACTCTGAGAGATCGATCCGAGCTTGCCGGCGACCGGTCGTTGAAGACAGCAGTAGATGACCTTCAGCTTTATGTCACACAGCTTCAGGAAAAAGCCGCTGTCGATGAGATCCGCGGAGTTGAAGGTTATTCATCCGCCACGTACTTTCGCGTTTTCGATTCCATGATAAGTGCTAATAAGGAACACTTCTTCTTCAAGAATCGCAGCCGCAGGCCGCCTCTGGATAATATGAATGCTATGTTGTCATTTCTCTACACGCTTCTTGTTCATGACGTTCGTTCGGCACTTGAGGCGGTAGGCCTTGATCCGGCGGTGGGGTTCCTTCATAGAGACAGGCCAGGACGGCCCGGTCTTGCGCTTGATCTCATGGAGGAACTGCGGGCATATCTCGCCGACCGTCTGGCTCTGTCATTGGTGAACCGTCAGCAGCTAAAGCCCGAAGGCTTTGTCAAAACGGAGTCCGGTGCTGTGACAATGGACGATGAAACTCGAAAAGCAGTCTTGGTAGCCTGGCAGAAGCGTAAGCAGGAAGAGATTACACATATCTTTCTGCAAGAGAAGATATCTCTTGGCTTGCTCGCTCATGTTCAAGCGCAGCTTCTGGCTCGCTACTTGCGGGGCGATCTCGACGGCTATCCGCCTTTCTTGTGGCGCTGAGGAGGATAAGAAAAAATGATGGTTCTTGTAGCTTATGACGTCAATACGGAGACTTCTTCAGGGCAAAGTCGCCTTCGTCATGTGGCGAAGATATGTGAGAATCGAGGCCAGCGCGTACAAAATTCTGTTTTCGAATGTCTGGTTGAGCCGGCACAATGGGTGGAACTTAAAGAAAGACTGATCGAGACAATTGATCCGGAGAAAGATAGTCTACGATTCTATTTTCTTGGCAAAAACTGGAAGAAGCGTGTCGAGCACGTTGGTGCCAAGCCGGGCTATGATCCTGAAGGGCCATTGTTGGCTTAGAAGGCCCGTCGCGAACCCGAAGCGCCCACAGTTTTCCGGGGAGGTTCGCGTTTTAGGTAAGTCGTTCATTGGCAAGTAAATAACTCAAGGCAACAACAAGATCTTGACATCCAGACGGAAAAAAAGCAAAGGTTCGCGGTAGACATTACCTAACATTTTGATTATGCTCAACTTATCGAGCATACTGTCGCCCCCTTCGCGGGGGCGTGGATTGAAAGTTACTGAGAGTATAATTGGCTTTGGCTCCGGCATGTAAGAGTAAAGTCCACGATCCGAGCACAGGCCATGCCTCTTTTAAAATTGCCCTCGAGTTGCCCTCCACAGGGTACTCTCGGCCACTTCGGAAGGATAATTATAAATCTCTTGCCTTTGGGGTGGTTCTTAGTTAGTATGCCGCGAAAATGGGAAATTTGGCGGTTAGCCCCATTTCGCGGCCTATGAACCATGAACTCAAGGTAGATAGATTAGGAGAATAAGATATGGCAGTAAAGATTTATTACAAAGACGATGCACCGATCGACGCGCTGCAGGGCAAGAAGGTGGCGGTGATCGGCTACGGCAGCCAGGGGCACGCGCACAGCCTGAATCTGCGCGACAGCGGTATCGAAGTTGCGGTTGCAGAATTAGAGGGGACGGACAACTACAAGCTCGCGGTGGAACACGGGCACAAGCCGACCGATATAAAAGGGGCCTGCGACGGGGCAACGCTGATTATTGTGACGCTGCCGGATGAGATTCAGGCGAAAGTTTACACCGATCAGATTGCACCCTGCCTGACGGCCGGCCAGACGCTCGGCTTCTGTCACGGATTCAACATTCACTTCAAGTACATCCAGCCGCCCAAGGACATAAACGTCGTGATGATCGCTCCGAAAGGGCCGGGACACCTGGTTCGCAGCGAGTACGAAAGGGGCGGCGGTGTGCCGTGCCTTGTCGCGGTCGAGCAGGATGCGAGCGGGGATGCCAAGCAGGTCGCACTGGCCTGGGCCAACGGCATCGGCGGCGCCAGGGCCGGGATCATCGAGACGACCTACAAGGAAGAGACCGAGACGGACCTGTTCGGCGAGCAGGTAGTCCTGTGCGGCGGGCTTACCTCGCTGATTAAGGCCGGTTTCGAGACGCTGGTCGAGGCGGGCTACCAGCCGGAGATCGCGTACTTCGAGTGCATGCACGAGGTCAAGCTGATCGTGGACCTGATGTACCAGGGCGGTCTTAGCTATATGAGATACAGTATTTCTAACACGGCAGAATACGGCGATCTTACCCGTGGGCCGCGAGTTATTACAGACGAAACCCGGGCCGAATTGAAAAAGATTCTGGGTGAGGTAACTTCGGGCGAATTCGCCAGAGAGTGGGTCAAGGAATACCAGTCGGGGCACAAGAATTTCGATGCGCTGTACGAGAAAGACCACGACAGCCAGATAGAGCAGGTCGGCAGAAAACTGCGAAAAATGATGCCCTGGATCGATGCGAAAGAAGTCTAGACCCAAAACAAGCGTACAGTGGCTTGGTGGATGAGCGTTGGCGGAAGGGTT
>CAZRBG010000134.1:0-4411 GCA_964598225.1 uncultured Pirellulales bacterium
AAGTGGCTTATAAATCATACCGTGACAATTACTTAGACATGACAGTGCCATTGGGGTCTTATATCTTTACATGCATACACTACATGCTCCTGTTTGTGTTTAAATAACCGTTTGAAAAAATTAACGATCCGATTCATAACGGCATCCTTGCATCGGGTTATGCACTGACCAGTGGAGTCAGCCCTTCACTAATCGCATATTTAACGAGTTCGGCTACGCTTTCTATGTTCAGTTTTTTCATCATTTGTGAACGATGCCACTCGACGGTTTTGGAGCTGATGTGCAACTCCATTGCGGTCACTTTCGTTGATTTTCCCTCTGCGATCGACTGTAGCACCTCACGTTCACGGGAAGTCAAGATGGAGTAAGCAGATGACTCGGCGCCGGAGGAGCAATTCAAGTATTCGTCAACAACCAATCCGCTTATGTAGGAACTCAGGTAAATACGGCCCGAAACAATATTCCGTATCGCGGAAGCCAACTCCTCGAATGTGCAACTTTTTGGTATGTAACCTGATGCACCTGCCTTCAGCATCTCACAGACCGATCGCCGGTCTGACTGTGACGAAAGCGACAGAACCTTAACTTCAGGCAATTCGCGGAGCACTTGGCGGGTCGCCTCAATACCATTCAAACCGGACATACAAGTTTCGACAATCAGGACATCCGGCCGCAACTCACGGGCAAGATCCACTGCGATTCGACCATCCTCCGCTTGCCCGACGACTTCCATCGTAGGCTCATTATGCAGCAGAGAACAAATGGCTTCTCTTACAAGCCTTTGACTGTCTGCAACCAAGACCCGTACACTCATGTCTTCTCCCTGTATTATCGTCAAATTTCAATCAAAGAATCTTTGCAGAAATCTGTAGAAGGCAAATCTGTTCCAATTTCCCACTTTGACTCGCGGCACATCATACATGTTTGTCTCTTCTGCGATATCGGCCGTCCCGTATGAATTACCACAAGCCAGCATATACCCGACGTCCTGTAGAATATCAGCGATTTCAGCACTATACCCCTGTTCAGCGCCGAACGGATATGAGAAATACTCAATCGTATGTCCCAGCACCTCCTCTAATATATCCTTGTTCTTAATTATTTCGCCTATCTTGTCAGATTTAGCCATAGCTGACAACTTGGCGCAATTGTGCGTATGCCCGCCAACGGTTATCAGGCCCCCTTGTGCAAGTTGTTTTAGTTCCCGGGCACACATTGTCCTGTGATAGTCGAGTTCCTCGGCGTGCAGCTCCAACCTTTCAACAATTGTTTTTGTAAGCCTCTTTTGTTCCAACGGTGGTTTGTTTGAGAAGATCGAATACAGATCGTCATAAGCCCGGCATCTGTCGAGATATGTCGAAAGTACCCACCTGTACAATTGTCCGTCTATGTCCAACCTCAACTGGCCGCAGTATTGATTTGCGAGAAGCACCTCTTCCAGCTCCTGCCACCAGAATCTTCCACCCTCCAGGATATTTGCCGAAGTGGCAAAAACCGTCGCCGGAATGCCGAATTTCTCCAGCACGCACCTGGCTGTATAAAATACGTCGGAGTATCCTCCATCAAATGTTATAACGACTGTCCGCTCTTGAAATGGCCTGGAAGTCTCCAGATGACGTCTCATCTCTCCGAGAGATATAACATTAAAATTCTCCGCCAAGTATTCTATTTGTTCTTCAAAATGATAGGGCTCCACCGCCAGTTGGAGCGGATCAAAGCAAAGCGATGCGACCCTGTGGTATTGCAGGACGAGGCAGGAGCAATCTAAGGCACACCCCGAAAGAGTATTGGTATTATCCAGGGAATGCCTGTGCAGGTAATGATCCATATTCTCAGTTTATACTCTCTCTTTTTTCGCGAAAACCGACAATAACCGTTTAGTCCGCCCCCAGGTTGTGGGCGAAAGAACAGGTCCTCAGTACATTTAATCGCACTGTCAACCCCATTAGGCCCCGTATCGCAAGCCCGTACCTGTACATATATATTGTCGGCCCTGAGTCCGCGATTTCTTGCCCGAGATATTCTGGATATGCAATAGCAAAAGTCTTGATCATCTTACTACAAAAACACTGATTAAGCCGAGCAAATTGCTGGTATCAATCCAGAAAAACCCCGATGTCGCCGGAATAGGGCAATCCTTCCTCGAGTTCCATCGGTTCGGTCAAGTCATCGGACAATTCCATGAGAAAACGGCTCGGTTTCATCATAATAAGGCTCTGTGACCGATTGCGGCAGAACTGGGGCGTGATCAAATATACCTCGTCCCCGGCGCGAGTCACGGCAACATGAAGCACGCGCCTTTCTTCCTCCAGTTCTTCTTGTGTATTGATGGCAAAGTCGGTGGGAAACCTCCCATCCGCCAGCCAGGGTATGAACACAACGGCCCATTCCAATCCTTTGGCCTGATGAATCGTACTCAACGTAACGAACTCCTGCTCATCGGGTCCGGTTACAACAGTCTCTCCGGACAGCTCACCGGCCAGCGCTACGTCGGCAAGGAACGCAGCGAGCGCCTCATATTGAGCGGCAAAGTTCGCCAGACCTTTAATATCTTCTTTACGAAGATCGGCGCCGTCGTAGTGGCTTACAAGGTAATCTTCATAGGCTGAAGCCATGATTTTGTCAATCATCTCGGCGGGCGAGTTGATTTGCTTCAACTCTTGCATGAGTCGAGTGAAACCTCGATAGTAATCTCTCGCACTGGATGGAAACAATTGAGCCGTGGCAGGTTCACATGCTCTTTCGAGCGGATTGTCGGATTGACTGACATGATGCCACGTTCTGTTTGAAAGAGCAGTTCCCACTCTCGGCAATATCTTCAAAACTCGAAGCCAGGCAAGCTCATCGCTGGGATTATGGATGATGCGCATATAACAGAGCAAATCTTTCATGTGAGCCTGCTCGAAAAAACGCAGTCCTCCGCGTACGTGGAATGGTATATTTCTTCTTTGTAGTTCGAGTTGAATTTCCAGAGAATGCCAGTGGCTGCGATACAGCACGGCGACATCGTTTAAGCTCCGCCCTTGATCGAGAAGATGCAGAATATACTCGGCGATAAAACGCGACTGCACGAAATGATCGTGGCATGGAACGATAGCAGGTTTTAGCCCGGGCGACCTAATGGCTCGCAGCTCCTTTGGGAGTCGTTGACTGTTACAGTCAATATTGGCGTTGGCCAGAGTCAATATCTCCGGAGTTGAGCGGTAGTTGGTTTCGAGCCGATATTCTATTGCCTCCGGGTACCGCTCTTTGAAAGATATGATATTCTTGAAGGTGGCCCCTCTGAAACTGTAAATCGCTTGAGAATCGTCGCCTACTACAGCCACGTTGCGATGGCGTTCGGCTAAAAGATCAACGATTGCCCCCTGGATGGCATTGGTGTCCTGGTACTCATCGACAAGGATATGCAGGAATTGTCGGGCCAATAAGTCTCGGATGTCCTGATGTTCGGTGAGAAGTCGAAGGCAGCCGCTGAGCAGGTCATCGAAATCCAAAAGCTGTCTTTGTCTCTTCTTGTCGTTATATGAAATAAGAACCTGTTCGATCTGCTGCATCTCATTGAGAAACATGGGATAACGTTTGGTCAGGACCGTTTCGAGAGATTCGAGCGTATTTTGAACAAAACTGAAATGGAAATCAAAACGGACTTTCGCGGGAATCGCCGCTTACGAATATCAACGCCTACATCGTGGATGCAGGAGGCTATGAGGTCTTTTGAGTCTTCCCGGTCCAGGATCGTAAAATCCGGTGAGATCCCCAGTCTTGAGCCGTACTGGCGGAGTATTCGATTGGCGATATGATGAAAAGTCCCGCCCCGGATATCCCGCGTCTTCTGTTGCACTAACATTTCGACCCGGCTGAGCATTTCGCGTGCGGCCCGATTCGTAAACGTAACCAGCATAATCCGCGAGGGATCAACGCCGTTTCCGACCAGCCAGGCAAGCCGATAGGTTAATGCTCGTGTCTTGCCGCTTCCCGCTCCTGCAATGACCAGCATAGGTCCGCCCGGAGCTGTGGCAACAGCAATTTGTTCTTCGTTCAAATCCGCGGCGAAAGTTATATCACCGGCTGCTGTTCTCGATTTTAGTGTGAACTTCCTTGTCATCCTGCCGAAGTCGTGAGATCAACCAACCTCTATTCTTTATGTAAGTCCTTTGTTGCGACAGATTATACCAGGAAGATCGGCATCATGCCAGTGCCCGTGTGAAAGTGAGGACACTAAGGATAGCCGCTGAGTCTCTCTATTCCGACAGATCGGCGGCCGAAGTATTGAATATTTGACGAAAGCTTGGTATAATTATGCCGATGAGTCCCGGCGGCGTATTGGGAGAGTCCGGCCGGGAAGCACCACTTGACGCGAAAGGAATCTTAAGATGAGTTATGTCACGGGTACGTGTAGCTTAGCACTAGC
>CAZRBG010000135.1:0-4133 GCA_964598225.1 uncultured Pirellulales bacterium
CCGACCAGGTTTTGAAAACTTCTTGGAAGCATCGTCCAGCACCAAAATCCAATCGTTATGCTTCCCGGGTTTGCCTGGCGGGTCGAATTCCATCTTTCCTTGATTCTTTTTCGCACCAATCAACTTCGCTTCGCCGGTGCGGGGATTATACCACCATGCTTGCACCTTATCGCCAGTGATTTTCCCCATGTCGACTTTGATAGTGCGGCCGGAAGCAATGTATATAAACGCATAGTCCTCTCCTCGTGTCGCTTGCACGTGATGGGTTCCGTCGCCTTGCCCATCGGCGATCAGGGATTGATCGGGCACGCGAAAAAAATAGGGACGGTACAAAATCAGATTGCGAATCCTCTCGGTCCGCAGCAGGCCCTTGGCCGCCATCCGATCCATCATCGTCTTGACGGTGCTGTAGGTCCATTTCTTGCATCCGGCCAGCTTCTCCTGAACCGTCGGCGCCGCGCACGGCTCATTATCCCAGACGGCCGAAATAATCGCCCATTCACCTTCGGTAAGCTCAAAATTCTTCTTTGCCATAACAACCTCCTAGATATTTAATTTCGTAGTTTATACTTTACAATTGTAGAGGGAGCAAGGAAAAAAAGAAAGAATTCAAATTGCCGTTCGGCGTAGAGTTCCTTTATCCCATGAATTGGCGGTTTTATCCGACGACTTTTATTGTGATGATGTCCTGGACGTCGATCATGCCGACGGGTTTGTTTTCGGCGTTGACTACGGGTAGCTCGTCGATTCTGTATTTGTGGAAGATGGCGGTTGCTTCTGCGGCCAGGGCGTCGGCTCTTATTTTTTTGCAGTCGGCGGTCATGACGTCGGCGGCTTTGAAATCGAAGGCATTGCCGCCGCGCTTTGTCAAAAGCCTGCGCAGGTCGGCGTCGGTTATTATCCCCGCCAACGTGCCGTCTTTATCGACGACCATCACGGCCCCGTGCCGCTTGACCTCGCCGGTCTTTTGCAGCAGTTGTTGTATCGTATCGACAGTCTCGGCAAGAGGCAGCTCCTCGCCCGGCCTGAACATCATCGACTGCTCGACGGTCATGAGCTTTGCGCCGAGCGAGCCGCCCGGATGGAACCTGACGTAGTCCTCGACGCTGAATTCGCGGGCCTTCATGATCGTCAGCGCCAGTGCATCGCCGACGGCCAACATGCACGTCGTCGAGACGCTCGGCGCCACGCCCAGCGGGCACGCCTCGCTCATCTGTCCCATGCACAGGACGATGTCGCTGTGCTTGCCGAGAGTGGAGTTTTCGTCGCCTGTGATGGAGATCAGTCTTATGCCGAGCTGCTTGACCACATTGATCAGCCGGGTCACTTCGTCGGTTTCGCCGCCGTAGCTGAGGACCAGGACCACGTCGCCATCGCGGAGCCGGCCCAGGTCGCCGTGGACGGCTTCGGCCGGATGCAGAAAATGGCTCGGCGTGCCGGTCGATGCGAGAGTGGCGCTGATCTTCTGCCCGATTATCCCCGCCTTGCCGATCCCGCTGACGATGCAGGAGCCGGTACAGTCATGGATCATCTCGCACGCCATCGTGAAAGAATCATCCACTATCGGCCCGACAGAAGCGATCGCCTCAGCCTCAGCCTCAATTACCCGCCGTGCATATCCAAGATCAAATTTCAACGATGCTATCCCTTATGCTTTCGGCAACTCTCCTGATTCTTATTGCTTCTTCTCTGGTCGGCATTGTCGGTCTGTTCCACAATACTACAGTTTTACCACGCTTCCTCTTTCGTTGTAGCAGATCAGGTCGTGCTTTTCGCCGGTGTAATCGGCCGAGGCGTGAATTATTACCCGCTTGTCGCTTTGCTGCTCTATCTGCGCCAGCGTAGCTCTCTTGATATTCTGGAGATAGTCGGCTACCTCCGGCGACGCGAACAGCTCGATTCGCTTGATTTGATCTTTCGACGCCGAGAGGTTCAGCAGGCGGATGATTTCGAGGGCCAGCGATTCGTGACTCTTGACAAAGCCCGAGCCGCCGCAATTGGGACAGGCCAGATACGTGCTGGATTGCAGCGAAGGCCTCATGCGCTGGCGGGTCATCTCCACGACGCCGAATCTGCTTATGCTGAGCACTCTCGCCCGCGCCCGGTCGCCTTTTACGGCGGCGCGGAAGGCCCTTTCCACGGCCTTGCGATGTTTGGCGTTGCGCATGTCGATGAAATCGCAGATAATCAGTCCGCCAAGGTCTCGAAGCCTGAGCTGGCGGGCAATCTCGGCGGCTGCTACTATGTTGCTCTCGTAAGCGGTCTGCTCGGCGCTTTCCTGTTTGCGATAGCGGCCGCTGTTGACGTCGATAGAAACGAGCGCTTCGGTCTGCTCGATTACGATCGAGCCGCCGCCTTTGAGATCGACCCTGCGGGACTGGACTTTTGCGATTTCATCTTCGATCTTATACTTGTGGAACAGCGGAACTTTGCCGTCGTAATACACCACTTTTCGTTTAACTCGCGGCGTAGCAATAGAGAAGAATTCCTTGATTTTGCGCACCACGCTTTCAGAATCGCAGATTATCTTGTTTATTTTACTGTTGAAAACGTCTCTCAGCGCCCTGATAACGAGGTCCGATTCCTGGTAAAGTTCGCCCGGCGCGCCTTCGGTTTCAATGCGTTTTTCGATAGCCCGCCACAAGCGGCTCAGGTATCTCAGGTCGTTCTGGATGTCCCTCTTTGCGGCTCCCTGGCCGGCTGTTCTGATGATAAAGCCTCGCCCTTTCGGCGGATCGCTGTCCTCGAGAATCTGCCGCAGCCTTTTACGCTCTTCCTCGTCCTCGATTTTGTGCGAGACGCCGTGCTTTCGCATCCAGGGCATCATGACCAGATATTTGCCCGGCAGGGCCACGTAGGTGCTGAGCGTCGCGCCCTTGGTTTTTATGCCCTCTTTGGTCACCTGAACGACGATTTCCTTGCCCCTGCGGAGACAATCCTGGATGGGAGGACGCTCCTTCAAAGATTTGCGTCTGCCGATGGTTTCAATGCTCTTCGAGTCGGTCCTTGAAAAATACCGCGGGTGCAGGTCGCTTATATGGAGAAAACCGTTCTTGCCGACGCCGAAATCTATGAAAGCCGCCTGTATGCCGGACTCGATATTTACCACTTTTCCCTTGTAAATATTGCCTACGTGGCTGCCGAGGCTCGCCCGTTCGACGTACAGCTCTTCAAGGGTGCCGTTCTCGACTACCGCCACTCTGCACTCTTCGCTCTCAGCTACATTTATGAGCATTTCTCTTGACATTTTTTTATCTCGTTACTCGTATTTTGCATATCACTGCCATTGTACATTAATTCGCCTGATCGGCCCGGCCAACTTGCTCCGGTCCAACTGCAACAGGCCCAGAACCTCATCAATCCGTATCGAACCGGCCGGACCGACTTTGCACTCGACGATTATACCGTCGTTGTGCATCTCAATCGACGTTAAAAACGCTCTTACGTCAATATTCTTGACTTTGCGTCCTCCGGCACCGGTCTTTCGCCGAACGGTGAGGCTATCGCTCGACAGCAAACGGTGTATGGTTGATCTTAGCGCGTCGCTCAGGTGCTCCGGCCGGATCGGCAGAAAGTATGTCGCCGATCCCGGCTGAATTGACGCCGTAGAATCTGCAACGTTTGCGGAAAGCACCTCGCAACCTTCCGGCAATTGTTCCGAAAGCTCGGTCTCGATCTTACGTAGGGTGGGGCTTGCCCTACCGGCTTGATAGTGGTGGGGCAAGCCCCACCCTACATTGTCCTTATCCACTCGAAGGGACAGGATTTCATCGTCGGACTCAACTCCCACGGGCCTGGGCAGGGGCAATGATAGTTTCGGGCGGGGATTGAAGCCCCGGCTGTATCGCACGTTTATCCCGGCACGCACGCAGGCCCGCTGAAACAGCCTGAGCATCTCGGCGTGCGAGAGATACCGCAGCGCCCCCCATACCTTGAATTTTATCACGAGTTGCAACGTCTCGTTAGAAGCTACAATGCTACAATCTCCTTAAAGAGCATAACTCTTGTACAGACGGGTGATTATACACGAAAAGACTACAGGACACAATCCTCCGAGCGGCAAGTCCGAAGATTTTAGCCTTGGACTAAGCGGCTTCGCCGCGTGACTGCCCCACTACGCTACGTCTGGTGAT
>CAZRBG010000136.1:0-3822 GCA_964598225.1 uncultured Pirellulales bacterium
AGTGGCTCAGTCTAACTGAGCACAGATGGGTCAGTTCTGGTGAACGCTATAGGTTTGGCCTTGTTATCGAGTATCAGTTTTGTATGACAACGTTTGAGCAGAAACTCCTGCAAATCTGCGCCGTAGCCAACATCGAGCCAGCTATTGGAAGTAATAAAACAGAAACCTCCTTTTTCATTCAATAGAGATAAACCGTGGAAATAGAAATATATGTACAGGTCACTTTTAGCATTAATTTTATGAGAGGCCTTATCTGTGGATGGTTTATAGTTAAAGAATCGCGGATATTTTTTATAGACCGCTGTTGCCAGTTTTGCCTTGTACTGTTTTTTGTTTTCGTTGTTTATACTGTCAAGGGGCAATTGGGGGTCTTCTATTTTTTCCTGTCTTACATAGGGCGGATTTCCTATGACAATATCAAAGCCGTGCGAATCGCCGGAGAAAATTTCTGCAAACGCGATATCCCAGGCAAAGGGCAGGGTTGTTTTGTCGCGAAGGTTGCTTAAAACCGATTCGAGTGTCCTTTTCTCATTCGCAAGAGACTCAAGCCGGTTCTCCCGTACTTGGATTTGCGCCTGTTTTGCCTGCTTGTCTTTTTCCTGAAGGATATCATCGTCCTTAAGCAGGCTGCCAATATCGGCGGATTCGTCTTTTGCCTGTTTGCGCAACAGTTCTTTTGCTTCTGAATCGATTTTATTTATCGCCGACTGCAGAATATGCCTGAAAACAATAACTTCCTGCTGCTCAAGGTCTCTTGCTGTTCTGAACTTACAGGTCGGGTCATTGTTAAAGAATTTGATTTTCTCATTTTTCAGTTTGGTAAGCTCGGCTTTTGCGGCAGAAGGAAGCTCCCCTGCACCGCGACGGTGTGCCATATCGATATTGCCGATTTGCTGTACCAAGCTGTCTCCCTGTCGAATTTTGAAACTGAAGTTCGGCAGCAGCGGCTCTGTTCGCAGATGCAGTTGTTCCGGAGTGAACTGTGCATCAATAATCAGCGCCAGCCACAGCCGCAGTTCTGCTACATGGCAGGCCCAGTTCTTGACATCTACGCCATAGAGGGATTGAGCTATTATTTCCCTGCGGCGTTTGTAGGCGGATTGGGGCTGGTCGCTAAGACGCTCAAGCCTTTGGCGCAACTCATCGAGAATGGTCAGCATCCCCACCAGAAATGATCCCGAACCGCAGGCAGGATCAACGATTGTTATTTGGCCTATAAGCTCATAAATCCGGGCGTGCAGATCGGCTTGTGCAATATCCGTATCAGCCTGTCGTTTATCATTCAGTTCAAAAGCAAAAATCCATTTATACAGCAGGTTTTTATGCCCGCTGCCAAGGTGGTTAGCAAGATAATCAACGAGCGACAGCCGGCACATCAAGTCGATTTCAACACGTGGTGTATAAAAGATTCCCGCCTCACCTCGGCGATCCTGCTCTTCGGAAATATTTACAAGGGATTCGTAAACCATACCGAGCATTTCCGCATCGACGGCCACTTCAATGTCCAGCGGTGTATCTTCGCTGACGGTAAAATTATAACGGTCAAGAAAAGTTAGTATTTGATGGAAGCGGTTATCGGTAATTGAGAAGTCGTGTTTTTTATCAAGTTCATTTTCAGAAAACAGACCACCGTTAAGATATGGTGCCAGTTGAAGAGCTTTTTTGATGTTTTCGGGGAAGTGAGTGTGGCCACGGTGAAATCTATTGTTGAAGGCCTCGAAAAACATCACTTTGAGCCAGTTATCGAAGAAAGAATTTTCAGGTTGCTTTGTCTGCCGGTAGGCTTGCCAGAACGATTTTAAGAAATCGGGGTCGTTGTTAATCCACCGCTTCTTCTGAACAAAATACAGGAACATGCATCGGTTCAAAAATTGAAGGGCGTAATCGTGTGCCCACCGGCTGTCTCCAGTCTGGCTTGCAAGGTCATTTTGCAGGATGTCGAATATCTTTTTATATTCATTAAAAAATGTTTTTGTGAGTTTTTCTTTATCGAAAGCACGCTGCCAGTCCTGACACCAAAGTTGGGTATTCCCTGTATCTTCCGGCCACTTCAAAAAGGGAATATTAAATTCACATGCAGTTCGAGCCGGCATATCAGGTTCCCAGCCAAATGTTGTCAACGGTGAAGCGTGAGCTTTTTCTTCTGGAGCTTTGAAATATGCAAAACGATAATGCTGATAATTGTGTGTGCAAACAAAGAGAAGATTTTCTCTGCCCCAGGATTGCAGATTCGCCTGACGGCGACGCTTGGGGACAAGGCCGCGAAGAACCTTTCGAAGCGGTCCTGTAAGACCACGACCAGTAGTAAATATTTCTTCATTTCTGAATTCCAAGATGAAAATTCCCCAGGGTTGATTTTCACTCATAGGTCTAATTTGATAAATCTGGCCATCGATGATATGGCCTTCCAAATCATTAGCGCCAAGTTCTTCCTGAGTCCAACCGAAAGAAATATCTTCTATTTGTCCCACACCTTGCGGTATTTGCCAACCGAGAGTATCCACCAGTAGATTTTGGATGAAAGACCGCTGGTCATGAATGTTTGTAATAGCCTGTTGTATTTGTTCCGGTGTCGGCATCAGCTTATCTCCATCCAGGCAAGGAGTATTGGCTTTGCTCCTATGGGAGCTTGTATGTCTTTTAGGTAAGTATTCTTAATGTGTCTTTCAATCGCCTTGCGGGCATTGGCTAATTTGGTGACGCCTTGTTGAACAATTCTTTCTGTTCCCTGCGAGCATCGGACGGCGGTCCAAGTGTTCTCCGGGACTTCACTGATCTTGCCTGTTTCGGCGTCTCGAAAATACCATTTGACCTCGCCTTTGGCGTGAGTTTCCGGGTCGTATTTTTCGGTAGTCAATTCCATGAGGCTCTGGGCCGCTTTGCCGACAATTGGGGGCATTCGATAGCAGGCGAATACGCCTGGCTTGAGGTTCGGCTCAAGGTGCTGAATCTCTTCGCCGCGTCTGTTGAGGATGGGACCGAAGCCCGCTCCGGCTTTCTTGCCGCTGAACAAGCGCCGGGGTAGACTTGCTAAAGATTCCCACAATTCCGGATTCTCGGCTTCTATTCTCTGCTTTTCCAGCCGCATCAGTTCTTCGGTGGATTCCTTGCCCTCGTAGCGCTCGTTAAACAACTTCATCGCCATATCCGGATCATCGGGGCTTAGCAGTGCGCCTTCTATGCCGAGCGTCTTGTTTATTCGCAGAATCTTTCCGTCGAGTCTTTGTTTTAGATGCAGCAGGTCTTCTATTTCTTTCGGCGGCAGGAAATTCCAGAAGTAGACCTTTCCTTTCAGGTCCGGCGGGCGGTCAATCATTTCCTCGATGGCCGGATCGAGGCGTCTATCGACACGGCCAATACGCTGCATCAGACGCACGGGATTCCAGTGGAGGTCATAGTTGATAATCAGACAGGCATCT
Source organism: uncultured Pirellulales bacterium (assembly GCA_964598225.1). GTDB lineage: Bacteria > Planctomycetota > Phycisphaerae > Sedimentisphaerales > Anaerobacaceae > SG8-4. The sequence goes on from CAZRBG010000136.1 coordinate 3,420, forward strand.
TGCAGGTTCAGACCTTCCGACAGCACGTCTGTTGAAATGAGTATATCTATGGGGTCGTCAAGGCATTTGGAAAGCTCGCTTTGGTTGAACAAGTCTTTGTCGCCATCGACGCAGTTGTAGTAAGGTGCGAAGCGTTTGATAATCAATTCACGATTCTTGACGTTTCTGCCGCTATCCACCTGTTCGACGATTCCGACCCCGGCATCTTCAAGACGCTGGGCCAGGTAGCGGGCCGTATTCCTGAACTCGCTGAATATCAGGACCTTCTGGTCTTTGAGCAGTTCTTCTTCTTGCAGGAGACCGAGCAGCTTTTGGAGCTTATCGTCTTTTTGCGGGTCCTCTTCCTCTCCTTCTCTGCCCTTGATGTAAAAACGCCGGTATATCTTGCTCAGAAAGCTGGTCA
>CAZRBG010000137.1:0-3791 GCA_964598225.1 uncultured Pirellulales bacterium
CGTTTGCTCAACGGAAGTTAATACTTATGGAAGTGCCATTCGGGTCAGACCTTAAATATTGGTTCCGCTGAAATACCCTAAAAACGGTCAATGTCACTGGCGTTATTGGCCTGATAACGCGGATAATTTTTTGACAAATGGACTTTTTCAGCGGAACCAAATATTAAGTATTAGGCTCCCTGGTCGTCCAGTCTTTTCTTAATGTCATTCAGAATAGCCTTCAAACGTCTATCCGATTCCAGTTGCTCGTGGAGTTTTTTGATCTGAAGCGAGACAGCCGCGCCGCTGCGAAGGCCCATTACTTCTGCTGCCCGGCGTTGCGTAAGGCCGCCATACCGACACAGGGCGTACCCCGTCACGGGACGAACCATGGAATTCACGCCGCGTCTCTTCAGCGATGACCGGCCCACGTCCAGCACATCTCGTACGACTTTCAGAACAGTCTCAACCGGATAGAAGCCGCCCTCGCGACGGAAAGATACATCCTCTTTTTTGGCGTACCCCTTAACCAGACCACCATACAAATCATCCATGCGCTTGCGGCACGATTCAGATCCAATGCAAAAACGAGACATTTGCCTGCTATTAATGAAGGCGGCGTCAATATTGCGGATTCCGGCTTCGACAAAACGACGATACGCCGCATTCTGCTTTTTCCCGGAGACGTCCATCATCGCCAGAATCGGGTCGTAATCTACAAAGTCCAGACGAGCGCACTTGCCGATATAGCTGCGATAGCTGCTCCACGGATAATCCCTCAGTATCCCAACTCTCTCGCGGTCAGGCTTGTTGTTATGTGACCTGACGAATACGGGATTCAAGTGAACATAGCGGCTTAGCTTGAGAATGTATTCATCTTCGTCAACGACTGATGAGCCAAATCGCCCTTGAAACAGGTGGCCGCTCTGATTGTGTTTTCGATTGAAGTAAACCGTATAGGCCGTCTGCAAACGCTGCATGAAGCGGCTCAAATTCGCCTGCGGCGTCTCAAGCACCAGATGCACGTGATTCGTCATGAGACAGAACAGGTACAATCGCACGTCATAAAGTCTAACGCTATCCGCGAGTTGGCTGATGAAACGTTCACGATCCCGGTCCGTCTTGAAAATATCGCTGCGCTGATTCCCGCGTGCGGTCACGTGATACACGGCACCTTCATAAATTATTCGCAACGGCCTGGCCATAAATCGAAAAAATACCAAAAAAAACCGCTGCATGTCAACTAAAAACTTACTATTTGATTCCGCGGAAAAACCCCTTGTGACATGCACTGGCGCTATCAAAAACGAGGGTGTTTTGCCGGTTTTCATGGGTTTATCAGCGGAATCACTATTTAAGGTCTGACCCCATTCTTCATTCTTCGTCCGACCCCATTCTTCGTCGAGTCAACCACCGTCTCGGCTACAATCTGAGGCTCGTACTGCCTGATCTCGAACTTGCCCTGCTTTTCAAGCACCGAATATTGCGGCTTCTCGATTCCCACGGTCACACACGAACTCAAACTTAACGGCAATAACAGCATTAAGCCCAGCAGAATCTTCTTCTTCATGCCCATTGTATTTACCTCATTTGCACAAGTATTACCAATGGAATCCTGACCACAAAAATTCGTTCCACCGGCCCTTCATACTGCTGCGGCAGATCGCTTGTTCGTTCGGGAAACCAGTCTGTATAGGGAAAGGGGGGACAGGTCGATTACATGCCGCAGGAAGTCCTTCCTCGCTATCGGATCGGGAGCGTGCAGACTCAGATGGTTCTTAGCGGCGGGCCAGTTCCCTTTCTCGTTTGACGACGTCTTCAAGACGGTGGCCCAGATGGAAGTACTTCATCGCCTTGAATTTCTCCCGCGGTCGCTCGCCTTCTTTAGTAGTCCTTGAAGCCTCTCATCCATTCGGGCCAGTCCTCGGGTTGCACTCCGCCCGCCTTTGTCCACGGCCCCGCCGTGTTGTAGCCGGCCCTCCACTTCAACGTCCATAATTCCTTAAGTCCGATCTTTCTTACGGACCAATCCAGGAATAAGCCGTTTATATGCGCGTTGTGACGGTTTATTAAGAAGGATGCAAACTTCCCACGATAATTGATTGATTGCGGACCGTATTTAGGAGGTTCACGATTCTCACTACCAAACTGGGCCCCATAGAATGTGCAGTCAAGAAGTCCGGGTACTTTGGATCTACATTTAATGAACGAGGTATTCATGGGCCACTGGTTAAGTCTGCGAGTGTGTTCGGGCGAGAAGGAATAGTAAGTGCGAAACAAATATTTATTGAAGCCATAGCTGCAGCGAAACGGTCGGCCAGGGTTTCTCATCTCCCAGGCCCTAAATGTGGAACCAAGCACGCCGTTAATCCTCCACGAAGGGGACATAATCACAAAGCCGCTATCTCCGGACTTGCCGGCCATGGGGCACAGGGCTATACGTTCGGTGCTCACGTGGTGATATACGGGTGGTTTGTTCGGTTCATCGTTCCTAAGATAGGAGCCCCGTAAGAACCACAATTCAGATACTTCACGGTCATTAGGAATCTGCCCCTCATTACTCTCTGCATACAGCGCTATTGTTGTTCCCCACTGTTTGAGATTAGTCTGGCAGACAACCGCTCGGGCTTGATTTCTCGCTTTGCGCAACGACGGCAGCAACAATGCTATCAGTAGAACGACTATCGAAATCACCACTAAAAGCTCTATCAGCGTAAAACCTCTCGGTCTGCCCATAATGCCGCCTTTCGATAGGATTCTCGTCTATATTACTACCAAGATGCGCCGATACAAAATTGTGTTCGATTAATTTTTTGTCTTACCACATTATTTCCATAAAGGTTAACGGTTTTGTGCTCCTAACATCTTTTGTTCGATTTGTGCTAACTGTGCGTTCAAAGCCTTCTGATTAGACGTAGGCTCAGCCAGGTTAATAAATGTCTTCTTTGCAATCGCAATGCTATTGACCAAAGTTCGGCGAACATCGTTAGGACCTTTTGTTGATGATACCCAGTTTGCCTGTGCCAATTTCAGGCCCTTCTTAGCCGTATTCGGGCTTTGCATCAAAACATACAGTTTATGAAGTGCGATGCACCTGATCGACTCGGTATTGAAACGCTTTTGACTCCATTCTTTGCACGATGACAATGATTCTTTCAACAATCTGACAATCGTCCAGAAGCGATTTTTCCTAATCATGGAGGCTCCAAAATTCAGAATAGCGCCCTCATCATTAGTTGCGACTGCCTTCCTTACCCACGCTTCCAATAAGTCATCCGCTACAGAAAACTGACGCCAGCGGATTGTTGTCTCAATTGCATATTGTCCTCCTACAAGAACCATCCGGTTCAAATTGTTCGCGACGAGGATATCAAGATATTGCTTAAAATGCCGCTTTAGACATTCGTTGTCACCAAGCATCCAGGCAATCTGCAAAAGCATATTGATGCGTCTGAGTTGCTCACCTACCGTCTTCCCGGTGAATGAAACTGTTTCAAAATGCATCTGTAGTTGCCTAATTATCTTCAAATCTTCGTCTTCTATTTCCGATGGGTCCTCAATCCAATATTTTAAGAGCATCTTTCGGCACTGCCAGTCCTTGCTGTCAAAACGACTAAACTCAGCCGCTGAATTCCTCACCTGATTTCCATTTAAATCCACCTTGCAGTAATTAAACATGCGCGCGGCACGCAAGACTTTCTTTTTATCTTGCCCGCAAACAACAATGTGAACTGGTAAGGCCTTTACCTTACCATATACTATACCGCTCACGAAAATTGACCCGCCTTTGCTCAATTGAATTGCCCCACCTC
>CAZRBG010000138.1:0-3618 GCA_964598225.1 uncultured Pirellulales bacterium
AGGCTTCGTATGGAGCTTTACGACGCTGCCGCTGGAAGCTCACTTCCCGAGTCCTCCCGACGGGGCCATCAACGTGATCACTCTGGATGAACTGAGCTGGACTCCCGGCAAAGATGCGATCATGCACAACGTCCACTTCGGCACTGATCCGGCGGCCTTAATGCCCGTACAGATGATGTCGATGGAGACCACGTATGTTCCCGGCGAACTCGATCCGGATACGACGTATTACTGGAGAGTGGATGAGTTTACGCCTGTGGGCACCATTACAGGCCCTGTCTGGAGTTTCACAACACTGGGAGAGGTTACACCAGTTGTTGAAGAACCTAATCTCGTTGCTTTGTACCCCTGCGACGAAGATCCGAGCAGTCTTGCGGTTCTGGACAAGTCGGGCAACGACAATCACGGTGTGATTATGGGTGATTTGACATTTGTTGATGATCCCGACATGGGGCAGGTTCTGAGCCTGCCGGGTGGCGACAATCAGTTCGTCGATTGCGGTTCCGTAGGTATCAGCGGCAACATGCCCAAGACGATAGCCTGCTGGGCTAAGGCCGACCACACGAGCATTCCGGACTGGACCCTCATCTTTGGCTTCACCGGAAATGCCGATGGCGGCGGCGGAAGCGGCAGCCACTTTAATATCGGAAGTCTTGGCGGACCCGGCGGAGTCGGAGCTCACGTCTGGGGTTGGGAAGAGACCATCTTCTCAGACGAGCAAGCTCTGGAATGGCGGCACTACGCCATGACTTATGACGGCACGACCATCCAGTACTACGGCGACGGCCAATTGAAGGACACCGACCCGGGTAAATCGAACGTATGGGATCTGTCCGCTTCAGCCGACCGCGTCCACATAGGTAGTCGCGTAACGCAGGGGAGTTCTTTCCCCGGTAAGGTCGCCGGCGCTCGGATATACGATACCGTCGTGGCGATAGAAAAGATCAGAACTCTGGCGGGCGTCGAGGAGCTTCCCTACGCTCCCGATCCGGCTGACGGTGCTGAGAATCAGCCTCAATCACTGGTTCTGACATGGAAACCGGGTGTAAGTGCTGTGGAGCAGGATGTGTACCTCGGCACCGACCCGAATGCAGTTGCGGCCGCAGATGCTACGGATACCACCGGCGTCTATCTCGGCCGGCAGGCCGAAACCAGCCTGGCCGTCGATGCTGAATGGGGAGCAACCCACTACTGGCGCGTCGATCAGGTCGCAGCCGATGGAAGCATTGTTACCGGTCCGGTCTGGAGCTTTACGGCTGCCGACTTTGTACCCATAGATATGACCACCGAGACCCTGAACTACGACAACACCGTCGAACCGTTCGTCTCCGAACTTGTCTGGGACCTTCCGGCTTATGCGTCGGATTGGACCGTCAACGGGGTCGAGGATCTAACCCTTCAGTTCCGCGGACAGCCTGCACCTGCCGGAAGCGCTACCTTCGATGCAGATACAGGTACGTATGAGGTCACGGGCGCCGGTGCGGACATCTGGAATACGTCCGATCAATTCGAATATGTGTACTGGCAGTTGACGGGCGACGGAAGCATGACCACGCGAGTTGTTGACAACGGTGAAGGGTCGAACGCCTGGGCCAAAGGCGGCCCAATGATCCGTCAGGATCTCACACCAGGCTCTGTAAACGTCATGGGTGCTATCACCGGCGGCAATGGTGACGGCGGTAGCTTCCAGTGGCGTGAGACAGCCAACGAAGGTTCGTCTTCGAGCCGTACGCTGACCGGTATTGCCCCGCCGTACTGGGTCCGCATTACCCGTGCAGGTGATACGTTCACAGTCGAAATGTCTCCCGATGGCGTTACCTGGGAGCAAGAGGGTGAGAGCCCGGTGACGATTGAAATGACCGATCCCGTGTACATCGGCCTGGCTGTTACATCGCACGAATCCGGCGAGAAGCGGACGTTCGTTTTCGATAGCGTCAGCACTACAGGCGACGTGACCGATGAGCCGAGGTCTACCTTTATCGGTTTATCGAGCAATAGCGCCGAGCAGATTTATCTGGCCGTGGAAGACGCAGCCGGCAATACCGCTACGGTGGTTCATCCGAATCCTGCCGCGACACAGTTGGATGACTGGATGAACTGGAAGATTGCTGTGAGCGATCTTGCGGATCAGGGTGTGGATCCCACTTCGGTTGCGACGCTAATCTTCGGCGTCGGAGACGGCGAGCCCGGTGGTGTCGGTAAAGTCGACGTGGATGACGTCATGGTTGTTCTGCCCGCCGGAAATCTCATGACCAACGGCGGCCTGGAAGAAGACCTCACCGGAGCCGGCTGGAACCTCTATGGTGACGCCGGCATGGAAGTCGTTGATGAACTGGTCGGAGCTGCCGTTCCTGCTATGCCGATCCAGGGAGAACACGCTCTGCACGTTACTGTCAATTCTGCCGGTGCGAATTTCTGGGATGCCGGTCTGCAGCACGGCGGAAAAGTCTTCGAGGCAGGCAAATCTTATTCGCTTTCCGTCTGGTTCAAGTCCAAATCCGGACCGTTCCAGATCAACATCAAGCCCGAACGTGCGGCAAACCCGTGGGAAGGCTATGGTTCCAAGGAAATCACGATCACCGAGGAATGGGCGCAGTATACGACCAATACCGGCGTCATTCCCGAGACCGTGGATCCTGCGAGCGTCACCTTCCACATTGCTTATGACGCAGGTGAGTTCTGGGTGGACGATGCACTGTTTATCGAGGACTGATTTTGATGGTGAACTGATGTTAACCTGATTGAGTTTCCGCTTCGGCGGCAACAAGATTAGCAATAGTACCAATTCGGGGCCTGTGCTGATTGATTCGGCACAGGCCCTGCTTTTTTTGGTTCATCCGGTTAATGCGTAGGTAAGACGGCGATCCCAAAGACCGAGAAAAATCGTTCGGGGCCCCAGATGTCCAAATTACCCCCCTGGCTGCCCTAATTTGGCCATCTGCCCAAACGATTTTTCTCTCGATCTAATCCCAGGGTCCCGATCTATGCAGCGACCTACTCATTAACCGGATGAAGCCTTTTTTTCCGCTGCCGGATTCTTGGCCGAAGCTACAGAAACCTTACCACGGGAAGGGGCGACCGAAAAATTTGGGCCCTTTTAAGATTTTCTTATTGACATATTCGGACGTAATTTGATAAAGGTATATTGCCGGATTATGTTTATCATTTTAGAGTTCGGCTTTATGGTGCGTATGGGTATCCACGTTTTTTGGGCAACCACCGGAGAGTGTCGGGTGGGGAGACGCATTTTGGAGTGAGGCAGTGATTTTTCTGGAAACATCGCGTTTTCAGTTCGCAGTGTACGGCACCTGCAAGGAGGACGAAGTAAAGTCGAATCCGGAGACAATGTTTTTCAGACAGGCCGGGGATTTTGGTTAAGATGCTCTTTTGCCTGTCCGAAGATTGTGTGTTATGGGTATAGGGCCTCCCCGCTTAGAGCCCGTGCCCGGGCAGACAATTTATGCTCCGGTATGTACGCCGGGGCAGAGTCAATATTCTTACAGTGTTTTTTTGAAGGAGAATCATCATGTGTAAGAAATTTTCAATTCTAATTTTCCTAATTTTGATGTTGGTCTTGTCGACCGGCGTCAACGGTCAGGAGACCGGTTCGATCATGCG
>CAZRBG010000139.1:0-2877 GCA_964598225.1 uncultured Pirellulales bacterium
CTTAAATATCTTCTGAAGATCATGGCCATTACGTGCATTTAGTTGCTTTGTCTCTATCGAAGGCCGATAGGCTTTTCACGGGCACTCTTGACGGCCGGATCATCGAAATCCTGCAAAACGCCAGGCGTGCCGGCGCAACCGAAGTTAGTATTACCAACGAAGATGGACTCGTCACGGTTCGTGACAACGGTAGTGGAATCGATGACTTTGCAAAACTGCTCGATCTCGGTGACTCAGACTGGGACCAGTCAATGGAGCAAGCCGAGGACCCGGCGGGCGTGGGCATCTTCTGCCTGGCGCCGCGAAAGGTGGGCATCTGCTCGAAGGGACGAAAGCTTGTCATAACCAAAGACGGCTGGACCGGAAAACCGCTGGAGCTTACACAAGTGGAAGACAAATGCAGCGGCACAGAGCTTGTCTTTGCAGATGAACCCTGGGAACTCGCGAAAGTCCAGAAACATGCAGTTTTCAGCGGGATGAAGGTGACTGTCGATGGAAAGACCTGCCCGCAGATGCCGTTTGTTTCCAGCAGAGCGGTGCATTATCCCGAGCTTGGCTGTAAGATAGAGGTTCGCGACATAAATCAACTGGGCGAGTGGTACAACAAATGGAGAGACAGTTACTACCGCGACACGGTCCTGGTCAACTTCCACGGCCAGGTCATCAACTTTGCTTACAGCCCCGTCAGCGAAAATCTGGTGTTTTTGGTGGATATGACAGGTGAAGCCACGGGGATCCGAATGATGCTTCCGGCCAGAACGCAGCTTATCGAAAACAAGGCGTTCAAAGCTCTGAAAGCAGCCATTGAAATCGAGGCGTATCGTTTCATTCAGAAGCGCGGCTCGCACAAGCTTCCCTTCGCTGACTACAAGCGTGCTGCGGAGCTTGGCATCAAGCTGCCTGAGGCAGAGCCGGTGTTCAGCGTGGGGCTTCTGGGCGGGGATACTCCGGAACCCATCGAGGTATTCAAGCCGAAGGATTTTCCATTGGCCAAATGTTACCGCTTCGATGAAGATCACCGGGGCAAAGAAACCGATGAGGCAAACGCCCATCTGTTGGCGGCGATAGGCAAACTCGACGAGCCTCTCGTTCCGGTCACGATTTCGAGTTCATACGATGGCTACAGCTGGGCTGATTTGGCAACGATAGGCAAGGTAGAAGTTAGCATTGGCAGGGAACTCGGCCGTCAGGGTATCTGGCAGGAAACGCTTGTAGCCGTAGAGTCGCTCAAAATAGCCGCACACACCAGCGATAAGAAGGTCTTTGAATCGGATGTCTGTATGGCGGTACTGGAAGATGCGGCAGCAGAAAGACGCTGGAGATATACGAACGTCTACGTTACTCCTGAGTCCCGAAGTCAACTGTCGACCACGGATATATGGTATCACCTCGGCGGCTGGAACGATGAAGGGGATACCTGGGACACCCAGGAGTACGAGGTAGAGCAGGAGATCGAGCAGTGCTGGGCGACTATCATCGGGCCTGCGGGGTACCTGCGGTCGAAGTTACGAGAGTCTCTTTACGGTATCGTCAAGGACTGGAAGACTATTATGTATGATGAAGACGAGACCCTGACGATTCGCTACAAAGACGGTACGGAAAAGGTGTACAAACAGCCTCAGAGCAGTTCGGCGGCAACTTAAGTTTTAAACAGTATCACACAACTTTCAAATCAATCACATTAACTCAGATGGCACGCTCATTTTACGCAGAGAGCGTGCCATCGCTTTTTTAACGAAACGGAGGTAATTAACATGGCCTGGAGACCAACAAAGTACTTACAGGAAGGCGAACTCGACAATACCCACCCGAATAAGGTCACGGGGTGGATGAAGTTCGCAGGTATGAAAGATAAGGTGACCTTTAATCTGGAGGGCAACTTCCACAGAGATATCCGGGGAACGAAGATTCATTTCACGGGAGATGCCTGCGAAGACAGTGCAGATATCGACAGCGGCAATTACTTCGAAGGTTTTGCGCTGCGTCAGACCGGAAGGGCCGGTGATATCACGGCAGGCCTGCCGCCTCATGATTACGGGCGCGACGTTTACATTGAAGTCTATTCCGAGCAGAATGGCAGAATTGTCCTGGAATTGGAGCCTGCTCAGATCGAAGTAATCGGTACACCGATACCTGCGATAGAGTCCGATCCTATCTCGCGAAAAGACCAGCGCCGAAACATGTCTGAATTCCTCGGCAGCATCGCTAAGGAAATGGATATCCCCCAGGAAAATGTAGTCTGTGTCAGCAGTGAAACAACAGCAACAGCGAAAAAGAGGGCCACAAACAACAAAATTCGGGGTATGAAACTACTTCCCACGGAAATCCGTAGGAAACTGCCGCCGTTGTATTCCCAGGAAAGCAAAGGCGGCAAGGCCGTTGCTTATCTGAAATACTTCACCCCGGATTCGGGGTTCACATGGTGGATAGGTTATGCCGAGCTCGGCATAAGTAATCTTATGTGGAGTGCCGGATTATGCCGAGCAATCTGGTTCAACTGCTTTGTAGCATTGTTCCTCGTTGATGTGGCCCACGGCTACTCGGCATAATCAGGGCACCATATTGCCTTCCTTAATCAAAGATTATTCAGGAAGGCAAGCAATTGGTCATCTGGGCGATATTTAACAGACTTCCTCTTGTCCCCCGCAAATCTACGCAAGACCTTTTCTTTGTATTCCAGGTCTGCATGCAAGTATACTTGTGTAGTCTCTACGGATTCGTGTCCTAACCAAAGGGCAATTGTTGCTTGATCCACACCTGCCTGAAGTAGATTTACGGCATTTGTATGGCGTAATACATGCGGAGAGACCCGTTTGCTTTTTAGCTATAGCGTTCACCAGAACTGACCCATCTGTGCTCAGTTAGACTGAGCCACTC
>CAZRBG010000140.1:0-2788 GCA_964598225.1 uncultured Pirellulales bacterium
CATGTCACGAAGTCAAGAACATTCTTGATTGATAGAGGTTTTTCAGCAGAATCAAGTATTAAATTGAGACCCTGAGAATTCCGATGACCGCTAATACCGGGAGAGTTATATGGCGGACAAAGAGATAGCTTTGCGAAACACCTGGATTAACCGAGTTTTCCGCATAACCTGAATATTGGAGTGTTATCGAGATAGAAAATAGCCAATTAGGGCAAATTTCCCCCGGCAAAGCTGTTCCAAGACAGGTATTATCAGTAAAAGCAGATAACAACTTGTTAGCCGGAAAGGAGAACACAGATGGCAAAACCGCGAGTCTTCGTCAGTTCGACATACTATGACCTTAAACATATCCGTTCGTCTTTAGACGTATTCATATCTTCGCTGGGGTATGAGGCGATACTGTCGGAGAAGGGAGACATAGCGTATGCACCTGACCAACCCCTCGACGAGTCTTGCTATCGAGAAGCTCAGACCTGTGACATCTTTGTCTTGCTCCTCGGCGGACGATATGGCTCGGCCGCGTCCTCGGACGAGCGGTCTGGAGCGGAAAAAGACTTCTTTCATCGATATGAGAGCATTACGAAACAAGAGTACAAGGCTGCTCTCCAAGAGGATATACCAATCTACATTCTTGTCGAAGCAGGTGTCTACGGCGAGTACCAGACGTTCAGAAAGAACAGAGACAACACTTCTATCGAGTATGCACACGTAGACTCTATCAATATCTTCACATTGTTAGATGACATTCTGGTACAGAAGAGGAATAACCCCGTTCACGGCTTTGAGAAGTACTCCGACATAGAGAATTGGCTCCGTGACCAATGGGCTGGACTGTTTCGCGACTTACTCAATCGAAGGAGCGGACAAGCACAATTGACCAGCTTAGCCACCCAAGTTTCGGAGATGTCAGAAGTCAATCGCACGCTACGCCGCTATATAGAGATGATTGTTTCGCAATTGGCACCAGAGAAATCCGAAGAAATCATTGAATCAGAGAACGAACGATTGAGGGCGGCAAAAGAAGAAGAGGTATTGAAAAGTGTCCACCTGTTCGAGTGGCTTGAGCACAGAATCAGCATCCCGCGGGCTGATGCGATTGCTGCGGTGAGGAAGGCGAGATCGATGGAAGGTCTGCGGAAGTCCTTGGCGCAAAAGGCGCCCGGGGACATCAGCCGCGCCGTTCGCATGTTCACGGACTCAGACTTTGGCGCGTTCATTGAACTCAACAAAGTCCGTGAGGCTATGGGGTTGTGCAGGCTCGAACCGATGGGGGGAGGCTAAAGGGGTCATTCATATAGGTTCCTGTCAAGTATAAAAATACCTTCCCTGAACCGAAATCTTTTCGGTTTCTTATGCTGCTGTTTTGCAGCTTGATATTACCGTATAGAAACACCTTAGGTCTCATGGCCTTTTAAGCACCTGTGCCGTTCTTGTTTTTATAGCTTCATGAAGCTAAAGGAAGCTAAGGGAGCTAAAGGTGTCATGGCGTGATTGTTAGCATTTTGTCTTGTGACATTGCATTGACACGTGGCAAGATGCTACTGAGCGCGGTCCTGATGGCGAACGAATTTGCAAAACAAAGCCAATTTATTTCGTATTGCGTATGTCGTATATCGTATGTCGTTTTTTGCAAAACAAAGCCAATTTGGCGGACATCTGGAATAACGTAACCCGCTTTATAAGGAAAGGATTATGTAAATACAGTCCGGTTTGGGGGCGGAAAAACAAAGCCAATTCAAAGCCAATTTACAGGACTTGGTGGGAAGTCCGAGGTGCGAAGCTCGTAAACCCTGGATTCCCGCCCATTCGGCGTTGCTCAGGGCAGGCTCTTCGCGGGAATGACAGCGGGAGCGGAGGAAAGCGAGCGGGATCGACGAGACATATATTTGGAAAAACAAAGCCAATTCAGTTCTTGTAGCCGGGATCGTCCTGGGCTGTGCCGGTGAAGAGGCGGTTGGTTCCTGCGGGGTGGTTGGGGATGACAAGGCCGTTGTCGTCGACGACGTAGCCGAGTTCTGCGAGAGTCAGGCTTTCCGCGTGGCCGTCGAGGAATGAGACGTTTGCCCTGCCGCTGTGGCGGTCTTCGGCGGGGCAGTGCTGCTGCTCGAGGGTCGGCTGCTTCCAGTTGCCGAAATATATTGCGCCGGTGCTGAGGGCGAGCTTCGGCGGATCGAGCTTATAGGAATGTTGGCCGTGCGGGTGTGCGCTGCCGCGGCCGTCTGCGATGACGATGGTATCGGCGGGTCGTTCGATATCCGATTCTCTGACGGGGAAGTTCTGGAACTTGCCCAAGTCGGGCCTGTCGCGGGCGTTGCCGAGGTATTGATAGTTGTAGCCGTAGGAGCCGTTGCGAATATCGTATACGCTGTATTGCGGATGACGAAACTCAGGGCATATAAAATAGTCATTGGTCATCAGCAGGGTGTCGTCGTCAGTGAAGACATCGCCCTTTTGCTCTACCCAGCCGGAAGGATCGATGACCGGCCCTACTCCCTGGTCGAAGAACCACTGCCAGCGAGGCCGATCTCTGCCGTATTCGTTTACGTAATTGTGCGAATCGAAGAAGTCTTTCCTCTTCATCCTGTGAGGCGGGAAGGCGCCGTTGTCCTGGGCGTACATCATCCCGGCCAGTGCCAATCGCTTGACGTTCGCCAGACACACGACCGAGCGTGCGCTCCTCCTGACGCGGCTCAGTACCGGCACCAGAATACCCATCAGCAGGGCAATGATGCTTATCACGACCAGAAGCTCGATAAGTGTGAATGCTCCGGAAGAGTTTCTTACGTGC
>CAZRBG010000141.1:0-2629 GCA_964598225.1 uncultured Pirellulales bacterium
ATCGAGTCCTTATTTTACAAGGACTTACAAACGCAACTGACGAACATGTGCTAGCAATCTGTCATAATCGATTCAGTTCCAGGTCATTCCTGCAATGGCCTGTCATTCCTGCGAAGCCCTGTCATTCCTGTGAAGCCCTGTCATTCCTGCGAAGGCAGGAATCCATTTGTCCCGAACATCTGGATTCCTGCCCTTGTTTTTTTCATCACTTTTTCTCTCCCCATTATCGCAGGCTTTGTAGGGTAGGGCAAGCCCCACCCTACGTGTTGTCATCATCCATTCCCGCAACGGCGCGGAAAATGTCTTGACATCAAGACGCAATTCTGATAGAATACCCTTAAAGTGAGATAGGTGTGGCCGGTATGTGTGTTTTTATTCTGCCGGTCGTTTATGGCATGATTTTGTGGAGGGTGAGAGTGATGAAGACAAGTCTTTTAAGCGGCGCGATGGTATTGTTCCTGTTGTGCTCGGCGGCCTCGGCGGACCTGTCGTCTGTCTTTGACGGCTATACGACCGTCGAAGAGATCGGCGTAAGTGGTTTGCAATCATCATATTATGGGCCTACCAAGGCCGGCGATACGCTGCCGGGCTATATGCAGACGCTCGGGCCGGATCGTGTGAAGTATCCCCACGGTATCGGCGAGGTCCCGAGCCCGGGCGGCTCAGTCGGGCGCAACTTCGATCAGGGGGTGATGGGGATCAAAAGAGCAGGCGGCAGCTTGAAGGTTCGCCTGGCGGGCGCGTTGAATCCTCTCAACGGCTATTATTACAGCGGCTGGAAGACCTGGTACGGCCAGGGCGATGTATTCATTACCGTCGAGGATACGACCGGCGTAAGCCATTTCGCCCTGCTGAACAGTTGGGCCCGCGACGCAAGCGGGGACTATCGGGTGCTTAACGGCGGGTATTTCGACGCCGCGCAGGCTTTTCATACCGGCGGCGGTTCCGGTCCCGATCTCCAGGGCCATCTCGTGAGCCTTCCGGATACGGACGATGTCCTGCGAACCGGCGGGACGGGCTCTTACCACCCAGACTACAGCAGCGGCGGGCTTCCCCGGGGACTGGACTACCGCGTCTACGCCCGGGGCGGGACGGACGCCGGCGACGCGGCATTGGCGCATTCTTCCGTATATGATTACAGCCGGCAATGGTTCATCCAGACTTGGACTCTGCCGACCAACTGGCTGACGTCCGAGCGGGTGTACACGCTGGGCCTGCATACGGCTGCAAGCTGCAGTAACGATCAGATCGGCATGGTCTCGGTCGTGCCCGTTCCGGGGGCGTTTTTGCTCGGTTTGGCCGGTTTCGGGACTTATGGCTTTGTAGGCAGGATCGCCCGCAACAGGCGCAGGAAAGGGTAAAACGCTATCGCGTCAAAAGCGTTTATTGCATTATCTTCGTAGGGTGGGGCTCGCCCCACCAGATTCACGTGGGCGGATAAAGAGGGTGGGGCAATACCGTATGGCATCCCCAAGGGAGCCCCACCCTACAATTTTGACTCTGTGGCTTGTCATTCCTGCGAAGGCAGGAATCCCGTTCATAAAAAGGAAAATCCTATACGGCTGGCGCCGGAAAAATCGTTGCCATCCCGAAAGCAGATGATTGCCGGCCGATGCGTTCTTAATATTGAAATGACGTAACGTCTGATAATGACAGATTTTACAGTATTGGCAGGCGAAGAGAGAGTCAAGGAGAAAATTTTTTTCTTTTTTCCTAATTTAACTTGAACTCGAAGATGGTTTGTCGTATACTACCAAAGGTTGATTACATAAGGAGCTTTGGAAACAATGATTAGCTGGTATAAGTTGCCTACGGTATTTGCCGTTGCGCTCATAGTGGGTGTAGCTGTGCAAGCCGATCTGATGTCGGTATCAGATACCGACGTTGAAGTTCGGCGGCAACAGCCGGCGCGCAGCGAAGCAGCAGCAAACCAGCCAAGTGGCTCCGATACTCTTTTTGATTGCCGCAGTGTAGCTGATTTCGACCTTAATCCCAACTCCATATCACCACAACCACAGGCAGCAAAAGGCTTCAGCGAACTGTCGTTAACTCAGGATGCGCAAATACTTACCGATGGGCAGAAGAGCGTCCATTTATGCCTTTCGGCACTGATAGGCCTTGGTTTGTGCAGCTCTGCGCATTGCCTGAAGAAGTTCAACTTCGGATTCATTCCCGAATGGTATCACAACGGCGGGCCTTACCAGATCGGCCATAGTTTCGCCGTCAATCCCGATTCCGTCTGCCCGGCCCCGGCGTACTGCTTCATCCAGCCGGACCACGAGGCACAAGACCCCATACCAATAACTCGCATGAGGGATATCATATCTCTCTGGCGAGAATCACAATTCACACCAGACGTCCTCTATTCTCGCGGACCTCCTGCAGCTTGCTGAGAAATTAGATTTTTCCCATCTATGTGCTCTCGCACAGTGGTGGAGCACAGGCCTGGCTCCACTATCTTGAGGGAAGGTGGGGGCAACAAAGTAAGCTGGTAATACAAATAAAAGGACTCATTTGAAAATGAGTCATGGAGGTAACAAAAAATGAGAAGAATAGCTTTAATTTCAGTTGTATGTGCGTTTATAGCCATACCGGCTAGGGCAGATATCTTCAGTGAGGATTTTGAGAC
>CAZRBG010000142.1:0-1745 GCA_964598225.1 uncultured Pirellulales bacterium
AGGAATCTTAAACAATCGGCTTGAGAAATTACGTAAAATGAAACCTGCACCCTTTTTATTCACCACAGAGATCACTAAGGCTGAGCCTGTCCCGAGCCTTGTCGAGGGAACTCAAAACAATTCTATTGTCATCCCTGCGGAGCTTGTCCCGAGCTGCGCCGAGGGAGCAGAGCCTGCCCCGTTCGACGATGCTCAGGGCAGGCTCTGAGCGTAGCCGAATGGATATTAAAAGTCTGCTGTCAGCCTTAACGCGGCAAACACATAACAAATGTAAACGAGGCCTTTAATTCACTCCCGGACACCCTAATTCTCCTCGGATACGATTATTCTGATTGACTAATCTGCCTTCTGCTGCGATAATTGTTTAGCTGTTCAATGGTATAAAAATGAAACAAAAACTATACATCGAGAGTAGCGTAATCAGCTACTATACATCCCGGCCCAGCCGCGATCTGATTGTCGCAGGGCACCAGCAAATCACGCAGCAATGGTGGGACCAGCAGCTATCAGGTTATGATCCAAATGGAGACACCCGTAATATGCACGCCCGAAGAACTAATCGACGAAAGCCTATAAACTCTGATCCCATCATCGAGGAGGTGCGCCGCGTGCGAAAAGAGATCGAGGCGGAGCATGGCAACGATTGGAAGGCCCTCGAACGATACTTCACGGATAAACAAAACAACTCTACGGAGAAAAAGGCTGCCTACAAACCCAGGAAGCTGCCCAAGCGAAAAGCGATATAAACAGAAAAGCTTTGTAGGGTGGCGGCTTGCCCCACCGATTCCCTGATCTTATTTTGATTCACCACCGAGAACACTAAGCTCCACGAAGTATAGACGATTTATGGCTTAGCCATAGTAAATAGTAAATGGTGAAGACCTGCTGGCAGCCCTACGCGATAAAGCCTTAAAATCTTACCGGACACCCTAATTCTCCCTTTTTTCATTTTTCTTGCTAATTCCTTCCCTCATTTAAGCCGATAGAACTATCAAAGCGTATTGCCGTCATCATCGACGAGACTCTCATAGTCCTGAATATAAACTGCTGAAACAAAAGATTTAGAGACTTAAGCTCTTTTTTCTGCATGTATATCATGCGTCAGGGGAAGTACATGTTGTCTCCACAAATGAAGAATAAAATTCTCGAGGTCTGGCTACGGGCTTTCGAAGACCTCAAGAAGCACGGTATTCCTTACAATTTCACTCGCCGTCAACTTGCTGGCCTGTATGCAGTTGCCTCCATTTGTTACGACGAGAGCAATCACAATCCGATGATTCCAGATTCTGTATTTGACCGTCTCTGTAAATGGCTTTATCGTCACTTTGATGAATGTGTAGCGGCAGGTGCAGATATGCTTGACCGAGATCAGCTTCGTTGCTGTTCTGGTGTTGATACCACAATATTTGTCAAACCGTACCACGATGTTGCTGAAGTGCTGCTCGGCCATCCGTGTAGTTGTATGAAATGTAAATACGAAACTCACAACCAGAAAAGCGGGGGGCCGCCAGATGTCAGCAGAAACATTCCAATTCCACCTCCAAAAACCGAACCGGCCAAACTTGACTCCGATGAGGCTCATTCTGATGTCACTCCTCAGGCGAAGTCAGATAGAGGCAACGCTTGAATCTAGCTTTGTAGATTGATGTCAATTTCAGGGGGGCATCATACTTATGTCTGCTACCGAAATAAGGGGTGCAGGTTTCATTTTACGTAATTTCTCAAGCCGATTGTTTAAGATTCCT